>JAFTCL010000001.1 GCA_017454745.1 Kiritimatiellia bacterium
CAAAGGTTGCACCCCCGCAGGATGGATTACAGAATGCAGACGCACGACAAAAGCCCGGAAAGGCTGTCCGATACTGCGAATAGGAGAAAGACATACATCAAGCAATCGGAAGAGGAATGCGGAAATCGCCAAAGCGATTTTGCCTATTGACTTTTGTTCTCATAGGAGAACGCAGAGAGACGCAAAGATGAAGATGTTTTTAGACAAGATTTACAAGATTGGCAGGGTTCCCCGATATCTTGCCAACTCAGTCTTCGGCACTTTACTCTCCTTTGCGGCTAAAATATTTCATTGTCCACCCCTCATTTTCCCTGTTTCTACACGATCTCCCTGTTTCCCACCTCTCGTCACTCTTATCTCGTCACTCTTCATTCTTCATTTCCCTCCCCTCATTCTACCCGTTTCTACACGATCTCCACGGTTCAAATCCTTTAAATCCTGTCTGAAAAGAAACGCTTCCCATGCTGGGATCACGCAAGCGTGGGCGCCGCAGGAGCTTTCCACTGAATTTTTTGAAGAGCCAAAAACTTTGAAGAGCCGAAATTTCTCACGCCATTTCCGCCTGGAGCTTCTTGACCTGCACGAGCAAAAGACCGGAAAACCTCGCGATGCCCTTCAATGCGAGCATCCCGCCCTCCAGCATCCGCTTCGCCGTTGCAAGCATGGTCTCGCGCTTACCCTTGCGCTCGCCCTCAACAATACCCTCGGCCTTGGCCTAAGCCGCACGGCGTTCCGCGAATTCCTCTACTGCCTTGCACATGATGCGCCTCCCTTCTTATGAATCCTTGAGCCGCGCGTCATCGTCCCGACTCGAAGATGCGGCGTACCTCTTCGTGCGTGAGCGCGCGCGTCCAGAGCGAGAACTCGTCGATGTCGCCGACGAACGGATGGCGGTACTTCCCGGTTCCGTCCTGTCCAAGGAAAAACGGGAGGCCGGTGTTGAGGGCGATGTCGGAAAGGTCGTCCGCCACGCAGTGGAGATGGCCGTCCTGCCGCCCCTGGTAGAAGCGCACCACGCCGTCCGCGCCGCGCGTCATGGCGTAGAACGTCCACTTCCCGTATTCGGGGTTGTACTGACCAAGGTCCTCGCGCTTCCTGCCGGCGCGACCGCAGTTGAACATGACGCCCGGCTTGTCGCCGCGGATCCTGAGGAAGTCGTACTTGACGGGGACGCTTCTCCACGCGATCAGGGCAATGCCGGGGTTCGACCCCGCGTTCCAGTCCTTGTTCCCAAACACCACGGGGTCGCCGACCTGCGGGCTGGAAGTGCGCACCCAAACGGCGAAGCCGAACTCCGCCCCCCGCTCGAACTTAAGCCGTTCCGTCCCCTTCAGGAATACGCTTCCCGCGCTGTTCGTCGAGGCGGAAACGCGCAGCCCGCCGCCGATCGCGCCGTCCGCGACGGGCGTTGCCGCGCCGCGGATCTCCGCGACGACGTCCGCCGAGCCCCGGTTGGCCGTCGAGCCGTCCGTGAATGGCAGGTAGACGGCGCGGCCGTCCTCGATCGGACGCGGCGCTGGTTCCTGCGCGACCTCGCCGCCGCGCACCTTGCCGTCAAAGTCGATCTTCGCCACGTCGATCCCGAAATGCGCCAGCGCGGTCGGCGCGGCGTCGTAGTTGTGCGGGACGCCGGGAATCATCCCCTGCGCCACATGCAGGCCCGCGACGATCAGCGGGATGGTGTAGCACTGCGTGCTGCTCTGGCCGTGGTAGCGCTCCCAGCCGCCGTGGTCCGCCGTGACGACGACGAGCCAGTCCTCCTCCGCGAACGTCGGACGCGCCGCGATCGCGGCCAGTACCTCACCGACGTATCCGTCCGATTCGCGAACAACCTCCTTGTACTCCGCCGAATAGGGATAGAAGCCGTGGTTGTGCCCCCCATGGTCGGGGCTGTCGATGTACCACATGATCGCGTCCGGCGCATCGGGAAACGAAAGCATCTTGGCGAGCGTCTTGGCGTTCGCGTCGTCCCTGTCGAAGATGAACTGCACCCCGTAGTCGGGACTGAGCCGGAGATCGGCATACCAGCGGAAGATGTGGAGGGCCTTCAGGTCCTTCCTCGCCTTTGTCAGCCGCACAAGCCAGGTGGGCAGGTGGTTGGCGCTCGTGCCGCGCGAGATCAGGTCGGGATTCCACATGATCTTCGTCTTCCCCGCCGTCATGCCCGTCGCGATGGCGACATGGTTGGGCGCACTTTCCGTTGTGCCGTCACGCACGGTGCTTGCCGAAAGCGACCACGCGCCTTTGTAGCCGGGCTGCCATTTGCCGTCCGCAAGCGCCTTGATGTTCGGGGTGAGGCCGTTCGACACCGTGTCCGCCCGCCAGCCGTCAAGCATGACCACCAGCGCCTTCGGGCGTTTCGCGCCGTCCGCGAACAACGGCGAAGGCGCCGTCGATACGCAAATTGCCGTCGCGACAAGCGCAACCATCCCGAAGGAGAAGGTTAAATGACCCCCACCCCGCCTGCTATTTCTCTTTTTCTGCAAGTTATGCATTTTCATTTCTCCCGTTTGGATTGGCTTTACGCCGACCGGCATCAACCCAAGTTCGTGCGCCACACAGGGACTGATAAATGCGGTCATCCTTATCCTCTGTTAAAAAAGACATAAAGGCTTCGGCGGGCGAAGTTGAACGTGTGCTCGATCCGTTGGGCATCGCGAACCGTAACTCCACAACGCCTTTCCTCGCTTCGCGCGCAAAATGCCGTCCTAGAGCACAACACCCCTCAAAAACAAACACATTTCCATTTTACCATGTTTAGCCCAAGATGTCAATTGAGCGAAAGAGAGTTTGCAAGATGAATAGCGGATTGCAATAATATCCTATTGCAATCCGCTACAGGATGGCGTATACTGCCATTGTTGTTTGAGAGATTTGTTTCCATGGCAATGGGTCTGTTACCCAAAACACCATCTCAATTACGACACTACGTGTTAGTTTCTGGAGACGAATAGGGATGCTATCGGGAAAAAGGAGTTTAATATGAGAAAATACCTACCATTTTTTGTTGTGCTGTTTTTTGGAGCCGTAGGGTGCAATTCGTATAAGGTTCAAGCTTTGCCATTTGATGCAGGGCTGAAAGACGTTTTTGTTATAAACAACCCAAAAGTCATTGTCAACGATTTCGTCTGAGTGATGACAGATGAGTTCAATGCACGAAGCATTAAGGTGCATATGGTTCCACAGTATTACGTAGCGAATCCGAACGAATATGTTATTCAATATGACGCGCGGCAATCTTGGGATTTCTCGCCCTATTTGTCTGACGCGACTATACGTGTAATTCAAAACAATTTGACTATGGCGAAAGGGAAATACCATCACGTCGGGAGGTCTTGTTCGTTAGACATCTTCACAAAGTGGAGAGGTACGGAATGGAAAATGAAAGACATCTATGACGAGTTGTTAAAGAACTATCCAAAGCAATGAATCGTAATTTAAATATGAAACGATAACCGCTAATGCTTTTTCTTAATCCGGCGGCGGCTAGGCGCTAGCCATTTTACGATCAAGGTCGGCAAAGGCGTTCTCCAACGCTTCGGTATGGTAAAGCTCGTACATGCCGATTGCGTAATCGACCAGCCCGCGCTCCGCCAGCCGCCTGTATGCGACATCCGCCGTCACGTCAAGATGTTCGGCGTAACGTTCGAGCAGATAGATGAAGAATCGGAATCCCTTGCTCATGTCAATCCATCCTGAGATACGCCGACCTCAGCGGCGAACCTGTTATCCTCTCGCTCTCACAAATGCTTAATATGCCTCCTGGGCCGAACTGCCACATCGCCATATCGGGATTCGTCATCATCTGATATGTCTTGGATGACAAGAAAAGTTCAAGCGCCTCCCTCTCGCCGTAGCCATACTTCTCAACAATTCTGCGCACGACCTCCTCGTCATAATAGTCGAGCACTTCTGGGGATGTGCGATTCATTTTTTCTGGCCGTAGTAGGCGTTGGGGCCGTGCTTGCGCTGGTAGTGCTTCTCCAAGATATAATCCGGCAGCGGCGGGACGGGTTCGGACATCCGCACCGCCTCGGTCAACCTCGCCATGCGGGCCATCGCCTCCAGGGCGATGGCGTTTTCCACCGCCTTCATCGGGTTTTTCCCCCAGGTGAACGGGGCGTGGCCGGCCACCAGCACGCCGGGCTGCGCCAGCGGGTCCTTGTCCCGGAAAAGCTCCGCGATCACCCTACCGGTATTTAACTCATACGCCTCCGCGACTTCTGCCGCAGTGAGGTAGCGCGTCACCGGCACCGGGCCGTGGAACTGGTCGGCGTGGGTGGTGCCGTAGCACGGTATCTCGCGGCACGCCTGCGCCCAGGCGGTTGCCTCCACCGAATGGGTGTGCACCGCCCCGCGGACGCCTTGGAAATTGCGGTAGAACTCAAGGTGCGTGGGGGTGTCGCTCGACGGGTTGAGCGTCCCTTCCACCACCCTGCCGTCCAGATCCACCACCACCATGTCCCGCGGGGCCATCACATCGTAATCGACCCCGCTGGGCTTGATGGCGACCAAGCCGCTGCCGGGGTCGAACCCGGACGCGTTCCCCCAGGTGAGGACCACGAGACCGGACTCGACCAGACGGCGGTTGGCCCGCCAGACCTCTTCTTTCAGCGTTTCCAGCATGGCTTACACCGCGAAGGGGTTTTCACCGGTGTAAAGTTCGCCGTTGAGCTTCGGGGCGTTGATGTCTTCCACGCCCAGGAGCTTAAGCGCCTCGAACATCTGCTTGCCGACGTGCGCGAAACCGAACGCGCCGTGGTGCGGGAAACGCTTGCCGATGAGGACATGGCGGTAGAAGCGGGCGAACCCGGGGATCGCCGCCACGCCGATGCCGCCGAAGGAGCGGGGGTTGACGTCGAGGAAATGGCCCTCCGCCACGTACGAGACGAGCTTGGAGTCGCTGTTCGACTGGAGGCGGAACATCGTGGTGGGCGAGGCTTTGATTTGCCCCTCCAGCGTGCCGCGGGTGATGACCGGGGTTTTGCCGCCCTCCAGGCCGCGGTTCATGATCAACTGGTACTTCATCGCGCACTGCTTGAGGCACGACGAGCAGGTGTTGCCACAGTGGAAGCCCATGTACAGGTCGCGCTTGGTTGCGCCCTTCAGGTTGATGCCCTTCGGGAGGATGTCATCCGGCACCGAGTTGTTGATGTCGAGCAGCGTGGCGGCTTTCTCGGTGGCGCACTCCAGCATGAATTCCGAGACGGCGCCGTAAATGTCCACCTCGCAGGAGACGGGGATGCCGCGCCCGGTCAGGCGGGAGTTCACGTAGCAGGGCACAAAGCCGAAGCTGGTCTGGAACGCCGGCCAGCATTTGTCGGCAAACACCGCGTACCGGGAGGCGCCGAGGTTGTTGGAGTACCAGTCGAGCAGCGCGACCTCGAACTGCGCGAGCTGCGGCAACAGGTCGGGATACGGGCAGTGCTTGCCCAATTCCTTCTTCATGTCCGCCACCACCGCGTTGATCTCGCCGGTTTTGCTCTTGGCCTTCTGGAAAGCCTCCAGCAAATCCAGCTCGGAGTTTTCCTGCACGTTCATCCCCAAATCGAACAGCGGCTGGATCGGGGCGTTGCAGGCCAGGAAATCGTACGGACGCGGGCCGAACCCGAACACCTTGAGGTTGCGGATCCCGATCACCACGCGGGCGATGGCGATGAAGTCGCGAAGCTCGGCCGCGCCCTCTTTGGCGGTGACGTTGGGATATTCGGGGATGTAAACCTTAAGACGGCGCAACCCCACGTTGTACGAAAAGTTGAGCATTCCGCACAGCGCGTCGCCGCGGTCGGAGGCCAGAACCGCCCGGTTTTCCTCTTTCGCCGCGATGGCCATCGCGGGGCCGCCGAATTTCTGCACAAACATAGTGGTCGGCCCCTCGGGGCCGAAGTTGCCGAGAAACACGCAGACCGCGTTGACGCCTTCGGCCTTCGCCCACTCCAGCGCCTTGAGCGAGTCCGCCTCGTTCTCAATGATTACCGGGCAATCGACCACTCCCCTGAGTTTTGCTTTTTTGACTTCCGCCATCAAAGCCGCCATGCGTTTTTTGGTCAACGACGCCGGGAAACAGTCGCGACTGACGCCCACGATGCCCAATTTAACTAACGGTTGATTTACCATTGTCCAAATTCCTTTCACAATTTAACAACAAAACACTCGATAAAAAACACCGCGTCCGCAGCTATTTCAACCAAGTCCAGAAATAGGCGTAGGCGGCGATCACCATGCCGATGACGAATGCGGACCCGACGACATCTACCCAATTCCAGCTGGCCCGGTTTTCGGCCTTGAACGACTCGTCCAGACAGCTGTAGTTAAGCCCTTCGAGCTGCTCGCGCGCGGGCGGGGGCGCACTGTAAGACGCGACCGCGATGATCACGAACGAGAGGGCCAGCAGCAGACCGGAGAAGTAGAAGTCCTGAAATTTGGCGATTGCCTGGAGGAAAGCCGGACCGCTCTTCGCGCAAGCCGAATTGACCGTCAGTTTCGCCATGCCTAGGATGAAGCCGAGGGAGAGTCCCCAAACCGCGCCGCGCAGGTTGCACCGCTTCCAGAAAAGGCCGGCGAGGAAGACCGCCACGATCGGCGGGGCGAGGAAGCCCTGCACGCTCTGGATGTATTGGTACAGGCCGCCGGAGGAGATCGCCTTCATGATCGGGACCCAGATGATGCCCAGCACCGTAATCGTGATAGTCGAGAGCCGCCCGACATGCACCAATTCGCGCTCCGAGGTTTCGGGTTTCAGTTTCTTGTACACGTCCACCGTGAAAAGGGTGGAAACGGAGTTGAAGAGGCTGGCGAGCGAGCTCATCAACGCGGCGATCATACCGGCCACAACCAGTCCGCGGAAACCGGACGGCAGAAGCGACTGCACGAGGGTCGGGAAGATCTTGTCGCCGGCAAGGGCACCGTTCTCCACCGGGATGTTGATCAGGCCGTGCTTATACAGCGCGTAGCCCAGCATACCCGGCACGAGGAAGATGAAAACGGGGAAGAGCTTCAGGGCACCGCCCCAGATGGTGCCCCGCCGCGCCTCGCGGAGATTCTTCGCGGAGAGCGACCGCTGCACGATGAACTGATCCGTGCACCAATACCAGACGCCGATGGTGACGGAGGCGATCAGCACGCCCAGCCACGGCAACGTGGGGTGGGAGAGCGGATGCCACAGGGAAAACGCCTCAACGATCTGCGGATCGGCCTTCAGGGTTGACTTCAGCACGGCCCAGCCATTAAAGAGCGTACCGCCTTCCACCCCGCCGAGTTTGGATAACGAAAAGAGCGTCACGGCGATGGAACCGGCGAGGATGAGGCCGGTCTGCACCAGTTCGGTATAGACGACCGCCAGCAATCCGCCGAAGCAGGAGTAGATGCCAGCGAGGGTAACCGTGGTGAAGGCGCCGATCCAGAAGCTGGAGATCACCGTCCCGCCGATCGTGAGCTGGACTTCGGGCAGCATCACCTCAAAGAAGAGCGCACCGGCGAAGACCGTCACCGAAACCTTGGTCAGGACGTATGCCGCCAGCGAGACCAACGAGAGGATCCACCGCGCCCGAGCGCCAAAGCGGCGTTCCAGAAACTCCGGCATGGTGTAAACCCCGCTCTTGTAATAGAACGGCAGGAATACCCAACTCATCAGGATCAGGACCCAAGCGTGCAACTCCCAGTGGGCCATCGACAGACCACTGGAAGCCCCCTGCCCCGCCAGACCGATCAAGTGCTCCGACCCGACGTTCGACGCGAAGATGGAGGCACCGATCGCCAGCCAGCCCACCGTACGTCCGCCAAGGAAGAAGTCCTGGCTCGTCTCCTGCTTCCGGTGCGTGAAGAAAACCACCGCAGCCAAAAGCCCGAAATACCCGAGAATCATCAACCAATCCAACAGCGTTAACATTAAACAAACCTCCTTTAATAATCAACCGTTTAATATTTTATTAAAAAAAACGCTGTGGTTCAAACACAAAAAACAATATGGCACTATTTTCCGCCAACAGCGTCCGGTCCGATTGATCTTAACGCGGAAACGCAAGAACGATGCCGGTTTTGAAGATTACAGCAGGATTTCGTCGGGACGGGCTATGACGGTTTGGCGGTTAAGGGTATCCCAGCCGAAGCGCGGCAACAGGTCGTGCAGCGACAGTTCCTCGCCAAGTTTTGCCCAACCGCACCAGCGGGCGAGCAGGCCGATTACCCGTTGGGGCGGTACCCCGGCTTTGCGATAGGCGCTAATCCGGGTGTCGCCGTGCCGCTTGGCCAATCTCCGGCCGTCAGGCCCCACCACCAGCGGAACATGGAAAAACCGGGGCGGGGTCAACCCCAACGCCCGGTAAACAAGTAATTGCCGGGGGGTGGTGGGCAACAGATCGTCGCCGCGCACCACTTCGGTGATGCCCATCGCGGCATCGTCCACCACCACGGCCAGCATATATCCGGCACCTAACGGATGGCGGGCAAGAACAAAATCGCCGCAGGACTCGCTAACCACAGCAGAATAGCATCCGGCGAAACCGTCGGAGAAACTGATCCGCTCGCCGTCGGGGACTTTAAACCGCCAAGCGGGGATACGTCCGGGCGGAAGTGCCGATTGGGCGGTTGCATAATCGGGAAACCGCCCGCGACAAATCCCTGGGTAGAACATACCGTCCTCGGCGTGGGGGGCGGATTGGCCGGCCTCGACGTCGCGCCGGGAACAGACGCACGGGTAAACCAACCCCTGGGCGCGGAGCCGCTCCAGCGCGGCGGCATACAGTCCAATCCGTTCGGTTTGGGTGTAGGGGGCGAACGGTCCGCCACAATCCGGCCCCTCATCCCAATCGAACCCCAGCCAGCGCAAATCTTCCAACGCCTGACGCGCCGCGCCCGGTTTGTTCTTGGGGTGGTCAAGGTCCTCCATGCGCACTACCAGCGTGCCGCCCTGGCTCCGCGCACTGAGCCATGCAATCAGAAATGTGCGGGCGTTGCCAAGATGCAGCGCGCCGGTGGGGCTGGGCGCAAGCCTTGATCGGCAGACGTTTTGGCCTGGGCTTGAATTTTCCATCGCGGCGGTTATTCGGCGGCTTTAGGGGCAAGGTCGGGGCGATGGGCCTTAATCTCATCCACAATGCCGGTTATCCCGGAAAAGTGCCATGCGTCCAACCGAATCCTACGGGCGGGTTTGACCGTCAAATCCACGATCCCCTTGTCATCCCATTTCGCCCATTCGATGCCGATGATGTCGGCATAGGCAACGTCACCACCGAAACCGCTGCCGTGCAGGCCGGATTCATCGGCGGAAAATTTCTTGCCGACTTTCAGGGCGACCGCCGCGACGGCGAGCAAACCCAACAGAAAGGTGGCAACCGCCTGGATGTCCTGTCCGCCGAGATCATGCGAGGAGTAAACCGGTGATTTAAAAACCTCCTGAAGCTGCTGATTCAACTCCACGCGCCGCTGTTCGCGGTTTTCCGTTACCTGATCGGAAAGTACCAGCCCGCTGACTTTCTTGACCAGCTTGGCGGGAACACGGTGTTTTTTGAATGCAAACGCGCGGGTCAGCATCGAAGGCCCGTTCTCGGTGGAGAGCCAAGCCTCGGCGGTCATATTGGTCGAGAGCAGAATTGGGCGGGTGTCATCCATGACTAGGTTTTCGCGGGGCCACGCCACGTGGCCGTCATAAATCGACCAAGCGCAGATCGCCCACATCAGCACGCCAACGCCGATCAGCCGCAGCGCGTATTCTTTGTTCAGTTTTGCTTCGGACATGGATTGGTTCCTTTCGGGTTAACAATGGAGATCGGACGGGCGGGTACATAGGGCGGGACTGGCCATTGGCCCTCCACCCAAGCTCCGGCGTACTGGGTGCCTTCGGGTGCGCTGTCCCCGATCCGTGACACTCTGGCCCCATGCGGCATCAGCGCCATCAGCAGCGGAAGCGGGTCACGCGAACAGAGCCGGTGTCCCAGATACTTTAGGTAGCGCATGAAATATTTGAGATTTCCGGAGGCGAAAAGTTCAAACATATTGCCGGTGTCGCCGCCCTCGTGGCCCAAAGTGGCGGCGGACGGCAAAGATGGCAAATCTCCGAAATTCGCGCCGAAATGGGTAAAATCGGAACTCACCACCAAAAGGGTGCGGGAATCGACCAGCGGCCGCAAAGCCTCGGCGGTCTCCAAAAGCGTATGGGCGTCGAACTGGCCGCAAATCAGGCACGCCACCGGGAGCCGGCGCGATACGTATGACTGGATCATAGGAAGCTGAATCTGGTCGCTGTGTTCGCGGGTGTGGGCCGACGGCAGATGGGTAACGAACGGCAATTCCCGCAACCGGCGCAACCAGACCAGATCCATGCGGAGTTCCCCCAGCGGGGTAATCACATGGGTGGCGTCTGGCACGCTGATCTGGTTGCGAAACTCCTCAAAATGGCTGGGCGCGAGAATGACGATACGGTCGTACTGGCGGGCGTCAAGCCGCAAAAACACCCGGGCCGCGGTTTTACCGGAGAAACGGTAAGCCGCATGCGGCACCACCACCGCGCAAATGTTGCGCTTGCGCAGAACGGAAATTTCCCGCTTGAAATGTTCCATGTCGTATTCAAGCGTCATGCGGCTGTTTTGGTACCACGCTCCGGCGGCCGGCGAAATCCACGCTTTTCTCATTGTTTCCCCGCATACGTTTGGAACACCAGCAACGGTCCGCCCTCAAAAGTCAGCCGGAAACTGTCTCCCAGCGATTCGTTCAACGCCGCCTGCCACCAGCGGGTGAATGGCACTTGGTCCAAAGGCCATTTCAAGCCTTCGGCGTAAACCCGCAATCCCGGCTCGAATGAGAAGATCGAGACCTGCTGGCCGGGGAAGGAAACGAAATGTGCCGAACTGAGCAACGGGGTGAAAATACCGTGGTCGGTTAACGCCGTAATCCGCGCCGCCCGCGCGAAATCCACCAGCAGCGAAAGGTTGCCCAGCGTGTGGTCTTCGCGTTTGCCGGAAATACCGAGAAAAACCACGTCCAGCCAACGGCGGGAAAGACAAAAGGCAAAAGTCTTGGCAAGGTCGTTGGTCTCCTGGTCCGAGACCTTGCGCAGCCTCGGGGCGTATTTGGCGCGGGTTTCGGGCGACAGGCTGTCAAGATCGCCCACCACCCACGCGGCGGACAAATCCGGCGCTTGCGCCGCCAGGACATCCGCCGCGCCATCGCAGCACACGATTCTCCGCGCCTTCCGCAAAGCGGTCAACGGCTCCGGCGCTTGAGGGAAATCGCCGTTGGCTAGAATCGCGGTGTACGGAACGGTCGGCAAGAAACCCACGTCGGCCTCGCTGGTTAGAAATTGAGTTTCGCCAGAATGTCGCGAAACGCCTGTGCGGCGGGAGTGACGTCGGTCGATTCAACAAACGCCCGGCCGGAATCGCCGGAAGCCGTAATGGCGGGGTCGATCGGAACCGCGCCCAAAAACGGCACGCCCATCGATTCCGCCAATTTCTGGCCGCCGCCGCGGCTCATAATGTCAACCACTTGGCCGCAATGCGGGCAGACGAACCCGCTCATGTTTTCCACCACCCCCAATACCGGAAGGTTGAGTTCCCGGCAGAAGGAGACCGATTTGCGGACGTCCACGGCGGCAACCTTTTGCGGCGTGGTCACAATCACCGCGCCGTCAAGGTCGGGAATCAGTTGGCACACCGTCAGCGGCTCATCTCCGGTACCGGGCGGAGCGTCAATCACCAGCAAATCCAAGTCTCCCCAGTTTACCTCTTCGAGGAACTGGCGGATCACGCCGATTTTCACCGGGCCGCGCCAAACCACCGGCGCGTCGGGATCGCTCAACAGAAAACCGGTGGAAATAACCGACAACCCGCCCAAGCTGATCGGGATGATACCCTGGTCATCGGCCTCCAGCCGACGGCCTTCCAGCCCCAACATGGTCGGGACGCTTGGCCCGTGCAGATCGACGTCAAGCAAACCCACGCGCTGGCCGGCCAACATGGCGGACATCGCCAGATTCACCGCGATGGTGCTTTTGCCCACGCCGCCCTTGCCGGACATCACCACCACCTTGCGGCGAATTTTTGAAAGACGCGATTTGAGTTTGGCGTCCGGGTCACCGGCCGACGCTTTGGCGGAAGGACAGCCCGAAGCATGCGAACACGTACTGCATGCGGAAGGGGAACACTCCCCGTGGTCATTGTTTTGGCTCATATCATCTCCTCTATCCAACAACTCCGACTCTCATGCTGCTTGCCGGTTAAGACAAACCCCGTCCACGCGGGCGCGGGCGGGGTTTGGATAATCGCATCAAACCGTGGGATGCCTATTTCGCGCCCAACTGGAAGCGGGTGAAACGGGCGATCTTGATCTCGTCTCCGATTTCCTTGGAGACCTTCTCAAGCAACTGTTTGATGGTGGTCTTCTCGCCGGGGGCGTTTTTGATGAACGGCTGGTCAAGCAAGCAGATTTCGGAATAGAACTTGTTCACCATGCCCATCTTGATGCCGGGAAGCGCGCTCTCCGGAGGAAGCTTGCCCTTCTGTTCCTTCATCGCGTTGAGCTTGATTTCCAACTCGGCGTCGATGTCGGCCTGGGGAACTTCGCTGGAGCAGATGAAACGCGGGGCCGCAGCGGCAATCTGCAACGCCACGTCGTGGACGAACTCGGAGAACAGCGCATTCGCCGCCGTTTCCGGCTTGCCGCAGGTCACCTCGGCCAGAACGCCGACCTTACCGCCCATGTGGATGTAAGAGGTGACGATACCGGTGCCGCTCTGGATATAACGCGCGGCGCGGTGGATCTTCACGTTCTCCCCGGTCTGGGAGCAAATGGTCATGTGCTCTTCCTTCATGGAATCGCCCAAATCCTCGCCGATCTCCAGCACCTTGGCAGTAACCGCCGCGGCGAAGTTCTGGAAGTTGTCGGTCTTGGCAACGAAGTCGGTTTCGCAGTTGACTTCAGCCATCGCGATGGTCTTACCGTCGGCGGCGGAAAGCGCCTTGATCACGCCCTCTTTGGACTCTTTGTCAGCGCGTTTAACCTGAATTGCCAAGCCCTTCTCGCGAAGAATCTTGATTGCAGCCTCGACATCGCCGTTGGTTTCCGTGAGGGCTTTCTTACAGTCCATAATGCCGGAGTTGGTCAACTGACGGAGATCGTTAATCATTTTAGCAGTGATAGCCATGTCAAAAATCCTTTCTAGGGGTTGTTCCGATTCGGTTTTATTCAGCGGCGGGCGCCGGCGCTTCAGGAGCGGCTTCTGCGGTTTCAGCAGCGGCTTCGCTGGCCTTGGCGGCGCGTTTGCGGCTTTCACGCAGTTTGTCCTGGGCCATCTTCATGCCCTCGGCCTTGGCCGCGTCCTTGCGCTGCTTGCGGGCGGCGCGCTCCTGGGCTTCCTGGGCGGCCTGCTCGGCCTCGCGCTGACGCAGCTTCTCGGCGGCGACACGGGAATACTCCTCGTCCGCAGTCTTGACCACTTTCGCCAAAGCGTCAACAATAAGCTTGATGCCGCGCACGGCGTCATCATTGCCGGGAATCACGTAATCGATCGGATCCGGATTGGCGTTGGTATCGACCAGCGCGACCACCGGAATCTTAAGGCGAAGCGCCTCGCGGACGGCGTTCTGCTCGCGGCAGATGTCCACAATGAACAACGCTCCGGGCATACGCTCCATATCGGCCACGCCGCTGAGGTTGCGCTGAAGCTTGTCGAGTTCGCGGCGGAGGCAGGAGGCCTCTTTCTTGTGAACCGACAGGACACCGTTGTTGTTGCGGCCCATCGTCTCAATCTGGCGCATGCGCTTCACGCTCTTGCGAATGGTCTCGTTGTTGGTGAGGGTACCGCCGAGCCAACGCTCGGTCATGTAATACTGGCCACACTCAAGCGCGGCGGCCTTGACCACCTCTTGAGACTGCTTCTTGGTGGCCACAAAGAGAATCTTCTTGCCTTCCAGCACGGTGTCCCGCAGGAACTTGGCGGCAGTTTCAAGCATCGGCACGGTCTGGGTCAAATCGATGATGTGGATCCCGTTGCGCTTGTCAAAAATGTAGGGTTTCATCTTGGGGTTCCAGCGCTTAGTCTGGTGTCCGAAGTGCAAACCCGCGTCCAGCAGGTCCTTAAGAGTGAGCCCAGTGGTGCTCGAAACAGGCATTTCCATTACTGTAATCCTAACTTTTTGGGAGACCGGCGCCTCTTGCGCCTGCCGCCCGGGTTAATCCGCTTTGGCGAGCGCCCTGTTGCGCATCGCCTTCGCTTCCGCATGGCACACTGCCACTCGACAGCCCATGCCGGTTGAGAAAGTGCGTAATTTACTATAAGCGCTTGGGAAAAGCAAGCCCAAACGGAGAAAAATCGAAAATTCGCGCCGTTTCGCCTACCGACGAGTCACCCCTGCCCCGGACAAACTGCTGACGCCGCCGCCGATTTTTTCGGCGGTAATCTGAACCGGTATCCGCCGTTCGAGCTCCGAAACGTGGGAAATAATCCCGATGAGTTTCCCTCCCTGCTGGATGCCTTCCAGAGTTTGGATGGCAGTGTCCAGGGTTTGATCGTCCAAAGTTCCGAAACCTTCGTCCAAAAACAGCGAATCCACTTCCAGCCGCTGACCCGACAACTCCGACAGCCCCAATGCCAACGACAGGGAAACCTGAAACCGCTCGCCGCCGGACAGGTTGTCCACCGAACGTATTTGCGACAACGCCCGGTCGTCAATCGACGGCAGCAGTTTTTCGCCGTCGCCACCGTTACCCGACCATACCATCTGATACCGCCCCCAGGTCATTTTATCCAAATGGCGGTTGGCATATTTGATCAGCCTGGCCAAGGTCAGCCCCTGCGCGTACGACTTGAACTGTTTCCCGTCCTGACCGCCCAGATATTTGTTTAACGTATCCCAATCCATTTGGACTTTATCAAGATCTTCACATTCCTTTTGCTTTCGCGCGATATCGCTATCCAAGCTCGCGTTAACGCGTAACGCCTCGCTTATTTTCCCGCGTTCGGAAGATTTGGCTTGCAGGTTTTGCGACAGCGCGACAAATTCCTTTTCCGCCTCGGCGGTAACCCGTTCCGCCGTTTCACGGTCAGCCGGCGCGGCAAGCGCGTTTTGATTGGATGCCGCCGCCAAAGTCTCCCGGCGGCCGGACAGCGCCGAATCGCGATTGGACAAAGCCTGTTTTACCGCATCGGCACGTTTTATTTCCGGTTCGCTCCAGCAGGCTTCCCGCCATTCGGCTTCGTCCGCGAATCCCGCCTTTTGAATCGCTTCCAAAAATTCTGCCGCCGCGCTTTTGGCAATGTTTTTTGCAGTGGCCAATCCGGCGGTGGCAGCAGCCAACTCGTTCTCCCCGCTGTTTTTCGCCTGTTCCGCCTGCGCCAACTGCCGCTGCGCCAGTTGGAGTTTTTCCCGGGCTAACTCCAACTCGTTGGACAAATTCTTCTCGGCGGTCGCGACATCCCCGTTTACCCCGCAATCCCGCCGCCGTTTCTCCAGCGCCTTACACTCCGCTTCTGCATCAGCCAATGCCGCCAGTTTTTCTTCCCGGCGGGTCCTCAGTTCCAGCAACCGCAACTCCTGCGCACTACAGTCGCGCAGTAACTCGTCAGACGATTTTTCCAAATAGTCCTGCAGCGTCAACAACTGCCGGCCTTTACGCTCAATCGATTTTTCGATGGCATCAAGCTTCTGACGCTGGTTGTCGCACTGATTACGGGCAGAATTCTCGTCGGCCTCGGCTTGATTTTTGCGCAGCATCAAATCGTCGCGTAGTTTTTCCGCTTCACGCAGATCCCGTTCCTGTTGCGATAACTCGGGAACATTCCCCCGGCAGTAGGGATGGTCAAGCGAACCGCACAAAGGACAGGGACAACCATCCCGCAACCGTCCGCGCTTTTCCTCCAGCCCTTCGATCTCTTTTGCGAAATCGCGCGCTTCCCGTGCTTTTTTAACCAGCGCTTCCAAGTCTTGAAAACGCACGGAAAACTCGGCGCGGACCTCTTCCGCCGCAGCTTTGGCTTTGCTGAACAAATCATTGACCTCATTCAACTTAAGCTCCGCTTGGGCCTTTCTCTCCCGTTCGCGCTCAAACTCCCGGCATAGGGATATCTCTGTCCCGCTTATTTCGCCGGCAGGCATTTCCTCATGGCGAAGAGTGGCGGCTATCCATTTCCGGATCTCCGCATTTTTAGTAAAAGCTTCCCTTGACTTGCTGATCATTTCGGAAACTTTGCTTTCCTCCCCGTCGCCGTCGGAGACATCCTTGCGGGCGGCATTCCGTCGCTTCAGCGCCTCGGCGAGGTTTGCGTCCAACTCTCTGGCGAGGTTAAACCTAGGACGCAACATCTGTTCACGACTCTGGCAGTCGTTGAACGCTTGTTGCATTTTTTCAAGGTCAGCTTCCGCCTTGGCCTTGCGTTGCCGAATCTGTATCAACGCCTCTTCGCGTTTTTCCCGCTCTGTTTCAAGGCCACCCGCATTATCGCGCAAATGTGACAAATCGCGATACGCGCGGTCAAACTTCAACGCCCGGTTTGCCGTCGCCAACCGCAACAGCTGCGGCTGCGCCGCGAGCTTGTCCCGTTCCAAATCCGCCGCGTCCGCGTCCAAAAGCCGCCTTTCCGCCGATATCCGATCGCGCTCCCGCAACCACTTCAACAATCCCGAAAGTTGTCCCGACCGTTCGTTGCCGCTTTTCATCTCCGCGTCCAATGCCGCCATCCGCGCTTCATGAGCCAGACGCTGCTCGTCGGTCAGCCGTCGCGATTTTAACTGCTCCAATGCTTTTTTTGCCGAGTCTGCAGTATTTTTGCACGCGGCCCTTCGATTGAAAATTTCCTTGCCGATTTCCGCGTAAATGTCCGTACCGGTGGTTTGCTCCAAAATCAGCGATCGGGTTTCCTTGTTGGCGGAGGACAAGAAACTGTCGAACTGGCCCTGCGCCAGCATAATGGTTCGCAGAAACTGATCCCGATCCAACCCGACTTTCTCTTTGATTATATCTTTTACCGCATCCAGCCCGTGTACCGGAAGATCCCGACCGTCTTTTTCATCGCGGATGCTCATCGATACCGGCTGCAAGTTTGCTCCGGGACGATTATGGGCGCGATGCTGTTCCCAACAGGCGGTGAACATACCCGCATGGCAAGAAAAAGTCAGCTCGCTGAAACTATCGCCCGTTCCGTAGGACATAACCGCGTTTTCGTTCTCGGTTACTTTTACCCGCGCCGTGCTTCCGTAAAGCGCAAGCGTGATTGCGTCCAAAATGGTAGTTTTCCCGGCACCGGTCGCACCGTTGATCAAAAAAAGCCCGTCGGCAAATTCCGGTGACGTGAAATCGATTGACCACTCGCCCGCCAGCGAGTTGAGATTTTTAAACCGCAATTTTAAAATTTTCAAAACGCGCCTCCATTAATTATTAACATATTCTATAACATCGTTGACCAAGAGAAGCAGCCGATCCAACTCCTGATTTGCTATCCCGGCATCCTGAAGCCGCATCCGAGCCATTTCCAGTTCCGTCATCGACTCCAATTCAACCCCCTGCTCCACCAAACCGTTCAGCCCCGCAGTTTGGCGAGGACGAACGTCCTCCGGGAACAGCAGCAATACATTACGTCCCGCCAGTATCGTCCGGAATTCGTTTACCAACGCGCTGAAATCGCCGTCCAATTCCGTCACCTGTACCGAAAGATAGGTCTTGCGGTTTTCCTCGCCACGCTCCGCACTCACCGCGTCCCGCAACTCGTCGGCAGTGCCGCGAAGTTGCTTTAACAGCGCCCATTGCGGAATCTCACGTTTTTCCACAGTGACCGGATCGCCGGCCCTAGTCCCGAAGGTTACCACATTCACGTATTTCCGCTGCCCGGCCTCGGCGAAACTCATCGCCAAAGGCGCCCCGGAATAGGCGATCGTCTCCTTTCCGCCCACACACTGCGGTTGGTGCAAATGTCCCAACGCTACGTAATCCGCTGTACCCATCGCGGCCGCGTCAAATCCGCCCAGCCCGCCGACATTCGCCATCGCCCGTTCGCTCTTTGAGTCGGAGAGTCGGCTGCCCGCCAAATAGCAATGTCCGGTTAACACCACCGGCGCGGTGGCGGCTACCGCCTTTGCCGACTGCAACGCCAGCGCATAACTCCGTTCAAACCCGCGCCGGACGCGCACCTCGCGCTCCTCTTCGGGATTTCCTTCGTTACCAAGGTTTGCCAGTTCGGCGTTGTTCATAAACGGAATCGCGCCGATAACCAAACCAACCGAGCCATCGGCATTTTTCACCGGCACCGCCAACAATGCGGGGTTGTTGGCGTCAAACGACGCGGACACTACCACTCTTATGCAGGCCAACGGCTCTTTGGCGGATTCCAGCAACGCTTGGGAATCATGGTTGCCAGCGATTACCACCACCCGTTGGCAAAGCCCGCCGCCGCCAACCCGCGCCAAAAAATCGCAGTACAGTTTCTGAGCCGCCGCCGACGGTTGCCGGGTGTCGAAGATGTCACCAGAAATAACCAGCGCATCCGGATGTTCCGCCTCGACCAACGTAACCAGCCATTCCAAAAAATTGCGATGCTCCTCTTCGCGGGACACATCGTGCAACCGCGCCCCCAAATGCCAATCGCTGGTGTGGATAATTTTCATCAAGATTCTATCCTTTATTGGACAACGTCAACTGGACGGTATTCGGTGTTGGCTTTCGAGGTGTCGGAATTCTCGGCAAGCAACACCTGCGCTTCACGGGAGACAAAAATATGGTGCCATACGCCGGCCTTGACATTATAAACCCTGAACGGAACCATCGGCACCCGTTCGGCTTTCTCCCCGATGACCAGCGTTGCCTCTCCGGTCAGAAGCACAAAGGCTTCGTCCGTCAGCAGATGCCTTTCCAGCCGCTCGAAGTTTTCTGGATTGAAACGCGGCGCGTAGTTGATCACGGCTAACGTCCATTTCGGACCGTCCACGAGCCGACTGTACCCCTCGCCCTCATAATTGATAATTTCCAAGCCGTCCATAGCTCAACTCCGTCAGTACATATACAGCAGTATTGAATCAGGGGCGAGTACGCTGCCTTTCCCCTTCTCGACATCAGGAGCGAAAACGCCCTTAAGCGGTCCTAAACCATCGATCTTAACGGACAGCGTCCTGTCCGAGATGTTCCACACGCAGACGGCACTTGTGCCATCGTCCGCCACAAACCGCTTCGCGACAACATCGCCGGAAGAACGGGCATCCCCTCCGTTCGCATCATTCAGACGAACCGTGAAGCCTTCCTCGTCCGCGAATCTTCCGCGCAGCAAATACTTCGAGTATTTCTTCTGGAAGTCGCAAACGGACTTAAGGTAGGCGTTCGCCTCGGATTGCGGAGTCCGCTGCATCTCTCCGATATTCGGCAAGCTAACCACCTCGCCGTAGTCCTCGCGCGTCGGTACCTTGCCGTCGAGCACATACACCCGGTCCTGCATATAGCGGATCTCAATCTCGTGACGGAGACCGAACGCGGCGACATAGTTCGCAAGCGTGCGCGGTGCCATGGGAGTGGAAAACCGCGTGGTCAAGGGGATTTCGGGGAAGGTGTAGCGGAACATCTCCGGGAAAGGATCGGCCTTGGCAGGCGTTTCGGCGGCGCGTCCGCGCACGGCCAGTGCGTCGCCTAAAAATGCTCCCGGAGTCCAAGAGTGGAAGAATCCGATCGTGTCGATAATCGAATCATGCAGCCCTTCGGTGAAGACCGAGAATTCGGGGTTCGTCTTCCGGACTCCGTCTGCGATGCCGCGCAAAAATACCGGCCGCTCATCGGCGTATGCGTACCACGGCACCGGATGGCCATGGCCCTCGCCCCAGCACTCGAACGGATGCATCACGCCCTGCTGGTCATAGAGGATCGCGTCCGCCCCGAACCCCGCCGCCTGACGTGCGAGCGCGGACATGCGGTCGGACCACGCGCCGCCGTAAAGGCAGCCCAGCGCGAATTGGTAAACCGGGATGTCTTTATACTTGTGGTAGGTTTGGATGAGCAACGAACCATCGCGTTTCGTAAGCGCAATGTGCTTACCATGCTCATCCCAAAACTTCGTCGCGCCAATTTGCTGGAGTTGCCCGTTCGCGTAAATGCAAACTCGGATTCCGCGCCGGTGCGCCTCGGCAATCCCAGCCTTGAGAGCCTCCACGCCGCCCATCTTCGGGTCGGGATCGTAGTCGGGATATAGATGGTCGTGTCCGCCGACAGTCCAACCAAAAAGACCGATACAGTCCAGTCCGTTTCGCTCCGCGACATCGCACAGTTTTGGGATGTCGGTATATGACCACATCAGTTCCTCGTTCTGCTGCTTCATGATAACGAGCAGCCATCCGGTGAGATCGCGGGTCCATGCAGGGGCGGCGGACAACACCGCCGAGCGGGTCGAATCGTACCAGGTGCGGTAGCGTTTCGCCGCACCGTGCCAATCGCCCGGCATCCGCGCGAAAACGGTTTCCGGCAACTCCCACCGCTCACCAGTCCGAATAGAGACCGGATGGCGAAAACGCACATCCGCGTGTTTGTCGTTCGGTGTCCACCTGATACCGATCGTCTTGGCGCGCGCCTTTGGATCGTGCACTGCGGCGTAAAAGGTGCCGTTACCAGTGTCAAGCGCGACCCACGGCATTGTGAGATCACGGGATGGATAGGGGCCAGTCTCCAGTGCCATGTGTGCGTTGCCGACTTTTGTCCACGGAGCGGCATCCTTCGCGTCGAGCGGAAAATACCGCAAACGGCGGCCGAATCCGCCCGGAATGTAAAGTGCCGCCTTCGCCGGATTGACCGCCATGCTGTCAAGTTTCGGCCCGTTGAACTTAACCACTCGCACACCCTTGGCGTTGTTTTCAACGAACCCCGTGTACGTCTTCCCATCCGGCGTGGTCTGAATATCAAGTGTCACCCGAATGTCAAACGTACGTTCCCCGCGCTTGAGCGGGCCATAGACGAGATGCCCATCCTGCGCATCTAATGTTTGCTCCACGCTTTCAATGGGAATCGGTTTTTCCTCGCCATCCACTTCGAGTTCCATATTCCAAAACACCTTACCGGGATAATAGACGCACTTCACGTTGTTGAGTTCCACATCCTTGATGTCCTTGAAGAGTTCCTGCGGCGAAGACTTGTCATTGAACTCGAACACCACGTCACTAAAGTTCCAGTGCATCACATTGTCTTGCGGATGGAACTTGATGGCAGGAACAGCAGGCGACCTAAATCTGCAGTGCGAGAAGGAGACATCCTTTATAAACGCAATCGGTGTCGTCGTACCGAAGGCTATCAGGTTGAGACGGTTATCGCAAACGATAGACATATTGGAAAAACGGACATTCTCGGCCGAGAACGGCAGAAGCGTCTCGGGCGGCGGCGGCACAAGACCGCGCCCGCGCGGAGGGTCCATATCCTCGCCTTTCGGCGCGGTGGGGACGGTGAAACCGATCCCCCAGCGCGAATGGGTCGAGGTGATGTTGTCGAACGAAACATCCTTCACCGGTCCATCGCCGCGCCAGCCCACGCGGATGGCGAACGCCCCGTAGGAGTTGAGTATACAGTTACTTACGACAACGCGCTCGCAGGGGCGCGGCACCTTCATTTGTTCCTGGTGCGTGCGCACAATGAAAGCATCGTCCTGCGAATTGATGACGCAATCGGAGACGACGACATCGCGGCATCCTCCGAAGTGGAGACCATCGCCGTTGGGGAAACGCCGGTCTGCCTCGACGCGCACTCCCCGCACGCCCACCCGGTCGCAATCGAGGAACCACGTACTCCATCCGGACGGGTGAAGAATCAGCACGTCATCGAGGCGCACATCCTTGCAACCCACAAAGAAGACGCAGCGCCCGGTGATGTTCGTGTCGCTGTTGCGAAACCAGCGGTAACCAGTCCAGTTGGTCTTAGCCTCCTCATGGTGGAATTTCTCGGCGTTGCCGTCAATCGTGCCAGCACCGGTAATGGCAACATTCGTTTGCCCGACGGTGTAGAACATCGCGCGTCGGTTGAAGCGTGGCGAACGTTCCGCGTTCCACACACTATTCGTCTCGAACAACGGGTACTTGAACGGATCCTCGCCGCCTTTGAGTGTCGCGCCGCGTTCGATGTGAAGTTCAACATTGTTCCGCAGATTGAGCGTATATGTCATGTATACGCCACCGGAAACCGTGACCCGTCCCCCACCCTTCGCGGAACATTCGTCAATCGCCCGCTGGATGGCAGCGGTGTTATCGGTCGAGCCATCGGGTTTTGCGCCGTACTGCGACACATCAAACGTCGCCGCGCTCACTGATAATGCGGTCGCCATCGCGGCCGCCATCGCCGACAGATTCAGCATTGATTTCTTCATTCTTATGTTTCTTTCAATCACTATAAACGCGATCGTCCCCGCGTACGAGAAACGGCTGTTCCAATCCGTCCGCCAGATACTCGCGGAGCGAGATGAACACGGGTTCCATCAGCTCATCGAAAGTGTAGGTGCGTGTGGGTTTGACCGAGGGCGGCTTGATGGGTTTGTCAAACGACACTGAACATTCAAGCGTAAGAGTTAACGCGCCGGAGGCGAGAGCCAGAACGGTGTTGAGGTTTATTATGCCACGCGGTGCGCGTTTTTCCCTGGGCTTGACCGGATTTAGACCCGCCGCATGGATGGCCGCGTTTATGCGATCAGAAATCGCGTTCACCCGCGCCGTCTTTTCCGGTGCGTCGATTGCGCTGGGGGTAATGGCCGTAGGGGCGTATTCGTAGGAGTGTCCGTTCAAAACGGCATCCACCCGCCAGCGTTCCGCCAACTTCAACAGGGCGCGAGCTTCCGCCGTGCGGATGTTGCCCGGCGCGGCATCGTGCATGATGTTGAAGCCATCGGCGTTCGGATAACCGCCGGGGTAGGACACTTTGTCAAGCGGAAGCGGGAACCACGATTTGCTGCCGCGCCAGCCGATCAGCGAACCGTCCTTCCATGTGCCCTGCGAGGCGGCGCGAAAGTCATGCCACGCGAGACCGCGCAGGTGGTCGGGCGAAATGGCGCGTCCGTCCATGTTCGCGCACGGCACGATAATAAAGCGGTACTTACCGATCAAATCGACCAGTTCTGGATAGTTACGGCCCCGGAAGTCCGCGCCCGTCTCAAGCAACCGAATCAGATTCATCGCGCCCGCTACGCACTCCGGTTCCGCACCGTGGATACCCGCCACGAAGAGAAACGTCTGCTTCGCGGGCGGCGGGTTGCCCATGTAGTTTTTCCAAGTGGTGGATGACGATCCGGCGGACCAGTTAGTCTGCGGCGGTGAGTCGTTGAAATCGCCGTAGAAGAGCGCATATACGGGGTACCGCAGCGGCGTGTGCACGATCACCTCTTTGCGCGAACACTTTGTCGCGCCGGCACAAAGCTCCATAATCTCCAACGGACGCACCTTCCAGAAATCGGGGCGCGGTTCGAGTCCGGGGATCTCAATCGGTTTGAAGCGTGGCGGATTGATATCTGAATGCGTGGCGGATGAAAGCCTTGTGGCCTCCGTCGCGACAAGCTGCGTCGCCGTCCCCGCCGTAATCCCGGCCATAAACGTTCGCCTATTCATCTTCGGCATCATAGTCCGTTCTCCTTTTCAATCATCTTCGCCGAAGCGATCGGGAATTGCGACCGTGAACATTTCGATGTCGCCTTTCACGTCTTTAATAGACAAAATCGGGCCCCCGAACATCTGGTCGTACCAAACCTCGCACACAAGCGTCGTTGCATCCTGCCATTCGAAGACCTCCTCAAGCCCGTGGTGTAGGATGTCCCACTGTTCAGAGTATTTCCCCATCATCACCGATGGACAGTCTTGCGGTAGCTTCCCTTCTCGGAGACGGATCCGTTGAATGGCGATATCCAAAGTGTCCTCTTCATCATACCTGGCAATGGAGCAATGCCTTTGAACATACGGACGGAGCAGTTTATCAATCACCGCTTTGACGTCATCTTCAATTTCACCTAATTCCGGCGGTGTGTATTCCATTATCCATTTCGGCATTGGCCGGAGAATGGGCAACCTGTTTTCATCCTTGACAGCCGTCACACCGTCAGGCGCCCAGTAAAAGTCATTGACTCCGGCCTCCTCGCAACGAATGGTCTGAGCTATCTCCTCGTACGTCATGTCATAATCTAACCTGTCGCGATACTTCGGCCAGCAGCAAAACTTGAACTTATTCCCGCTTCCGCACGGACACAATCCGTAAAGAATTTCATTTCCGATCTTCATCTTCTCCTCTCTTCCTTGTATGCTATGGGGTCAGCATTTTTCACTATGATGAGAATCACATACGGTCCGATGCATGTGAAGGCGGAAGTGATCATAAATCATAGGGTATATTTGTCAACACGAAAGATCTAACGGCAAATCGGAGATGTCTCTAAGTCTTTTGCCGTTAATCATGGCGTCTAACAGCTCAATGATATCGTCACGCTTGTCTTTGCCATACTGTTTCACAGCCTCGACAAGTTCATCTAATGCAAAATGATACACACAATCTATATCCCCTGTTCCCAGCGCTAAGGATACGAGACGGGCAGGCAGCGGCTCCCCTGTCACAACGACAACATGTGGAAGATGTCCTTTACGATTTCTTATTAGGTTCAAAGCTTCGGTACGACTGTTTTGCGCGCGATCACTACGCATCGTCCATTTCGCAGATATGGAAGCATGCAGGATATGAAGCTGGTTGTTCTTCTTGCGGATATCCGTCTTAAGGCATACTGCATCATTTACGATGTTTGCGCCTTTGTTTATCTCATCGTCCGTACATGGAGCCCGCGACACCATAATGTCAGGAGCGACGATATAATCATTACCAAGCATTGTTGCTAGCTGGCGGTCAGCCTTTACAACTTTTGACAAATGCGCCAAGTGTTCATATTGGGCAAAGCTTGCTGTTTTATCTCCTTTGTTGTTTCCTAAATTCTCGATGGTCCATTTTCCGGGGCGCAGATGCTGTAACTTGGGAAATGTCGTCTCAACGAATTCACAGACTAACTCCTCAAAAATTCTGCCTGCCGTTTGACCAGGAAGTTTCTTCCCTTCCTTTGCACGCAAGTCATGTGCTATTAACTTTCCTATCTCACATGAAGGATCACTATCCTTATCACTGTTGGACGGGATCCCTTTCGAGTCCAAGACAAGAACCCGCTTAGCAACTAGTTGTTCATGAAACCTCTTCCTAGCTACGGCTATGAGAGCTGAATCGTTTTTGAGCCTAGTCATTGTTCAGTGCCTTTCTAATACATCTGCCAACGGCATTCGCCACTGGCGGAGGAAACGCATTTCCGATCATCCTGCACGCCAAGGTCTTCTTCTTTCCGAAATCCCAACTCGGCGGGAAACCCTGAATCGCAGCTATCATTTCCTTCGTTAACTTGGGCATGCCTTCAAAGTCTTTGCTCGGCGCTTCGTTGGCCACACCCAACCCATCGACGCCAAGTTCCGCCCATGCACGACGGGCTCGCGTCGGGCCGAGATCCGGCCCGCCATGTTTCTTGCTTCCACCAACAATCGTTGGCGCGACTTTGTTTGCCCGTTCAACCCACCTATTCAGACCTCGCCAGCCATTTGCTCCCATCAGGTCACGTAACGACTCTCCGACAGATGGAGCCCGTCTCTTCTCTGGCGGAGGATAGGAGAATGTACCATGTTCCCCCGATCGTATACCAACGATTACAACACGCGGTCTGATTTGCGGGACACCGTAATCACATGCCTGAAGTAGTTTTATCTGAACGGCATAACCAAGCGCTCGAATCCGCTCAAGAATAGCATTACGATACACATCAAATTTGGGATCAAGAAGGCCTCTTACGTTCTCAAGCATCACCGCGCGAGGCTTTATTTCGGATATAAGACGTATCGCCTCAGGGAAGAGATCGCGCTCATCATTCTCCCCAAGTTGCTTTGACGCAACAGAAAAAGGCGGACATGGTACTCCACCGGCCAGCAAATCCACACCTACATATGGTGAACCGTCGAACTTATGAACATCTGCACATATCACATTCCAATTTGGCTTATTGTTCCGTAGAACAGCACAATAATCGCTCTCATACTCGACAAGCGCAACATGTTCAAAGCCAGCATTTTCCAGTCCGATTGCCTGACCGCCAGCACCAGCGCAAATCTCAACACAGGTCAACTTTCCCTTTCTCCTGGCATCGGCAATCACTTTCTGAATCTCGTTCTTATCCACACACGAATAGAGTGAATATGGTCCAAGGAGAAAGTCTAACTGTACCGCCGCTTCGCAGACGCGGAGGCGGTTGCGCGGAATCTGGGCAAGGTCGGAGGGAAGATAATGCTCAAGCGGCGCGAACTCGCCGTCGGCCTTGAACTGCCCGATGGCCTTCTTCACCTTCGCCGAGCGTCCGCCGAAGTCGGCCGTGCGCGCGATCACGACGGGATCGTCGAGGCGAGGTCCGTAGTCGAGGAAAGCTGTTTTAAATACATAGTACGCCTTGTTCTTCGACGGACCAAGTTTCGCATACGTCGGATTCGCCGCACGAAACTCCGCTCGGGTCATCTTACCTACAAACTCGGCCTCAAACACATGCCGCGTGCCCTTCACGTCTGCGTAGAGCCACAGTTCCTTGATGGATGCGAACGCTTTTTCGTCGAACTCGTCCCCCTCCTTCACGGGGTAGTTGTAGATGCCGTGGCGCTTGATCCAGGCGAGCTGGCGCGCCTTGTATGTGCCAACAAGGACGGCGGCAGATTGCAACGGTCGAGGGGTGTCCGCCTTATCCGGCGTGACCTTGCGCGCTTTTTTCTTCAAAAGTTTCTCTGCCATGAAATTCCCTATTCTTATAATTTCATTCTCCTTTTGCCAGACTCAATGTCAAGCGGAAGCAAAATTCCAGACGAAGCCCAACTTGTCAAAAGACCGTCTAGCCCTCTTCACCCGCGCCCGCACAGTCGAAACTGCGTGTGCCGACATCAAGGTCATGCCCTGCCGCCATCCATAGCGCCGGCGAAACGCATCCGGCACGACAAGCTGACCCTTAGATGACTTTTTTGCTGTCTCTATTGCGTACATCACTCTCCTTTAAGTAAGACAAGTAAGATTATACCACCGTTCACATCGCCATGTCAATCCCCTCGACCCGACGCGTCGAGTTTCACCAGTTCCATCAGTTCGTCGTCGGACATCTCCGTGACGAGCTTTGAGACGGGAGTTCCGCCGTGGAGGATAAGGCCCTCACGCCCGAACACGCCCGCAAGGTAATCGGCGAGCGGCCCGATCATTTCGCGGTACTGCGTAAACACGAGCATCTTCTCCTGACGCGACGCCACCTCCGCCGCACGCTCGCCCAGCACGACGAACTTGCCTGAGGAGCGTTTCACGGGCGCGTCCCAGTCGTCCTTCTTGAAATGTCCATCGGTTTGTCTCCTTTGTCAGAAAATGCCGCTTTGCGGCTGGATGGTTGTGGCGAACGGACGCAAGGGCGCGTTCTTGCCGATGGCGATCATGCCGCCGACGGGCCCCTCGCGGTTGAAAAGAACAGTGACCTCGACAGTGTCGCTTGAGGAGGCAGGCAGCGTTACAATCACGCCGTCCATGCCGCCCTTAACGACCTTCCGCGTCTGTGGGGCGGACGAAACGGAAGTGTCTGCCGCCGTTATGACGTGCAGGAACCGGTCGGCGTCACGCGGCGCACCGGGCGACACCTCCAATCGCCACGCGCCAAAGTACGGACCACGCCCCGTCCGCTTCGCCCCCCGTTCGGCCGAGGCGAGAAACGCGGAATCCGGCTCCCAGTTCTTGCCGTTCGCCCAGTACTCCTTGCCGGGACCGCCGATTGTCACAAGTGCCGCATCCTCCGGCAGGACGGTCTCGCAAAAAAGCCGACCTTTCCCGCTGTCAGCCGTTAACAGCCGCCCCTCGATACGCGGCTCGTCCTTCGTATGCAGAAGCCAAGCCTTACGGTCGGTCGGCACGACGGCAGTCACGCGGTCATAGACAACAAACACATCGGGAAGCAGATGGACAAACTGCCGCACCGCCTCTTTGCATTTCTCGCCGTATATGGCCGTCGCATCGGATGCAATGTAGGTGTAGGCATCGTTCGTCTCGAAGGCAAGTACCTTAGCGGAGCCGTCGTACATACCGCCGTCATTCGTCTTGCCTTCCGGGCCGGGATAGACAGGTCCCCAATATCTGGGCAACGGTTCATCCGGGCGACGGATCAGGATGCAGTTGTGGGCAATTGTCTGCGCGTAATAGTACTTTAGGTTCCAATCCGTCTCCACACCGCGCGTTCCGGAATCAAGCGAGAGAAAGTCATGTTTGTAAATGGTGAAGTTGTTCTCATCGTGGTGCTTGTGCTGGGTTAGGGATGCCCCTGCGGTGAATGTGCAGTAGGTGGAATCGGGCTTCCAGCCGGAGCGCATAAGGAACTGTCCGAGATTCTCAAAGTGCCGGGCGTGGAGCGGTAAGTTCTCTAGCTCATCAGCGGAATACGGTTTCACGCCGTCGTCCCCGCCGCCGAAAAGGAACGGATACATTGGCCAATCATTGGCGAACGATTGGTTGGACACACGGTCGCGCAACGATGCGGCGAGACGGGCGGCAGCGGGATTCGCGTCGCGGAAGAAATGGATATACTGCGTCATGTGTTCGTAAAGCCGCCCCACCGTCAAGGCGTTTTGCGTGTGCGGATCGTCACCGAATCCGGAGTATAGCGGTACAGATGGATTCTGTTCGTTCGGAATCCATGTCCAGTAGATCCAGTTGGGGAATAGCGCCAAACCGGGATAGGATGCGGCGAGGTTCTCTCCCGTCGCAGAGAGCCAGGTATGGAAAAAATTGAAGTGCGCCCACGGATACGCGCCCATGCAGTAACCTGGCACGGCGGAGGAAAGTGCGCCGTCATCCCCCGCGCCGTCATTGCGGAATTTCAACATCTGCGTACAAAGGTCGTGACCTCGGCGCAAGTGGTTGCGCGCGAGATCGTCGCAAAAGCCATCGCCGAACGACGCAAGACCCGAATACCACAATAGACTCGGCACACTGTAGAATCCGGTCTGGATACCGCCCGTGTTGCGGCGGATGATGGACGGCTTGCCCTTGCCGGGCTGCACGTCCTCAACGTGCTTCACGAGCGGCACAATGATTGCCTTGCGTTCATCGGGCGTAAGACCCTCCCAGATCCAGTCGTAGGCGCAGAGCGCGAGAATGCGTGAGGTGGAGTACCAGTTGACGGCCCGCCCGTTACGATAGGCGGCATGGTAAGCGGCCACACTCGCCTCCAGCATCTTACGCGCTTTCTCCAAATACTTCCGTTCTCCGGTAAAACGCCAAGCAAGCGCGCACTCCGCCGCCTGCGGACCCCATTCCTTCACGGAAGGGATCGGTGTCGCCGCCGTTGTAGTGTGCGTACCGCTCGCGGTCTTCACCTCGCGGAATGTCACGGGGTCAAAACCGGAACAGACCGGATCGTCAGGATAGTCGTCCGCCCGCTTCAGGAGGTTGTCGCGCGCCGCCCTTGCCGGACCTTCCGCCCGTGCCTTGACCGCCGGCCAGGTCTCCGCGTTGAAAAACATCCGTGGATGATCCGTGCGAATTCGCGCAATCCACGCATCCCCGTTGTTTGGCGCCGAAAAGGCAACGTTTACCGCCAGCGGAATAACCGCCCACATGGCGGCCATCGAGAAGAGGCCGACCGACTTACCGCTCATAAAGCTGTTCAAATTCTTCACTTGTATTCTCCTTACCCAGTCTATCGCAAAACCGCACATGGTCATTTCACCTGCTCGATGGTTTTTATGATTGATGTCAGTTTGGCATCGGCGTTTTTGCCGGACAGCAACGGAATGTTTCCTGCGATTGTGACGGGAGCGACCCGGTCTTTCCGTCTGAACATGTATATTTTACCGTCGCGAACCGTAATCCGCGAAATCCGGCGTTCTGCGGCGGTGATCCGCAGCAGCGCCAATTTCAGCGCCCGATCCACCGGCTTGGGCGGCGTACCGTAACGGTCGGACATCTCGCGCCGGATGGATTTGATATCCTTGGCGGAATTGGCTTCCGCGATTTTACGGTGAAACAGCATCCGGTGTCCATCGTCCTCAATGTACCCGTATGGAATGCAAGCGGAGCGGTCGGGATCGATCACGCCAGGCGAATAGTCCATAAAGTCGAACTGGGTCTCTACGTCCACCAGTAACGGCGGCTTCTCGCCCTTGAGCCGGGCTATGGTACGCTTGAGCAGCTGGCAATACAGACCGAATCCGATCGCGGCGATATGCCCGCTCTGCTGAATGCCGAGCAAATTGCCGGAACCGCGAATCTCCAGGTCGCGCATCGCCAAACCGAATCCCGCACCCAATCCGCCGTGTTTGCGGAGCGCGTCCAACCGTTCGCGGGCGATTGCGTCAATCTGGCCGTGATCGGGCAACAGCAGCCAAGCATAACCTTTTAACGACGAACGCCCCACCCTTCCGCGCAACTGGTAAAGACTGGCAAGACCGAAACGATCGGCACGATGGACGATTATGGTGTTGGCGCGGGGAATGTCCAACCCGCTCTCCACAATCGTGGTGCAAAGCAGCACATCAATTTCGCCCGCCTCAAACGCCTCCATCTTGCGCGACAGCTCCCCGCTCGGCAACTGCCCATGCGCGACCTCGATCCGCAATTCCGGCAACAGTGACTCCAGCCGCTGGCGCATCATATCGATGGTCTTAACCCGGTTGTATAGGAAGTAAACCTGTCCGCCCCGGCAAACTTCCTGCATCACCGCTTGGCGCAGCGTTTGGTCGGAATCTTTTGCCACCCGCGTCTCGACCGCCAGGCGTTCCTGCGGCGGGGTTTGCAGCAAACTCATGTCGCGGGCGCCGACCATGCTCAAGTACAGGGTACGTGGTATCGGGGTGGCAGTGAGGGTCAACACATCGACAATCTGCCGAGCGGTTTTCAATTTCTCTTTGTGTACGACCCCGAACCGCTGTTCCTCGTCGATAATCAGCAAACCCAAATCCTTGAACGACACCCCGTCCGCCAGCAGCGCGTGGGTACCGATCAAAATATCGACGCGCCCGGTCGCGGCGGCGGCTAAGGCTTGCTCGCAAGCGGCCGGAGAGTGGAAACGGCTCACCACCCCGATATTCACCGGGAACGCCGCCATCCGTTCTTTAAACGTTTCGTAATGCTGCTCCGCCAGCACCGTGGTCGGCACCAGCACCGCGACCTGTCTGCCGTTCATCACCGCCAGAAACGCGGCCCGCATCGCCACCTCGGTTTTACCGTACCCGGCGTCACCGCAAATCAACCGGTCCATCGGCTTGGGCAACGACATATCGCGCTTGACATCTTCCACCGCTTTGTGCTGATCGGGCGTTTCCGTGTACGGAAAGGCGGCTTCGAATTCCTGCATGTACATCGGGGACGGATCGAACGCCACTCCCGGCACCACGGACCGCCGGGCCTGGGTTTCCAACAGCGATGCCGCCAAATCCTGCACCGCGCGCTCCGCGTCGGCCTTCTCTGACAACCACCGCTTGCCGGACAAATTGTGGAGCTTGGCATCCTCACGCCCCGCCACCCCGACGTAGCGGCTCAACAAATGCGCTTGGGATACAGGCACGTGGATCTTCACCCCGCCCGCGTACTCTATGGAAAACACCTCGTATCGGCGGCCCTCGACAATTATCTCTGTGGAACCCAAAAACCGGCCGATGCCGTGGTTAAGGTGCACAACCAAATCACCCGGTTCCAATTCCGAAACCTGTTCGATTCTCGCTCCAGCCACGCTCGTCCCGGATACCGCGCGGCGCACATTTTTACGGCGCGAAGAAAACAGGTCGGTCTGTCCCACCACCAACAGACCCGGAAGCGAAAAACCGCCTGAAATTGCGAACTTCTGAATCTCGATGCCGCTGTCATCGCCGATTTCCCGGGCCAGCATCTCGCAGGTTCCCGCAGTATCGGCGCATACGAAAACGCGTTCCCCTTCGGCGGCTTGGCCGGAGAAAAACTCCAAGAGATTGCGACGGTGCCGGGCCAGCAGATCGGAATAAAGTTCGCCGTCGTCGGCCGCATCGGCCAACCCCGGAACCGACGCCACCGGCAATTCCAGCGTCGGGGTACGGGGCGGCGGCGGATCACCGGTGAAAAACTGGAAATGCGGTTTGCTCGCCGCCACCGCCTCCTGCAACCGATCCCATTCCGTTGCGGACGGCGTATCAAGACGCATGGCCTCGAAATTCTGCCAAAGCAACGCAACGCCCTCCGGCAGAACCTCCGGCACCTGCACGGTTTTAATCGCCTCTCCGAAACACGGCGGCAGCCACGCCGATTTTCCGGATTCCACGGACAACTGGGTGGAGGGATCGAACATCCGCAGCGACTCCAGCTCGGTGCCGAAAAATTCCGCCCGCCACGGGGCCTTGGCTTGCGGCGGCCAGATGTCCAGCACCCCGCCACGAACCGCAAGTTCTCCGGGATCGAACACATCGGTCACCCTGCGGTATCCGGCATCGCAAAGCCGCCGAACCAGCTCATCGAATTCAAAGCATCCGCCCACTTTCAGGGTAATTGTGCCGCGGTTAAGCAAATCTGGATCCGGCGCGGGTTGCGTAAACGCCGCCATGGTGGCTACCACCACCCGTGGTACCTCTCCGTCCGAACGATCTTCCTCCGGCGACTGGTCCGCGATGCCGCGCATCGTGCGGATTACCCGCGCCCGGTTTCCGGCGGCCACGGCATCGCCCTCCGTCAGTTGCGGAAAGAGCATGGGCGAAATTTCCGCCGTGCGGCTTAGCGAACACAAATCGGCGTAAACGCGATCCTGGTCAACCACGCTCGGAACCAGCACCCATGCGCACCGTACAGGCGAGCGGCGTGCCAAAACGATTCCGGCCAGCGCGGCGGAAACCCCGGGCAAGAAAGAGCCGGCCAGCCGATCGACTCCCTTTGGAATCGCCGACGAAAAAGCTTTGGCAAAAATTTCCGGCCAACCCGTCCGCGCCATCGGCATTCCTTTTTATTCCGGCAACACTTCCGCCAGCGATTTTGGCAATCCGCTCGCCAAAACCCCCTCAATCGCCGATCCTTCCGCCAACACCGCCGCGTCCAGATTCTGCAAACCCAACGTCTCAGGCGGGTTCCCTTCATCCAACAGCCCGTTCAGCAACTCGCCCACCGTCAGGCTGCCGCCGCACCGGTAAAGCAGGAAATTTCCCGGACGGTCCGCCACCTCGGCCAGAATCTTGTTGCGGGTAAGGTCTTCGAGTATATCCTGCACCAACCGATGGGGAAGTCCGCGCTGGTTGGCGAATTCGGAGGCCGAAAACGGTCCGCCCTCCTTGCCGCGGGCGCGGCGGGCGGTTTCGGCGCAAAAGGCCAGCGCCAGAAGAAACCGCGCGCGCATACTGGCCCGGGCGGCTTGTCCCTCCAGAGAATAGGTGCGGTAATTCTGCACCGCGAACGAAATCTCGCAGCCGAGCAGCACAATTTGCCAGCTGGTGTAAACCCACATCAGCAAAATCGGCAACACCGCAAAACCGCCGTACAGGGTGCTGTACTTCCCAATGCCGATCTGGAGCATTGTGCACAGTTTCAGCCAGATGCCGAACAGCACGGCGGTAACCACGCCGCCGACCAGCGCGGGAACGGTCTTGACCTTGGTGTTAGGCATGAAACCCAGCAGGAACGCAAAGGTCAGCGAAGCGAGCAACAGCGTAATTCCGGTTTTGAAAAACCCGCTGTCGATCAGCGAGTTAACCGCCACTGTGGCATTGCCGCCCACGGTTTTTTCCATGATTTTCTTAATATGCGCCACCACCGGAATTGTAGATGCCGCGATCATCAAAAACGGCAACACCAAAATGGTACACAGGTAGTCCGGTATCCGCCGTTGTATCGGTCGCCCCTTCTCCACTCCCCAAACTTCATTGAAACTCGACTCGACCTTGCCCAGCACCCCGATTACCATCCACAGCAGCATCACCGCGCCGATCCCGCCCAAAGTTCCGAAGCCGATGTTATCCAGCTGCTCCAGCAGTTTGTCGGCAATCTCACGCATCTGGCTCGAGAATGCTTTGGTGGCAGCAGCCTTGTCCAGCGATTCTGTTGCATCCGCCGGCGCGGCGGCAGGGGTCGCCACGGCGGCGGACTGTTCCATTTGCGTCAGCCAATTGTCCAGCTGGCGGTTAATCTGGCGCTTTGCCAAATCCGCTCCGCCGAACGCCCGGGCCATCGCAAGGGTCAACGCCAAAACCGGTACCAGCGCCATCATCGAAAAAAAGGTCAACGACGCCGCGTGGAGCGAACAGCGGGTTTGCCGGAACCCCCGCACCACCAGCGCCACCAGTTTGAGCGTGCCCCACAGCATTCGTTTGGATTTCGGCAAATCCACCGGCTGCACGTTCCACAAATCATGTTTGACAAATTCCAACGCCCGAGCCAATTTTTTATTACCCATTACTCTTCTCCCGTATTGCGATTACCGGCACCACCGTGATGGCTTTCGGCATTACCGGGCACAAGTATTCGCAGCATCCGCATCCGGTGCAGACTTCAGGCTTCACCTTAACGCGGCTGGACATTTCTCTGGCGTTCCATGAAAAATCCAGCGCCCCGTGGGGACAGCCGTTGACGCAGAACCCGCACTCGACCGACTCGGCGATGCGGCACAAATCGTGGTTTACCTGCGCGACGCCTATCGGCCGCCGGTATTTGCCGGATAGCGAAAACCGCGGAATCGCCCCGGTTGGGCAGACCTGTCCGCATTTTACGCATTCGGGATGGCAGTAATCGTTACCGAACACCACCGATGGCGCGGCCGCGTTCCACCCGTGGCTTCCCGGCCCGTACAGTTTTATTATGCCGGCCGGACAAGCCGCCGCGCACGCGCCGCACCGAACGCAGTCCACCGCCAAAAATCTGGCTTCGTCATCCACCATCGGAGGACGCAACTGTTTTTTCTCCGGACTGTGTTTGGCCAGCGCGACGCGGGCCAGGTTTCCCAACACCAGTCCCGCCAAAAACTTCCGCCTTGGGGTAGCCGGCGGCGGCGCCCGTTTCTCCGGCGGGGGCGGCGGACTCTTGGAAGCGCGTCCTTTCAAACGCCGAAACACCCAACCCAAATTCTGGCGCAAACTGGTTAACGCGTCCTGAATTCCGCCCAGCGGGCATAATTTATGGCACCACAATCCCGGAAAGACCGCCAGCAAAACCAGCATCGCCGCCGCCGCGGCACCCGCCAGCAGCAAAACCCTTTCCGAAGACGGCGAATATACAACTTTCCCCCCGGAAAACAGAAGCACAAATTCATGCAACAGCACCAACGGGTCCAACCAAAGCGCCAACGGCCAAGCAAAAGCCGCCACCAGAATACCCAGCGCGGGAAGCTTCGCCTGCCAACGGAAAGGTTTGCGTTTAATGGTCAAAACATCGCGAGCCAACCCCAGCGGACACAGCCACCGGCAAAAACCGCGGGGAACCAGCAACGCCAACAACGACACCGCAGCGGACCACAGCAGCACGGCGGATACCGCCCCGGCGACCACCGCCTTCAACGCCACCAAAGGGCTGAACGCGGGCAACACCCCGGGACGGGAAAGCGGCCAGGCAAAATAAAATAACATCCCCGCCGGCACCGCCCGCAGTGCCAGCCGGATCGCACTAGACCATCGCCACGAAATCCGCGAAAACAAAGCCATTAAACTATTCCCGGCGCCAACCGCCGGTATCCTTTTTTCAAACGGCGATTATTCTAACAGATTCACCCCCGCGCTTCAAGGGCAAAAAGAGTTTGAAAGGCAGTATCATTCCCGCTTACGGAAGAGTGGGGAAAACACCGGGCTAAAAAACAAAAAAGCCCCAATTTCTTGGGGTTTCTTCGTAAAAAAACCGTAGGTCTATTCAGACTCGCGGCCGCATCTTAACTATGGTGGAGGTAGGGGGAGTCGAACCCCCGACCTTTTGAATGCCATTCAAACGCTCTACCAACTGAGCTATACCCCCATAAGGCCTTCATCGGGCCAAAACACGCCGGTATTAAAACATACCTAGGTCCAGAAGTCAATACCAAAGCGCACTTTTATCGAAAATGGCGGAGAAGGGGGGATTCGAACCCCCGGTACAGAGTTTAGTCCATACGGCGGTTTAGCAAACCACTGCCTTCAGCCACTCGGCCACCTCTCCGTTACCTGATTCCGAACAAAGTGGAGAGTAATATACACTATAGCGGTACGGTTTGCAAGTAGAATCTGCCGTTTTTTTGGAAATTTTGGCCATGCTGTTTTACGGGCTATAGGCGCTCAATATCGCAGAAGCGACTACCGCCCCCGAAGCGTCGAGAATCCCACAGTCAAACGAGGCGAACCCGTCGTCGAAAAAAAGCAGTGTGCAACGAATGCGGTAGGTGGCACCGCAACGGAAATAAGGGGTGGACAGCGCTAGGTTACGGGATCCCAGCACATAACCGATCCTCGGCTTGCGACCTTCCGAACGCGCCTTCAACCCGGCGTAACAGGCCACGGTCTGCGCCATATACTCCAACGCCGCCACGTTCGGCACACCGCCAAAAGCGTGGTCGAAAAACACGTCGCCGGAACCAACGGTAACCTCGGCGACCACACCTTCGGGAGTGAACGAATCCGCGTCATAATCTGTGAGCAAAATCATCGGGGGGCGGTGCGGTAAGATTTGATCCAACGGATATTTATCCACAGCGGGGCCTCCCGATGATCACGCTGGCGTTGCTGCCGCCAAACGCAAAAGAGTTGGAAATCGCCGCGTCAACGCGGCAAACATCCCCAATCCGCGCCAAGCGCAACGGCGGCAATTGCGGGTCAACCGGCGACCGGTTCAGGTGCGGCAGCAACCGGCCGTCCGACTTGAGCATCAGCCAACAAAGCCCGACTTCAATCGCCCCGGCCGCGCCAAGAGTGTGCCCGGTCATGGGTTTGGTGGAGGAGCAATACGGGCCGGCGCCGAACACCTCATAAACCGCCGCACTCTCCATCCGGTCGTTGTAAACCGTTCCTGTGCCGTGGAGATTGACGTAACCGACCGCAGCGGGCTCCAAACCGGCGTCGGCCAGTGCCGAACGCATCGCGGCCACCGCTCCGGAGCCGTCGGGCTTAGGCGCGGTAAGATGATAGGCGTCCGAACTCTCCCCCACCCCAAGCAGAGCCACGTCGCCGCCATCGCGTTCCATAACAAACACCGCCGCACCTTCCCCCAGATTAATCCCCCCGCGCTCAACGCCGAGCGGATCGCAAGCCGCATGGCTCAACGCCTCCAAGGAGTTAAAGCCGCAAAACACCAGACGGGTGTAGCTGTCAACCCCGCCGACCAAGACCGCATCGCAAACGCCGGTCGCTATCAACCGGCGGGCGGTGGCAAAAACTTTGGCGCTGGAGGAACAGGCGGTGGAGACGGTCAACGCGGGCCCGGACAGGCCGCACCAGCGGCGCAAAAAACGCGCGGGTATTGACATATCGATCCGGCTGCGGTTCTGCGTGAACTCTTCCATCGTGGAGTTGCTGGTACCAAGCGCCACGCCGATGCGCTCCGCCGGATAACGGGACTTTAACGCGTCCAACGGAGTGCGCAACTGTTCCGCGCAAGCCGCCAGCAGGGCTTGGCAACGGCAGTCGAAACGCGCCGCAAAATCATCGGCCAACGGCGCCATGCCGAACGGGGAGGCCGCTCCTTCCGGCAACACGCCGTGCCATTCGGACATTCCCCCGGAGTCACCCGCCAGAGCGCGGCGGATGATTTCACCGTTCGCCCCGCCCAAGGCGCACACCATTCCCAACGCCGACAAGCTTACCGTCATGACGGCTACTCACGGTTAACCGCGATCACGCCCGACCGCGAGATATCCACCACCTCATACGAACTCAACAGCCGCAGAAAATCAGAGACATCATCCTGGTTGCCAACCATTTGGATGGTCACGGAATCTTCCCGCACCGCAACAATCCGGGCGCTGAACAACGCCGCCAGATCCACCAACTCGGCCCGCACATGATGGTCATCGGTGGCGACCCGCACCAAAATCAGCTCGCGGTTCAAATGGCGCCGGTTGGTCATATTCATCACCTTTATCACGTCAACCTGCTTGGCAAGCTGGCGCGTAACCTGGGTGATGACCAGGGCGTCGCCCGGCACCACAATGGTCATATTGGAGACCGTGGGATCGGCAGTAGGGCCGACATTCAAAGTTTCTATGTTGTAACCGCGACCCGAAATCAGACCGACGATCCTGGCCAGCACGCCGGGACGGTTCTCAACCAGACAATTGATGATGTGGTTGTTGCTCATCGGGTTCCTCCTGTCACACCGTACGGTTAATGATGTCGGCGACCGTTCCGCCCGGCGGAATCATCGGGTAAACGTTGGCGGTGGGCGACACTATGCACTCCACCACCTGCACCCCGCCAGACGAGAAAGCCCGTTCCAGCGCGGGAACCAACTCGGCTTCGCTGGAGACCCGGCAAGCGGTTGCCCCGTGCGCCTCGGCCAGTTTCACGAAGTCCGGCAGGAATCCCGGACGGTCCGGCACCCCTTCGTTGGAGGTGCGCCCGGTTTGGGAGATACTGACCCCGCTGTAGCGTTTTCCGTAGAACAGTTCCTGCCACTGGCGGACCATCCCAAGATAACCGTTGTTAAGAATCACCATCACCAGCGGCAACCGGTGTTCAACCGCCACCACCAGCTCCTGAAAATTCATCTGCGCCCCGCCGTCGCCGGAAATGCACACCACGGTGTCGCGGCGGTTTCCGAACTTTGCGCCAATCGCGGCGGGCAGGCCGAATCCCATCGTACCCAAACCACCGGAACTTATGAAATGGCGGGGTTTGGCGCAGGGGTAATACTGCGCCGCCCACATCTGATTCTGGCCGACGTCGGTAACCACCACAGCACGGCCTTTGGTCAGCTCGCAAATCCGTTCCACAACCGTTTGCGGCATCAGTTCGCCTTCACGGCGCGGGTAGGTGAAGGGGTAGCGGCTTCTCCAGCGGTTGATCTGCTCCAGCCACTCCCGGTGTCTGGCGGGTTTAATTTCCGACGCCAACGCCTCAAGCACCTCGCGCAAATCGCCGTGGATCGCCAAATCCGGCTGAACAGTCTTTCCAAGCGAGGAGATGTCGATGTCGATGTGCACAATCTTGGCTTTCGGGGCAAAATTGTCGGCCTTACCGATCACGCGATCGTCGAAACGCGCCCCGGCGGAAATCAGCAAATCGCAACGGGCGGCGGCGTAATTGGCGGCCACGCTACCGTGCATACCCACCATGCGCAGGGAAAGCGGGTCGTTGTCAGGAAACACGCCCAGCGCCATCAAAGTGGCGCACACCGGAATATCCGCCTTGCGGGCAACGGCCGCCACCGCTTCGGAGGCATTGGCGGCAACCGCCCCGCCGCCGACGTAAAGCAGTGGCGATTCGGAGCGGTTGACCATGTCGGCCAGATCGCGGATCTGCGCCGGGTCAACCTTGTAAACAGGATTGTAGGAACGCATCTTCACGCGGTGCGGCGTCTTGGCTGCGGTCTTCGCCCGCTGAAGATCGTCCGGAATGTCTATCACCACCGGGCCCGGTTTGCCGGTGGTGGCAATGTAGAAAGCCTTGGCAATGGTTTCAGGGATCTCGTCCACGCTGCGGATCAAGAAATTGTGTTTGGTGACCGAACGGGTGATGCCTGAGACGTCAGCCTCCTGGAACGAATCGTTGCCGATCTGGCCCAAAGCGACCTGGCCGCAGATGCAGATCAGCGGCACACCGTCCATAAAAGCGGTGGCCAACCCAGTAACAGTATTGGTCGCCCCTGGGCCGGAAGTGACCAGACAGCACCCCGGACGGCCCGTGGCCCGCGCATAACCGTCCGCCATGTGCGCCGCCCCCTGCTCGTGTCGGCAAAGGACAAATTTCAGGGGGGCGTCCGTAAGGCAATCGAAAATTTCCAACACCTTGCCGCCGGGATAACCGAACAGCACCTCGCATCCGGCGTCCACCAAACCGTCAACCACGCACTGCGCCCCGCTTCTCAACTGCGGAATACGCTTTCTTGCGGCCGCGCCGGGCCGCCCGGACCGTTTTTCGCTTTTCATCACACCATTCCCCAAAAGCTTCCTGAAAAAACCTTAAAGCCCACCCGGAACGTTCCGGATGGGCTTTCTAGCGCAACTCAATTACGCCATCTCGCGCATCAAACGACGGGAGTTGTTGCGGATGCGGGCACGGGCTGATTTCTTACGGGCCTTCTCGCACGGCTTCTCGTAATAGCGGTTGTTACGCAACTGCTTAATCAGGCCTTCCTTGTCCATAATCTTCTTGAGCCGCTTCAGCGCGCGCTCAACAGATTCGCCCTTTTTCAATCGAATCAGAATCACGCTTTTCACCCCCTTCCAAACCACCTCCGGCTTCCTGGGACACCATGTCAGGCAAAAAAGAAGCCTTCTCCGGTAAAGAGAAGTAAAATGATATCAAATTTCCCGATGCAAAGTCAAACCCAAAATCCAATAAATCGGATTTAATCGATAATGAAACCAATTTCTGCACGGTTCCGTGCCCAACGCAACTCTTTTTAGCCGCAAAGGGCGCAAAGTAACGTCGTTAGCGTTAAACCGTCAAACTGTCAAACTGCCTAACCGTCAAACGATCCAACGTATCAATACTTTATTCCGAAATCTAACACTTCGGTCTCCACCCCAAATCCCTGTTTTTGCACCAGACGGCACAACGCCTTTACGCCCCAGGTTTCCGTGGCGTAATGTCCGGCGAAAACCACGTTCACGCCCCAGTTCTCGGCCTGGGTGTAACCCAACAACCCCGGTTCGCCGGTAAAGTACGCGTCAAGGCCCATTTCCGCCGCCTGTTCGACCATGTCTCCGGCACCGCCGGAAACCACCCCGATGCGGCGGATTTTTTTCGGGCCGAAATCCAAACACTGGATGTCCGGCGTGATATTATGGCGGACCAGATCGCAGAACGCGCTAAACTCCATCGCCCGGCGCAACTCGCCCGCGAAACCGATCAACTGCCCATGGTATTCAAACGCGAGCCGCTTTCGCGTCACCCCCAGAATCCGGCACAGTTCGGCGTTGTTCCCGTACACCGGGTGGGCGTCCAAAGGCAAATGCGCGGCGTAAACCGCCAGATCGTGTTGAACCGCCAACGACACCAACCGGTAATTCATTCCGGTGATGCGCTTGAGCGAATCTCCCCAGCTCAAACCGTGGTGGCATACCAGACAGTCTGCCCCGCAATCGACCGCCGCCTGTATGCCGCGCAAACTCGCGTCCACCCCGAAACAGATCTTCCGCACCTCGCCATGGTTTTCAATTTGCAGCCCGTTGTTCGACACGTCATGGAAATTCTCCAGTTTCAAAACCGAGTCCAAAAATCCCGCCAGCTCTCTTGTCCGCATTTTCCGTTCTCCAGTTTTACAGTTCCAGCCACTCCTCCGACTGCGGCGAATGGGCGCGCAGCCAGAAACCGAAATAAATCAGACCGGCATACCAAGCGGTCACCATCCAGTCGTCCCAGCGCGCGACCCGCATGGTTCCGCCGGGAATTGCCGCTGCTAACGCTGAGGCCTTAATCATAATCCACGTGCAAAGTCCGGCCGCATGGTTGAAAACCGTGGCGATCGACTTGATTTTAGCGAACGCCATGCCCAGACAACCGTTGCAAACCACGCCGACCGAACACGGCGCGATGGCCAGATTCGCCAAAAGCCCGCACGGAGCGAAACGCCCGAAATACGCCGCCGTCAACGGAATCGAGGCCAGCCATGCCGACAGCGACACCGAGAAGGAGCCCACCACGAAATATGCGACCGCCCTGACGCGCCGCCAGACCCGCCGCACGCTTTTCGGGGCGTTGGCAGCCTTGAGCAGGTTAATGTGACGGTCCAGCCAGCCTAAACGCAGAACGCGCACCAACCAACCGTAAATCGGCGACGTGAACAGCAACAACCCGCCCATCACCACGAATGACAGCCTGCATCCGGCGTCAAACAGCAATGACGGATGCCACAGGTAAACCGCGATCACCGTGGCGGACAGCACCGATATCCCGTCCGGGCGACGGCAAAACAGCGGGGCGGAGAGAAACATCAGCGCCATCGCGCAAGCCCGCACCGCGCTCGGCCGCGCACCGGTTACCGCCGTGTACAGGATCAGCACCGGGGCGACGAAAAAAAACTGGTAACGGCGCTGTACGCCACAAACCGTTACCGCCGACACCAGAATCAGCGCCATCATACCGATGTGCAACCCGGAAATTGCAAACACGTGGATGGTGCCGGAATTCGCGAAAACCTTGCGCATCGCTGGGGGAATCTCATTGCGCTCGCCCAGCAGCATCGCCTGGATCAAATTCGGTATGCTGCCCCAATCTTCAATTCCGGCGGTAACCCGGCGTACCGCGTCCGCGCGCAAGCGGTCGGCGCGGTTTTTCCAAGTGGTGGCCTCCACGGCGGTCTGCAAACGCTTTGCCCCTTCCCAGCGGGTGTTTAACCGAATGGCCGGCAAACCGTGGCGGTCTTCCGCGCGGTGGACGCTGCCTTTCACCGACCAGACCTCGCCCGGTTTCGGGCGGTGGCCGCCGTAAGCGGGATGACTGTCAAACCATTGCACCGACACTTGGGAACGTTTTACCGCCACCACGCCGTTCTCCGCTGACAAGGTCTCCGCATTGAAAAGATACCGCACCCCGAGACCTCGGGTTCGCCGAACCTTTACCGGGTTACCGATACGGCAAACGAAGGCTTCTTTTTTCTGAACCGAATGCAACAGGTCAAACTCGCTCTCACGGAGACGCAAATCGATGTCTGCGCTGGCGAACCCCGCCAGCATCCCGCAAAAACATAACCGGATAACCAACCTCAAGGTCGATTTTCTGAACTCGGCGACCAGCCAGACCAGCATGCTTACGGCCAACAGCCAAGGTGACAGGTCCGGCGGCTCATAACCGCAGGCAAGTCCCAGCAGCACCCCGGCCGCCACCGCAACCAACGGTCGACAGGACGCGGTATCCGGAAGCATCGCACTCAAATTAAAGGCGGCAAAACGCATCCTTACCGATCTCCCCGCCGCTTACGCCGCGACTAAGTCCGAACGAAATCCACAATCCCGATCGCTTTCGGAACCACCTCGACCTGAATGGAACCGCGGCCGATAATGTCACCGTCCGCCTGCGCCACCACCGGCTTGCGGCATTTAACCAAGACGCTCTTCTGCGCGGACATCCTTTTGACAATGCGGTTGGCGCGCTCCGGGAAAAGCCAACGTTTAAGATAGTACCAAGGATACTCCAACGGTGATTTCATGCTCGCCACGCAAATGTCCAGCCGCCCGTCATCGGGCCGGATGTCAGGCGCGTTCGGATGCAGCACCCGCGCCAATCCGCCGCAATTGGAAATCAGCACATCGGTCGCCATAAAGCCGACCGGCGACTCGCCGTCCACCGAAATCTGCAACGGAACGCGGCGCGATTCCAAAATTTTCCACAGCGCCGTACCGGCGTAAGCGGTGCGGCCAAACAGGGTTTTACCCAACCGCGAGGTTTCATCAATAGTGTCAGCGTTAACCCCCACCCCGGCGTTGAGCAAAAACAGCCGCCCGTTGATGCGCATCGCGTCTATCCGCGTGACCACCGCCGAAGGATCTATCGCCAAATCAAAGGCTTCCGGCAAATCCAACGGCAGCCCTAACTCCCGCGCCACCAGATTGCCGGTGCCGGCCGGGAAAATCGCCACCGGCACACCGCAACCCTCCAAAGCCTGACTTACCGCCGCGACAGTGCCGTCACCACCCATTGCCACGGCGCGTTCGCAGCCGGAACGGCACGCCTTGGCCACCTCGGAAATATCACCGTCGCCGGGAACTTCGATTATATCGCACTCGGTATCCGGATGCCCGGAAACCAGCTCGTGCAAGCGGCGGCGCTTTAACGGATGGACTGTTGGAGAAACCACGATTTTAAGTTTCACCGGTCATTCCTCCCCAACACGCGATCCATTTCGTCCGAGACCAAGTCACACACCCGGTCCACCTCCGGGGAATCGCTCAACGACTTCATGAATCCGCGCCGGAACTCCAGCGCCCCGCGCTCGCGGGCAATCTCCAATGCGGTGCGGTAATGCAACCCGCCGTAAAGCCACCCCACCTGAATCAGCACAAAATCCGACAGACTCTTTATCCAGCTGTATTCCACCGGACGGCCGGCACAAACCGCCTCCACCACTTCGCTTGAAGGCGCGGCGTTAACCGGCAGCCCCCACGCGATTTCAGGATGCGACTCCAATTCGCCGCCGGCCACGGCGTTTTCCAGCACCCTGAATATGTCCAGCTTGTCGGCGTCGCGAACCAGATGCGCCACCCGCTCAACCCGCGGCGGCAACCCAGCCGGCAGGGTCTTTCGGTTGTGACAGCGAACTGCGGTCAAAACGCACTCACGATCCTCGGCAGGGAAACCATCCAGCCAACGCAACCGCTCCACCACCTCGGCGCTGTATGCGGCATGATCCACCGACACCGCATCGCGGAAAGTCCGGTATTTTTTGAATTGGGCGTAACGCCCGGTATCGTGCAAAAGCGCCGCAATCTCGCCCAGGCGGAATTCGTCCTTGGCGAAACCCTCGCCGGACATAATGCGCCGTGCGCAGTCCACCACCGCCATGGTGTGGCCAAGCTTAAGCCGCAGCATCTCCTCCAGCTCTCCGGAACTGTCCCGGAAAGTGTCAACGTAAGCCTGATATTCGCGAAGCAGGTCGGTCATGCGCTATTCCAACGGAACCAGCAGATGATGCTTCTCCATCAACCCGACCGCGCGCACGTCAAGGGTGTGTCCGGCGCGATAAGAGACCACACGGCCAACGAACCGTCCGCGGTCGATCAGCGCGATCGCTGCCAGCAAATCCAACGTGGCGCGGTGCCATACCGGTTCCAGCGCTTTTCCGCCGCCCGGCATCACGAAACGCGGTTCCCCGTGGAATTTGCGCTTGCCGTGGATAAGAATATTGTCCCGGGTATAGCCGAGGTTGCGCATATCCGCCATCAACCACCCCACCGTCTTGACCGTCAGCATTTGCGAGAACGAAGCGTTGGTGCGCGCAAACGCCCCGTGCTTGAAGTTTTTTGGGGTCAGGTCAAACACAATGCGCTGCTTGCCGATTACCGACGGGAAATCGATCGCGCAGTCCATCCGCAGTCTCTTCTCACCATTTTCCGGCGGCAGAAAAGTTAGAAAATCCCCGCGGTCGCCGCCGAATGTCACCGGCTCGCTTACCGTCACATAACTCGCCGGCTCGTCCCGTTCCACAATACCGGCGGACTCCACAGCCTCCACCAAATCCAAACTGCTGCGGTTGAACAGCGGCGGATCCCCGGAGTTGGTACTGATCACCAAATCGTCCACGCCCATCCCCAACCGCAACGCGATGATGTGTTCCGCCATGCGCAGATAGTTGTGGGGATTACCGCTGCGCAACACAATGTTGCGCGCCGAAGTCCAGACGTTACGGATGGAAACCCGGGTCATCAACTGCTCATCGAGATCGGTGCGGTCGATCCACCAGCCCGGATCGTCGGACGGGCAAAAGGTCAGCGTGCGCTGCGCCCGCCCGTAGAAAGTGCCCGGGCCGGTAACCGAACGGGAACCGCCCAACGTGGTGCGGCGCGGGGAGTAACCGGCGTCGCCATCGCAAAGGTCGACCTCGTCAACCGGTTGCGCCGCAAAGCGGTCGTAAGCCGACCGCACCGCGTCAACCGTACCCAACAACACTCGCCCCACCGGATAGGTGAACTCTTTTTCCATAACTCCGGGCGTCTCCAGCGGTTACTTCTTTACTTCGTAACCGGCCTTGGTTAAAGCTTCCTCGCAGAATTTGACATACGAAGCCGCATCGCCGGGCCGATAACCGATTTTGGTTTTTACCTGACCGTCCGCGTTAAGGATCACCGCCGTCGGATAGCTCATCACGCCGAACTTGTTGCGCAGCGCGGTGTTGGTTTTCTTTTGGGCTGGATCCAGCTTTACGGTGCGCGGGAAATCCACCTTGAACAGCACCAGATTCTTCTCCGCGAAATCTTTGAACTCTTGGGAGGATAAAATCTCGCTATCCAGCTTCTTGCACGTCATCCCGCCGTCCGATTCGGTGAAAAGCGCAAAAATCGGCAATTTGCTGTCTTTCGCCTCGGACTGGGCATCCTCATAACTATCCAGCCAGCCGGAACTTTTTGCAGCCGACTCCTTCGGTTGATATCCGGCCCGCTTCACCAGATCCTCGCAGTTTTTGACGTATGCGGCACCGCCGCCTTTTTGATAGCCGGTCTTGCCCTTGACCGCGCCTTCGCCGTCAAGGATTAGCACCGTGGGATAGCCGGAAACCTTGTACTGGTCTCGCAGTGCCTCGTTGCGGCGGCGGACTTTGTCAGACTGCTTCGAGCTGTGGGGAAAATCCGCCTTGAAAAGGATGAAGTTGGATGCGGCGAAATTGGAAAACTCCTTGGTTGAGAGAATCTCCTTCTCCAATTTAATGCACCACGGACACCAGTCGGAACCCGTGAAAAGCGCGAAAATCGGAATGTTCTTCTCCTTTGACTCGGCCAAAGCCTTGTCCATATCTTCCAACCAAGCCGTCTTTGCGGACGCGCCCAAAACGAACGCCAGCATTAACGCGCAACCGACAAAACTTGTCTTTCTCACCATAACCAACCTCACCTTTCTGCGGTTTATTCCGTTTTTAGTTTTTGGCGCGGCCGCCGGTACCAGCCGCACTGCCAGCACCCTCTTTGGCCTTTTCGTGCGGACGTAGCGAACGAACCGCCGCGCCGGCGCGCCAAAGCTCGGACTCGCGCATTTCCTTGAGTTCCGCGTCCAGCTTCTCCTTGTAATCGGGAGCTCCGCAAACGCGGATTACGCGGCGGGCCTCTTTCTGGGATTTCACCGCATCGTAAAGCTTCTTGAACACCGGCAGGGTCGCTTTCTTAAACTGCCCCTTCCAATCCAACGCACCGCGCTGGGCGGTGGTGGAGCAGTTGGAATACATCCAATCCATGCCGTTCTCGTCCACCAAGCGGATCAGGCTCTGCGTCAACTCTTCCACGGTCTCATTGAAAGCCTCGGAAGGGCTGTGCCCGTTACTGCGGAGCACCTGGTACTGGGCTTCGATGATTCCCGCCAAAGCACCCATCAGCACGCCGCGCTCGCCGGTAAGATCGGAGGTAACTTCGAACTCGAACGTGGTCGGGAATAGGTAACCGGAACCCACGCCAATGCCAATGGCCAGCGTACGGTCCAACGCACGCCCCGTGGCATCGTGCGCCACCGCGAAACTGGAGTTAATCCCCGCGCCGTTGAGGAAGTTGCGGCGCACGTTAAGTCCGGACCCCTTGGGAGCCACCATGATCACATCCACATCGTCAGCGGGCTGAACCTTGGTGAGCTTGTTGTAAACGTAACCGAACCCGTGGGAAAAATACAGCGCCTTGCCGGCGGTCATGAAGGGTTTCACACGCTGCCAGACTTCCCGGACCGACGCGTCGCTGGTCAGCATCATCACAATCGTGCCGCGTTTTGCCGCCTCTTCAATCTCAAACAGCGTCTTGCCGGGCACCCACCCGTCCTTGATCGCGCGCTTCCAGTTGCTGTTGGGGGCGGAAGATTTGCGCTGCCCGATGATGACGTTAAAACCGTTGTCGCGAAGGTTCAACGACTGTGCCGGCCCCTGGACTCCGTAGCCGATAACCGCAATCGTCTCGTCTTTTAGAGTCTTCAACGCCTTTTTCAAGGGGTACTCTTTACGAGTGACGATGTTCTCAATAACGCCGCCAAAGTCAATCTTAGCCATTTTGCAATCTCCTAGTTTTGCGCCTTTTCCGCAATCCCGATTCCGGCACAAGCCGAAACCCTGCGGAAATCAATTTGAAATGATATCATTTCCAAAAGCAAAAGCCAACACCAAATTTTCCAATCATTTTCGCCAACGAATGACGAGTGAATACCAGCGACTAATCAACGGCCAAACCGTAAAACCAATTTGATCAACGTACCTCTTTTTTAGCCGCAAAGGGCGCAGAGGACGCAAAAAAGAATAATTAACGGTAAACCACCAAACCGCAAAACCGTCAAACTGTCAAACCGTCTCACTACCTCTAGAATCCGATTGTCAATTCGCCTTTTGCGCGGCTGGGAAGGCCGATAACCAAGACGCGACGGTCTGGAAGGTATTCAAAGGCCAAGACCTGGCCATCCAGCGTTACGGCGATCGGACGGTCGAGTCGCGTGACTACCGCCTTTGCCGGCGATTCGGGCCAAACCGCGATGCGGCAGCGCAAAACCCCGCTCTTTACCGGCAACGCTTCGGAGTTGCCCGGAAGGTGGAGCAGCGACGGTACGCGGCCGGTTCCGTAAAAAAGCGCGCGGAGAGAATAGAACGGCATCCCGACCAATTCGGCCAGGTTTTCCTGCACCGTTCCGGGGTTAATCGGAATGGGAAAGCGTTCCTGACGCATCAGGTTCCACGAATCGGGGAGAAGCCCGACGAAACCGGGTTCCTCCGCCGTATGGTTCTGCCGCACCCCCGAAGCCGTGATTCCGGCGGCTATCGTGCGCCAATATCCGGACTCTTCCGCCTCCGGCACTATCCTGGCCAAATCCCAAAGCGCCGACGAATAAACCAATCCGCACCATTGTACGGGGCGCCCGATCCAATTCGGCGCCACCCAATGCGTGGCCCCCATAACTCCGCACGTCGCATAGCGGCCGACCGGATCCCCGGATTGCCCCGGTTCCAGCGGCGGCGGGACCAGATAGACCATCGAAAGTCCAGTATATGCCCAGTAACGCGCCTCGCGAAGATAGGCTGGGTCAGGTTTCAGCAGATATGCTAGCGTATAGGAACGGACAAGGTTTGCGGATGCCATTATGTCGGGAGTGTGCAGCGGCATCTCCCAAGGTTGCGCCCCGCGCGGCACCGTGCCGCTATAAAGCGCGGTGACCTTATCAACTATCGCCAGAGTTTTCGAAATCTCCGCCTCGTCGCCGCTCCAAACCGCGTTGCGCAGCAATCCGCTAAGCACCATCGAGGAGTAGCCGTTGCAATGGTCGGCTCCTAGAGTAGAGCCGAGATCAGACTTCCCCTCCGGAGCTTTCCAAATCCGCTTGCCGCCGGAGAACCAGCCGTTGGCGCTCTTCATATCCCGACTTCTCCGCTCCAACGCCGCCGGTATATCGCCCGCGACCAGCTCGGGGGCAGGACAACGGACATGAGAAACACCCGAAACGCCCACCTCCGACTTGGGAATGGCGGCAAGCATTTTGTTGGCGGTATCGCGAAGCCGGGCAACCAGCGTGGCAGAGTTCGGGATGCCGACGCGGTTTGACAAAAAGCCTACAGCCGGATCAAGCGCCGACGCAAGATACAGCATCAGTACCGGGGCATCCGAAACGAGATTAGAATTGAAGTGCCCGCCAATCGCGTGCTTGACCTTCAAACCCTCGCGGATTTCCGAATCGAGCCACCCGCTGGCAAGCTGCGCAAGCGAAGCTGCTTGGTCTATACGGTCCGGCGGGGGAAGCACATCCTTGGTGATACAAACCTTAATCGCGTCCGCGACGTTATTCCCTTCCCCGGTACTGAGCGTCACGGTATGCGAAGCTCCGGAAAACGGCATCGGCGTGTAAAGGCTTAATTCCGACTCCGGACGCGCCAGTCCCACTGCCGGCGCCCAAAACGCGAGCAGGTGCCCGCCGCTTTTGAAAACCCGATCCGGGGTGTCGAAAACCGTCGCGAAAGGATGGGGACGGCCAGGTCGCGCGCAAGTGTTATCGACCAGCTGATTCCACTCCGCCGCCAACCAGTTTTTTTCATCGGTGAAAACCGCTAGCGGAGCGCTAAAACGGTATTCCGCCGTAATAAGACGGTTGTACTCTTCCGTAAAAATCTCTTTCTTGTTGGACGAGGGTTCGTCCTCCAGATACTCCACCCCCGCCAGCATCGCCTGGCGTTTGTGTCCGCCGGAACCGCGGTCGATAAAAAGCGTGAGCGCCGGCACGTGCAGTATCGACGCCTTCGCGCCCGCGATCGCGGGATTGAATTTGACTTGGGTAGATATCTCCAAAGCGCGGCGGTTCTTAACCGGGGTAAACATCCGGTTAAGTTCCCACTCGTTTTCGTCCGCGTCTTTCATCCGAGCGACAGTTCTTAATCCCATGCCGTAACGGACAACTTGCGCTTTGGCGGTTGACCAATCTAAAGAGCGGACATTTTTGGACCGGTCAACATAAACAAACTGATCATCGGGATTGCCTTCGACCGTCTTGCCGCGAGACGAAAACCGGAACGCGCCGATACGGCTGGGATCGTGGCGCAAATCCCAGCAGTCGCCATCGAGAATAGCCGCGGACTCGGGCAGCTCCAACGGCGGCGGCGTTGCCGGGGAACAAGTCCACAGCGGGACGTGGAATTCCACCGCCAACCCCTTGACCGTAAACGAACCGGATAACCCGGGCGGGTCAAGGCGCAGTCTGCACTGGCCGCTACCGCAAAACGGAACCGGCACTTCGGTCTCGAAGCGCGAGTACGGCGGTTTGCCGACGGCATGGAGATGGCAGGAATCGGCCTGGTTGAAAGGCTTCTTCCCGAATGAATAAAAAAGCTGCCAAGAGTTCGCGCATTCGGTCGGCTCACAAGTCATAATCACGGTCATGTGCTTGGTATTATCCGGCGCGGCGGGGAACTGCACGTCGGAGTTGATGAACCAAGGGTCTTCGTCGGTAACCGTAAACGAAAGCCCGCGTTCTGAAGATGCCACATCCTTTACATGATGCGGACTGCCCCACGTATGCGGACGGGTAAAATCCGCTACCGGGATTTCAGCGCCGCGCACCGCAGATAAAAACGCCAAACTGCAAACCAAGCAAGCCAAAAACTTCATACCGGATCCCTCTTGTTAAAAAACAAAGCGGGGCGCTCAACCGCGCCCTGCCTTGTTTTGCGAAACCATTAACGCAACAGCATGATCGTCCCGCCGGTGTTTTCGACCACCACGTCCATACCAGCGTTCTGGATGGAAACCGTAGTGCTGCTGTTAATCGGCGCACCGTCAACGGTAATCGTCCAGCCGGACAAATCAAGTTCTCCAAAGCCGGCGTCGGAATGGAACACCGTCGCCCGGGCGGGAAGCGCAGAGCCGTTTACGGTCTCGAAATCCAGCGACAAGTTGGCAGGGAGAGACAAATCGGCGGCGTAGATTCCTCCGCAGTTTCCGGACGATACTATTGCCTTCGCTTTCGCCCCGGCGGCGATCACCGCCTTTTTGGTGACAGTCAACCGTCCGTCACTGCCCGCCGCGCCAAGCACCAGCGTACCGTTGGCCGCCACGCCGAGGCTGTCCAACACCTGGCCGATGCCGCCGAACACCGCACCGCCCGCCACCGCGACTTTGCCGACGGTCGACGAGTCGTTACCGAACACCAAACCGCCGGCGTTAATCGCCCACGGGCCGGTGGCCATTACGGAACCGTTAACCGTCAGGGTACCGCCGCCGAGTTTCTTGACCTCGCCAAGACCGGTAATCATGCCGTCGAAGGTCTGGTCTTCCGCAATATCGAAATGTCGGCTGTAGTCGCGCGCCTCTTCAACGCTGACAGCGTAGCAGTGGAATCTGTCAGAGGTATTTGAATCAACCTCCACGATATGCCCGTTTCCACTAGCTTTGAAACGGCACACTATGTAACGCGGCAGATAACTTTCCAAATCATCCTCGTTGAGAGACATCGTCTGAGTACGCTCGCCGGTTCCGGAAGTGGGATTGTAAGACACCGTGATGGCCCGGTTTTTGCCCACTTCCCAAACACGGGTGTAGATGCGCATCTCGTAAGTCTTGCCGGAGATCAAACCGCGAACCGTCAACGCATTGGTTGCGGTGTTGTAACACATCCCGGTCAGAATCTGGTAGAATCCCTGGTCGGAACCCATCGCGACATTCCCCATATTGCCGCCGCCATGCGAAGAGGTCGGCAATCCAGATAAGCTGCCACCGGTTCGGCTGTCGCGGTAGTAGGTGTTGGCGTTGTTCGGGCTGTAGCAGCGGAAGAAGGATTCGTTCACCGGAATCACATCCTTAGTAGTGTCCGCGCCTGAGGCGAACGTCTCGGCAACAATGTATTTCTTGCTGCTGCCGAAACCGCTGTCGGCATCGGAATTGAAGTAAACCAGCCGCTGAATGTCGGCATCGGCGAACGTGCCGTCGGCCTGTAACTCGCCCCACAAGCCGTTTTCGCCGTGGGTCAGCTCCACCATGCCGGAACCGCTCAACCCGCCCACGGAAGATTCGTTGCGAAGCTCCAGCACGGCGGCGGTACCGAGGGTGGCGGTACCGAACACGCTGCCGCCCGCCTCCAACACCGCGCGTCCGGCATTGACCGTAATACCGCCGGTCAGCGCATTGGCACCGCGGTAGTACTGGGTTCCGTAGCCGTCCTGCACCAGCGAACCTTCGCCGTTAAGCGTGCCGTCGAAGTATCCCTTAGTCCCTTCGGTGGTGGAGAGCGTCAGCTCCTGCGACGTTTCCGGACCCGCCCCAGCCAACAACTCGTTTGAAAATGCGTAACTGTGTGGGTTGTCAAAAAGCAACGACCGGAAGTTGACGCTCATCTCGCCCGAATCGTCGGCGGTGTAACGGAACACCATCGCGCCGAACTGGTCTCTCGCGCCCCAGCAGTGGTCGAAATCGAGCGTGTTGGAGGCGATCGGCTTACCGCCCACATAGAAGATACTCCGCACCAACCGTTTGTTGTTGTCCCAGTTTCGGAAGTAAATGCGGAACTCGTACCGGCTGCCGGGGGTGAGTCCCTTGAGGGTCATCGTCTCGTTGGCGCTTCCGTAAACGAAACCGTCCACAAGGCTTGCGAAAGTTTGGTCGCCGCCGACCGGACGGGTCGTGTGCGCCGTGGTCGACCAATTCTGCAGCTCGAACTCGCCGAACTCGCCGAACTCCACGCCGTTGCAAGTGGCGGTAGTGCCGAGCGGGAAGTTGATCAAATGGGTGTACTGCTTGTCGGGCGAGATGCCGCTGTCCGCGTCGCCGCCGATGTTCACCAGATACAGCCCGGTGTCGCCAAGATTGACCGCACCGTTGCCGGAAAGCGAAGTCACCGTTCCGCCGTTGGAGAACAGACTCCCGCGCTCTTCCACCGCCACAATGGCGGAATCCAGCTCGCCACTGCTGATGAAGATGCCGCCCGACCCCGCCAGCAAATTGCCGCTGCCGTAAACGAAGGACTGCAACCCCACCCCCAGCGTGGCCAGCAAACCGTTGCCTTTCCCGTAAAGGGTGCCGTTGAACAGCGAGTCCGTGAATCCGCGGTTAAAGTTGGCAATCGCCACATTGGAGCCGTTTTCCGGTTCGAGATTTCCGTCGCCGGTAAGGTTTTGCATCCCGAAGTACGGCGTGAACCACTCGATCGGAATCAGGTGTTTCCCGGTCTCGCCGGGCGCGGTCACAAACAGGTTGGCGTAGGCGTTACCGGTGTACTCAAATATGCCGAGATAGAACCTGTGCGGACCGGCGTTAAGGTAGCACACGTCCAAAGCCTCAAAACAGTTGGTGTGGGCAAGCTTGACCGAACCGTCAATTGCCATTATCATGCTGTCATCGAGGGTGGCGTAGAATTTGTATTCGCCGGTAGCGGGAATCGTGATCACACCTTCCCAAGCAGCCGCCCAATGGTCAGCGTTCGCGTGCAACGAGCCATTGCAGTATTGCTCCGGCAGACTGACCGCCGCATCGGTGGCACGGTCGGAGAAGCAGCTGCCTTCCGCGCAGTCGAAGAAGTAGTTGCCGAGAACGTTAAGCGTGTCCAGATATGCCCGGAACGCATCATAGTCGTAAACCTTACCGCACAACGCCATAAACTGCGCGGTATTGGCGACCGGCATATCGTAGAAAGTGCCGACCAAACCGTGAACTCCGGTAGAACCGGTGGCGCGGGCGCTGCCGTTCAGCGCAACGCTGCCGGGCTTTACCCCGGCTCCCAAGGCAAGTGTGCCGTTGTCAACCTGCAACGTCCCGTCAAAGCTGCCGTTCAAGTCGGTCGGGGCGTATGTAATCGTACCGGTACCGGTCTTGACCAACGTTCCGGAACCGGAAAGGGCCCCCTCCACCATAATATCGCCGCCGACAAGTGTCACGGTGTTGTCCAAAGCTAGCGACGCGCCATCCTGCACCGCAATATCACCCGCCAACTTGGCGTTTGGACCGAACCCAACGGCACCCGCTTTCACGTCCAAATCGGAAACCACATCGCCGTCAAAGGTGACTTTTCCCACCCCGGCGCTGATTTCAATGGCTTTGGAGCTAAGATTGGTCACACCGCTGGCAATCACGTGCGAACCGTAATCCACGCTCACCGTCGGAACGCCGCCCGACACCACATCGAACAGAATCGAACCGCCGGTCAAAGTGTAGGTGTTGTTGTTCACGAAAGACAACCCGCTGAGCGTGTAGGCATCCTGCAACGTCACCGTAGCGGGGGCACTGACGGCGGTGCCGAACACCGCCGAGACGCCAAGCCCGTCAGGAGCGTTGGAATGATCCCAATTGTTGTCCGGCCACTTGCCGCTACCGTCGTGAATCCAAGTGTACACCGCATTGTCGCCGCCCGGCACGATGCTCAGCGTGATGGCGTCGCCGGTGTCTGAAAAGATGTAGTCATATCCCTCGACCTGTGAAGAATAATCGACCGTCAGGTTGTTGACATTGCCCTCGAACGTTCCGGAGTATTTGAAGAGCGTGTAAACGCCGGACTGCCCGTAATAATCCGCGCCGGTGATTTCGTTGCGGAGTTTGAAAATCACCGCGCCCAACTTCAGGTTGGACACCTCCAGCTGGTCATATCCGTTGGAGTCGAAAGATATTAATCCGTGGCCGGTAAAATCGAGCGAGGCCAGCCGGGACTGCAACGCCCGCTTGTATCCGACCTCAAAATTTCCGGACACCGCCACCGAAACCGCGTCAGGAACCGAACCGTCCAAAATCAGCGCCGTGCCGTTGTTTACGTTGATGGCGGCAGCCTCCACCGAATCCCCGAGCGTGATGTCGCCCAGCACCACGGTGCCGCCGGAAACGCCGCCAACCGTCAAATCGGGACGGTTGAGGGTGATTCCGCCCAAAAATCCCGCCACGCCGGAATTAGACCCCAGCGTAACCGAAGCCGCTTCGGGCCCAATCGCAATCGGTCGCCGGGAGATAAATCCGTCCAAATTACCGTAAAGGGCGGGTGTCGCATCGGCGGCGGTCTCGGCATCCGAAATCGCAACCACGTGGTTGATGTCACGGGCCAAAGACGGCTGGGTGGCGACTGGATCCCCGCTCCAGGGATGAATTTCGCCATTGTAAAGTTCCGAATGATCCAGAACGACGGCACCGTCGCGAATGGTGGTCCAACCGTTGAACACATTGGCGTTGACATTCACGAACTGCAGAGTGCCTTTGCCGGACTTAATCACCTTGGCATCATCATAGACATCCTCGTTGTTGCTGTGGGCAGAGCTTTTGACAAAACCGACCGTGGTCAACAAGTCATTCCCGCCAATGTCAAACTCGCACACTGGCGACAACAATCCGAAAGTGGAGGTTGCCTCGTAAGTGAACCCGTTGCCGGTGGTGCCGCAAACCGCCACCCCGTCACCGGCCATGTTGATACCGTATCCGGAATAATTCTGCCTAAGGTCGAAATAAAGCGCCGCGCGGGTGTTATTGCAGCGGATCTGGGGGTTCTGGTTCTCTTCGTACTGCGCCATTATAACCGCACCCTCGCAGACCACCACATTGGAACATTTGGTGGTACCGCCCTCCAGTTTCAGCGTGCCGCGCCCCAACTTGTGGATTCGGGTCTCCCGGCCTTCAATACCGATAATCGGATTGGAGATGGAAAGGTCGCCGTCTTCCACCTGCACCCACACCTTGGACGCAGCCTCGATCGAGGAGGAGATTTTCGCCGAACCGGCACCGTTTTTTTCGACCTTAGACCAATAGCCCGAATTGTCATGGTCGGTGATGTAAAGCCCGGTACCGGACAGCTCGGTCACGTTACCGTAGCCGACCGCGCTCAAAGCCAGATAGTTCATCGTGGTTTTTAACACGTCGTTCACCAGCGACACCCCGTCCATACCCGGAAAATCCATCAGCAGCGTCGGCGCTCCGCCAGCCGCCACCAGAGACCACCCGTTGGCCCACAGCGCGGCGGTTGACCAGCTGCCACCCTGCCCCGCCACTGCGGCGGCGGTGAGAACGTTCACGGCGATGGTTCCGCCGCCGGACAGGTTCGCGTTCGCGTTGATGTCCATCGCCGCCAGCTCCAATGAAGAAGCGAGCGCGTGTCCCAGATAAGCGCCGGTGAAAGACCGCTCCACGTTCGCCCCGGCCTCGGCGGTCAGCGTGGAGCCTTCAACCATCGCCAACGTCGGCTCGGTGGCGGAAGGAACCGACAACCGCACGTCATCCACAAACGAGGTGTTGTCGAACGACCGGTTGTTGCCCGCCAGTTCGATCTTGTGGCTGCCGGCGGCAAAATAAAGCGGGCCGGTTGAAACGCGGCGCCAATCCTTGGAGAAATAGGGGTCGAACACGAACACCGCCGGGATATCGTCCACCAGCACCGTAAAGCCGTGTTCATTCAAGGAATCACCGCTACAGCGCCGGAAGATCACGCAGGACAAATCGTAAACCCCGGCCTCGGCGACCGTAAAGGTCTGCGCCACCGCGCCGTAAATCTGCAACCCCACCATCATGCTGCCGTCGGGACAATCGGAGGTTCCTTCGAAACCTTCGTTACCCCACGATCTGGAGCCGGAGTTGTTCACATGCACCACTCGGTGATGGGTTGAATACTGCGGCAAATCCCATCCCGTCGGGATTTGGTCAGCGGCGGACGGATAACGGTATCCGTCGTAAAAAGGTTCTTCGAAGGAACCGTTCGTCAGCAGACTGGCCGACTGCGAGGGCATTCCGAGGATGGTGAAGGTCGCGCCGGAAACGACATGGACGTCGGCATTCTGGAACCGGGAGCCGCCCGCCTGCAAAACGCCCTCCGCCACGTTCACCCGCCCGTGCAGCGAGGCGGCGGCCACAGTGCCGGCGCCCGATTTGGTGATGGCGGTACCGGTGACGGTATCCACGTTAATCACGTTGATAGTGCCGGATGCGGCGTTGATCGCGCCGTTCAGGCGGATCATCCCTCGGCCGATCAGCATCGCGCCGTTATATTGGAACACCAGGCCCGAGGCATCCACCGTTGCGGTGACATTCACCGTCGCCCCGTTGGGAAAGACAGCGGTGGCACCGTTTTGCCAGACGGTTTCCGAGTTATCTTCGGCCAGCCAGTTTGAGGTGGCGAGATCCCAGACTCCGGCCGCGCCGCCGTTCCAAACCAAATTCTCCGCGCACAATGAAAGTGCCGAAAATCCTATCGCAAGCGTTAAAACTATTTTTTTGCTATTCATGTTCTACCTCACTGCCTTGCCGCCAATGGAAACAATCCCCATTGACATGATAATAGATTAACAAATATTTTAAACCCTAGCAAGGACAAAAATTTGTCCGCTCGGCGCGTTTTTGCCTCACGGAAATGCAGAGACGAAAAAAGCGGCAATGCTTCGTTTTAATCAAACTTTTCAGCCGCGAAGGGCGCATCTGGCGCAAAGGTGATCACAAGCATTGCGGAACTTGCACCCTCAAAAAAGAAAAATTGGATTTTTCTGTTGTATTGTGGACCGGGATTTTGATAACATACGCGGCGTTTGAGGTAATAAGCGTCATGAGCAGCCATTCAATTTCGTTTTTCGCGCTCCTTATTAACGCCGCCCTCCTTACGGGGACGGAGCGGGCGCGTTTACCCTGAATGGATGCAATCCGTGACAGAGGATAAAGGCGGCCCCGCTCCGAAAGAGCGAGGCCGTTTTTGTTTTTTAGCAGGCAAAGGAATAACCAATGAGCGATAACAGGGTTAGGTTTTTTGACACGACATTGCGCGACGGCGAACAGGCGCCGGGCTATTCGATGACCCTAGACGAAAAATTGCGGATGGCACGCGAACTGGAAAACCTCGGCGTGGATGTGATCGAGGCCGGGTTCGCCATCGCCTCGCCAGGGGATTTTGAAAGTGTACGACAAATCTCCAAGTCAATCCGCAACACCACGGTTTGCTCGCTGTCGCGGGCGCTGGCCAAGGACATCGATGCGGCAGCGGAATCGCTGGAAGGGGCCGCACACCCGCGCATCCACACTTTTTTGGCGACCAGCGACCTGCACTTGCAGTATAAACTGAAGATGTCGCGGGAAGACGCGCTGCAGCAGGTCAAGGCGATGGTGGCTTACGCCCGCAACAAATGCGCCGAAGTTGAATTCTCCGCCGAAGACGCCTCGCGCACCGACCCGGATTTCTTGTGCCGCGTTATCGAGGCTGCCATCGCCAACGGTGCCTCGGTGGTCAACCTGCCGGACACCGTGGGTTACGCCACGCCAAGCGAAATCGCGCAGATGGTAAACAATGTCCGCTCCAGAGTGCCGAACATCGACCGCGCCACCATCTCCATGCACGTGCACGACGATCTGGGGCTGGCGGTGGCGAACTCGCTCGCCGGAGTTATGGCAGGCGCAAGACAGGTGGAATGCACGGTCTGCGGAATCGGCGAACGCGCGGGAAACGCCGCGCTGGAAGAGGTGGTGATGGGACTTAGGACGCGCAAGGATTTCTACGGGCTGGAATACGGCATCCGCACCGAGGAAATCGGCAAGGCCGCGCGATTGCTCACCTCCATCACCGGTGTCAAGCCTTTCCCATCCAAATCCATTGTCGGGGCGAACGCTTTCGCCCACGAATCGGGAATCCACCAGCACGGGCTGTTGAACAACCTGCAAACCTATGAGATCATGACGCCGGAATCGGTAGGGGTAAAAAAGACCGAACTGGTGCTGGGCAAGCATTCCGGACGACACGCTTTCGAAGAACGGCTGAAAACCCTGGGCTACAACTTCCCGAAAGACCGGATAGAAAAACTGTTTGAGGCGTTCAAGAAGACCGCCGACCGCAAAAAAACGGTTTCCGACCGCGACATCGTGGCTTTGGCGGAGACGGCGGTGCCTTTGGCGGGCAACCCCGAAAAAATGTACTTTCTGGAGTCGTTCGTGGTCAACAGCGGCAACCGCATGAGTTCCACCGCCAACGTGGTGCTGAAACGCGGCGGAAAAAACTACCAGGAGGTTGCGCTCGGTACCGGACCGATCTACGCTTCGATCCGCGCGGTGGAAAAGATCATCCACCACCCGTTCAGTCTGGAGGATTACAGCATTCAGGCCGTCACCGAACACCGGGACGCGCTCGGCGAGGCCTCGGTCAAAATCCGCGACGAAACTGGGATTTACCGCGGACGCGGGGTTTCCACGGACATTATCGAGGCGTCAATCCTGGCCTGCCTCTCCGCCGTCAACAAAATGCTGGACGAGAACCAGTCCGCCATCGGCACCGGAGCCGCGTCAAACACGCAGCGGACCTTCGAGCAGGATATGCTCGGTTGCGGCCACACCGACAAACAGCTTCCGCAATCTTAACCGGGGGGGTGAAACATGGGTATGACAATGAGCCAAAAGATCTTGGCCGCGCACGCCGGGAAATCCGAAGTCCACGCCGGCGAACTGGTGATGGCCAACTTGGACTTGGTGTTGGGTAATGACATCACGGCGCCGATCGCGATCACGGAGTTTGAAAAATTCGGCGCGGCGCAAGTGTTCGATCCGGGAAAAATCGCGCTGGTTCCGGACCATTTCACGCCAAACAAAGACATCAAGGCCGCCACGCAGTGCGCCTGTATGCGGTCGTTCGCCCAACTCCACCACCTCCGGCACTATTTTGAGGTCGGCCACGATTGCGGCGTGGAACACGCGCTGCTGCCGGAAAAGGGTCTGATCTCCGGCGGCGATCTGGTGATCGGCGCGGACAGCCACACCTGCACCTACGGGGCGCTAGGCGCGTTTTCAACCGGCATCGGTTCCACCGACATGGCCTGCGGGATGGCGACCGGAAAAACCTGGTTCAGGGTTCCCGAAGCGATTAAAGTCGAGCTTACGGGACGGTTGCCGCCTTATGTCAGCGGCAAAGACCTGATTCTGCACTTGATCGGGATGATCGGCGTGGACGGGGCGCGGTACATGTCGCTTGAATTTTGCGGTGCGGGGGTGGCGGAGCTTACGATGGACGACCGTTTCACCGTCGCCAACATGGCCATCGAGGCGGGCGCGAAGAACGGTATCTTTCCCTGCGACCAAGCATGCTGCGACTACCTGCGCGACCATAATGCGAAACCGCCGACCGAGTATCAACCCGACCCCGACGCAGTTTACGTACGGACGATTGCGATTTGCCTGTCCGATCTGGAACCGACGGTCGCTTTTCCCCATCTGCCGGAAAACGCGCACCCCGTTGGCGAAGCGGAGGGAATTGAGATTGACCAGGCGGTGATCGGCAGCTGCACCAACGGGCGGCTAAGCGACCTTGAGGCGGCGGCGGAAATCATGCGGGGACGCAAAGTCCCCGATTCCGTGCGGTGCATCGTCATCCCCGCCACCCAGCGCGTCTGGCTGGAAGCGATGGAGCGCGGTTACTTGAAAATCTTCGCCGAAGCCGGTTGCGTAGTGTCCGCCCCCACCTGCGGGCCTTGCCTGGGCGGGCACATGGGCATATTGGCCAAGGGCGAACGGGCGGTAGCCACCACCAACCGGAATTTTGTCGGACGGATGGGACACGTGGAAAGCGAGGTCTATCTGGCATCCCCCGCCGTAGCGGCGGCCAGCGCGATAACCGGGCACATAACAGATCCAAGGAGGTTGTAATGAATATTCAAGGAAAATGCTGGAAATACGGGGACAACGTGGACACCGACGTGATAATCCCCGCCCGTTACCTTAACACCGCGGACGCGAAAGAGTTGGCGCGGCATTGCATGGAAGACCTTGATCCCGCGTTCGCCGGAAAAGTGCAGCCGGGCGAAATCATGGTTGCCGGGAAAAATTTCGGTTGCGGAAGTTCCAGGGAACACGCCCCGCTCGCGATAAAAACCTGCGGGATCACCTGCGTGGTCGCCGCCAGCTTTGCCCGCATTTTTTACCGTAACGCGATCAACATCGGTCTGCCGATTCTGGAATGCGCCGAGGCGGCTGCCGCCATCGACGGCGGCGACGAACTGGAGATTGACCTCAACGCCGGGACTATTGAGGACAAAACGCGCGGCACGGTTTTCCGAGCCGAACCTTTTCCGTCTTTTATGCAGGAACTGATAGCCGCCGGAGGGTTGGCGCAATACATGAGGGGACAAAAATGAACCGAAAAATCACCATAGTGGCCGGCGACGGCATCGGCCCGGAAATAATTGACGAGGCGATTAAAACGTTGAGGGCGGTCGGCGACAGCTTCGGCCACCAATTCCAGCTGGATCAGCAGCCAGTGGGCGGGACCGCATACGACCGCTTCGGGGATTGCCTTCCCGAAGCCACGCTGGAAAGCTGCAAAAACGCGGACGCGGTTTTGCTAGGCGCGGTGGGCGGCCCGAAATGGGACTCGCTGCCCGGCACGAAACGGCCGGAGCAAGCGCTGCTGGGACTGCGCTCGAATTTGGGGCTGTTTTGTAACCTGCGCCCCGCCAAAGTGTGGGGGCCGTTGAAAGATGCCTCGCCGCTGCGGCCGGAAATAATTGGGGACAATCTCGATCTGCTGGTGGTCCGGGAACTTACCGGAGGAATATACTTCGGCGGCCATCGGCGGAACGCCGATGGCAACCTAGCCGAGGACGTAATGGCCTACTCGGCGGCGGAAGTGGAACGGATCGCGCGGATGGCGTTCGAATTGGCGCAAAAACGCCGACGGCACGTGACCAGCATCGACAAAGCCAACATACTTGAGGTTTCAAGGCTTTGGCGTGAAACCGTCATCCGAGTGGCAACCGAATATCCGGAAGTCAAGTTGGACCATTTGTACGTGGACAATGCGGCGATGCAGCTGGTACGGAACCCGAAACAGTTTGACGTGATACTCACCGGAAATATGTTCGGCGACATCCTTTCGGACGAGGCATCGCAAATCACCGGGTCGATCGGTATGCTGCCATCCGCGTCATTGCGGTCTGACGGGTTCGGGATGTACGAGCCAATTCACGGCAGCGCCCCGGACATCGCGGGCAAAGGCATTGCCAACCCGCTGGCGACCATTCTGTCGGTAGCGATGATGCTCCGCATGAGTTTCGGTTTGATCCAAGAGGCCGACGCGGTTGAACGCGCGGTCGCGAAGGCCCTGGAGAGCGGAATACGCACGGCGGACATCGCGCGTCCTGGAGAAACCCCGGCCACCACCGCCGAGATGGGCTCGGCGGTAGCGGCACGAATTGCCTGACAACTCAAGTTGTGCGCCGGTTAGTGGATGATAAACAACGTCGCGCCGGTGTACAACAGTTTCAATCCTTCCTCTTCAACGATTAGCCGGTATCCCGCCACATCATTGGCTTCATCGGCCACGAAGGACACATTTGTCGGGGCCGTTGTCCAAGTTATCACGTAAGGTTTTTCCGCCTTGGACAACTCGATGAGATCAGCGCGGCCACGGAGATCCACCGTAATGGTAGCTCCTTCAGCGAACGTAACAGTCTTCGAACCATTCGCGACCGTGGAAGTGCTATCCCAGGACCCAATATTCCCAGAGAGATTGACAACCGAACCGTTCTGCATTTCGCAGCCGTAGAAATAGTCCGTCATCGGAGTAAACGTGCCGAAAACCTTAAGAACCCCCGTTCCCTCGTTATGGTTAGAAGAAGCGCGGTACGCCGTATAATCGCGCAGGTCGACTGGCGCGTTCACCCTCATGGCCGCCGCAACGCGGAAGGACGCATCCGTCGCAATCACCCCGGCGTTGCCGATTTCCAGCCAACCGCCGTCCATGACATCCAGAATACCATTCCTAACCTCGGTGTTGTAGAGGTAGAAAAGCTTTCCTCCGCTATTCAGCGCCACCGATAGCGTGTACCCGCCGAGATCTAGGATGGCACGCGTATAACCGTTGCCGATGAAACCACAATGATTCTGGAAGTTAAACGCGGAATCTGCGGTAAGGAACACGTATTTTAACTGAGAAGTGCCGTTTCCGATATCGGCCGTCGTGTTCTGGAGCGTACCTCCGTTGAGCACGAAAGCGTTGTACCAGAAGTCGTACTTACCGTTTGTCTCGAATACCGCGCCTTCATTCACCGTGACGGCACCCTGCGTCACCCCGGCATCGCAACGTGCGAAAATGATATTGTCAAACGTATTCGCCTTGTCGCCGGAAGTCGTGGGCTGATAGAATTGGAAGATGTAGGATCCGGCGTTGTTGAGCGTCACCTCCCCTTCGCAGACGGAGTAAGTGTCTGCCGTCGTCGTGACCGAAGCGATCTTGGTCACAACACCGTTATAGATCAACCGCAATTCCGTCGTCGCGCCAAGATATTTCGGCCGTCCCGCATAGTAGAAGGCGTAACGGTAGGTGCCGGGTTCGGAAACGACAATCGTCTGCGATGCCTCTGAAGTCGAACTTGCGTCAGTCTGAAGGAAGAGCGCGTACTTGCCGATCCCGCGCCCACTCGCGACCCACGTTCCGCTTGCCTTTGACAATCCGATCTTGTTGGGGGTGGACGTATCCCAATAGGGGTTGACGAACCCGTTACCACCGTTTGCGTAAGACCAGTTGCCGGAGTTGTTGCCCACAACGGTTCCGTCATCAAAGCTTCCGTTCTTCAAAAGGTTTATCGATCCCAACGGGAATTTCGTACCGATTAGCCCAGGTTTTAGCGTACCGGCTTCTACCACCGTGCCGCCGGAGAACGTCTGACCCGCTGTCACCATGGCCAGTGTTCCGGCACCGATCTTGACCACTCTCACGTTGTCTTTGATCGTGATGCCGGCAAGCGAGAACGTCTCGCCCTCCCCTACCTCGATCTGCAATTCGCCAATGGTGTTTGCCGAGTTAATCACACTCGCGCCCACATAGTCGTCGCACGCAATCTTTGCCACTTTGAGAACGTGGCCGTTAAGATCGATGGTCGCACCGCTCTCAAGAACGACATTCCTCAATGCGCGCCAGTCGCAGTCGCAGCCAAGCTTGATAACGGTTCCGCCGCTGCCCATCTGGAAGTTCGAGGCGCTGAAAGCAATCGCCAATCCGCCGTTGATTGAAATCGCCATCGGGGTCTTCACGCCGTTTACCGACACGTCACGCGACCCTTGGCCACCCCAGGTATCGCCGCAAATGATGGTGAACCGATGCCAGCCAGCCGCGATTTCGATGTCGGTCTCGGTCTTGGCCGTGTAAGTGCGGTTGAGCACCACCCAATTACCGTCAACGGCGAAACCAAAGTAGTCGTCGAACGACTGCGTGATATGCCAACTGCCGGCCTGCGTTTCGGTCACGCAGAACCAGCCGTCGAAACGCAGCTGCGCCCAGTCGAGGTACGAATACTGCCAGACCGTGTTCTGCCCGTCAAGGTTGGCGATGTCGCCGTTGCCCTGCGACTCATATTCGTTTAGCGCTATGTTGATATAGCTGGTGTCGGGGTAAGTGCTGTTGGAATACCGGTCGGCTCCGTAGAAGATCCGCCCCCATTGAGTGGCCTTCGGCAGACCGTCGCCGAGCTGGACACGCCCCCACGGGACGGTCGCGTCTTCAGGAATGTTCAGCGTGGTATCGCCGTCGATGATGACGGTTGTGAAATCGCCGGGTACGGCACCGATAAGCTCCGTACCGGCGGCGTTCTTGCAGTTCCAGTTTGCCGGGTCAAGAAGATCCTCCGCCGCGCCGCCGCCGGTCCATATCGCCGTGGCGGGACGTTCCGGTTTAAGGCATATCGCCCAGAGGCCGTCGTTACGCGCCGCAACTACCACCTGTTTTGCATCAACCGCCGCGCCGGCGCCGATAAACTCCTGCACCGGCGGAACATTGTCCCACGAAGCGAGCAGCGTGTCATCCTCGAAGGTGCGTTCACCCAAATCGACCGTGACGGTGGTGCCGGGGTAGAAAGTCAGCGACGAGCTGTCGAACGTATCCGTAAAGAGCGACAAATCAAGCGTGGTTTCAAGATGGCCGTCCGCCCCCAGCGTGACCGTTGGATGCGGCACGGCGGAACCCGACCTCGCCTGTATATTCGGCGCGTATGCTTCGTAAACCACAAACTCCGGACGCGTTGTCCATGTATTGTTGAACAGCGCATTTGCCTTAAAGCGTAACGCTTTGACGGGCGAAAGCGCCACGTCGTGCTGCTGAAGCGTTCCGCGCACCTCCACCTCGCAGTCCGGCGCGGATTTGTTATTGTGGTAAAATTCTACCGTGGCATCCTCTTCGATGACGATTTTGCCCGCACCGCTGTAGGCAATACTGTCGCTGTAGAGGATCACGCCCTTCACGGTGAGCGTGTGCCCGTTCATGTACATCGTGTGTTCGTTGAGGTAGTTGTAGAAAAGGAGCGCCCAGGTCTCGGGACCGCCGATCGTCGCGTCTCCCGAGAGTGTTACATCCTGAAGATACGCCCGGTTTTTGTCGCCGGTGGCCCACGGGTTCGACACCGTGACGGTGTTAACCAGTGCGCCCGCGCCATCGGGGCCGGATCCCGCGATCACATAGTCGTAATCGTGATAAACCCGTCCGCTCATGTCGAACTGCGCACCATCCTCCACAACGATCGTGCCGTACTGCGCACCGCACGAAGCCGTACCCTCTGTGGCAGTCTGCTTAACCACGCCTTCCTTCACCATCATCGAAACACTGCCGCTGCGGCGGCCGCCCGCACCGAAACCGGAATTGGCGCGGGTCATGATTAGCTTACCCTTGCCGGTCTTCCACACCTGCATGCCGGCACCGCCGGTAATCGCGACCTGGCTATTTTCACTCGTCTCGCCCTCCGGCACGTTGACGGCGAGAATAGCGCGCCCAGACGGAACCAGAGAGATATTGTCAAACAACGCGCCAGAATTACTGGTGCAGGAAATCGTTATCTTGTGGACACCCGCGTTAAGGTATATGGATCCCGTACGCGTGGTTGTAAGGTTGTTTTGGGACTCCCAAGAAATTACGGTCACTCCGTCTATCTGCACGTTACCGTTACTCTTCCACTGCGTGCCGCTGTTGTTTCTGGTACCCAGCTGAATCGAAAGTTTACAATTCGAAGCGCGGTCAAGCTTGAAGCTCTGGCTTATATTGGCCCCTTTGTCAATAAAGCACCACACGGATCCGTTCGCCTGCGAGTTTCCATAGTCGCGGTTGTTCTTCTGAATATAGACGGTGCCACTGTAGTTCCACCCCTCCGGAGACTTGCAAATACGCGCACCGGAGTCCACGGGGTTGTTTTCGAATCCGGGATTGAATATCAGATTGCCGCCAACCGATGACGTAATCGTACCATTTCCCTCAAGGCCATTGACCGTAATTTGGTTGCCTGCGATGTCGAGCGTGCCTTCTATGAAGTCGGTGCCGCCGCTGTTTGTCATCGGCGCCTTTACGGTAAAGTTACCCGCGCCCGCCTTTGTCACCTTGACTCCGCCCGAGATGCGCACGCCTTCATTGACAGATGTGACGCCATAGAGCGTATTGATAACCAGCTCTCCTCCGTCAGACTCACCGGTGGGGGACAATTCCGCTCCCGCCGAAAGCGGCGTATCGGTCATATTCGCCGCAAATGTGCCACCGATACGGTCATAGACACCCAACTCCCCGTCCTCAACCCGCTTAACCGGCACGAAGTCGCACTTGAGTCCGCCACGCCAGTCGTACACTTTGAAAGAGTAGAGACGGTAACTAGCCCAGTTGCCCATGACGGTAGCGGGGGTGAGGTTGGCGCCTGACGTATGGGAGGCGAAAAGGACGATTGGGCCTCCCACCGTGAAACCGCCCTTGCCGGCCATCATGCCGGCGTCCGCGCCGTCGAGAGTACATTTGAGCGTCCACCCGTCCGCCACCACCATGCTGTCGACGCCGGCAGTTGGAGAAAGCTTGTTTCCGCCCGCCGTGTTGCCGTTCCGATCGAAACGGAGCAGATTTCCGTTAATCATGAAACTAGTAAAGGTGTTCGCCGAGGTCGTCGTTCCCCGCGCACACCAGAGACACTGGGTGCCGGTCTTGTTCGCAAAACGCAACTTGATCTCGATGCGGTCGGTACAGGCGGGCGTGAACCCGGTGTTGACCCACTGCTTGCCGCTCGATTCAATATATTCCAAAGGAAGGTACTCGGCCGGAATGGTCGGTGAAGTAATCGTACCTTCTCCATCAAGAGCCGCGACGGTGAGCGTGTGTCCGGCAAGATCGAGAGTCCCGCCCGCAATCTTCGCGGTTAACCCTCGCCAATCGCAATCGCCAGTCAAACGCGCGTCTTCAAACAGGATACCGGCGCACACGAATGCGGAACCCGCAGGAATCTGCGCCGCAAAGTCGCCGGAGAAACAGGCAAGCGTGTTCCCGTCGGGGAAGGAAGGCGACCAGTTGCTGGCATTGGTGACATCATTATCCACGGCACCGGTCCAGTACACCGTTGTAACCGTGGTGGCGGTTCCAACGTTAGGAAGCGCGTCCGGTCCGGCAAGGACGCTTGCGTTAAGCTGGTCATCGGTGAGGATGCCTTTCCACACGCGCACCTCGTCATAGATGGCGTTGGCGTCCGAGTCACTGGTGTATTGCGAATGGCCAATATAAAGCTTGGGCGAGGCGAGGCTGGAGAGATGCCAGTCCGGTACCCAATACTGGCCAAAGTTCTCCACCGCGCCGGTAGTGGCGTTACGCCTCATCCAACGGACATTGGAGGAACCGTCGGCGTTCGCCTTGAAAGTAAAGGAAAAGTGGTATGGCGTGATAAGTGTGAACGGGCACAATGCGCCATCGGATGTCATGATTGCCGAATCCGCTTTCGCAATCTTCACCTGATCGCGCTCGGCGTTCGTGCCATTATTCCAAGCAGCGATAAAGTAATTCTTGTTATCCGGTCCGTAATCGACGATGCGAGCCCAATTCTTGATGACGGTCTGCGTTGCCCAAATTTCCACCGTCACCTCAGCCACGTCAGTGGGTAACATATCCGTTCCGAGGTTCAGCGATCCGGAGCTGTTTCCATCGCCAAAAAACTCGACTGCGGTATGGCTTTGGTTGAAAGCGACCGACGAACCGATCTGCGTTGCCGTAGAACCGCCGATCGAGTCGGAATAGTCGCCGTTGAAACTCCAGCGGTGTACCAATTCAGGAACACCCGCCCACGCGGAACAGCCAAAAACCGCCGCAAGACAGAATCCCGCCACTATACTTCTCGTATTCATGAAAACTCCCCTCTTTTCACAACAATACCGAATGACACATCAAATGCCAACGCCACCAACTATCAATAACTATCGTACAGCATAACATTCTATGCCGATTTAGACAAGCCAAAACCGTAAGGAGGTCACTTCACCTTGACCGTCTCCGCCGTGGAGTGGGCGGTGAACTCCGGGGCGTACATGCACTGGATCGCCGCGAGGCCGCCGACGAAGGTTCCGCGCTGCTGGACCCGGAAGGAGGACTCCAGGACGAACTTGCCCTTGGGCAGGCGGTCGATGTAGTAGTGCGTCGCGGTGTCGCGGGTCGACTGGTAGTAGCCAATGCCGTCCTGCCAGCGGTAGCGCGAGAGGACATCCACCGGCTCGGCGCAGCTGGGACGCTCGTCCTGGATGTGGACATACTCCAGAATGCGGTCACACGTCACGGTCAGCCGCGCGACCAGCTCGTCGCCGGGCTCCAGCACCCCCTCGATCGGCGCGAGGCGCGTGCCTTCGGTGGTATGGAGTTTGCGGTAGTAGGCCTTCTCAATCTTCAGCTCCTTCGGCTCGAAGGTCCGGACCTTCAGAACATCCTCAAAGTAGGTCCAGTGGACCCCGCCCCAGGCGACGCCGCGAGGATCGGTGTTGGCAAAGGTGATCGTGCCCATCTCGGGCTTGATCGCCTCCGGGGCGTAGCGGTGGCGGTAGAATCCGGTGCCCGCTTCGGCGTTGACGACGGGAACGGCGGTTCCGCCAAGGGAGACGGTCGCGGTCGTGTCGCCCGCCAGCAGGTCGGTTCCTCCGCCCTGGAGGATGGCGTAGACCGCATCGGCAGTCGAGGCGGTCGTGCTCCAGTTCTGGGTCTGCTTCTGCTTGAGCATCCAGACACGGCAGGCATCAACCGACTCGGTGTCTTGGGTCACATCAAGGAAGGCCTCGATGACTGCGGCCTGGGTCGAGACCGGCGCGGCGAAGAGGCTGCACGAGAAGAAGTAGGGACGCTTCCAGTACATCCCCATCTCGTCGCTCAGGACCGCGCGTTCCTTGATCGAGGCGAGGATCTTCTTGGCCGTGTCGGTCTGCCCCATCCGGTTCAAGACGATCGCTCCGAAGGCTTGGGATTCCAGGCCGAGGTCGAGCCATTCCGCGATCAGGTGTTTGATCAGCAAGTCCCGCGTCGCGTTGTCGCCCTTGGGCGTGACCTTGAAGGTGTGCAGGTAGAGCCAGCGCACATCGAAATAGGTAATGTGGAACGGCGCGAAGTCCTGGCGGCGTTTCACGTCGTTCCGCACGTAGAGGTCCAGCGCCTTGACGCCCTTGTTGAAACAGGGGGGCGGTTCGAGGCCGGCCAGATGGTTCAGCCGCGCGAAGCCGGTGAGGATGTAGAGGGAGATCGATGGGCTGGAGGGGCCGCCCGGGAACCAGGGCCAGAGGCCGGTATGATCCTGGGCGAGGCCGAGTTTGGAGAGGGCGCGCGCCTGCTCCGCTTTCAGGTTTTCGGGATTGAAGAGTTTCCCGATCCGCCGGCGGGCGGCGGTCTCGTGGGTTGCCTCCCGCAGCCATGGGGTCGAATCCAGGGCGATCTGCTTGAGATCCTCGTTTGTCTCCATCGGACTGACAAGCGCCTCGGCGCCGGCCTTCTCCCAGCTCTCGAAGGTTTTCCGGATGCGTGGGTCGGCGTTGGCGATGAAACTCCCGAGCGCGTTGGCGTAGTAACGGCTGAAGGTCTGCTCGCAGCACTCGTGCGGATACTCCATCAGGTAGGGGAGGGCCAGTACGGCGTACCAAGCGGGACGCGAGACGACCTGCACCATTAGATCCGCGTGCCGGAGGGTTTTCGACTGCGCGCTGGCGGTGAGGTTCGAGAGGGCGAAGGCCTTCGTTCCCGCCCCGCGCAGGTTCAGCTGGACCGCCTCGCGGACCGCGACCCGGCGCGGGAGGACGGGCAAATAACCCTCCTCGCCGTCGGTGAAGCGGGTGCCCTTGGCGCGCGCCTGATACTTCAGGAACCCCTGGCCGTCGGGGATCTTGACGGGGAACTCGAAGGTCCGCGTCTCGTTCGGCTTCAGTTCGAAGGGTTGCGTCCCGCCGCCGACCGGCGCGGCGGCGTCGGTCTCGGCGTCGCTGAAGACGAGCGAGACCTCGCCCTTCTGAGGCTCGTCCTCGGTGTTGGTCACCTTCACGGCGAAACGGAAGTCATCCCCCTCGCGGGCGAAGCGCGGGGAATTCGGTTCGGCCATGAGCGGCTTATAGGTGGTGATTTCGTCCGTCTGGAAAAGCCCGCTGCGTAACTCATTATCATGCGCAAGGGCGATGAAACGCCATCCCGTCAGCGCGTCGGGGACAGTGAAGGTCAAGGTCGCATTACCCTTCTCGTCCGTCACCAGATCCGGCAGGAAGAAGGCGGTCTCCTGAAGGTTGCGCCGGATGGTCTCCGGCTGGCCGTTGTCTGCGGCGGCGTTCTTCCGTTGCCGCTCCGACTTTTCTTCTGAAACGGCATCCCCAAACGGGGTATCGTCCATTTCAGCAGCTTCTGCAGCCATAACGGCACCTTCAGCGAGGACGGCGGAGGCGGGCGCAGCGGCTTTGCCCAACATGGCTTCCCGGCGCTTTCCCCCGTCTGCCGTGGCGAGGTAGCGCAATCCCACCGATCTTCCCCTGAAGCGGATGGCGTCAGTGGTGTCATACGCCGCGAAGCAGTGCTGATTGAAGATCCCGTCTTTCCAGCTTCTCCATCTCCCCGAATCGGCGGCGGGGGGATTGGGGAAATTGCCGCAACTGCGCCAGAAGGTGCCGCACACATTCTGGATGGTGGAATGCTGGGGATACCGCCAATAGTCGTAGCGTGTGAAGTAACTGGAGAAGGTCGAGTGGAGGTTGTGCGCGGCGAATGCGTCCAGGGAACGGTCATACATCAGGGCGAGGAGTTCGGCGGGGGCGGAGACGTGGAGTTTCCAGCTCTCTTGGGTGCCGGGGAGGAGTTTCGAGGTGATGTGCTCGCCCGTGACGGTCAGGGTCTTGTTGTCCCACGGGATGGTGATGTTCCCGGTATGGGAGTAGAGCCGGTTCTCCCGCAGGAAGAGACAACGGAAGAAGAGGGAACCCCGGTTTTCCTCGGTGACCGGCCACTCCAGATAACGGATGGGGCGGGCGGGATCGTTCGCCTCATCGAAGAGGATTTTCTCATCCTGCATGAGGGTGATCCGGCAATAGCCCGTCTCATAGCCGCTTCCCCAGAAGAGACGGATTTTTCCGCCTACATTGACGGAGTAGTTTTCCAGCTGGAAGAAATCGGGAACCGGCACGGTGAAGCGCGGGGCTTGCGGATCGAACACGAGCAGTTCGCTCTGGCAACTCACCTGTTTCCCGTTCGGGTCCGGCGTCTTGAAGATCAGCCGGTAGGCGCCGACCGGTAGGGCGGGCAATTCGCCGTTCCAAACCCCGTTCGTGGCGGTCGCGATGGGGAGGGTGGTGACCGGGTCCCCGGTCTCCCAGCTCGTCCACCGCCACGGTTCCGGTTTACGTTTGGCGTTGCGCGGGATGTGCTGGAAAACGTTCATCGATGCCGGTTCCCGTACCGGTGCAGGCGGGGCTTTGAGCGCGTAGACGCCCAACTCGCCCTTGGCCGCGACGGGGGCGCCGTTCAGGGTGTGGATAACGACGTTCACGGCGGGATGGTTGGTCGGCGTGAGCCACGTTCCCTTGACCCATGACGAAGCGCGCCAGGCGACGGTACCCACCTCAAAGGCGTGGGAGGCGGCATGCGATTCGCCGGTTCCGTCGGTTACGTTTGCTGTCACCGTAAAGCGGAAGGAGGGGTCCGCCTCCGGTTCGGCATCCACTTTCGGCTGGGGGGTGAAGGTGACGGTGAACCTCCCCTCCGCGTCGGTCTCCGTCTCGCCCTTGGCGAAGGTCGGGTCATCATCGTCTGGAGTGACCGGCCACCAGCGCGCGTAGCAGGTTTCACGCTTGATATGCCAGGTGACCTTGGCGTGGGGGACCGGTAGCCGCGAATAGGTTTCGGCGCGGCCAGTGAGGGTCATGGCCTTCCCGAGGACCGCCTCCTTCTGGGCGTTGTCGAAACGGGCGGAGAATTTCGGGCGTTTGTACTCTTCGACACGGACATAGCGGGTATCCTCGAAGGGTCGGTTTCCGCCCTTCTTCCCCGCCTCAACCAAGACCGCCCATTGGCCGGTCAGCCGGTCGCGCGGAAGGATGAAGTCGCACGAGAAGGAACCCCAGCTGTTCGCGGTAACGGTCTTCTCCTCGACCAGCTTGCAGTTTGGATCGAGAATCGAGACGGTGGCCGGCTCGCCGGGAAGGGTATGGAAATCCTTCTTATCGGGGTTAGCGTAAAAGAGGATGCCCTTCAGGTGGAGGGTCTGCCCAGGACGGTAGATCGCGCGATCGGTGTGGATTTCCACATGTTTGTACTGGGGATTGCCCCGATCGTACATGTCCACCCAGAAATTATTGAGGGAGACGGCCTCCCCTTTCGGGGTGACGATCCGCACGATGTTCGAGTTCCGGTTGGTGCAGACGAGACTGAAGGTCCCGTCGGCCCCGCTGCGGGCGGTCTGGAGCCGCTTGATTTTTTTCTCGTTCCAGTTGGGGCCGCGCCAGATCTCCACCTCCGCATCCGGGAGAGGTGTACCCTCTTTCGCCAGATAGACGGTGCCGGAGATGTGCCATTTTTCGGTAGTGAGAAGTAGCGCGAGCGGGCTGACCGTGACCGGGTGGAGGTGGAGGGGGAGGTTGTCCGACCCGAAGGCGTAGTTCGACGCGGCAAGGAGGAGGTAGTGGCCGGAGGGCAGGTCATCCGGGACGGGAAGGGCGGTCGAATGGGAGATGTAGTCGCCCGGATCGCGCAGCGGCGCGTTCCACATCCGGACGGGTTTCCGCGAAAAGAGATGCTTCAGAGGGGATTTGTCATAGGTGTTGTGTTGATATCGATTGCGCCGGACCTCAAGCAGCTCCTCGAAGGAGAGCCCGACCAGCTTGAAACAGATGTTGGTCATGTTGCGGGTCTCAAGGTTGATCTCCGGCCAAGGGTCGCACCAGACATGTTCGGTGGAGATATCAAAATTAGGCCGTTCAATCATGTGGATCAGGGCATCGCACCGTTTGCCGCCGATACTTTCCGGCCACTTGTCGCGGCCCTTCATGGCCCGCTCGCGGGCGATGACGTTCCCGTTGGTGCCGAGGGTGGCGCGGGCCAGTTCCGCATAGGCGTGGTACGCGAGGGCGGAGACCTCCGACCGGTCACCCCACTCCTTGATGAAGGCCGCGAGGGCCTCATCTTTCCGGCGGTTTTTCTCGCTGGGGGGGAAGCTCGCCAATTTCGCTCTGGTAGATGAGCCGGTCGAAGGCGGCACAGACATAGGCGGTGCTCTCCTTCTCCTTGCTGTGGAAATCGAGCAGCCGGTCGTAAAGGGCGAGCCCCCGTTTGCCGTCGGGATCCTTCAGGGTTTCTCCGTAGAAGGTGATGATGTCATGGACGGCGAGGTCAAAGAGGGTCGGACGGTAGCTGTCCGGCATGTCGGTCTTCGGGAAGAGGCGGTCCCATGTCTCGACCGGGAAACGCTTCAGCTCCTCCTCATGGGCGAGGACCTTTTCGAACTGTTTCTCCAATGTTTCGTTGATCTTCTCGGCGGACCACGGGGGACGGTTGGTCGCGGCGGCGTCATCGAGGCGTGTCGGCTTCGCGCCGCCCCACCGCCGCTGTTTGGTGTGCTGGTCATAGACATGGGCGAGATAAAGCTGCATGATACCCTGAAGCTCCGCTGGAGCGGCGTCAACCCGTTTGGTGAGCGTGTCCAGGACGACATCGGGATCCGGCGACTCTTCCGTCACCGCCCATTCCGCCGAGACACGCATCAGCGTCGCCGCCATCGCGTCGGGCCACCGTTTGGCGGCAACGGCCTCGGTCTCGATGCGGGCGTAGAGATTCGTGGCCGTCCTCGGTTTTCCCTCATCCATTGCCGTTTTGACCTGCTTCCAAGCATCGTCAAAATTAAAATCCGCCAAAACGCAAACCGTGCTTAACAGCAAGGCCAAAGCCGAACAGAACACAGACCGATAGATCATATCAACACCTCCGTGGCTCAATATTTCCAGGCAGCCGCCTTAGTCGGGTGACGATTACTTTGGATTCGTCAGCCGACCATCGCAAAAATCAAGGAACAAACCAAAGTCGTATGGCGTGAAGTCGTGCCTGCCCTTACGGACGTGGCCACCGACATGTCCGCCGTAGCCCCAGCCCTTCAAGTTCATACGTTCCCATGCGCGGGATGCCATCTCGGCGGCGAACTGCTCACCCTCCGGTCCCGCCCACTGGTCATCGCTCGCGCTGGCGACATAGAGATAACGCGGCGCCATGAGGGCCAGAAATTCGTCCATGTCGTGCGGCATGTTCCGCTCATCCGCTTCAAACTTGCGGGAGTTTAGGCAAAGCCAGTGCAGATGCCGTTCGTTTACGAACTTGAGCGTGCAAACGCCCGGTTTCCAAAGACGGTGCGGATGGGCGCCGCCCACGCCCGAATCGTTGGAGTAGGCCATCAGAAAACGTTCGTCGGTCACGCCGGCGACCAAAGCCGCCTTGCCAAGACGGGAATGCCCGCATACCGCAACGCGCTTCGCGTCCAGATTCGACTGCGACTCGATCCAGTCCATCACGCGGCTGTGTCCCCATGCCCACGCGCGGATGGTTCCCCACGTGTCGCCGTGCCGACCGTCCGGTTCGCCGCCGTAAAGCCCGAACACACCCCAAGCGTTTGGCGGGAGCTCTTCCGGTTTCATCTTCACGTAACGGTCCAGCAACCAGCAATCCGGAGCAACTTCATTGACATTCCACATGATGAGCGCGTAGCCGCGTTCGGTCGCCATGCGCCGAAACTCGGCGTGCGTTTTATCTATCGCCTTTAACTGGTCCGCCGGAATCGGGGTTGGGAAACAAGAACGACGGTCGGCCACAAGAATGACGGGGCAAGGTTTATCTCTGGACGCGCCTGGCGGTAGGGTCACGTCAAGATGAATCGTCACCTTGCCGCCCTCGATGCGGATGTCGTTACCGTGAAACTTCATGCCGATCGGGCGTCCGACCGGCGCACGTCCGTAGTAGTTTTCAAGGAACCACTCCTTTACGCGCTGCTGTTTAGGATCCTTGCGCGGGGGTTCAGCAACCGTCAGTCCATCGCCGAAAACCGCGACCGCGCATGCGAAAAGAGCGCAAGACAGAATCATTCTCATGCCATTCATGCCCACCTCCCGTTATGACTCGTAGATTACCCGATAACCGATCTTTTTCGCGAGTGCCTCCACATCCTTTTTGAAATCGCCGAGGAACGTGACGCGGTGCCATCCCCAAAGATCCCAAAGCCTGTACGACCGCTCGAAGTCGCCAGTCACCTCCACCACCATCTTTGTGCGGCAGGCGCGGTCGTCGGGATCGTTTGAGAACGTCCGACCGGTCTGCACCAACACGCAGCCGGTGCCACCGTTGCCGGTGAAGTGGAACTGGACGGTGGTGACTGGATAATTGGTGGGAGCGATCGCGCGGACGGACGCACCCTGCCGGTCTTCCGAATGCGTTTCAATCTCGTATGGCGAGGCTTCGCTCTCCACGCCGAGGAGTTTGCGGGTCGAGACACAGTGCGCGAAAATCATGGCGCGGCGCGAACTGTCAATCGCCGGGTCGGAAATGTAACCCATGCGCCCCTTTGTCATCGCGTTAAAAACAACCATCGCCACGGTGGAGCGGATGTCGTTCTCGCACGTGCCGAAGAGTCCGGCATCCTGAAGCTCCATGAAACCGAGGCATGGATAAGCGCGTAACTTGCCGGTGTAGCATCCGCCAAGGCAATCCACGGAAATCGCCACGGCATTGTGCGCCTTGAGGACTTCCCTCATGCCGTAGAACTGCTTCGCGCAACCGAACAGCGTCGCGTCGGAGACTTCCGAAATCTTTCGCGCCGTGCGTTTCCACTCATCGACCTTCGCCTGGGCGAGCGCGTCGGGCACTTTATCCCACGCGGCGTTCAGCTCATCGAACTTGACATCCTCCACCACGATGCCAAAGTCCTTGAGAATCTTTGCCTTAGTACTATCTGAGCAACGTTCAACGGAAAGGATTTTCTTGCCTTTGACAGCGACAAGCGTCTCTTCGGGGGAGAGACACTCCAACGGTCCCTCGGCGGGTTTGATGCCGGTCTCCAACGGCGTGTGGGCAATACGGTACTCGGTGGCAGCCTTCACAAAATCGTCAGCCGTACCGTTCTTCAACAGCTCAAACGCGCGAGCAACGCCAATCGTGTCGTTAAAGTCCAGCGAACTCATGAAAGCGTATTTATTTTGATTCGCGCGCAGCATCGCCGCGTTCTGGACATCCCAGCCGCCAATGCCAGAATAGGGGAAACTGCAAAAGAGCGTAGGCTTGCCGGCCTTCACGATTCCGCCAAGGGCGTTCGGCCAAGAGTTCATTTGGATTACGAGATACCCTTGAACGTCGCCGGACTTCGCGTCCTCCTCAAGAATCTTTGCGGAACCTTTCGCGTCGCAGGACATGGCGGGAACGAAGTTCACGCCCTTAACGGCCGCGTTCAGCGCGTCGGTGATGTTCTTCATCACGGGACGGAAGTCGAAGCCAACGTTCGGCCACGTCTTCCTTATCTGTATGTCATCCCAGATGGAAAACACAAGCCGCACCTTTACGGCTCCGGTCTTGTCGGGAATCGCCTTGGGCGGAACCGGTTCAGGAAGCGCGGCGAAGAAATCGGCGAGTTCGCGGCTGGGGGGAGTTGCGCACCCCGCCGCCGCACCAGCCGTAGCCGCCAAAAGCCCATATATGAAATCGCGGCGTTTACATCCCTTACAAGTCGATTCTACGATATCGAACGCTTCTTCCTGTGACATGGTCTTTCCCTTTCTTAAGCTGCTTATGCCCACTAAGGAGCAGAAAAAAGGCGGAATGCCGCCTCTCTCAATAAAATCGAGTCAATCTGGCACTTTCCGTTTTCCAACATTTTCTCAAAATCGAAATTCCCGTCTTTGCCCACGCTCCACACCACGCCTGTCCCAGAATGATAGCGCAAAGTTCCACCATTTTTGCTGTACGGGTCCTGAGGCACCGACTCAATGTAATTCGGAACAAGGATTTCCAATGAGGGCAACTGCGCATTATCGTGATCAAGTCTCCATTTCGCGGCGGCAAGTACGAGTCGGTTACGAATAATGCAGAACCGATATCCTAAACTACTTTCATTAAAAAACCGCAAACTGTTAGCAAACCCAGAGACCCAATTTCTACCAATGCCGCCACGGGTAAAAATACTGGAACGATTATCCCGCAGGGCAGTTTCGTTCAACTCATCATTAAGTGCCATCCTTGCGGTAATGGCAAGATTGTTCAATGTGGTACGGCGGCATAGTGCATAATCGAGATACCCCGGACACCGAAAGAGTGTGTGAAAGAAAAAACGTGAAACACGATCTGTCCATTTCGGTTCAGTCTTACCGTAAAACATATACCTAATCTGGTTTTCTGCATAAAGGGCGTTGTCATATCTCTCAATAAACTTCTCGCGCGACATAGTTCTTACCGTATGCGACAAGGCCTGGTATTCCGCCTTTATAGCTTCTGTACCTTGTCCAGCTTTAACATTATCTGCAGCAACGAGTCTTGCGAAACGTCCAAGTTTTTCTTTCGGAAATTTTTCACGCATGGCACAATTATATATTTTTGCAAGCGCGAACGATTTAACAGCATGTCCAATAAGAGCGCAATGAATCGAATCAGGATTAGCTGAACTGATACCTCCGAAAGCGAAAAGCGTTTCAATACTGTCTGCCGCCGCATCCCATTTCTCCAACTCTAGTTCGCGTTGAATCTTTAACGAATAGAGACGCCCCGTACGCAACAACTCATTATGCGGGGTTCTCGGCATATCGCTAAACATAGTTACGTCTGGCGGCCAAATGTTACGCCAACCTTTTTTGCGGATAACTTCGCGGATTGCGGAGAAGAACTTTTGGTTATCCGCAAGAATATGATCGGCGCGGGAAGGGGAATTGGGATCAGTGCAAATCTCCGCGAACGTTGAACTATTCGTCACCCCCCTGCCGTAAACTTCAATAAAACGGCTGTCTGATACAGTTTTTTCAACCGGTTCGGGATTTTTTAGCAATTCAACAACAGGAACGGAGTTCGTGTTATAATCATAGGCAACCGTGTAAAGATTAGAGAAGGCTTCTATAAACGTAATAAAGGCATTATCTTCATCCGCGACCTCCGGCAAATTGTAACGCAAATCCGCATCATACGATCCACACGCCGACGTGGGATCATGTCCACCGGCAAAGAATATGGCGACAACAGACGCGGCGGCAATTACCGCGACCGTTACAAACCAACCAACTATCTTTGCAAGAATCTTCACCGCCGCTTATCCATACATCCGATTACGTTTTCATAAGTGGAGGCTATTGAAGAGTTCCGGGCGGGACCAGCTTGTCCCGCCCGAACGTTCTGCTGCCGGCAGAATTACTTGCCGGCCTTGCTGGCGCGGTAACGCTCAATCAACGCGTTTGTGGACGAATCGTGAGCGAGTTTGGATTTTGACCCCAACTCCTTCAAGATCCGGCCGGCCAGAACCTTGCCGAGCTGCACCCCCCACTGGTCGAAGGAAAAGATGTTCCAAATGATACCCTGCGTAAACACCTTGTGCTCATAGAGCGCGATCAACGCGCCAAAGGTTTCCGGGGTCAACTGGTCCGCCAGCAGCGTGTTGGTCGGGTGGTTGCCCTTGAAGGTCTTGTGCGGCACCAAATTTTCCGGCACCCCTTCAGCGCGGCACTCCGCCGCCGTCTTGCCGAACGCCAAGGCTTCGGTCTGGGCGAAGAAATTCGCCATCAACTTGTCGTGATGGTCGCCTATCGGGTTGTGCGACTTGCAGAACCCGATGAAATCGCACGGAATCAGCTTGGTGCCCTGGTGGATGAGCTGGTAGAAAGCGTGCTGGCCGTTGGTGCCGGCCTCGCCCCACACGATCGGCCCGGTGGCGCAATTCACCGGATTGCCGTCGCGGTCAACCGACTTGCCGTTGCTCTCCATGTCCAACTGCTGTAGGTAGGCTGGTAGACGGCAAAGGTACTGGTCATACGGCAACACGGCATAGCTTTCGGCGCCGTATCCGTTGTTGTACAAAATACCGATCAACGCCATCAGCACCGGAAGGTTCCGCTGGAACGGCGCGGTGGCGAAATGGCGGTCCATACGGTAGTAGCCCCGCAGCATCTTCTTAAAATTGTTCGGCCCGATGGAGATCATCAGCGGCAACCCCACCGCCGACGGCAGGGAATAGCGTCCTCCCACCCACTCCCAAAAGCCGAACATATTGGCAGTATCGATGCCGAACTTGGCAACCTCTTCGGCGTTGGTGGACACCGCTACAAAGTGGTTGGCTACCGCTTTTTCGCTGCCCAACTGTTCGATTAACCATTTGCGGGCGCTTTGGGCGTTGGTCATCGTCTCCTGGGTGGTGAAGGTTTTGGACGCGACAATGAAGAGCGTCTGGTCGGCCTTGACCTCGTTGAGCGTCTCCGCCAAATGCGTGGCATCCACGTTTGACACGAAGAAACACTTGATCAAGCGGCGGGAATAGGGCTTTAGGGCCATCGTGGCCATGCACGGGCCGAGGTCCGACCCGCCGATCCCGATATTCACCACGTATTTGATACGCTTGCCGGTGAATCCCTTCCATTTCCCGGAGCGGACGCGGTCGGCGAAACCGCCCATCGCATCCAACACCGCCCGCACGTCCGGCATCACGTCCTTGCCGCGCACGAAGATCTGCCGGTCGGACTGGTTGCGGAGCGCGGTATGAAGCACCGAACGGTTTTCGGTGGCGTTAATCGGCTCGCCGTCGAACATCGCGTTAATCCACTTTTTGAGATCGCTCGCCTCGGCCAGCGCCAAAAGCTTTTTCATCAACTCCGGCGTAATCAGGTTCTTGGAATAATCAAGCGTCCAGCCGGCGGCTTCCGCGGTAAAACGGGCGGCCCGTCCCGGATCCGCCGCGAACAGTTCGCGCAGATGCTTGCCTTTTGTGGCGTTAATTTCCGTCTCTACCGCTTTCCAAGCTTCCAAATTCATGGCAAAAAAATCCTCCAAAAAATCCCCGGTGGTTTTTAAAAAACGGGGAGGGTTAAAAAACGGGCAGAATTATACCGTTTTTTGTCGGAGAAATGAAGCAAATTCAATAATTTCCCATAAAAGTTTCAACCACTACCACCCCGCTGCTCAAAAATACCTAAACATAAAAAGGTGGAACCGTTTGACGGTTTATCAATTGCCTATAACTTGCAGTCAAACCACAAGACTTCGGACTTCAGACATCAGACTTCCGGAATCGGCTTCTCAACCCTCAACGCTCAACCCTCAACAACCCCGCCGCCCCACGTTATCCTCATTTACATTCCCATGGGAAGCGCGGGCGGCGGGCTAACCCCTAATTCTTCTCTCTTCATTTCCAAACCCGTCTCTCGTCACTTCTCTCCTTTCCGTCGCTCTCCAAATAACTACCCTTGCGTCCCTAGAGTGGATTTAGTATAATACACCCGGTTTTTAAGAAAGCACTGTCGGTATTGGCTATGGCTCAAGTGTTTAGGGTTTTTTGGGGGGCGGGCGCGGATGAATGGCCGACTAAGTGGGTTTCGTTGTGCAAGAGTGGGATAGAAAGGAGAAATGAGGATGAATCGGTCTGTTTCGAGACGTTCTTTTCTGAAAGCGGCTTCGGCCGGAAGCGTGTTAGCGGTGGGAGGGTCAGTTTTCGCGGAGGATCCTCCAAAAATCCGGATCGCCGCGATCGGAACGGGCGGGCAGGCGCATGGCGACCTCTCAAACTTTCTGAATACCGGCATGGCGGAGATTGTCTGCGCGGCGGATGTTTTCGAGGATTCGCTAAAGTGGCTTCGTCAGCGTCAGCCGAACGCGAAGTTCTTTAAAGACTACCGCGAAATGCTGCGGACGTGCGCCGGACAGTTCGACGCCGTCACGATCGTGGTTCCCGACCACTCGCATTGCGCCGCGTTCCTTGAGGCGGCAAAATACCGCGTCCCGGTATTCTGCGAGAAGCCGCTGGGGCATACGCTGGCCGAAACGTTGACGATGATGCGCAAGGCGAAAGAGCTTAATCTGATTACGCATGTGGGGATGCAGGGCAATTCCGACCATGCGACACCTACGTTGCGCGAATGGATGGAATCGGGAGAACTCGGCGCGGCAAAAGAGGCGCATATTTATTGCAACGCGGTTCCTTTCTTTTACAAGCTGGACCCCAACCTGATCAACCAATCCGCGCCGGTCCCGAACGGCTTGGATTGGGAACTGTGGCAAGGCCCTGTCAAGCGCCGCCCCTATTTTCCGAGTGTCGCGCCGGGCGGAAAGTGGCGTTCTTGGTGGCCTTATGGCGAGGGGTGTATGACCGACTGGTGCTGTCATATCTTGGGGCCGCTGGTGACGGCGCTTGATCTAGATTTGCCGGTGGCGGTCACCGTGGACTCGCCGACTTTCGATCCCGCCAAGACGCCTTTCGCGTTTCCGATGGATCCCTGTTACACCTTTGAGTTCGCGGCGAAGGGAAACCGCGCCCCGTTTAAAGTCTATTGGTATGACGTTAACCGTACCGCGCCCCGTCCGGCCGCGCTGGAGGCGGACCAGCCGTTCGATCCGATCGGGAAACAGCAGGCCGGCGCATGGGTGCTTTGCGAGAAGGAAACGCTGATGTTCGGTTCCCACGGCGCGGGCGGTCTGCACATTGTTCCGCAAAGCCGGATGCAAGCGTTCAAACGCCCGCCGAAGAAGTATCCGCGTGGGAAGAACCATTACGCCGAGTTCCTGTTGGCGGTACGGGAGAAGCGTGAGGCAAGCACACCATTCTCTCTCGCGGGCAAGGTTTCGGCGATGGGACTGCTGGGAACTGTCGCGACCAGGTTCCCGGGGCGTCGGTTGACGTTTGACTCCGCCGCCATGCGTTTCACGAACTGTTCCGAGGCGAACGCGCACCTGAATCCGGATTGGACCCGGGAGGCGATGGAATCCTACGGCACCGAACTGGTCAAGCTGTAAAACCGATGGATCTGGCGTTAACGGTTTTGTCTGGCTTGTTGCTGTTTCTGGGCGTGGTCGGATGCGTGGTACCATTTTTGCCCGGCCCCGTCCTGTCGTTTCTTGGAATTGCGACGCTATCGTTAACTTCCCATCCGTTGTCGTGGCAGACTTTGCTGTTGCTGGGCGGATTCACGGCGCTGGTCACGGTTTTCGATTACATCGCTCCAGTTGTGGGCGCGAAATGGTTTAAGTGTTCAAGAACCGGGATGCGTTTCTCGTTGATCGGTACGGTGGTAGGACTGTTTTTCTTGCCGTTTGGCATTTTGGTCGGGCCGTTGCTCGGCGCGATTATCGGCGAAATGCTCTCCGGCAAGAAATTCTTCCGGGCGTGTTGGTCCGGGGTAGGGGTTTTCACCGGTTACGTCGGCGGGTTGGTCTTTAAAATAACCTTTTGCGTATATCTGGTTGGGATTTACATTTACCAGATTTGGCAGAAGTGACAAGTTTGGAAATGAGGAATTAAGGGTTAGGGGTTAGCCCGCCGCCCACGCTTCGCACGGAAATGTAAATGAGGATAACATGGGGTGGCGAGGCTGTTGAGGGTTGAGCGTTGAGGGTTGAGAAGCCGATTCCGGAAGTCTGATGTCTGAAGTCCTAAGTCTTGTGGTTTGACTGCAAGTTATAGGCAATTTTGATAAACCGTCAAACTGTCAAACCGTCTACCTGTACATTGACGCTTCTTAGAAAAAAATGCGGCGGCCTTTTGGGCCGCCGCATATAATGTCACGCTGCCTTACATCTTGGGCAGAGCCGCGAGTTCAGTCAGGAGCTGGTAATTCTCCTTGAAACCTTCCTCGGCGCGCTTCAGAGTCTCCATCGCCTTCTCTTCGCCGACGATCTTGATGAGCTGCTTGAAGCGGTTTTCGCCCAACTCCTTCGAAACCGCGTTGGAGGCGAAGGAAACGGTATCGCTCTTGTCCTTGGAGTCGAGCGTGAGGCCGTTCTTGCCCTGGGCGGAGATCGTTGGGTTGTAGCGCCACAGCGGGAAGTGTACGGAGTCCACCGCCGCGATCTGATGCGCCGGGCCGGTCTTGGTGAGCAGGCCCTGCTCGATGCAGTGCGCGTAAGCGATGATCAACGCCGGGCCGTTGTAATTCTCGGCCTCGTTGAACGCCTTTACGGTGGCGGCGGGATTCGCGCCCATCGACACGTAAGCAATGTAAACGTTCTTGTACTGCATCTGCATGAGACCAAGATTCTTCTTGGCCTGGACCTTGCCGGAGGCGGCGAACTTGGCGATCGCGCCGGTCGGGGTGGCCTTGGAAGCCTGGCCTCCGGTGTTGGAGTACACCTCGGTATCCATCACCAGCACCTTGACGTTCTTGCCGGAAGCGAGGACATGGTCAAGTCCGCCGTAACCGATATCGTAAGCCCAGCCGTCGCCGCCGAGAATCCAGACCGACTTGCGGACCAGATTGTCAGCCACGCTGAGCAACGCCTTGGCCGTCGGGCAACCGCAGCTGCAACCGCCGATGAGCTTCTTCAACTCGGCAACCGCGGCGCGCATCGCCTCAACGCCCTGACCCTTCTCGTCGTACTGGTCGATGGACTTGATCTTTTCGCAAACCGCCTTGACCTCGGCAGGGGCCTTTTCGTTGGCCATAACCTTGTCCACCAACTCCATCGCGTAATCGTAGAGCTTGTCGGCGGAAACGCGCATACCCATACCGAACTGGGCGTTATCCTCAAACAGCGAGTTCGACCAAGCCGGGCCCTTGCCGTCGGAGCGCTGGCAGTACGGGGTGGTCGGGAGGTTACCGCCGTAAATCGACGAGCAGCCGGTGGCGTTCGCGATCAAGAGACGGTCGCCGCAAATCTGGGTGAGCAGCTTGACATACGGGGTTTCGCCGCAACCCGCGCAAGCGCCGGAGAACTCGAACAGCGGGCGCTTGAGCTGGCTGTCCAGCAGCTGCTTGGTGTCGAGCTTGGCCGGATCGACATCCGGCAGATCGAGGAAGAACTTCCAGTTCGCGGCCTCGGTCTTGCGGAGCGGGATCTGCTCGACCATCTTGAGGGCACCCTTGGCGGCCATCGGGCACTTGACAACGCAGAGTTCGCAGCCCATGCAGTCCTCGGGGGCGCACTGGACCGTGACTTTCTCGCCGAGGGACTTCATCTTCGGAGTCTTGGCGTCGGCGCTCTTGAAGGTGGCGGGCGCACCGGCGAGCGCGGCGGCCGGATAGACCTTCATACGGATCGCGGCGTGCGAGCAAATCGCGGAGCACTGGCCGCACTGGATACAGACAGCGGGATCCCACTGCGGGATGAACGCCGCGACGTTGCGCTTTTCCCATTGCGTGGTGGCGGTGGGCCAAGTGCCGTCGTCCGGGATCGCCGAGACCGGCAGATCGTTACCCTGCTGGGCAATCATCTTGGCGGTCACGTGCTTGATGAAATCGGGGGCTTCGTCGGAAACCGCCGCAGGCATCTTCAGCTTGCCGGCCGGGGCGGAGGGATACTTGACCTCTTCAATCGCGTTGGCGGCGGCCTCGATGCACTTCCAGTTCATCTCGACCACGTCCTGCCCCTTCTTGGAGTAAGCCTTCTCGGCGTACTTCTTCAAGATTTCGACCGGATCGAGGATGGTACCGTCGGCGGTCTTCAGGGTAATGCCGGAAAGTTTGAAGAACGCGGTCTGGAGCACGGTGTTGGTACGGGTGCCCATACCGTTTTCACGTGCGATGCGGGCGGCGTCGATCACGTAGAACTTGAGCTGTTTGTCGATAATCGCCTGCTCCACCTCGTCGGGCATGTGATCCCAGATTTCGGCGGCGGTGTACGGCGAAGCGAGCAGGAAGGTGGAGCCCTTCTTGGCGCTCTTGAGCATGTCATACTTCTCAAGGTACGGGAAGCAGTGGCAAGCGGTGAAATCGGCCTGGTTGATGAAGTACGGCGAACGGATCATGTCGCTGCCGAAGCGGAGGTGCGAGATCGTCACGCCGCCGGACTTCTTGGAGTCGTACTCGAAGTAACCCTGCGCGAAATTCTCGGTGTAGGAACCGATGATCTTGATGGAGTTCTTGTTCGCGCCCACGGTGCCGTCCGCGCCGAGACCCCAGAACATGCACTCCTTGCGGTCGCCGGTCGGGACCACGAAGCTGCCGTCCGCGAGCAGGTAACGGCCGGTGATGTCATCCACGATGCCAGCGGCGTAGTGGTCCATCGGCTTGTCCTTGAGCATATTGTCGTAAATGGCTTTGCAGAGCTGCGGGGTGAAGTCCTTGGAACCGATGCCGTAACGGCCGGCCAGAACTTTCGGATACTTGAACGAAACCACGCCGTCCTGCAGACCCTGACCGATTGCGGCGCAAACGTCGAGGTACAGCGGATCGCCAACCGCGCCGGGCTCCTTGGTGCGGTCGAGAACGGTGATGCACTTTACGGTGGTCGGGATCTGCTTGACGAAATCGACCATCGAGAACGGGCGGTACAGGCGAACCTTCAAAAGGCCGACCTTCTTGCCTTCCTTAACCAGCGCGTCCACGGTCTCGTGCAGTGTATCGCAGCCAGAGCCCATCGCCACGGTGATGTACTCGGCATCCGGGGCGCCGACGTAATCGAAGAGTTTGTACTTGCGGCCGGTAAGCTCCGCGAACTGATCCATATACTTCTGGACGATCGCCGGGGCGGCTTCGTAGTACTTGTTGCAGGACTCGCGGCCCTGGAAGTTGACATCCGGGTTCTGGGCGGTGCCGCGCATCGACGGATGCTCAGGGTTAAGCGCGCGGGCGCGGAAATCGGCCACGAAATCGTCGTTGATCATCGCGCGGATAGTCTCGGTGGGGATCTCGTCGATCTTCTGGACTTCATGCGAAGTGCGGAAACCGTCGAAGAAGTGCAGGAAAGGAACCTTGGCTTCCAGCGTGGAGGCGTGGGCGATCATCGCCATATCGTGGGCTTCCTGCACGCTGTTGGAGCAAATCATCGCGAAACCAGTCTGGCGGCAGGCCATGACGTCACCCTGGTCACCGAAAATGCAAAGACCCTGGCAGGCCAGCGAACGGGCGGAAACATGGAAGACGGTCGGGGTCAACTCGCCGGCGATCTTATACATGTTCGGGATCATCAGCAGCAATCCCTGCGAAGCGGTGAAGGTGGTGGTAAGCGACCCGGTGGTGAGCGACCCGTGCACCGCGCCGGCGGCGCCGCCCTCAGACTCCATTTCCACGATGGACGGAATCGAACCCCAGATGTTCGTCTTCGCGTGGGCGGCCAGTTCGTCACAGGTTTCGGCCATCGGGGACGACGGGGTAATCGGGTAAATGGCGGCCACTTCGGAACAAGCGAACGCAATCTGTGCGGCGGCGGTGTTACCGTCAACCATGATTTTCTTTGCCATATCAGTTTCTCCTTAAACTTGGCTTGCAAGAATGGAGCCAGCAGACGGCTTCGAACCGACGACCTCGAGATTACAAATCACGTGCTCTACCAACTGAGCTATGCTGGCTCTTCCAAAAAAAGAATAAATGAATTTTATCAAATACAAGCGGGCAAGGCAACTCCGAAATATCACTCTTCAACGGTTATTTTGACCGAGGCGTCCCGCCCGTCCGCCGTACTGCAGGAAATTGTATGGCGACCGGCCTCTGGTGGCCACGAAAATCCATCCCCTGCGACACCCTCCGCCACCGGCACGTTGTCGCAGAACCACCACACGCGGACGTCCGGCGCCACTCCCCCCAGTTTAACGGTGACCTGCTGATTAATCCCGTCCAACAACTTCACCACGGTGCCGTTGGACGGAGCGGTGATACGGAAACGAGGCTCCCGGACCGCGGCGGCTGCCGTCGCACCGGACGTTGCAGCCGCCTCTTGGCTGCGGAAAAACGCGGCCAAATCTTCCGGCCATTTCAACACGGTGCGCCCATCCGCCGCCCGCTCGTGCAGGGTACACATACGCCGGTTGGTGCAACCGCGAATGGCAAAGGTTTTAACGCGTGATGGGCACGCCTCGCCCGGTACCGCGCCGGATTTCGCGCAAACCTCCAACTCCTCAATCTCCTCCGGACGCCGGAACCACGGCCCGGTCCCAGAGGGATAAAGGCGTCGGACAATCTCCCATACCGCGGGGGCAGCGGATTTTATCCCCACCAGCCGGTTCGGCACCCGCGCACCGTGTTTCATCCCGCACCACACCCCCACCACGTATTCGGGATTCCAAGCGACCGTCCAGGCGTCGCGATATCCGGCGGAAGTGCCGGTTTTCCAAGCGAACCTGGGAACTTCGACCTCGCCGGCGTGGCCGATGGCGGACATCGCCCGCTCATCACCGCCCAGCATATCGGAAACCAGCCAGCAAGCGGCGGCTGAAAAAATCCGTTCTGGCGGATCGGAAACCGGGGTCAAAAAAGCAGTGCAGGGCCGCCATTCGCCACCGCGCGCGATGGCGGCATAGGCATTGCACAACTCCAGCAGCGTTACCGAACCGTTGCCCAAAACCAACCCCAGACCGTAATCCCCGGCCGGACGGTTCAGCGATTGCAACCGCAGCCTTTTCAAAGTGTTGTAGAAACTGATCTGCCCCGCCATGCGTTCCAGCTGGATGGCGGGCAGATTCAATGATTGGACCAAAGCGTACCTGGCACTCACCGGCCCGAGAAATTTACCCGAAAAATTTTGCGGCTCCCGGTTTCCAAACGCCTGCGGCACGTCGGACAACATTGTTTCCGGATTGATGAAACCGCTGTCGAGCGCCATCGCAAAAACGAACGGTTTTAGGGTTGATCCGGCGGGACGGGGTGACACCGCAGTGTTGACCTGCCCCGCCCGATTGGAAAAATAATCGCCGGTGCAGGACATCACCACGGCTTGACCGCTATCCACCCTTAACACCACCGCCGCGTAGTCGATGCCAAATTCCTGCGCATATCGCCGCAGGCACTCGTTTACGGAAACCTGCAACGCGCGATCCAACGAAGTACGCATATCCCCGGATCGCTCCTTGCGCACGGAAACCGCCCAATCGCAGAAAAACGGCTCCGAAAACGGCCGGGGGGCGCGTTTTAGATTGAGCGGCAGCTGTTCCGCCCGTTTTACCGCCGCCTCGTCCACCATTCCCAAGGACAGCATACGGTCCAACACATACTTGCGGCGCTTCAGCGCCCGGTCCAAATAACGGTCGGGACGGAACCGGGTTGGGGATTGGAGCAATCCGGCCAGCAACGCGGCCTCGCCCATATTCAACTCCTGGGGAGGTTTGCCGAACCAACCCCAACTTGCGGCTTCGATACCCACCAGATTGGATCCGAACGGCGCCCGGTTGAGGTATTGGGTCATTATTTCGTCTTTGTCCATGCAGCGTTCCAGGCGCATCGACTGCACCGCCTCAACCGCTTTCGACCAATAGGTACGCCGGCGGGGATGGATCAGCCGCACGGTTTGCATCGTGATGGTTGACGCGCCGGAAAGCACCCGGCCGTTCAGGATGTTCATCTTGGCGGAACGCAGGATTGCCATGAAGTCAACCCCGCAGTGGTTGTAGTAATTGCGGTCTTCGGCGGCGATCGCCGCCAGCACGACCCAGTCCCGGCGCGAAGCGCGGTAATACGGGCGGCAGTCCTGATCGTTCAAACCCAACCCCACCCGCAACAGTCCGCCGTCACGGTCGCGCAAAATCAGCCCGGATGGGTAACGGCGGCTCTCCTCCAGCGGCGGCGGGCAACAAAACCAAAACACAACCGCCGCCAAAGCAGCAAATGCGGCAATGGACACAAAATCTTTTTTACGCAATCGGCGCAACCGCGCCCAGACCGATTTAATCGGCTTTTTAAAAGAAACCTTTGCCATAAAATCTTATTCGTGCCGTAATGCTTCAATCGGATCCAGCTTGGCGGCGCTCATGGCGGGATAAAGCCCGAACACAATGCCGATGCCGACACTGATACCGAACGCCAGGGTCAAACTGTACGGCTGCACAACAGTGGGCATATCGGTAAACACCGTAATCAACACCGGTATCAGAACCCCCAACAACAGTCCGATCAGTCCGCCGCCGATCGACAACACGCAAGTATTGATCAAGAACTGCAAAACAATCAAACTGCGGCGGGCGCCGATAGCGCGGCGGATGCCGATTTCCTTGGTGCGTTCGGTAACCGACGCCAGCATGATGTTCATGATGCCGATGCCGCCGACCAACAGACTGATGCCGGCGATCGCGCCCAGCACCACATTGTAGGTGCGCTTAGTGCGCTCCGCCTCCCGCAGCAGCGTGAGCGGGACGTCAATCTTGAAATCCTTTTTCTTGTGGAAACGCGAGATCACCGATTCAATCGCCTTGCTGCCGGCTTCGACCACGTTAACGCTTTTCATCCGCACGATAATCTGGCTCAACTCGACCTTTTCGCCCTCCATGCCGCCCGCGCTGTAACGGATGTTGGCCTCGCCAAACATTTTGGTGCCCGTGGTGAGCGGGATGTACACATCCGCCTCGCTGTCCGGCGACCGGACGGTTCCGCCATCCTCGTTCTTAACGATGCCGATGACCTCGAATATCCCCGACGCGATACGGATACGCTGGCCGACGATACCCTCCGCCGCCAACAGCCGCCGCACCCCGTGCTCGGTCAGGACGCAAACATTCGAACGCATCCGCAGATCGTTTTCGCTTATTACCCGCCCGGCCAGGATCGGACGGTTGACAACCGAGAACCAGTTGGGTTCGGTCTCCACCACCCGCATCTCGTACTGGCGCTCCCCCACCCTGGCCATACGCCGGGTCATCCGCGCCGGCACCGTAAGCACCACGCCGGGCACCGTTTCCTTGATGCGCTGCTCATCGGCGTACAGCAACCCGTACACCGCCAACTTGCCCCGCTCGGAACTGGAGCTGCCGCCATCCTCGCTGGTGGGCTTGACCGACATCACCATGATGTTTTCGCTGCCCAGGCGCTTGATGGATTCCAACGCCTGCATACTGGCACCCTCGCCCACCGCCAACATCGAAATTACGCTGCCCACGCCGAACACCATGCCGAGCATAGTCAGGAAAGAACGCGTTTTATGCCGCCAAACATCGGTCAGCCCCAATTTCACAAACGGCCAAAAATACAGGATAGATTTGTGCATTGGCTACTCCTGGCACGAAAGCAGTTTGCCGTCCTTCAAAACAATGTTCGACTTCGCGAAGCTGGCGATGTCCGGCTCGTGGGTCACCAGAATTATGGTCTTGCCCTGCTCGTAAAGCTCTTGAAACAACTGCATAATCTGCACGCTGGTGGCACTGTCCAGATTGCCGGTCGGCTCGTCCGCCAGAAGAACCGCGGGGTCGTTGGCCAACGCCCGCGCCACCGCCACGCGCTGACGCTGTCCGCCCGAAAGCTCCATCGGCAAATGACGCAACCGGTGCGACATCCCGACCCGTTCGGCCAGCATTTCCGCCCGTTCGCGGCGCTCTTGCGGCGGCACCCCAAGGTACATCATCGGCACCTCGATGTTTTCGCAGACCGTAAGCTGGGAGATCAAATGAAAGCTCTGGAAAACAAAACCCAAATTCTTGAGGCGGTGATCACTCAACTGGTCGTCGTCCATCTCCGCCACATTCTCGCCGTTCAGCCAATACGCGCCGGAAGACGGACGGTCCAGACAACCCAAAATGTTAAGCATCGTGCTTTTACCGGAACCGCTCGGCCCCATAATCGCCCAATAAGAACCTTTGCGGATACAGAACGAAACTCCGTCCAACGCCCGGACGATCTCGTCGCCCACCACGTAATGGCGTTTCACGTTGTCAAGCCGAACCACCTCGTTCTCGGACGGTCTCGTACTTCCCGCTTCGATCGGCATTATTTTTCTCCGGCGCCGTTATCGACGTTTCTCGGCCGTCCCCCGCCCCCGCCGCGGCGCGGACGTTCCCCAGATGGGCCGGGCTGGGAATCCGGCGGAACCGCACGGTGTTTTTCCGACTCGGGATTCTCCCCGCGCCCCTGGCCTTTGGATTTATCGGGGTCGCCGGATTCTTCGCGTTTCTGCTCTTTAACCGGCGGGGCCAGCATCAACACATCACCTTCCTTAACACCGTCGGTTATGTGAATCATGCGGTTGTTGTCCAATCCCACCGAGATGACGCGCGGGACAAAACCGTCGCCTTCCTTGACATAAACCCGCGGCACTCCGCCCACCCGGACCACGCACTGCACCGGGGCGAAAAACACCGAATCGTATGCGTCTTTAAGCAACTCCACGTCGCAACTCATTCCGGGACGGATCTGCATCCCCTTGAAGTCGCACTCAATCTCGCACTTGTACAGCTTAAGGTCGGGATTCAGCTGCGCGCTCTGGCCGTCCGGAAGCAAGCCGATCTTGACCAGTTTGCCCTCGAACACCTCGCCCGGGAAAGCGTCAACCTTAACCCGCGCCGTCATACCCTGGGAAATCTTGTTCAGGCTGGCTTCGGGAATCATAACCTCCACCACCATGCCGGACTCCAACGGTATGTATATCAACTCCTGGCGCTCCACGGCGGTGGAACCGACCGCCAACGGCTTGACCCACCATTGCCGGCGCGAAATCAGCACCGTGGAAGCGTACAGGATAATGCCGTTGGTCGGGGAGTAGATTTTGCTCTTGTCAATCTGGAAATTCAACTCCGCCAGACGGTTGGTGGCCCGGTCGCGTTCCCGCCGACGGGCGTTCAATTCCGTCTCCACCTGACGCAGGTTGGCCTTGTTCTGCCAACGGACCCGGGTGAGTGCGCGTTCGGCCTTACGCAACGTGGTCTGAAGTTTCGCCTCTTCTTGGATTTTGGTATAGTTGGTCAGCACCGACATATTCATGATTGCCTGGTCGAGCGCAAGTTTTTTCTGCTTAAGCGAAAGCTCGTCCGCCTGCAGCTCGGTCTTGGTAAGGAAGCCTTCGTCGAACAGCTGTTTCGACCAGCCCAGTTTTTCCGAAGCGCGGTTAACCTCCTCGTCGGCCAGCGCGATATCCGCCTCGTTTTTCATCATTGCCTGGGGATAATCGCCCTTTTGGTACTTTTCCTGCGCCATCTTGGCCAACATTTGGTCCACTTCCCTTTCGAGCAGCAACCCCTCGCAATCGCCCTCGGTGATTCCGAGCTTCTCTTCGGCGATAATCAGATTCGCCTCGGTGTTGGCCACCGTGATTTCCTGTTCGTCACGCTTTTGGACCAAATCGCTGGAATCGAACTCCAACAGCAAATCGCCCTTTTGGACCTTCTGCCCCTCTTCAACCACCCAAATTACGGTGTTGTTACCCTCCAGCTCGCTTTTGATCACCTCTTTGTCCCGGCTTTGGATCGACCCGCCGGTGGTCACCGAAATCGTCAATGGGCCCTTTTCGACCGTAAACGTTGGCACGGTATCGTCAACGGCCGCCTTGCTGCGGCCGCGCCACCAGAAATAGCCCCCGACCGCCATAACAACCAGCAGAAAAACCGCCAGTTTTTTCTTGTTTCCGCCCTTTTTCATCCGCCTTCCTCAACCAAATATCGAAAAATCCCTTAAAAATCAAGCACCAGCAAAAATCCCCCCGTTCCATATCGCCGGAACTTAGCGCAAAACCTGCGTCAGTTTTGTATGGTACAAAATTACGTTATTCCAGTAAAGCGCGAAATTCCCGCCTGACTTAAAATTTTCCGTTTCTTTGCGACAGGAAGAGCTTGCGAGACAAAAAAAGGGAGGCGCGGCGGCGCCTCCCTTTTTGACCAACCTAACGGTTAATCGTCATAACGGCTTGCGGGCGGTTCATCGAACGAATATCCGTCCGCGTCATACGGATCATACCCGGAATCGTCACCGTCATTTTCGTTTTCCTCTTCATCCAAGCCGAGGAAGTCGTCAGTGCCAAGATCTTCAGTAAGATCGGTGTCATCATCGTCGTCGTCATTGTCTTGAATGACATCATCGAACTTATCCTGGATGTTGTCCTGGGCGCGAAGAGCCTCCATCTCCTCCTCGCTGATCGGCTCGCCCACCGGGACCAGTTTAACGTGCCGGTGCGCCGGGAAGCCGGTACCGCCGGGGATGAGGTGACCGAGGATGACGTTCTCCTTGAAGCCGTGGAGTTCGTCCACGCGGCCCATCGTGGCGGCATCGGTCAACACGCGGGTGGTGTCCTGGAACGAAGCCGCAGAGATGAAGCTGTCGGTCTCCAACGAAGCCTTGGTGATACCGAGCAAAGCGGGCTGAGCCTCAGCCGGACGACGGCCTTCCGCCATCATACGATCGTTGGTGGCGAGGACCTTCTGGCGGGTGACCTGGTCGCCCCACAGGAAATCGGTGTCGCCGGGGTTGGTGATCTTAACCTTGCGCAACATCTGCCGAACGATAATCTCGATGTGCTTATCGTTGATTTCCACACCCTGCATCCGGTAAACCTGCTGGACTTCGCTGACGAGATACTTTTGCAACTCTTGCGGGCCGCAAATCTCCAGAATTTCCTGCGGTATAACCGAACCTTCGGTGAGCTGCTGGCCCTTCTTGACCTTATCGCCAGGGAACACCACAATCTGTTTGCTCATCGGGATCTGATGCTCGTCCTCGAGTTTGGTGTCAGGGTCCTCGACAATGATGCTGCGACGCCCACGTACCGTAGATTCGCCAAACCGCACGATGCCCTCGATCTTCGCGATCTCGGCGGGATCCTTCGGATTACGGGCCTCGAAGAGTTCCGCCACCCGCGGCAGACCGCCGGTGATATCGCGCGTCTTGGCCTCCTTACGCGGAGTCTTGGCGAGCATCATGCCAGGCGCGGCCTTGGACTTTTCCTTAACCATCACGATAGCGCCAGGCGGAATCGGGTAACTGTAATCAATCGGTTTGGACTTGTTGGAAGTGTTGTGGATGATGATCTGCGGGTGCAGATCCTCACGAGTCTCCAGAATCGTCAGCGAAGTCGTGCCGGTCTCGGCATCGGTCTCGACACGGACGGAGACGTCCTCCTCGAAGTCTTTGAACGTCACGGTTCCGTGGTGCTCCGCCAGAATAGGCACTGAGTGCGGATCCCAGACCGCAATCTTCTGGCCGTTCTTGACCTTAGCGCCTTCGTTGACCAACAGGGTCGCGCCCATTTCGATCTGGTAGGACTCCAGTTCGCGGCCGCCGGCTTCCGGCGCCCGGTCAAAGATTTGGACCGAACCGTTCTTGTTCAGAACCACGATGTCGCCTTCGTCGGTGGTGACGGTACGCAGATCGACAAACTTGACCACGCCGTCGGCCTTGACCACGATTTCCGGGGTCTTGGCAACGTTGGACGCGGTACCGCCGATGTGGAACGTACGCATCGTAAGCTGGGTACCAGGCTCACCGATGGACTGGGCCGCGATAATGCCCACCGCCGTGCCGATTTCGACCTGCTTGCCGGTCGAAAGGTCACGTCCGTAACACTTTGCGCACATACCATGTTTGGCGTCGCAAGTGAGTCCGCTGCGGATCCAGACCGATTCGATGCCTGCGGCGTCGAGTTTGTTGCAACCCTCTTCGTTGATCTCCTCATTGGCCTTGATCAACACTTTGCTGCTGTCGTTCGGATCCAGAATGTCATAAAGCGCGGTACGACCCAACACGCGGTTGCGGAGCGGGACATCGTTGCTCTCGTCACCGGTGACGATTGCGGAGACCTCAATGCCGTTAACCGTGTTGCAGTCCTCGGTAGTGATGATGACATCCTGGGAGACATCAACCAGCTTACGGGTCATGTATCCGGCATCAGCGGTCTTTAACGCGGTATCGGCCAAACCCTTACGGGCGCCGTGGGTGGAGATGAAGTACTCCAACACGCTCAAACCTTCACGGAAGGAGGCCAAAATCGGGCGTTCGATAATTTCGCCGGAGGGGTTGGCCATCAGTCCGCGCATACCGGCGAGCTGACGAATCTGGAGTTTCGAACCACGGGCCTTGGAGTCAACCATCATGTACACCGGATTGGTTTCCGTCGGCTCATCGTTGGGATTGATCCGGTTTTCGTCAATGGTGGCGTAAAGCTTATCCGAAACCTTATCGGTGGCGGCGGACCAAATATCAACGATCTTGTTGTGCTTTTCACCTTCGGTGATGATACCGGTCTGGAACTGGGTGTCAACTTTAGCAACCTCGTCGTAGGCGGCGGCGATGATCTCGTCCTTGTCCTTCGGGCGGATCATGTCCTTCAGACCCATCGACACACCGGCCAAGCAGGCGTGCTTAAAGCCAAGTTCCTTCAGCTTATCCAGCGAACGCACCGTCTTGTCGTGACCGACCACCTGATGGCACTTGAGAATCAGGTCGCCAAGCGAACTCTTGTTGACCTTCTTATTGCAGAAACCAAGCTCTTCCGGCCAAACCTCGTTGAAAATCACCCGGCCGACGGTAGTCTCAAGCACGCGAATGGAAGGATCTCCGATCGGGCGGCCTTCTGTGCCGTAATCCGGGTTGCGGAAACGAATGCGGGTATGGAAATCCACCACGCCCTCGACCAATGCCATATTCACTTCGTCGGAAGTGTTGAAGAGCGGCAGATGCTCGTTCGCCATCGAATCCACTCCCGCCACCTTGTGGTGCAGTTTGTCCTGCTGTCCGGGTGCGGTGAGATAGTAGATGCCGAGTGTAATATCCTGCGTCGGAGTCATGTTGCACTTGCCGGACGCAGGCGAGAAGATCGAGTTGGACGCCAACATCATCAAGCGGCTTTCCAACTGAGCCTCGACGGACAGCGGAACGTGCACTGCCATCTGGTCGCCGTCGAAGTCGGCGTTGAACGGGGTGCAAACCATCGGGTGCAGACGAATCGCCTCGCCCTCGATCAGCACCGGCTCGAACGACTGGATCGACAAACGGTGCAACGTGGGGGCGCGGTTTAGCATCACGGTCTTGCCGCTGGTCACCTCTTCAAGAATATCCCAAACCTGTTCCTCCTGACGCCCGATCATCTTGCGGGCGGTATGGACAGTATGGCAGATGTTTTTTTCCTTCAAGCGGCGGATGATGAACGGCTCAAACAGTGTAAGCGCCATCTTCTTGGGAAGTCCGCACTGGGTGATTTTCAGTTCCGGGCCGACCACGATTACCGAACGGCCGGAATAGTCAACGCGCTTACCGAGCAGGTTCTGGCGGAAACGTCCGGTTTTACCCTTAAGCATATCGCTCAAAGACTTGAGGGCGCGGTTTCCGGCGCCGGCGACGGGGCGACCATGGCGGCCGTTGTCGAACACCGCATCCACCGCCTCCTGAAGCATGCGTTTCTCGTTGCGGATAATGACATCCGGCGTGTTGAGATCCAGCAAATGGCGTAGACGGTTGTTACGGTTGATAACCCGGCGGTAAAGGTCGTTCAAATCGGAAGTCGCGAACCGCCCGCCCTCCAACGGGACCAAAGGACGCAACTCCGGCGGAATCACCGGCAGACAGTCCAGAATCATCCACGACGGACGGGTTTTGCTGACCCGGAAACCCTCGGCGATCTTCATGCGCTTGGTGATCTTTTTACGGGTCTGGGCAGAGCGGGTGTTTTCAATCTGCTCTTCCAGATCGTTCATCATGTCATCAAGGTTAATCGCGTCAAGGCAGTCGCGGATCGCCTCCGCACCCAATTTGGCCGCGAAAGCGTCTTTGTAATTCTGGCGGTACTCGGCGTACTCCGTCTCGGAAAGCACCTGCATGTAATCCAGCGGCGTGTTTCCGGGATCGGTAACCATGTAATCTTCGTAGTAAAGGACGCGCTCCAGCTCGTTCGCGGTCTTGTCCAGCATCAACCCGATGCGGCTGGGGTTGCACTTGAAGAACCAAATGTGCGACACCGGCACGGCCAGGTTGATGTGGCCCATGCGCTGGCGGCGGACCCGGGACACGGTAACTTCCACGCCGCAACGGTCGCAAACCACGCCCTTGTGCTTGACGCGCTTGTATTTGCCGCAGGCGCATTCCCAATCACGGGTCGGCCCGAAGATTTTCTCGCAAAACAGCCCGTCACGCTCCGGACGGTAGGTACGGTAGTTGATCGTTTCCGGATTCATCACCTCGCCGTGGCTCCAGGAACGGATCGTGTCCGGGGAAGCCAAGGCAATGCTCACCGCGTCGTAATGGGTGTTCGCGTCGAACATTCCGCCAAACAATTCACGTGTAACGTAAGGGTTCATAAAATCATTCCTCCTTTACGGTTAAATTTGCCGATAATCGGGGGTGGACGCAGAATCAGAATCCCCACCGAGCAGCTTCATGTCCAGACACAGTCCGCGCAACTCGTGCATCAGCACGGAGAACGATTCCGGCATCCCGGCCTCAAGGGTGTTCTCACCCTTGACGATCGACTCGTAAATGCGGGTTCGACCCATAACATCGTCGGATTTGACGGTCAGCAGCTCTTGCAGCGCATAGGCCACGCCATACGCCTCCAACGCCCAGACCTCCATTTCGCCCATACGCTGTCCGCCGTACTGGGCCTTGCCGCCGAGCGGCTGCTGGGTGACGAGCGAATACGGGCCGGTCGCGCGGGCGTGAATCTTGTCGGTGACCAGATGGTGCAGCTTGAGCATGTAAATCTGGCCGACCACCACGCGCTGGTCGAACGGCTCGCCGGTGCGGCCGTCGTACAGGATGGTCTTGCCGTCCTCGCAGATCCACGGCACATCGCCGGGCTTTTTCTGCTCCTCCTGGACCTGGCGGGACTTGCGCAGCAATTCGTCGATTTCGCTTTCCTGCACACCGTCGAACACCGGGGTCGCCGCATGGAACCCGAGCACCTTGCAGGCCAAACCGAGATACGTCTCGAACAGCTGGCCGAGGTTCATTCGAGAAGGCACGCCAAGCGGGTTGAGAACGATATCCACCGGCGTTCCGTCCGGCAAGAACGGCATATCGCAGTCCGGCACGATCTTGGAAACGACACCCTTGTTACCGTGGCGGCCCGCCAGCTTATCGCCCACCGAAATGTTCTTCTTTTCGGCGATATAAACGCGAACCTGCTTGATAACGCTGCCGTCGTTTATGCCGTCCAAATCGTCATAGGCGCCGTCGCCGGAAATGGATTCCTCAAGATCAATGAACCGCTGCCGGAAACCGCTGATGATTTTCTCGATCAGGTCGGCAATCGGGCTGGTCTCGATCTGGATGACATCATAATTGCGGGACAGCTCGCCCAGCACTTTCTTGGTGATCTTCTTCTGCTGCGGGATGATCACCTCGCCGGTACGGGCGTTGATCACATCGAGCGGAATCTTTTCACCGAGCAAACGGTCGCTGAGCGCCGTGGTAAGCTCCTGCTCCAAAGCTTCGCGTTTCTTTTTGCGCTCGGCCTCGATCACGCGGGCCTCTTTCTTCTCCTCGATCTTTTCCGAAGTCGACGAAAGCAGCGTCTTCTTATCCTCAAGCTGCTGGGTGACCTTGACATCCATCACGATGCCATAGACACCGCTCGGGACGGTCAGCGAGGTGTCGCGCACCTCGGCGGCCTTTTCGCCGAAAATCGCGCGCAGCAGACGCTCTTCCGGAGCAAGCTCGGTTTCGCTCTTGGGGGTAATCTTACCCACCAGGATGTCGCCCGGCTTAATTTCCGCGCCGACGATAACCACACCGTCCGGCCCCAAATTGCGCAGCAAATCTTCGCCGACGTTCGGGATATCGCGGGTGATTTCTTCCGGGCCGAGCTTGGTGTCGCGGGCGCCGACCTCAAAATCCTGAATGTGGACCGAGGTGAACACATCGTCGCGGACGCATTTTTCGCTCAGCAGAATCGCGTCTTCGAAGTTGTAGCCGCGCCACGGCATGAAAGCGACCATCAGGTTCTTGCCGAGCGCCAACTCACCCTGGTCGGTCGCGGGACCGTCGGCCAACGCATCGCCTTTTTTCACCGCCTGACCGACCTTGACGATCGGCTTCTGGTTGAAACAGGTCCCGGCGTTGCAACGGCGGAATTTCTGCAAATGGTAATGGATGATACCGTTGGCGCGGTCTTTGGCCTCGCGTTCGGCCATCATCGCCTTGGCCTGCTCTTTCTTGGCGTCGTCCTCGCGCGCGTCCAGCTCTTCCTTGCTGACCGGCGGCGGAGGAGTGCCATCCGGAGACTGCACGATTTCCGTCGCCGACACGTAAGCGATGATGCCGTCCTCTTCCGCCAGCACGGTAACGCAGGAGTCGGACGCGGCACGCCATTCCAGACCGGTCGCCACAAAGGGACGCTCGGTGCGCAGCAGCGGCACACCCTGACGCATCATGTTCGCGCCCATCAAAGCACGGTTAGCGTCATCATGCTCAAGGAACGGAATCAACCCCGCCGCGATGGAGATCACCTGCATCGGGGATACGTCCATGAACTGGACCAACTCGGGCTTGCGCTCCACGAAGTCGGCCTTGTAACGGCAAGTCACGCGCTGCGAGGTGAAACGCCCGTTCGCGTCCAACTCGGAGTTCGCCTGGGCGATAACGTAATTTTCCTCCTCGTCGGCGGACATGTAAACCACCTCATCGGTAGCACGGCCGTCAACCACTTTGCGGTACGGGGTTTCGATGAATCCGTATTCGTTAATCTTGGCGTAAATGCCCAAAGACGAGATCAAACCGATGTTCGGACCTTCAGGCGTCTCGATCGGGCAGATACGGCCGTAATGGGAAGGATGAACGTCGCGCACCTCGAATCCGGCGCGCTCGCGGCTCAAACCGCCGGGGCCGAGGGCCGAGAGACGGCGCTTGTGGGCGAGTCCGGATAGCGGGTTGGTCTGATCCATGAACTGGCTCAACTGGCTGCGGCCGAAGAAGTCACCCACCACGGCGGAAAGCGACTTACTGTTTACCAGCCGCGAAGGCTGCAGCGGAACGCCGGAACTGGAATCGAAAAGCGTCATGCGCTCGCGGATCAGCCGTTCCGTGCGGCTCAAGCCAACGCGGCACTGATTTTCCAGCAACTCGCCAGCGGTACGGATACGGCGGCTGCCCAAATGGTCGATATCGTCAACCGTCTTGCGGCCCATGAAAATGTCCAGCAACAACTTGATCGCGCGAATCACGTCAATGCCATGCTCTTCCAGCGTGCGCATCTCTTCCGGGACCGCACCGTCCTGATGTAGGCGCTGGTTGATTTTGTGGCGCCCGACCTTCCCGAGGTCATAACGTCGAGGATCGTGGAAGGTGCGCTTCATCAGGTTTTTGGCGTTGGACGAAGTCGGCGGATCGCCGGGACGGAGACGCCGGTAGATGTCCTTTAACGCGTCGTCTTCGCTGTGGATGCCGGACTTGCCCTCTTCCTTAACCGTCTTGAGCAGCGTGCCGTCGTCCATTGAAGTGTCCCAAACATCGATGGTTGCCACATTGGATTTGCGGAGACGGGCAATCAAAGCGGGGGTAATCGGCTCGTAGCAGCGGACCAGCGGCACTCCGGCAACAACGTCAATCACGTTGGTCTTCGCGACCAGCGGTTTCAAAGTCTCTTCGGCGTACTCTTCCTTGGTGAACAGAGTTCTGGGTTCATAAAACTCTTTCAGGATGTCCTCGTCGGTGCCGTGGCCAAACGCGCGCAACAGAGTGGTGGCATAGAACTTCCGGCGGCGGCGGCGGCGATCCATGTAAACCCACATGATGTCGTCAGCGTCAAACTGGACCTCAATCCACGAACCGCGATCCGGAATCAGGCGAACGGAATAAAGCGGCTGGCCATTCTGGTGCTGCTGGGTCTCGGTGCAGATGCCGGGCGAACGATGCAACTGGGAAACGATCACGCGCTCGGCGCCGTTGATGATGAACGCGCCGTCACGGGTCATAATCGGGATTTCGCCCATAAAGACTTCTTCTTCGCGGAACTCTTCGCCGTCCTGAAGTCTAAAACTCGCTCTCAGCGGGGCGGAATAGGTGCCGCCGTTGGCCAGTGCGGTCAACGCGTCCTCTTTGGGCGGACCGATTTCGTAATGGTCGAACTGGAGAGTATAACGGCCTTCCCAGCTATCGATCGGGAAGATCTCGTGGAAAATCGCCTGAAGCCCCATTTCCGCGCGCTTGTCCGGCGGGACTCCTATTTGCAGAAAATCTTGGTACGACTGGGTCTGGATGGCTATTAAATCCGGGGGCTGAATAATTGGCTTCAGCTTGCCAAAGTCTCTGCGTTCAACCATTGCCTACCTCTGAATGGAGATTTTTGAAAATGCGTCCCGGCCTTACGGACACGCGAAACCTTTCGCTTGACGCCAGTTACGGGATGAAGTGTGGTAAGCGGCCACTTATTTTAACTGTTCCCGCACTTTGGCTACAGCTAGAAGTCCTGCGGCATCCGGCCTGGGGCGCGGCTTGCCGATGACCTTTCGGAAAACCCGCCTGACCGGGCTTCCCGCCGGCCCGCCGACCAACAAAAACGGACGGCGGGTTCTAAAACACACAAAACTGCCCGGGTCATCGCTCGGGCAGTTCCGCGAAAATAGCGAAGTCCTAGGTTACTTCACTTCGACCTTGGCACCGGCCTTCTCAAGCTGCTCTTTCAGCTTGGCGGCATCGTCCTTGCTCACGGCCTCTTTAACAACCTTCGGAGCGGCCTCGACCATGTCCTTGGCGTCCTTCAGACCAAGACCGGTGATGGCGCGGATTTCCTTGATGACGGCGATCTTGTTGGAGCCGACGTCAGCCAGCACCACGTCAAACTCGGTCTTCTCTTCTGCCGGAGCGGCGGCAGCGGCCGGAGCGGCGGCGACAGCCACCGGAGCGGCGGCGGTAACGCCCCACTTCTCTTCCAGAGTCTTAACCAGCTTGGAGATCTCGAGAACGGTCAATCCGCTCAAAAACTCAACAACTTCGTCAGTAGTCATTTTTCTGTTCCTTCTTTTTTGTGCAACCGTGTCCGGTCATACGGCCACGGAGTTTCCGGTTGCGCCGCCCCGGTAAACGGAGCCGGGCCATCGTTGCCCGAGTCGGGCGGCACCCGCCGCCCAACCGCGCAGTCCGGCTTTTACGACACGGCGGCGGTTAGGCCGCGGGTTCGTTCTTCTTGTCCTCGTACGCCTTGAGGGCGTAAAGTACATCCAACAGCGGGGCGTTAAGCACACGCACGAAGCTCGTGGCGGGGGCGGACAGCGTGCCGAGCAGCATTCCGCGCATCGCGTCCTTGGACGGGAGCTTGGAGATCTCGTCGACATCCGCCGGGGAAACCACGGACTTCTCAACGTTACCGCCCTTGATTTCGGCGGTGTCGTTGCCCTTCACAAATGCCACCAGAACCTTGGCCACCTCGGCCACGTCGCCGTTGCCGGTGACGATCGCCGTCGGGCCCTTCAGCATTGCGGAAACGTCATCCCAGCCGGCATCGCTCGTGGCACGGGCCAAAAGCGTGTTCTTAACCACCATCAGACGCGATGCCTGCTTCTCAAGATCGCGGCGCAGACCGGTCAGCTTCGTCACGGTGGAACGGCCATAGTTGAGGATGAAGCAGTAATCGGCGTTTTTGACGCGATCGATCACCTCGTTCAGAATGGAAACTTTCTCGCTTCTCATCTCAAATTCTCCTTATTCCTCGGTGCTCTTGGTCAACACGCGGACGCCAACGCCCATCGTGGTGCTGACGGTCAAGGAACGGATGAAGGTGCCCTTCGCCGCCGCCGGACGCTCGGCGCTCACCGCGCTGATCACCGCCCGGATGTTCTCGACCAGCTTCGACGCCTCGAAACTGCGCTTGCCGCACACCACGCAGCAGTTGCCGGTACGGTCCATGCGGAAGTCAACCTTACCGCCTTTGGCCGCCTTAACCGCCGCCGCCACGTCATCGGTAACCGTACCGGTCTTCGGGTTCGGCATCAATCCGCGGGGACCCAAAACACGGGCGATCTTACGAACTTCCTTCATCGCGTCGGTAGTCGCAATCGCCACGTCAAAGTCAGTCCAGCCGCCCTTGACCTTTTCGATCAAATCTTCGTAGCCCACCTCGTCGGCACCCGCCGCCTTGGCGTCGTCGGCGTGCGTTCCGGCCGCAAACACCACCACTCGGACTTTCTTGCCCGAACCGTTGGGGAGCACCACCGTGCCGCGCACCGTCTGGTCGGACTTGCGGATGTCCACGCCCAAATGCATCGCAACGTCCACCGTCTCGTCAAACTTCGCGCCAGGGTTGGCTTTGATGAACGCCACCGCCTCTTCCAGCGAAACCAGATTCGCGGGGGCCTTCTTCAGCGTATCCACATACTTTTTGCCGTGTTTAGCCATGATAAGTCGCCTCCCGTTAATCAATAACTTCAATGCCCATGTTGCGGGCCGTGCCGGCGATCATCCGCATCGCGGCCTCGACATCGTTGGTGTTCAAGTCAGCCTTCTTGATCTCGACAATCTTGCGGAGCTGCTCGCGGGTGACTTTGCCAACCTTTTCCTTGTTAGGTACACCCGACCCCTTCGCCAGACCGGCCTCTTTCTTCAGCAGCACGGCGGCGGGCGGGCTCTTGAACACCAGGGAGAAACTGCGGTCGGCGTACACGGTGATGATCACCGGAATCACCAAACCAGCCTTGTCCTGGGTCTTGGCGTTAAATTCTTTACAGAACTGCATGATGTTAACGCCCTGGGAGCCCAACGCCGGACCCACCGGGGGCGCAGGATTCGCCGCACCGGCGGGAATCTGCAGTTTCACGGTACCCGTGATCTTTTTAGCCATTATCGGCCACCTTTCTCTACGGTCCTCCCGGTTCCCCTACCGGTTTTACGGACACAGAGCCTAAAAAAACGCCTTCTTTGGCGAGGGAAAAATTAAATGTAACACAAATTTGAAAGAAAAGCAACCCTCAAAAAACAAAAAATGAAAAAAAACGGGCGGTCAGAATTATCGGCAACGACAAACTATGACCACCCGTGGAATATGCCTTTATCCGAACGCCAAGAAAACTACGGCAACGGGATTACCGTTTCTTCACGGGTTTCAAGATGTTTGCGTCTCGCCTGGCCGGCGGAAACGTCATCCGGGCCAATATAAACCGCGTCTGCGGCAGAACCGGCGCTGGCGCGAGAGAAAAACTGTTTCGGCTTTAGCTTGGTGAGCGCTAGATCGACCTCCTCGCCCTGGTCGCGCAACGACCTAGCCAGCCGCATCGCGGCCTCGCGCTGGGCGGCCTCCATGTAGCCGATGGTTACGCCGTGCCGCACGGCGGCGGCGGTTTCGCCCAACAGGTCTTTCAGCACTTCCACCACCACCACGTCGCCAAAACCCAAGCCAACGGCCGGGGTGGGATCGCCGCCGATGGTGGTAAGCAGGTTGTCGTAACGGCCGCCGCCAAAGATGGCGCGGAACTTGCCGGCCGTGTCGAAAGCTTCGAACACAATGCCGGTGTAATAGGACAAACCTCGGATCACCGCGATGTCGAAAATCAGCCGGTCGGCAATACCGTAAATCTCCGCCAGCGCGAAAAGCTCGCGCAGGGTGGCGATGGCCGGGGAATCCTGGCCCGCCAATTCCGCAGCCTGATCCAACGTTTGCACCGCCAGCAACTCAAAGGTTTTTGCCACCGCCGCATCGTCAAGCCCTTCTTCCCGCAACAGCCCGGCAATCGCCTCGTCGGAAATCTTGCCCCTTTTATCCAACGCCAGAAAAACCGCCGGATGGTGTTTCGCGGCGATTCCGGAGCGGTCCAAAAGCTCGGACAGCAATGCGCGGTTGTTAACCCGGATGCGGTAAGCATCGGCGGGCATTCCCATGCGGGACAGCGCGTCAGCTGCGGCGGCCATAACTTCCAGCTCGGCGGAGACGCTTGATTCGCCGATGATGTCCAGATTCAGCTGGTAATGCTCGCGCTTGCGACCGCGGGTCATGCGTTCGTAACGGAAACACTGGGCAACGGCAAACCACTTGATCGGAAAGGTTAAGCGCCCCTGCCGGGCCGCCACCATGCGGGCAAGAGTCGGGGTCATTTCCGGTCGAAGCGCCAAACGGCGCCCGCTCTTGTCTTCAAAATGGTAAATCTGCTCCGAGACCTCCTCGCCGCTCTTGCGCTGCAAAAGATCCAGACTCTCCACCACGCAGGAATCATAAGGGGAAAAACCGTAGGTCTGGGCCGCCCGGCGCCAAGCGTCGAACACCCGATTGCGCCAAATCATATCCTCGGGATAAAAATCACGCATCCCGCGGGGCGGTTCAAATGAAATCGCGTCCATCAAATCGTCAATCCTTTTTACTCTTTGCCCGGATTCTTTTCTTTATCGAACCGACCAGCGCGTCCGAAGGCCGGAAACGGACATCCCGATGCTTCGGTATGTCCACCAGCTGATCGGGCTGACGGGGATTTCGGCCAATCCTAGCCTTCCGGGTAACAACCTCAAACACCCCAAATTCACGGAACTCTACCCGCTTGCCGTTAATCAGCGAGTTGAACACCGCGTCCAAAGCAACCTGAACGGTGAACAGTGCGTCCTGCAATTTTACGTTGGTCTTATCGGCGACAATCTGCGCCAACCCGCGTTTGGTGAGCGTGTCTCCATTAGGCAGGGTTGTCTTGATTTTATCCTTGCGCATGGATTTCCCCGGATTACTGGTTGAGCGCGGCCTTAAGTTCCGCCACCTTGGCGGCAATCGCCGCCGCCGCGCTGTCGGCCGGGACCAAATCGCTATCCTTGCCAGTGCGCAATTTAACCTCGACCCCGCCTTTGGCGAGACCTTTGGCCCCCACCACCACCCGCACCGGGCAACCAATCAGATCGGCATCCTTGAACTTGACACCGGGACGCTCTTCGCGGTCATCGACAAAAACGTCCACGCCCAATTCCTGCAACTCGTGCTCCAACCGGTCCACCACCCCGCTCACTGCGGCATCCTTGGGGTCGAGCAACAGGATGGTAACCTCGAACGGAGCCACCGTCGCCGGCCAGATGATGCCGTTGTCATCATGGCTCTGCTCAATCACCGCCTGCATCGTGCGGGTCACGCCGATGCCGTAGCACCCCATCACCATAACCTGCGACTTCCCGTTCTCGTCCAAAAACACGGAATTGAACTTTTCTGTGTATTTCGTGCCGAGTTTAAAGACGTGACCGACCTCGATGCCGCGTTCGATGGAAAGCTCCGCGCCACAACGCGGGCAGCGGTCACCAGCCACCACGTTCACCAAATCCATCCACCCGGCAATCTTGATGTCGGGGTCGGCGGTCAAATCCACATGAACCATGTGGAAACCGTCTTCGTTGGCGCCGGTAGCCACATCACGCGCGCCCTGCAACCCGATATCGGCATAAACCGGGATCTGCACACCCATCGGACCGATTGATCCGATCGGTCCGGCAAACTTGGCGGAGGTCTCGTCATCCGCCATCTCCAGCGAAGTCGCACCGAGCAACCGACGCAACTTGCACTCGCACAACTCGTCATTGCCGCGGACCAGCACCATGAGCGGTTTCCCGTCCGCCACGTACACCAGCGATTTTACCATCTGGTCGGAGGGGAGTCCAAGCGATGCCGCCGCCTCGTCAATCGTATGGGCTCCCGGGGTGGAGCGCTTCTCGCGAGGCTCGGCAGACTTCTCGCCGTTCCGCACCGGCGGGCACTGGCGCTCCGCGCGCTCCTGGTTCGCCGAATAACCGCACTTCTGGCAATGTAAGATACCGTCCTCGCCCGAAGGGGCCAACACCATAAACTCATGGGAGTGGTTACCGCCAATAGTCCCGGTATCTGCCTCGACCGGATGGGCGGCGAGTCCGCAACGCGCGAAAATACGGGTGTATGCGTCATACATCGCCTGGTAAGAAGCGTTCGCGGCATCCATCGAAGTGTCGAAGGAGTAGGCGTCCTTCATGATAAACTCTTTTGACCGCATCAACCCGAAACGGGGGCGGATCTCATCGCGGAACTTGGTCTGAACCTGATAAACGGTGCACGGCAGCTGCTTATAGCTGGTAAGGAAGTTGGTGACCACATCGGTGACCACCTCTTCGTGCGTGGGGCCAAGGGCCATAATGTGCTCGGCGCGGTCTTTAAGGGTGAACATGCTCTTGCCCATCTGACCGAAACGACCAGATTTTTGCCAAAGCTCGGCCGGCTGCAGCGCCGGCATCAGAATCTCCTGGGCCCCGGCACGGTCCATTTCCTCACGGACAATACGCTCCACCTTCTTTAACGACCTCAAACCTAGCGGCAGGAAGGTGTAAAGCCCGCCGGAGAGTTTTTTCACCAACCCCGCACGGACAAGCAATTTGTGCGAAACAATCTCGGCATCCTGCGGGTCATCCCGCAGCGTGGCTATCATGGTACGAGTCCAACGCATAACACTTTCTCCCTAAAAAAACAACATCACTAGTCGGCTGCCTCCGGCTCGTTCGGAACAACCGGCGGCTGCTCTTGGTTGTTGACCGGTCTTTCTTCCTGCGGCGGATTGTTGGCGGCGTCCTCCTGTTTCTGGCGGGCTACTTCCGCCTGCGCCGCTTCTCGGGCCAACTTCAAGATTCTTTCCTGATTTTCCTTGTCACGGGCAGCCTGTTCGGCATTAACCTTGCGGGCCCGCTCCCTAAGCCGTTCGGTAAAAGACCGGCCAACCGAGGTCGTGCCGGCTTGGGCAACCGGGGAATCGGCGGCAGCGCCATTTAAGCCGGAACGGTTCATCGGAAAACCTCGCCGGCTGAATGGCGACAAACCAGGACGCCCGGTCTGGAACGGGGCAATCGCCGGCGCCGCTGCGGCTTGTGCCGCAGCATTGCCGCTACTGCCGCTTCCGCTGCTCACCAATCCCTTACCTAATTTGAGTTTAATCTCAACGCCGTCTTTCTCAAGCTTGGCCCACTCTTTGTCGTAGTTGGCGTCTTTGATGGTCCAACCGTCACGGGACTCGCCAACCGCGAGGTAAAGGTTTTTGGGCGTTTTGTCGGAAAGGTCGGTAAAACCCACCATCACCTCGCCGCCCGGAGAGATGTTTACGCACGACATCCGGACCTGTTTAGCCAGTTGTTGCTGCTCGGCCAGAAGTTCCTGCTCGGTTTTTATTTCCTCGGCAGTGGGCTGGTTGTCACCATTGGGATCGAAATTCGCCGGCAAAGGGCCAAACGGCATTCGATCCAGTATCACTTGATATTTTTCAAAAGGCGGCGGGGCATATTTGGCATCGGGCAGAACTTCTGCGGCCAACGCCCCCATATAATTCGCGGTCAATGCCGCGAGTGCCGCCAAAGCCAGTGTGTTTCTCGTAAACATGGACACCTCCTCGGCTTAAAATCATTTGCCCAGACGCTCACCCGCGTATTTGTGTTCGCGAATCGGGCGCCACCACCATTCGTTATCCAGATACCACCGCACCGTCTTGCGAATGCCGGTCTCGAAATTTTCCTGCGGACGCCACCCCAGCTCATTCTCAATCTTGGCGGGATCGATTGCGTACCGCAAGTCATGCCCCGGACGGTCGGTCACAAAAGTGATCTGCTGCCGGTAAGAGTGCCCGCCCGGCAACGGAACCAGCCCGTCAAGCGTATCGCAAACGGTCTGCACCACCTGAAGGTTGGTGCGTTCGTTGTGTCCTCCGACGTTGTAGGTCTCACCCGGCCGACCGCGCTCCAACACGCAGCGTAAAGCCCGGGCATGGTCATCAACGAACAACCAGTCGCGAATATTGTCGCCTTTGCCGTAAATCGGCAGCGGCTTCCCGTCCAGCGCGTTCAAAATAACCAAAGGAATCAGTTTTTCGGGGAAATGGTAAGGGCCGTAATTGTTGGAGCAGTTGGTCAACAGCACCGGCAAACCATAGGTATGCCCCCACGCCTTGACCAGATGGTCGGACGAGGCCTTGCTGGCTGAATACGGCGAACGGGGATCATACGGAGTGGACTCGGTGAAGAAACCGGATGGGCCAAGCGAACCGAACACCTCGTCCGTAGAAATGTGCTGAAACCGGAATGCGGCCCGACGCTCCGCGTCCAGCGTCCGCCAATAGGCGGTGGCGGCGTCCAGAAGCGTTGCGGTCCCCAGAACATTGGTGTTAACAAACGCCAACGGACCGTCAATGGAACGGTCAACGTGGGATTCTGCCGCCAAATGCATCACCGCGTCGGGACGAAAACCGGCAAACACCTTGGCCACCGCCTCGGCATCGCATATATCAGCCTGCACAAAACGGTAACGGGGCGAATCAGAAACTTCACGCAGCGACGACAAATTGCCGGCATAGGTAAGCTTATCCAGATTAAGCACCTCCGCGTCCGTTTCGCCAACGAGCTGCCGCACCAGCGCCGAACCGATAAACCCGGCACCGCCGGTTACCACAATCCGCTTCGCCGCCATATCCGCATCCCTTTCCTAAATCCGCGCTATTCGTCGTCGGAAGAACTGAAATCGACATCATCCTGACGGGAAACCGACGCCGGGGTAAAATCTTCCGATGAATAGTCTCCATAGATCGGGGCACTCACCGAAGGACGGGCGACAGTACCGGGAGCAGGCGCGTCCTTAACCTCGGACGAGGCGTTTTCAGCGCCGGCGGCAGCGGTGTTTTCTTCGGACGACTCCTTGGCTTCGCGAGCGGCAGCGCGGCGGCGGGTACGGGACCCGTAACCGTAATAACCGTAGCCGTAACCGCCGTAACGGTAAGAATAACGGTAATGGTAGTTACCGCCGGTGGAGAAGGAGTTACTGCGGCCAAAGTCCACATCGTTCACAATCACACCGATAACGCGGGCTCCGGCTTCGGCCAACGAACGGGCGGCGTGACGCACCGGCTGGAAGCGGGTGCGGTCAGGACAGCACATAATCATCACCGAATCGACCAGCGAAGCCAAAGTCATGACATCGCCCACGATACCGAACGGCGGCGAGTCAACCACCACGCGGTCGTAATGATCACGCGCCCATTGGAAGAAGTTGACCACCATTCCGCCGCCCATCAGGGTGGCGGGGCTGATTTCGGACGAAGCCTTTGCGAGCACCACGTCAAGGTTAGGCATCCCCGACGGCACCGGCAGAGAATCAAACAGCGAAGCATCGCTCTTTGCCAAGGTGTGCGGGAGGCTCTTGAATTCGGTGGACCGCTTGTGGAAAATGCGGGCCAACCGCGGACGGCGCATATCGAAGTCGATCAACAGCGTGCGCTGGCCGCTCTGGGCGCAAGACTGCGCAAGCGAACAGGAAGTAACGGTCTTACCTTCGCCCGGATGCGTACTGATGCAAAGCATAACTTTTGAAATATCGCGGTAACGCGGCGAGTCCAGCAAGTTACGCAAACCTGCCACGGCTTCCGCGTACTGGGAGAATTTATCCTCGGTAACCATTCGGGCCAGCTGCTCGCGTTTTTTACGGTGAATGTGCGGCATAACCGCCAACACCTTAAGACGCAGACGCTGTTCGATGTCCGCCACGCCGACGATCTTATCCTCCAGGTGATCCAGCACCAGCACGAAGAAGACCCCGAGAGCCAAACCAATCATCGGGCCAGCAGGGAAAATGACCATCGGGTTGGGCAATACCGGCTTTAAGGGTTTGTACGCATTTTCGACCGGTTTGATGATGGCGGTGTTTTCGTCAGCCGCCAATTCCGCCTCGCCCTTACGCTTCAACAGCGTCTGGTAATTCAATTCCGCCACTTGGCGATCGCGCTGCAACTGCTCCAGCTTAAGCGTGGAATAAACGATCTTCTGCTCGTTGTCCGTAAGGCGTGCGATCAGTTCGTCTCTTTTGGGGACCAACTGCGCGTGCCGCCGCTGAAGCAAGTCCAAATTGGCCTTGGCTGTCTCCATGGCGCGAACCACCACATCGGCGAACTGCTGTTTGTAAACATCGACATCCTTTTCTTTCAGTTTCACCTGCGGATGGTTCGGCGTCAAACGCGCTAGCAGTGCGTTACGTTCCGCGATATTGTGCTGATAGCGCTCGTAAGCCGCAGAAATTTCCGCCGTACGGGGCACAGACGTAGGCAGATTACCGAATTTCGTCGGGTCGTTTTGGATGGATTCCAATGTAGATTTCAATTCGTTCGCTGTGGTAATCTGGTTTTCCAGAGAGAGGATTTCGCTGGAAATCGCGTTGAGCGATGACTGATCAAGCGCAACCTCGCGTTTCAAGGTGTCCACCTGACTGCCTTTGCTAAACTCCAGCAGCGCGTTGTCGGCATCCGACAGCTGGCGTTTTAACGTCTCAGTTGTGGAAGACAACCATGAAACCGCGACATCAGATTCTTTTTTGTTCTGGTCCGAAGTGAATGTCACCGCCACCTTGGAATATGCGTTGGCCAAGTCAGCAGCCAACTGGGCGTCGGTCGAACGGATGCTGATGCTGATCAACCGCGACATACGCTGAAGAGAAAGCTCGGCGCGGGCAAGCGTGCCGATCAAGTCCTCACTGGTGACCGTGGAACTCGGACAGTCGGTACGGTACTGCGCGACAATCATGTTCAACACCTCGCGGCTCTTCAGTCGGGCCAAACGCGTGTTGAAAACCTCATTCATGTTGGAACCGAGATCGGTATCGATAACCGCGCTGCGCACTCCCGTGTAGGTGGCGCTACGCATACGCATTTCGATGATGCTTCTGGCCTCGTAAATCACCGGCGAAATCTTGAACACCGCGTAGGATGCCACAAAACCGATAATAACGAACACCATAATCGTAACCCAGCGCTGCTGGCAGACGCGGAGGATTCGGGTGATTGAGATGGTGCCGGTCAACGAATCGTCACCGCCGCCACCTCCGTTTCCGCTACCGCCATAATACGCGCCGCCGTAATACGACCCGCCGTAATTGCCGCCATACGCGCCGCCGCCGTAATAAGCGGGAGAACTGCCGCCATAGTAGGCCGGGGAACTGCCGCCGTACGCAGCCGGGGAACTGCCGCTGTAGTACATGGCCTTTGGAGACTGCCCGTAATACATGGCGCTGTTTGAAGCTTTAGAATCTGTGTTTTTGTCAGAATCACTCATCGGTTATTTCTCCAAGGTTATGCTTCGCGATGGTGCGAATGGTGCTCGCTTTTTACCGTGTTGCGGCGTAAAGATGCAGCCGGGATAAAAGCCGGCAATGCCGCGACTGCGCACCCTGTGGCAAGCAGCACGGCCGGCAACTGGAACACATTGCCGAGCCAAGCCGACATAAAGGCAAACAGCAGTGCCAACAATCCGGCAAAAACGTTTGACGACAACGCCTTGTTTTCACCATGGACTACCACCAAGAAATAATCACGCAATCTGGAACCGATCGGAATGATCAATACCACCAACGCCGCGATGGAGAAAATCACACCGGCACCGCCGCCTTCAACCAGCAGCTGCAGGTAATCGTTGAAAATCCACCCTTGGTCTTGCTTAAAAAACGCCCAATCAGCATTACTTTTAACATACATGCCGACAAAACTTCCGAAACCGTTAACCCCCACCCCAAACCAAGGGTGTTCGGTGAAAATCGACAGCGCCACCTTGGCGCGATGCGGCCGGATTTCCGAAAACCAATGCCCAAGCGCCGCGAAATCGCCCAACGCAGCAATCTTGTGCATCAACGGGTTTTCCGGCCATACCCAACCGACCAACCCGATAAACCCGCCCAAGACAATAATTGAAGAAACGGCATGCTCAATCCCCAGAAATCCGGGAACCTTGATCAGCAGCAACACCAGTAACAGCAGGAACAACAACGAGCCGAGCGCCGCTACCAACGGAGACGCGGCAAATAGCATACCGAAAAGATTGCCAAAAACCGCAAACGCCAGCAAGAGACGGCGTCCAAAAGGAGACTGGTACGAACGGTCTGCATACAGCCCCAAGCCTATTAACGCCATAAAACCAAAAGCGAACCCCACCGACTGCACGGTAACGCTATCCAAAAACTTCCAAGCGTCGGAAGCCGGACGGAAATATCTGAACACGAACCACCATGCCACCGCGCCGCAACCACCGGTGAGCAACTGCAGCAAGCACCGCTTGGCGCTACGGCTCATGAAATCACGCACCGCCAAAAGCGAGACCACCACCGCCAGCAATACCCCGGCAAAACGGTAAGCGCAACCGCCGTCCACCGCAAATGGCATCCAGGGGAAACGCGGGTCGCCCATCTTCCAAACATCGACATCCTGCTGATACACCAGCTCACAACCGCCGTTGATCCCTTGGGCCAAAACAAAGGCCAAGGAAATCAACCCGATGTAAAGCATTGGATCCCAACAGAATGCGTGGCGGGTACGCCGCCTGGCATCGGAAAAGTTTTCGTCGCGAAGCACCGATGGCAACAGCAACGCCAACTCCAACGCAATTGCCGACAACCAAACATAAGGGTATCCCGAATAAGCGCGTCCCGCAAATACCAGGCAACACGCCAAAATACCCATCACCGCAACATGAAACGCGACACCGTATTTGGTTAACAGTTGCTGAATCATACGCTTCTCAACAAAAAACCGCCTACACCACTAACGCGTAGGCGGTCAAACTATCAGGAATTCCGAAAACTGGAGGAACTAGTAGAAGAGCCGCAGACCGACGCGAAGTATAAACTGGTCATACTCGTAGTCGTCACGATCGGAAAATTCCTTGTTGAACTCCAAAGAGCTGTAAAGGTTAGCCGAAAAATCCTGACAGCGAATCAAGTGGTAATCGCCACGCAACCGAACCGAAACCATCTCCTCCCAGCTGTCATCACGACCATTGCTGGCGTACTCGTTCTGCTCGTAACGGACCGCCGCGTCGAGATGCGTTGACAGCCGCTTAATCGGGCGATAGGAGAGTCCGGAAGAAAGCGTGTAGGTCTGCACCGACTGGTTACGATCACGCTCGCTGGGCTGGAAATAGCTGGAACCGGCCAACGACAACGCCCACTTGTGGCTGATCATCCAGTTGGCGTTCAAGCTGTACTTCCAAGCCGCATTGACATCACCGGAATAATCCCAGAAACCGACACCGGTTAACGCGCGGTAAGTGATACGCTCGGTTGCGCGGGAACCAAGACCGGCCATGACAGAGTACCCGTTGCTACGGTGGTTGTAGCCGCGGGAGGTACCATCGCTGCGGTAAGTCTGGTAACCGCCGGCCAACAGGAAGTTGGTGCGCTCGCTCAACTTACGCGAAAGTTCCAACTCCATGGCAAACTCGTCGTAACCATAAAGATTGGCGTACTTACTGTTACGCTTGTAATCCATATCGTGGTATTGCATTCCCAACGCCACGCCGGTGCGCTCGCCCAACTGGTAGGAAACAACGCCGCTTAAACGCAATTCTTCACGCTCGCGCCAAATGCCGCGGCCACCGTCAATAATAGAGTCGTGGTCTTCCGAGTGGGAGTACTGCTCGCTCAAAACGATGCGGAGACCGCCCTCGGTCTGATACCAATACCCCAACCGCTCGCTATAGCGCCTGGAATCCAACTCATCGTAATTCTTGTGCCACGTCCGAGAATACCAACCGTTTCCGGTTAACCCCCAATTGCTTCCAGTGTATTTTAGGTCGATGCCAGGCCGAATGTAAAGCGACGAATCATGGTATTTATGCCGATCGGTATCAACATTGTTGTTGTACTTGTACTCGGCATTGACGTACGGTGAGAGTTCCAGATTGCCGAAATGGAAACCGCGGTCACCGACCCCCTGACGCATAAACTCCGCACGGGTGTTGGGGTTGTTGGGCAAGGAATAGTTGAACATCTTGGTCTGGCCATAAACGTCAACCGCCACCCCGCAAACCAGCGCGCACATCAGTGCTGAACTTGCCGACATCATCATTTTGCTATTCATGGTTAAAACTCCCTATGCGGCTGTTTAGCGGTTGTTGTTGTGCTTCCGGCGCTTGTTGTCATTAACGCCGACTTCAACTTGGATGTCCTCGTAAATGACCGCCGAATTCTGGTTTTGGTATCCCCTAGGCACCGCCACCGAAACCGAAGTTCCGGTACGAGTCGGAATACGGTTCAATCCAACGCTGGGAACGTCAAAATCGGTAGATCCGTCGCCAGCCGCAATATTTTCCAGAGTCTTGTTGACCACATTGTTCGACCCGCTCTCGCCATTCGCGCCACCCACGCTTTGGACGGCGGAAATGTCATCGAGCAACCGATCTAACGCCGAATGGCCGGTGCTGGTTCCAAAAGTAGACAGGTCCAACGGCTCATCGTCAATGCCGGCGGCCTTGAGCACGTCGTCATATTTGCCAGTGGAGAGCACACCGGGAATCAAATCGTTGGCGACCTGACGGGTGTGGTCATCCGGCATCTTGGACAAAAGCTTATTCTTGAGTTCGGCATCCTGCGGAGCGCCCTTCATGAAAAGCAAAGCCACCATCGTGTCTCGCACCGAAGGCTCGTCCGTTCCGGCGTTTAGCTTCGCGGCCTTGTCCATCGTCGTCTCGGCAAACTTCTCGTAAGCGGCGTTGGAAAGTCCGTTCTTTTCCGGGCTGAACTTTTGGGAGAGCGAATCAGTCACTGCGGGCAGGAACTCCACCGGCGTAGTGGCATAAATTTCCGCGATCAGGTCCGCCTTCTGGTCGCCAATCTGTTGGGCCAGCAAATCATTGGCAACCTGCACGAACTTCTCAGCCTTCTCCTCCGGGGAAATCGGCAGACGGGAAACCGCCTTGAGAACCCGATTGGCGAATTCGGCCCGGTCGGCAGCCGCCAACTGCGGCAGAGTATTCTTCAAGACCGACTGGTCCGAAGCGGAAGTGCCAACCTTGCTCATCCATACTTGGCGCGTCAATGTCGAGGCCTCGTCGGCAAACGCCGATACTGCCCCAGTCGCACACAACACAAACGCGGCTAAACCTGCAATCAATAACTTAGCCATACTTTTTTCTCCTCTACTCACTCCAAAATCAAAACCGCCAGCCAGGTTTAGTACCAAGAATACGGTACCCAAACCACATCTCCTGGCTTAAGCGCCAGATCCAAGTCCGCCCGGCCCTCTTTACCGATTTTGACGATGTCAACGTCAAACCGCTTAAGCGAGCCATCGGCCTGCCGCCGGGTAACCCGAACCTTGCGCTTGTCCGCCAAGTTCGTGGGGTTGCCAGCAAGCATCAAAGCCCTTGTAACCGTCAAGTCCAGTGTTGATGGCATATTCACCGGACCGGGCCGGGCAATCGCACCCTGCAGCAGCACCGTACCCCAAGGAGACTTCATCGAAGACCCTTCCGCGTAGGCGAAACTCACCTGCACCTGCGGGTCCCGGTAATACTCCTCAAATGCCTTCTTTATTCGGTCCTGCAACTCCAACAACGTCAGCCCGTCGCAAGCCACCTTGCCCACCAGCGGCAACAGGATGTCCCCAGACACACTGACCTCCTTCACCGTCTCGGAGACGTCCGCCCCGGAGGCCGAAACGCTAATCTTCAGAGCCAGCCCAGGCGTAATACGAGGCTCGCCATCGGGTCTGTACACGGCCAGTTCCCCGTAATCGGACACCACATCCTCTTTTTGCCCGCCCTTGAACCAATTCGCCACCGTCTGACACCCGGAACAGGTCAGCAATAGTCCAAAAACCGCGGCAAGCCTTAAAAACACCGTCATCAAAAACCCCAAAAAAAGCATCAATCGCCGTCAGTGGACACAATTAGTCCACAAAACAGGTGTTAGTTTATCACTAAGTTGCTGCAATAGTCAAGCGAATGCAGCGAAAAAAATAAAAAAAACTGTTTTGACGGTTTTTAACCCCATAGATTGACACCCGAGACCCGACTATGATACTATTGTTAATGGTTTTGCCGCATCTGGAAATTTCACAATAAAAAAGGAATGCTCTTTAATGAAAAGTGTTGCCCGAACCCGTTCATCGTTATTACTGGCCCTGGCCGCCCTTGGTGGCGGTATGGCGGCGGTTGCCGCCGAACCGATGGTGTTGATCAACCATAATGCCAACAACCGTAATTTCCGCTTTTCCAGTGTCCCGTCGCCGGTTGAGAACGACACCGGCGCAAAAGCGAGGTTTTCCATCATCCGCGGAACCCGCGACAACAACGGCGGGGAAATCGGGGCATTGAACGACGGCAAGTTGCCCGGCACGATGGATTCGCCGACGCAAAACCTGTTCTTTATCGGCGAAACCTGGATTCTGGCCGACCTCGGCCAGCCTACCGAACTGAAACGTATCGGGACCTACTCCTGTCACACCGACGAGCGCGCCCCGCAGGTTTACACGGTGTGGGGGGCCGAACGCGCCCCGCAATCAGGCTGGCAATCGGTTTCCGAACGTACCCCTGGATTACGCCGACTGGCAAGTGTCGATACCCGCCAGCAACGCGGCGGCCCTGACCACAGCCGCGGCGCGGGTGGTCAATATGGCGTGGCAATCGTGCCCGGCGCGCAGGATTCCTCTTTGGGGATTTTCCGCTATCTGCTGTTTAAAATCGAACCGACCGGCAAATCACCCTTCGCCCACACGTTCTACAGCGAGATCGATATCGTTTCCGCCTCGGACGCCAATCTGAGAACCCCGGAACCAAAGGTGTTCAATTTCGACTCTGACGACGGCTTCTTCCACTTTACCTTGGACTGTTCCAACGCGCCGGAATTGGCGGAATGGGGAAAGGAAAAGATTATCCCGTTAGTGAAAACCTGGTATCCCCGCCTGACCCGCGAGCTGGCGTCGGACGGTTTCCGCCCGATGCGCCGATTCTCCATCTGTATCCGCGATGGGTTGGGCGGCACTCCCGCTTACGCCGCCGGAAACGAAATACACGTTAACCGCGGCTGGCTGCGCGGAGAAAAAGACCGCGAAGGTCTCGGCTGCATTGTGCACGAAATGGCCCATGTGGTTCAGAGCTACAACCGTCGCCAGCCGCCAGAATGGATTAGCGAAGGTTTGGCGGATTACATCCGTTGGTTTCTTTATGAGCCGCAAAGCAAAGGCGCCGAGGTCAGACAGCGCAATGCGGTGCACGACGCAAGCTACCGCGTTACCGCGAATTTTCTCGATTTCGTGATCCGCAAACACGACCCGGAGTTCCTCAAACACCTAAATGCGGCCGCCCGCGAGGGCCGTTACCGCGAGGACATCTGGAAGGAGCGTACCGGAAAGACCCGCCTTGAGCTGGCGGAGGAATGAAAAGCGCAGTTGCCACGTTAACACCTTTAGGAGATTTGTTGCATGAAAGCGGACAAAGACAAAATCGCCATTCAATACCTGTTTGAGTCGGAGCCGGATTACGCATGGACGGCCAAAGACATCGCCCATACCCTCCAGCTGCGCGGCAAGCAGCTCGGCCGACTCCACGCCATTCTTAAAGAAATGGTTAAGGACGGAATCATAACGCCGACCCGAGAGTCGATGGCCTACACCTTGACCCGGCGCATGGACTTGCTAACCGGCCAGCTCCATCTGGTCCGCAACGGGGCGGGAAATGTTACCGACCGCGAAACCGGGGAACAGGTCTGGATCGAACCGGAGGACCTCGGTACCGCCCTGCCGGACGACATCGTTACCGTCCGGCTGTTCCGGCACCGCGGCGAAATCAAGGGTAAGGTGATTAAAATCGTCGAACGCTCGCCGCGCGACATCGTCGGCACGCTCCACGCCACCTCGAAGTTTTTCTATGTGGTGCCGCTGAACCCGGTTTACAAAAACGATTTCTACGTCCACTCGCCCGGCGGCGCAAAACCCGGCGACCGCGTGGTGATGCGTTTCACCGCGTGGGAGAACCGGCACGTTGCCCCCGAAGGCGAGATTGTAGATGTGATCGGCCCGGCCGACCGCCCTTCGCTCGACACCGAAGTGGTGATGCGCCAGTTCGAACTGCCATCGGAGTTTCCTGCCGCCGTAATCGACGAGGCGGAACGGGTCTCACAACGGCTACGCCGCCCCGGCAAACGCGAGGATCTGCGCGACCGCTACATCATCACCATCGACCCCGCCTCCGCCCGCGATTTCGATGATGCCATCTCGCTGGAGTACGACCGCGACGGCAACCGCGTCCTTGGCGTACACATCGCCGATGTCAGCCACTTTGTCCGCCCAGGCTCGGCTCTGGACCGTGAGGCGTACAAACGGGGCACCAGCGTTTATCTGGTTGACAAGGTTATCCCGATGCTGCCCGAACAGTTGAGTAACGGGGTTTGTTCCCTGCGTCCGGATGAAGACCGGCTGACCTTCTCCGCATTCCTCACCTTCAACGCCAAAGGTAAAATGATTGCGCGTCGGTTCGCCAAATCGCGCATCCGCTCCAAACTGCGGCTCAACTACGAACAGGCGCTGGCGATTTTGAAGGGCGCCCAGCCCGAAGGGCTTGACCCGGTGCCGCCGGAGGCGCAACGGCTGATACGCGACTCCTGGCAGCTTGCCGCACAGCTCCGCGAACGGCGTTTCTCGATGGCCGCGTTGGACATGGACGTGCCGGAGGTGGAAATCCAACTTGACGCGGAAGGCCGCCTCTGCGGCGTGCTAACCCGACCTTATGACGAGTCGCACCAGCTGATCGAGGAGTGTATGGTGGCGGCCAACGAGGCGGTAGCCGCCGAACTGTGGACCCACGGCGTGAAAATCCTCGCCCGACTTCACGAAGCCCCGGACGAGGAAAAGCTGGAGGAACTGGAGGCCGGACTGACGATGCTGGGATTCCACCCCGGCGACCTTTCCAATCCGGCTAATCTAGCGGCTTTTCTCAAAAAAACCGCCAACCATCCCCTGCGCTACCACGCGCACATGATGGTGCTGCGCAGCATGAAACGTGCGATATATTCCGCCCAAAAGATCGGGCACTTCGGTCTGTCCAAGACCTACTACGCGCATTTCACCTCACCGATCCGCCGCTATCCCGATCTGACGCTGCACCGCCAGCTCGCGGATTATCTGGACGGCAAAGGCGGCCGAGCGCCGCAGGAACAGCTCAACCGCACCGCGCTGTGGGCAACCGAATGCGAACAGGTTGCGGACGAGGCCTCCCGCCAACTGGTGGAGATCAAAAAATTCCGCTATCTCCAGCAGCAGCTGGACGACAACCGCCTGGAGGTTTATCCGGCGGTGGTGTCCAAATGCACCAACTACGGCGTCTTCATCGATATCCCCGCACTGGCAATGGGCGGCATGGTCCACATCTCAAAACTCTCCCGCGAGTTCGTGCGCTTCAACCCCGCCAACGAGACGCTTGTGGCCGGTCGCCAGACTTTTCAGGTCGGCTCACACCTAGAAGTCAAGATCGCCGCCGTGGATTTCAACCAGCGCCGCGCCGATTTCGTGCCCGCCGAAACGGTTGAACGCACCACCAAAACGGAACGGCGTTCCAAGGGCAAATGTTCCAAGGCAGGAAAATCAAGAAAATGAGGTTTTACCATGAACGGAAAAATCAAAGCGGTTGTCTTTGACTACGGCGGGGTGATCTCAATGCCCCAGCAGCACGACGTTATTTACGGCTGGGCCGCGTCCCACGCCAATCTCTCCGAACCGGAAATCCTCGCCGGATACCGTAACCACCGCGTCGGGTTTGATCGCGGCGACTACTCCGGCGAGGAGATGTACCGTATGATCTACCGCGACCTCGGTAAGTCTTGCGACAACGCAACGCTCGTTGAACTTACCCGCCGCGACATGGAGAGCTGGGGCGTGCCGAACCCGGAAACCTACGCCTGGGCCAAGGAGTTGAAATCCGCCGGATATCTGGTCGGGATTTTGACCAACATGCCTTTAACCTTTATTCCGTGGTTCAACCGGGCCGCCGCCAATTTCCGTGCCATTGCCGATGCCGAGGTTATTTCCGCCCAAGTCCGGCTTGCCAAACCTTATCCGGAAATTTACCAGCTGATGATCCAACGGTTGAATGTCGCCGGTCACGAGTGTATCTTTTTCGACGATCTGCCGCAAAATGTGGATGGCGCCCGTGCCGCCGGGATGAATTCCGAGGTATTCACCTCGGTTGCCGCCGCCAAAACGGAACTGGCGAAGTACGAAGGCCGCTAGCCTAAAGCAATCAACGCCGCACCGGCCAAGATCAGTGCCAGCGCGGCAAACCGGCGCTTCATATTGGTCTCTTTGAAAAACACCGCGCCGCCGATGCAGGTGACCACCACACTGGTGCGGCGCAACAGCGACAACAGCGATATCGCGGTACCGGGAGTACCAACCGCCGCGAAATATAGCGCGTCCGCCACGATCAGTAAAACCCCGGTGGCGGCCACCGTCCATCGCCACCGGAAGGTTCTTTGCTCAACCTTGAGACGGCGCAACAACAGCCAATATACCCCGATCACCGCCAACAAATCCACCGTGAAACAGGCCTGAACCGTCTCGCGTGGCACCGCCAGCCGCTGAAGCAGGAACTTGTCGTAAATCGCCGAAACCGCGCCAAGCACCGTACCCGCCACCGAACACCATATCCACCGGTTCCGCAAAAAATCGCGAATCCCCACCCGCTCGGAAACCGAGAACCCGAAAAATCCCAGTAGAATCAGAACAATCCCGCACGCCTGACGCCAGTCGGGAATCTCTCCGTAAATCAATATTCCACCGATAATGGTGTACAACGGTGCCGTAGCCCGTAACGGTGCCGAGATCGATACCGGCAGCTCACGCACCGCGAAATACGCCGCCGTCCACGAACTGCCCACGATCACCCCTTTCAGGAACAGTAGCCCGCGCGTCGGCCACGGCACCGCCATTGCCGCCGCCAGTCTGCCCTGCAATGCCAGCCAGCCCAGAAACGCAGCCGACCCGCAGAGCGTCGCGAAAAACAGCGACGGCATCACCGCGTTGTCCCGAACCGCGTGTTTCTTCGCCAAATCGTAAAACGCCAGCATCAGTGCCGAACCCAAAACCAACACCGCCCAACCCGGCATAAAAAACCCTCCTCGCAACCGCCGGTTAAACTACCATATCCCGCCGATTTTTACAAACGCAATTTTGCGCTTGACTCCTGTTTCTATAAATAGTAATCTGTGGCCGTTAACTATTAGGAGGTTTTTCAGCATGAACAGCAGAACCGCAATCTTTCTGTTTTCACTGGCCGCCGGCTGTCTCGCCGTCGCCGAAGAAGAAAAGGCTGTCGCTAAAAACGGCGACTCATTCGACTGGGACCTTGGCGCAGACCTTCGCGTCCGCCAGGAAATTATGGACAACATTCCCGGCCACCCCGGCGATCCTGACTGCGCCTACCCTACCGCTTCGGGCAAAAACCTTAACTGGATACGTTTCCGCCCCCGGGTTTGGTCGCGATTCTCCACCGAACACGCCGACTTCTACCTCCGGTTGGCCAACGAAACGCGCGAGACGATCGCCCGCAACGGCAATTCGCGCCGCGAATGTTCCTACAGCTTCCCGGACGAACTGGTGGTCGATAACCTTTACTTGGGATTCCGGAACCTGTTCGACGACCAGCTGGACATCCGCATCGGACGACAGGATTTCTTGGACAACGGAGCACCCGCGTTCGGTTCCGGTAGGGTGATGATGGACGGCACCGGATACGATGGTTCCCGCACGCTGTCTTTTGACGCGATTCGCCTAACCTGGCGACCCACCGAAAAACAGTCTCTCGACGCTTTCGCCATCTACAACCGCGGTGACAATCAGCTTAACCTCGGCCGACCGCGGCCCTACCCCCGGCCCGCCAACGCTTTCGACCCGCGCGATTCCGACGAAATGGACGAGTACGGCGGAGGGCTTTACTATCGCAACCGCGAGTTAAGCGACGATCTGGGATTCGAGCTTTACTACGTTTACAAGCGCGAAACCAGCTATCACCGCGGCGGTGTCCGCCACCCCGGGCGCTACACCAACACCTTCGGCGGGCGTTTGCTGCCAAGATTCACCGAGACCCTCAGCGGCGAAATCGAAGGCGCCCTCCAGGCGGGGCAAAAGGAAACCGGGGCATCTACCGCCGGAGCGATGGGTTTCGCCGGGTTGACCTACCGTCCAGAAGAGACCATCGGCACCGCTAAACCCTTCTTCAAGGCATCCTGCTACTATCTCTCCGGCGATAAGCAGCGTACCGGCGACAACGACCGCGATTCGGGCTGGAACCCGGTATGGGCGCGTTGGCCGCAGGACAGTGAAATGCTGGTTTACGGTCCGCTCTACGGTTTGGGTTACTGGTCGAACATGATATTCCCGTCTGCCGGCGCGGGTTTGGATATTGCCAAACACCACCGGGTCAACATCTACGGCGGCCCCATGTTCTGCGCCACGCAGGACCACCTCGGCGGCGGCAACGGAAGCGACTATCAAGGCGTGCTGGGCGTGGCCCGTTACGACTTCCCGATCTGGAAGAACCCCAATGAAGGCGGCATCGGTGAGATTTTCGGACACATTCTGGCCGAATGCTTCCAACCCGGAGATTATTACGCCTCCGACCGCACCGCATACTTCTTCCGCTGGGAAATCTACGCGACTTTCTAACCGGAACACATAAAAAACCCCCGCACAACCGTGCGGGGATTTTTTTTTTGCCCAACAGAGAAAAACACGCGAAAAAAAAAAAACGGCAACGGACGGCGTTAACCGACCGTTGCCGATGGTAAAAACCGAATGTACCCGGCGAGAACTAGTTGGCCTCGCGCAGACGGGCCTTCTTGCCGGTCAACTTGCGCAGATAATAGAGTTTCGCGCGGCGGACGCGGGAAGAACGCTCGACATCGATGCGATCGATGTAAGGGGAATAAAGCGGGAACACTTTTTCAACGCCCACGCCGTAGGAAATGCGGCGCACGGTGAAAGTGGCGCTGATGCCCTTGCCGTTGTCACAAGCGATAACGGTTCCGCCAAAAGCCTGAATACGCTCTTTGCCGCCTTCTTTAATCTTTACCCAAACCTTTACAATATCACCGACCTTGACCGACGGCATGGTCTTCTTCTCATCCGCCGCTTTCTTTTTCGCCGCCGCAATCTGCTCGGCGTTAATCATGTCAATCGCTTTCGCAATCATTTCCGAAACTCCTTCTCTTCCTTATTCAGCAAATCCGGGCGTTTTCTCGCCGTCCGGTCCAAAGCCATCTGCAAATGCCAGTTGTCCACTGCGGCATGGTTGCCGTTTTGCAACACCGCTGGCACCGCCATACCCCGAAAAACCGCCGGACGCGTGTACTGGGGGTACTCCAGCAAATCCCGGGTAAAGGATTCGTCCTGGGTTGCGGCCTCGCCGCCGCCCAACACTCCGGGCAGCAACCGCACTACCGCATCCACCACCACCGCTGCCGGCAAGACACCGTTGGTGAGCACGTAGTCGCCGATGGACAGCTCATCCGTCACCAGCGCCTCGCGAACACGGTCATCCACGCCCTCATAATGCCCGCAGACGAAGATGAGGTGCTTCAGTCCAGCCAGCCTGCGCGCCTCCGCCTGACGGAACGTCTGGCCCGAAGGTGTCATCAAAATCACCCTCGAATCAGGGGTCCGCAAGGCCTCTATCGCCTCGAACCAAGGCTCCGGCTTCATAATCATGCCGGGGCCACCTCCGTAAGGCCGATCGTCAACGGTACGCCTCGCGTCGTGCGAGAAGTCCCTCAGATCGACAATACGGAAGACTACCGCCCCCTTATCGACGGCCCGCTTAAGCATGCTTTCGCCGAGAAACCCGCGCAACATGCCCGGAAACACGGTCAACACGTCAATTCGGAGCGGCTCGTCCATCCAAAACCGTACCGACTACGCCTCAGCGGCAGGCGCCGAAGCAGCCGCAGCCGCCGCCTTGCGGGTCTTCTTGACCATGCTCGCGACCGTCTCGCTCATCTGCGCACCCTTGCTCAACCAATGGTCAACACGGGCCAGATCCAACTTGAAGTTCTCGCCCTGCTGCTTGGGCAGGTACCAGCCGAGAATCTCCAAAAACTTACCGTCACGCGGGCAACGCTCATCCGTCGCGACCACGCGGAAAGACGGGTTGTTGTTGCTGCCAGTTTTACGAAGTCTAATCTTAACCATACACAATTTCTCCGTGAAAGCTCATAAAATACCAAAAACCTCCGAACGAATGCAAGCCAGAATTTCCGTTATCGCGATTTTTTCAGCAATATCCACCGATTCACAGGATATTACCTCGTAATTAAGGAATAATCGGTTTAAAAAAGTTCCTCCAGATTTCGCCAGATTACTTCGGATACTGGACTATAAAGCGGCGGGATTTTAGCCGACGATTCGGAAATTCCCAGCGCCTCGCACCACGTTGCCAGCCCCCGATGTACAGGAACGACCATAACCGGATCCAGTTGCCCAAGGTCACGCGCATACGCGTAGTAATAATTGTTCTTCAATTTCGCCTCGACGGTTTCTAGGTTCGGAACGGTCCCTTCCGCATCCCATAGCAGACGGTACCCGCGCCGATCATACCGGGGGCAAAGGACGGCGAAGCGGAACTCTCCGTATTCTGCGGACAAATCCTCAAGAACCTCGGCGACGAAAGCTGGATGCAACTTCTCGCCATGCAGATCGACCGTGCCGCCGCTGCGGTAGAGAAATTCCAATTGGGGGACACGTCCGACATGCCCGACACATGCCACCACATCACCCAACCGGTAATCGGTGAAACCGTTTCCGGTTGTCAGTGCCACGCCATACCGTTCCCCAGCGTTCAGACACTCCGGCCCGATTCCGGTTCCCGCGATCGGTTCGTCCGTCACCGCATCAACCCGCTCAAAGATCAGCGTGTGCGACGTGACCGCCGCCACCAGCCGTCCGAACCATGGGAATGTCACTACGCCCTCCGTCGCCAACAGGCCTTTCCCCTCTACCTCGACCTTCGGGAAAAGACGGCGCAACCGGTCCGCATCGGCGTGCGCGAAGGCGGCATCCCAACAACTGATCACCCGCAAACGCGGCCAAAGTTCGTCATACCGTCGTTCCTTCAGCCGCCGGGCCTGTTTGCCGGTCGCCACTTCTTCCGCGTGAAGCGTGGCGAACTCAAGAAGCCGCAACAACGCGGAGGGATGCCAAATCGAGATGAGGCCAAGCCGTCGTGATGCCAGCAACGCCGTGAGGGTCTGGCGCGTATGCTGATCCGGATCACGGATTTCCGCCACCGACGCCGGGACCGGGAACAGCGCCCTCGTCAGCCGGCAGCGGATGGGGCCGAGGTATTCTCGATCCTCCGCGAATCCGCATCGCTTCCCGTCGGGCGGGCGGCGAACTTCGGTATACGGCGAGATAGACCAGTAGTGTGTCCCAAGCAGGAGCCCCGGATGGCGCAGATAGAGCGAGGCCATCCAGGGGTTGACGGCGCGCATGAACTCGCGTCGCAGTTGCGCGGTGTAGGGGATCCACTTTGTTCCGCCGGTCGAACCGCTGGTCGGCTCATAGATCAGGATGTCTGATTCCCGTGTCGGTTTCCTGCGCCGCGCCACCGCCGCCTGCGCCTTCGCGGGATTTCGCAGGGCGAGGATGAAGCGGAACGTGTCGTGCAGGGTGGAGAGGAACCACAGGAGATTGGCGAAAAAGATCCTCACGAATGGGACTCCTTAAGGCGCCATTCCGGTTCAACGGCGGCGATCACCCGCCAACCGAGCCGGTTGAGGTTCCCCATCGCCAGTGGGGCGAGGCAGCACAGTTCGTCACCTTCCCTCCAGCCGGGATTCATCGTCCGGAACTTGATCGACTCCGGATCCATGCGCAGGATATCACTCTTGAGCCGATCCTTTCCCTCCTCGAAATGCAGGATACCGGTCGCGGGATTAAACGCTTTCGGATAGCGTGTGGCGGCGATGATACGCAAACGGTCGGAGAGATCCGGGTACGCAATCTGTCCGGGTACGTACCGGCGGAAGAAGGTGGGGAGAAATCGGTAGGTTCTCGCCCCTTTGCAGATGAGGAACCAGTAGAGCGCATCGCTGCCGAGTGTCCGGTTCAGCAACGCCATCATGTGGCCGAAACCGCCGGCGAGACCCGTTTGGTTCCGGCAACCGGCATCCACCACGGTGTCGCCGCTGAAAAGGACGTCCATCCCCCCGATTTTCAACACTTTCATCGTGGAGAAACCCCGGACACATCCCGTCTCGCGTAAAATGATCACATAATCCTTCTCGGCAAGGTCACGGCGGAAAGCGGCATCCGGTGCGCCTTCGTAATAGGTCCGGTAGAGGCTTTCCATCGCACCGACATCTGTCTGGGGGAGGAAGGAGGCCGACCACAATTCAACTGTGACCGTTTCGCTCATAATGCCCCCACTTCGATATGGGGAACACCGCTGAAGGGCCGTTCCGATTCGTCGTAAGATACCGTCATGAACTCGCTCTCGTATCGCCATGCAGCCCATCGCCGCATCACCGCGCACAACGGATCGCTGTCGTGAAGCGCCACCACCAGATTGCGTCCACCGGTTCGGGATGCGGCCCGCGCCACCAGCTCCGCAAAGAGGATGGGGTCGTCGTTTTCCGCCAGCGCGTAGGCGAGATAAACGCAGCCCAACGCTTTCCCACCAGACGGAAGGGCGGGATATCCCGCACACCGTGCCCAAAGGTTTACCGGCAACCGCAGCAAGGCAGCCAACGGATTGCCGTAACCATCGACTACCAGCCGACGATATGAGCCGTGATCCCAAACGGCCGCCGCCGCGACGATCCGCCCCTCGCGGCGGATCGCGAAGAAATCCCGTTCCGTGAGGGAGGGATGGAAACCTTTTCCGAAGACCGGGAAAAGGGGCCGCCGGGGTGCCTCGCGTTCATAGAAGCTGTGTAATGCGCCAGTCGGGACCGAAGCTGTCCCGGCTTCCGGTCGGCGTGGCGCGATCGTCCAGGTGATCACCTTCCCGTGCGGGATGTAGCGCGGCAATCCGGCGCGTCCCGATGTCAAGAGCGCGCGAGCCTTTGGATTTCCCGTCAGGATTGTCGTATACGCGCACGCGACCGGATCGGATGCCATCCGTTGCCGAAATAGCTTAAAACCGCGAAACAAGCCGAACCCGTTTCGTGCAGTCTGAGAACTGCGCAACCCGCTCAAGTATCCCACCCGCTGCGGACGGCCGTCCAACCAGAGCGAACGAGAGGAATGGGTCCCGCACATGATGATACCGCCATCATCCGGATCCTCCGCGACAAGTATCTCAACGCGATCGCCCTTCAGACCCTCGCCAACCGCGTATCCTTCCGCATAATCATACCGGAGCCGTATCCATCCCGGCATCGGGACGGAGGCGAGCTTAAGCAACGCGGTTTCGTCCTCAGGACGGTACAGGCGGATACGGATCACGGTTCACCTCCGTTCGGAAGTCCCCGCCGCCTCAGGATCTCCAATTTTTGTGAAAAATTGGAGTAATAAAAGAAGAGAGCCTTGACCAATCCATGCGTATTGGCTTTGACATCCATGCCCCGCTTGAGAATCGATGGCAGGGAATAGTACTTCAGCCGATACGTCTGACACATCTCTGCGAGCTTTTCAGGCGTAAAGTTCTTTGGGCGGAAGACGACATCGCCAAAGCCAACGGAGGGATCCAGCCACCACTTCTCATGAAGCATCCGTCCCTCGCGAACAAACCGTGCGTGGACATCCGTACCCGGAAAAGGTACCAAATGATTGAACGCCGCGAAGAAAAAACGGCTCTCCATCGCGAAGTCGTAGGTGCGGCGGAAGGTCTCCTCCGTGTCATTATCGTAGCCGAAGACGAATGTGGCGTAGATCGAGAGATGGTAACGCCGCAGATTCGCGATCGCCCGCGCGTAATCCGCGTTGGCGGTGTTGACCCGCTTGCCCATCACACTGAGGGTGTCGGCGTCCAACGACTCGAACCCGATCAGCACCCCCGCGCACCCGCTCTCCGCCATCAGCGCCAGCAACTCGTCATCATTGGCGGTGTGAATGCTCAGTTGCCCCATCCACTTTTTTTTCAGCGGAATCATCCGTCGGCAAAGTTCCTTCAGACGCGGCACATCCATTGCCAGATTATCATCCACGAAAAAGAGGTAATCTTTCTTCAGGGACCGGACCTCGGCGATCACGTCATCAAGCGGGCGCGGCGTGTAGCGGCGGTTGAAAAACTTCGTCACCGAACAGAACTCGCAAGCGAACATACAACCCCTCGCGGTTTCGACCAGATTCGCCATCCCGTAGGGCCGCCCCCGGAAAAGGGTTCGGTCCGGCAACGGGCAAAACACGCCGCCGCGACCAACATATTTCCGTTTCAACGAATGCGAACAAAGGTCGCTCAGGACCTCGTCCCAGACCGTCTCGGCGTCACCGCACACAATCGCGTCGGCATGTTCCGTCGCTTCCTCCGGATTGAGCGTTGTGTGAAAACCGCCGAGGAGTACCGTGATTCCGCGCGCCCGGAATCGGTCGGCAATCTCATAACTGCGCGCGGCGGTGTAACACTCCACAGGTATCGCCACCACATCCGCCTCCGCCGCATAATCGACCTCATTCAACCGGTCGTCCATGAACAGCCGCTCGATGCCTTTCGGTGTCAATGCCGACAGTACCGCCAGCGCAAGCGGTTCCATAATCCACGTCTTTGGATAAGTCGCGCCGCCTACCTTATGTCCGACCGCTGGTTGGATGAATAGAATTGTCATAACGAGCATCCTTCAGGCAAAGCAATGTCGGACAGACAAAGCGGGCGCAGCCGACCGCCTTCCGCTGTCGCATCCGGACAGTTGTCGCAGAATTCCACCCTGCCTCCTCCGAGCGAAAGCGGCGGATATTGCACGATTATGTGTTTTTCGCGGACGGTCCAGTTCGCGACAATGGCGCGTAATGTAAAAAGAAATGAGGCAATCCGCCCACCTGTGATACCATTGATCAAAAGCCGAATCTTGGTTTTGGCTGAGGTTGATAGAATCCAGTGGATTGAACGGTGGCAAATCAATGCATAGCCGTAGAGGAATATCCGTTCCAGAATACCAGGGCGAATCCCATTCCACGCGCGTTCCAGTCCTTCACCATCTACCGCTTGAACACTCTGCATCACATACCAGCGTGGGATATTCTTTCTGAACCTTCCACCGATAAACGATGACGGGCTGTATCCGGCATCGGCAAAAGCATCCAACATCGGTTTTCGGTCAAACTCCTTTTCCTCGACTGTCGGGTTGATGGTTCTGAAATCGCGCGCGACGGTGACGAGCGCATATTCAAATTCCGGCGCGGTACGCAGAAACCGGCCTAGCGCGGAAAAGCCTTCCCGGTCGTCAGATCGAATTGTTCTGACAATCGCCGGACAGAGACCATGCTTACGGGCAATGGCGCCTTTTTTACGGAGAATCGCGTCGGCGAGGTCATCGTCGCTGTCGGGGCGCACCTGCCCGTTCTGGATGTGGATGGTGACAAAGTCCAGCCCGGCAGTCCGAAGTTTCTGAGCCATGGCATCGTCAAAAAGGATACCGTTCGTGAGCATATTGACCGTGACGCCTTCTTCGCGCCGAAGATAAGAGATGATATCTAAGATTTGCGGATGCAGCAACGGCTCTCCACCACTCAACGAAAGGGTCGTCACGTTCCGAAAGGCACGGATGACCCGCACTTCCGCTTTAATCTCGTCTAGCGACTTCGCTTTCGGCTGCGCGGCGTTATAACAGTTCTCACACTGACAGTTACAACCGCGGACAATATCCAACGCCGCATGGGGTACCGCTTTTCCCCGCCAGGGTAATCTCATCATCAGACGCCCTCCAATCCAAGCAGTTTTGCGCCGCGAGTGAAAAAAGAATCATCCAACCCGAAACCTCTGAAGGTGTCGTACCAGGCACGGAACAGATTACCCTCGTTCCGTCTGAAAACATGAACACAGGAAGGATAGTCCGTTCCAAACACGATGCGGCTACGGAGTAACGGATCGCGAAGAATCCTGGATAGCCAGAAGCGGCGAACGCATCCACTGAATCCGCTGACATCGCCATACACATTCGGATAGGTGCGGACAAGGCGTTTCCATGCGCCAAACTGGCTTCGTTCGACAAACGAGGCCAGCTGACAGCCGCAGTGAGCGCAGATTACGGTAACGCCTCGCCGGGCCGCGCGTTCCAGCCGTGCCGGGGAATTGTATCGGTTGTCACCGCGTGACAGCGAGTGTTCAGGCCCGGTATGGACAATGACCGGAATGCGCCGCTCGGAAACCGCATCCCAAAACCGATCGCAACGCGGATCGGCGAGATCGACATTCTGATAGGACGGCATCAGCTTGATAAGAACCGCCCCGTCGTGAACCGCTCCGTCAATATCCGATTCGACATGAGGGGAAAGAGGGTTCAAATTCGCGCCGAAGAGGAAAGAGGGGTTTTCGCGGCAGAAGTCGCGCACCTCCCGATTCCCGGCCGCAAGCGGAGCGTTTTCGACCGCGCACACGACCGCACGGTCCACCGGTCCTTCGGTTAGCTCGCGGCAAAAGCGCGACCGAAGCTCTTTCACCGATTGAATCCGTAGAAGTCGCATAAGAATGCGGTTCCAGACATTCAAACGCATTTTTGAAGGGTCGGCCGATGCAGAAACCAGATGGGCGTGGATGTCGATGATCATTTTGAGATTCGCCTTCCTCCCTGCCAGACAGAGAAAGGGGGCGAGATGAACCCCACCTTGGTTTTTTCGCCGGGTTTAAGAACCGTTCCCGGTCCAATCAGAGAATAGGCGCCGGTTACGGCATTCGCTCCGATATCAATCGGTGCCAGCCACAGTTCATCATCGACATGGATGTGGGAACAGAGACGCGTACCGAGGCCCAATCCTGCATGGTCACCGATTATAAGAAACGGGCGGTCAAGAATGAGCGTGCCGGGTGTCCAGTACACCAGCTTGCCGATTTTGCTTCCCCATAACCTTAGCCAAAGGCTGTAGAGCGCCGGAACAGTCCGCAATGCCTCTTCCAAAAAAGGGAACCGCAAGAAAAGCGTTTGGGTGCAGAACGTGAACCACCAGACGTAATGGTCGGCGGTATAGGTCTTCACCTTCTTGTTTCGCAACGGATGCACCGCAAGCGCGATACGGGTACATAGGATGGGTACCAAATAGAGGCAACCGAGAAACGAACCAATCTTCCAGCCCCATCCTGGAGCGAAGATCAGGCAGCATACGCAGGCGATGGCATGCAGAATCGGGAAATAATTGCAGAGGATCATTATCAGCATGACTTACCTCCGTTTGCGGATTCAACATCCGAAAGACAGGCCGGCACCAGTTTGCCGTTCTTGACGACAGCATCCAAACACGGTTCGCAACACTCGATACGCCCATCCGCAAGCAATTCAGGGAAGGCTTCCACAAAAACATTCTTTGTGACAAGACGCCCTCCCCGAAAAAGAACCCGACATGCAAACCCCAAATTGCCGACTGGGCCGCCCGATAAGGCGTTGAGGATGATACGCATAATGATGGCTCCGCGAGACGGGGTTGTCCGCATCGGCAATTGGCGACCGGAAAGGCGCAAGATGGCAAAAAGCGTTCGCTCCAACAGGGAGGGTGGAAGTGCCGCGAAATCGGTTTCCTGCCCATCCCCGTCTAGCCGCTGGTAAGCATGGAACACCATCCAGCGCATCGTGTCTGGCCTGAATCGTCCGCCGATGCCGGCGAACGGCCGCCAGCCCATCTTCGCCAATTCCGTAACGCACCGGTCTAGACTGTTGGTCTTGGCGAACGTCTCAATGCCGCCGTCAATGGTCTGCATACTGCGTTCCAGTGTCAGGAACGCATAGTTTGCGCTACGGTTGCGGCGAAAAGCCGTCATAACCGACGAGAGAATGTTTGGGGTGTCGGCGCGGATGGTAGTCGAAACGGCGGCCATGATTCCCGCATCCTGAGCGATGGCGCACTTGGTCTCCGCTAACCGAGCCACTTCGATATCCGAGCTTGGATTGGTGAGGTCGCTTCGCACTTGACCCGTCTGGATGTGGAAGAAAGCCATAACGAGCCCGGCTTCGGCGAGTTGCCGTGCGAGTTCTTCCGTCCAGAGAATCCCGTTGGTCATGATCACGGAACCAACCCCGCGGGCTTTGATGCGGCGCACGATTTCGACAATGTCCGGATGAAGGAGTGGTTCCCCGCCCAAAATGCCGACAAACTCGACGCGTCGGTTCGTGAAAATGATGTCCAGTTCGCGTTCAATCTGGTCAAGCGGTTTCGCTTCCCGTACCTCGCGGTTGTAACAGGTCTTGCAGATACAGTTACATCCGCGAATGATATCCAACATGGCGTACGGCACATCGCGGCCATTCCACGGCAAACGAAGCGGCTTCATGGCAGTTCCTCCGTTTTCGCGCAGACAGTGAGGGTGGTGTAAAGCGTCCCGCCTAATTCTAACTTGTAACGTTCGCCCCCGCGGCACAGATCGATAGTACGGACCGAAGAATGCGCTTCGAGCCACTGCGCGGTCTCCAGTACCAAAAGCCGACCGGGACCATAACGTTTGAAGGTGTCATTTATGGCGATCCTCGGAACCTCCAGAGCCTTGCGCTTCAGGTTGACATATCCCTCCATATAGGCACCGACAATACCATCGATTTCAAGCGCGGCCACAAACGAACAATTCCCGGGGACAGAGAGCGCGATATAACTGCCGTGGCGAAAGAAAAGTCGCGCGGTCCATCCGGAATGGTTGTATCGGCTTGCTTGTCGAGCAATATAAACCGTTCGGCATTTGCGCAATAGAGTGGCCGCTTCAGGTGCCAGCATATCGCCGCCGATTCCGACGGTGGAATAAAAAACGAACGAGACCTTACGGCCATCGCGGCGGAGGCGGTTGCGCGTCTCGCGGATGTTTCCGCGTGTATTACGCCCAAGCGAACGCGCGAGAGCATCCGCTCCATCTTTGAAATCGATTCGAACATTCTGTGTGACCTGCGTCATCTGATGCGGCCAGTTTTGAAGAAGGTCTGCCGTAATGCCATCCGTCTCCAGATAACGCCATGTCACGTTTGCGATTCCATCCTCAGCCATCCTGCGCATAACGGCCTGAAAAGCTTCCTTCCTTTCAGAAGATGACCGTTCCGCATACAAAAAGTCTACATAATCCAACTCGACAATCTCGTCCGACACTACTGTCCAGGCACCACTTTCATCCCTATGGAGTGGCGCGCACAAGACCACCCCACGCGCATCGTGCGCGGAATAAACCCGAAACGGATGAATCAACCCCAATACGCATGAAACGGCGAAACAGGGATGTCGAAGCACCTTGTATGGAAGACAGCGCCAGAAACTTCGCTCAACCGAGCGCAGGACACCGAACGTCTGCGAGGCGTAACCATTCCCTTCCGTTTCGCGCAGAAAGCTTTCGGCTTCACGAATGGAATTGTGGCGTTCTACCGTCACGGCGTGTCCTCCTTCGAGAGCGGGAAACGGTGGCGGTCTTTTTTCAGCCGCGCCCGGTAAAGCCGGTAGGCGAGATTTCCGGCGAGCGCGACGACGAACTGATCCCGTTTCGGCGAAAGGCGGCGCAGGATGGAGCGTATTGAGAAAGTCTCCTCCCACGCGCGGATAAAGCCGGCGTCAAGCTCTTCCGATGACATCTTCGCCGGACGGATGACGACATGCTGGGTGTCATACCACGCCCAGTTGCAGCCGGGCAGGAGCCGTCCCTGCTCCGCCAGCCGTCGGTAGCAATCCGTTCCGGGGAAGGGCGTGTACACGGCGTAACGCGGGATGTCGATCTCCAGATCGTCCACCATCCTGACAGTCTTCTCGAAGACATCCGGCGTGTCGTGGTCGAGCCCGAAGATGAAACACCCTTGGATCATCATTCCGCGTATGTGCATGGACGAGACAATCTTCCGGTAAGCCGCCGGGGTGTTGAAGGTCTTGCGGATGCCGGTGAGCGAGGGGCTGAGGGCCGACTCGAATCCGAGAAGCATATAACAGCATCCCGCCTCAGCCAACGCATCCAGCAACGCCTCGTCCTCCGCCGCCCGGAGGGTCATCAATCCGCCCCACTTCTTCTTCAGCGGTTTAAGTGCCTTGCAAAGTTCGAACGCATACGCTTTATCCTCGCAAAGGCTTACATCGTTGAAAGCGAACCGTTTGCCGGGCAGCGCCGCAACCTCGGCGGCAACCTCCTGAACGGGCCGCGTGTGCCAGCCGAACTTCGCGCCAACCACCGCGCAGAAATCGCAGCTGTTGCGGCAACCGCGCGTGGCGAAGACGGTCTGCGGCATCATATAGCCGAACCGGTTCTGGAGATCTCGGCGTGGCCAGGGGAGTCCGGCCAGATCCGGCGATCCGCCGTCGTAGCGGGGTTTCAGCGAACCCGCGCAAAAGTCTCGGCACATCTTCGGCCAGGTTGTTTCGCCGAAACCCGTCATCAGCGCGTCCGCATGAGCCGCCGCCTCCTCCGGCATCAGTGTCGCATGGACACCGCCGATTACCACCTTCGCCCCTTTGGCGCGGAAGAGGTCCGCCAGCCGATACCCCTCAATCGCCGTACCGGTGATGATGCTGATGGCGACGAGATCGAAAGGGTGATCCAGCGGGACACGGGAGACGCTTGCGTCGCAGATTGTGATGTCGAACTGCAATTCCGGGGGTGTCAACGCGGCGAGCAGGGTGGCGGTTAACGGTGCCTCACGGAACGAAATCGAGAGAAACGGAAGACTCAATTTGTGGATCTTCCCATCCGGAAGCAGAATCAACATCCGGCAGGAGCGGCCGCTATGCCCTCCAGTATCTTTATTATAAGGCTCATTTGCCATTTTTATTTTCCTGCTCGCTTCGAAGATTATGCACATCATAACATAATTTCCGAACCTGTTTTCGAACGGAACGAACCGTGTTTGTTTCGGTTGTTAGATAATAGTAATTTTCCATCAAGCGGGTTAACTCATTGGTGTGTACGTTGCAAAGCAAATAACCCAAATCATTTCCGAAAGCGTCAGCATGATCAATGTCAGATTTCATTGTGCACATTACCACAATGCTTGTAATCGCAAAAATGACAACCGGCACCACAAAAATAAGGAAAAGTAATTTCTTGGCACTCATTTAGCGTCGATCTCCTCTCCGGGAGGAAGGCTCTTCGGCTGTTCCATCGGCGTATTGTATTTAAACCGGCAATCGCCAAGACCGCAACCTTCGCATACATTTTTTAAATCGTCGCAAAGGCCGCCATTGTCATAATTCCCGTTTCTCCCTTTAAAAATGGCTACCACCTGATCAGTATGACCGTTTGCCATTAAGATTAACATCTTTTCAGACAACTTTATTAACGCGTTTTCGGAAACTAAGTACCGCATGCCTGATCTGTAAAAACGGAATCCTCCGGTAAATGCCCCGGCTATTGTAGCCCAATGCCAAATCCAAATTACCCCACACCGGAAAATGATTTTTTAAAAAAACTTTTTTAGAAGCTCTGTCATCCGCAAATTTTCAACTCGGCCCTTGCTGCTCGACATAAACGTTTTAATGTTTTTTTGAGTACTCCGTCTTGGTTCGCTATTCCAGCGAACGTTTCAAATAAGGCATATAAGCGCGGGTATAGGTGACGATCGACCAGAAATTAAGCAGAATCAGGAACGCCTCGATGGCGTACACCAGCGGCTGAGGAACCAAAAACGGGTGCAACGATGTGTAGAGGTAAATCAGGCAGGCGCACGGGAAGGTGGCGGCGGTGCGGAATTTGCCCAGCCACATGGCGGAACAGTCGGCATTGTAGAGCGACCCCACGGAACGCAGGAAAGTAACCCACTGGTCGCGCAGGATATACAGCACGGTGAAGATCAGCATGACCAAGGCATGCGGCCCCTCATCGGGCTGGCGACCCAACAACCAAAGCAGGGTGGGGAAAACCACCAGATAGAACACCTTGTCCATCAGCGGATCGGCCATCGCGCCGAATTTGCTTACCACCTGCCACTTGCGGGCGAGTTTGCCGTCGTAAAGGTCGGTGAGCGACGCCACAATCAATGCAACGGTGGCGGCCAGCGCGATCCAGTCCGGACGCCATTGGAACTCGCGCCCCTTGTCGCAGTAGGAATGCCACACGGCCAGCACCATAAAAAGCACCACGAACGGCACCCGTCCGAAGGTGATGGCGTTTACAACAAGCCTTTTATTAGAGTTATCCATCAATTTTCCTCCGCTGGGTTCGTTGGTTAGAACATCACGTGCGTCTTCGGCAAAGCCTTGCGGATACGGAACTTTTCATCATTAGAAACCTGGCACCGGGCCATCGACAGCTCCTGCAGCCCGACCCAGCCGGAAAGGTCGTCCGGAAGCTTGGTTACCTTGCTGCGGTCCAAATCCAACCGCCGCAACTTGGGCAGACCGGTCAGCCACTGCGGTATCTCGGCGATCGGATTGTCGCTGAGCGACAAATCCTCCAACAGCGGCAACCCGTTCAGGCACTCCGGGATCCGCTCCAGCTTGTTGGAACGCAGATAAATCCGCTGGAGTTTCGCCAACCCCTTAACCCCGTCCGGCAACGCTGTGAGCTGGTTGTTGTTGAGACGGAGCCAACGCAGGTTCTCAAGCTGAGCCAATTCGGGCGGCATTTCCGCGATAACGTTGCGGTCGAGATTGAGATATGTCAGCGCCCGCAGACCGCCAATACCGCCCGGAATGCCCTTGAGGCTATTACCCTCCAAATAAAGATGCTCAAGCGAAGTTAGCTTGAGCAGCTCCGCCGGAACCGCCGCCAGCCCAGTTTCGGAAAGGTCGAGCCGTTTCAACCCTGGCATACGGGCAAACGCGCTGAAATTCTTAATCCCGCGCGACCCGCGCAAATGAAGCGTCTCCAACTTTGGCATTTCGACAAGCACGTCCGGCACCTCCACCAAAGAGGACGGCCCGGTGAGGTCGATCTCCTGCACCGTCTCTTTTAGCGACACCGCCTCCGCCAAGCCTTTGGCGGTGACGGGACGCACCGGTGCCTCGCGATGTTTGAAACACCCCGACCCCGCCAAAGCCAACAACACCGCGAACACCGCGCCGCAACAACTCCGAATCTTCATTTCAGCCCCTGCAAAAAAAACTTCCGCCGACTTCCGGCGCAAACCCGGCCGAGCAACGCACCCGGCATGGATTGAAAACACAGTGAACTTTATCAAAAAATCGGAATAAAGGCAAGCCCAAAAGGGATGTCAGCTATTTGCGGTAAATTACACCTTCGATATGTTTGTTTTGGATGGGCGTCAACAAGCAAAAAAGCGACCTTCGGTGCGCTAATTTAGAATCTCGCTTGAAATTATAACCGCCGGATGATACAATTTCTTCCGTTTTTGACATTGTTGGTATTGTACAAAGGAGGAGTTATAATGAAAAAGACCGGAAAGACCAATAGAAGAATTTATTATATCAATGAAACTGGGGACTTTTATGCGATGGATGTTGACATAACCGAAGACCCAGAGGCGTCCATCTTGGGGACAATAAGCCCATCGGGCATCGATGAATCTCAACTGAAACGTATCAGAAACCGTAGAAACAAAATCTTCAGAGAACTTGAAAAGTTAATAGACCAGAGTATTAAAGGTACAAGCACTTCGGATATAAGGCAAAGAATCCTCGACGAGCTAAATAATCAGAATTTAAGCATTTCGGACACCGATGCGAAACGTCGTGATGAAAAGACGGCAGTTGGCGAAGACGCGAAATAAGACGGTTCCTGATGTAGCGGCCGCGGAATTGATGCCCATCAATATGCTTTTGTAAATTTTTGCGCCGATGCCACTGCATAGTTGCATTCGCCAATGATTTATGATAGCATAAAGATGAATTTTAACCCTCATTTAGGAGAATCTGTCATGGCGAAATGCAAGTGCACCGGAAAAGCAAACGCCTGTTTAGGCACTTTTGTTCCTCCGATCGATTTGGTTGACATGCTGAAGTATTCGGCCGGGAAAAAAGACCCGACCTTTTCCGTAGCGCTGGAGCGCGAGGAAGGTTTGGTTTCCCGTTACGATCTGCCACTGCCGGCGAAAGCCGAGTCCGACCCCGAAGTCGCGTTGCTGGCTGAACGGATCGTGAAATTCCTGTTGTGGTCGTCCGGCGGCTGGCACATCATGCTCTCCGGCCCGGAAAAACTTTGCCGCAGCATCAAACGGAACTACACCCTCAAGGGCGCGCGCAAGTTCGACGTTGATTTCATGCAGACCGTTTACGGGAAGAAATTCAAGGTTGACATTCTGGACCGCAAGGCGCTTCCGGAAGCGCACGAGCGCGACCTTAAGATCGACCAGCGCACCAACGGCTGCCGGATCGGGTTCGACCTCGGCGCGAGCGATTTCAAAATCAGCGCGGTCAAAAAGGGCAAGGTGGTGTTCAGCGAGGAGTTCCCCTGGGACCCGCGCAACCAGGCCGACCCCGAATACCACTTCAACAAGCTGAACGAGGGGCTGAAACAAGCGGCAGCCACCCTGCCCCGCGTTGACGCCATCGGCGGCAGTACCGCCGGCGTGGTGGTTTCCAACCGCATCCGCGTGGCTTCGCTTTTCCGCGCGATCCCGAAAGATCGCTATCCGGAGGCGCAAAACCTGTTCCAGCGCATCCAGCAAGAATGGCAGGTGCCGGTGGAAGTGGCCAATGACGGCGATGTCACCGCGCTGGCCGGGCTGATGGCGCTGGGCAAAAAGGGTATTCTGGGCGTGGCGATGGGTTCCAGCGAGGCCGCCGGGTTCATCGACCGCGAAGGGTGCCTGACCGGACGCCTCACCGAGCTGGCGTTCGCGCCGGTCGATCTGAATTGCTGCGCCCCGACGGACGAATGGTCCGGCGACCAAGGCGTGGGCGCAATGTACTTCTCGCAGCAGGCGGTGAACCATCTGGCCACCTCCTTCGGCATGAAGTTCCCCGCCAAGATGCCGCTTCCCGAACGGCTCAAGACGGTACAGGCGAAGATGGCGGAAAATGACGAAACCGCGCTCCGCATTTACCTTAAGATCGGCGAGTATCTGGCCTACAGCATCCCGTGGTACCGCGAGTTTTACGGGTTCGACAACCTGATGATTTTGGGCCGCGTAACCTCCGGGTTCGGCGGTTCGATCATCACCGAAAATGCCAAGATGGTCTTGAAAAAGAACTTCCCGGACATCGCGGATGAGGTTGACGTCTTCATGCCCGACGAGAAATTCCGCCGGCTCGGACAGTCGGTAGCCGCCGCGTCCATTCCTTCCATCTAGCCCCCACAACGGGCGGCGGCCCCAAAAGCCGCCGCCCTAACCAAGGTGTAGCCAAAATGAGTATCGACCTTAAGGCAACCGCCGCGCAGTTCCAAATTTTCGGAGACATCGGAGACATCTCCAATTACGGTTCCGGCCACATTAACGACACCTATATGGTGCAACTGAACCTTGCCGGACGTCCGGTGCGCTATATCATGCAGCGCATCAACTCAGCGATTTTCACCAACCCGCCACAGCTGATGGACAACATCTGCCGCGTAACCGACCACCTCCGGAAAAAGCTTAACGCCAGCGGTTCCGACGAACCCTCCCGCCGAACGCTGTCCGTCATCCCCTCCCGCGACGGAAAATCCTATTACCGCGATGCGGCCGGCAATTGGTGGCGAATGTACCTTTTTATCGAAGGGGCCCGCACGTTTGACGTGATCGAACGGCCAGAACAAGCTTACGAGGCGGCGCGCGCTTTTGCCCGCTTCCAAAACCAGTTGGCCGATCTCCCCGCCCCTAGGCTGGCCGAAACCATACCGTATTTCCACAACATCCGTACCCGCCTCGCCGCGCTAGACGCCGCCGCCGAAAGCGACTGCTGCGGACGGCTTAAAGATGTCGCCGACGAGCTGGCATTCGTCAATTCCCGGCGCGGCGTGATGTCCAGACTGCTGGAACGCCACGAACGTGGCGAGATCCCCGAACGCATCACCCACAACGACACCAAGATCAACAACGTAATGATCGACGACCGCGACGGGACCGGGGTGTGCGTAATCGATCTGGATACCGTAATGCCCGGTCTGGCGCTGTACGATTTCGGCGACATGATCCGCACCGCTACCGCTTCGGCGGCGGAAGACGAAACCGATCTGTCGAAGGTCGGCAGCCGTTTTGACATGTTCGAGGCGTTGGTGCGCGGTTACCGCTCCGAAGCCCGGTTCCTGCTCCCCGCCGAAATCGAAGAGCTGGCGTTTTCCGGGCAGGTCATCACCTTCACCATCGGAGTACGGTTCCTCACCGATTATCTTGCCGGCGATGTCTATTTCAAGACCCACCGTCCCGGACACAACCTCGACCGCTGCCGCACCCAATTCGCGATGGTCAAGGATATGGAAGCTCAGGCTGAACGCCGTAACGCGCTGGTAAAATCAATGGAGGTGTGATATGCGCCAATTTGCCAAGTCCTTCTTCATAACCATGCTGTTCGGCGCGGTAGGGGCGTTCTCCGCGCCGGTACCTTTGGACTGGCAACATTGGAACTCCAACCCGCTCGGCTGGAAAATCCGGGCGGACGGCATAACCTCCGAATTCTCCGACGGGAACTTTTTCGCCGAAACCAAGTTGCCTATCGCCGGCGAAGTGCAGATCTCCGCCACCATGCGCCCAGTACAGTCGCGTTCGTCAGAGTGGTCAACCGCCGGAGTTTCAATCCGGCTGGATTCCGAAAACTATTGGCATCTCGCGCTAGTGCAAAGTCCGGCCGCCCAAGGGTCGAGACACTTCTACGAACTGTGCGAGAACATGGACGGGAAGTGGTTGTCGCAGCAACCGCTCCGCCAAACCGACAACTTCGAAGGCAAAACATGGGAGTTCGGACGCGATTACATTCTTTCGCTCCGAACCGACGGAAAAGGCATCACCGGCGAAATCAAAACCGTTGGGGGCGAAACTGTCTTCCGCCGGAGTTTCGAATTCACCGCCCCGGCAGTTAAAACCGGCAGACCGGGGCTGCACGCCACCTCCGGTTTCCAAGCCGCTTTCCGAGAAATCGACGCAGTTGCGCAGAAACCTGCGGACATCCCCCAAAAGTCTATTGTCCCCTACCAGTCCGACAATTTCGTAAAGGGCATCAAAGGCAAGGCCACCGGTTTCTTCCGGGTGGAGAAGACGGCTGATGGACGCTGGTGGACATTCGATCCCAAAGGGCGCGGCATGGTGTTGCTGGGTATCGACCACGTAACCTTCCGCGGCCACTGGTGCGAGACCACCCAAACCCACCACCATCTGGAAAAGAACCGCAAGAAATATGCCTCGAAGGAGGTTTGGGAGGCGGAAACCATCGAACGGCTGAAAACTTGGGGGTTCAATATGTTGGGCGCGGGTTGCGACTCGGCCCTTCAGCACCGGGGTCTGGTACACACCGAGTTTCTGAGCATGGGCAGCATCCTCGCCTACGCGAGCGAAGAATATCAAATCGCCCCCGGCGAACACCGCCCCTGCTCAGCGTTTCCGAATGTATTCCATCCCGATTTTGAAGCGATATGCGACTGGATCGCCAATGAAAAATGCGCACCGTGTAAGAACGATCCGTGGCTGTTCGGTTATTTTATCGACAACGAATTGGCATGGTGGGGACGCGGAGGTTCCGGCACCGGACTGTTTGACCTCACAATAGACAAACCCGCCGGACACACCGCAAAAATCGCGTTGCGCGATTTCCTGCGCCAACGCTGCAACGGCGACCTCGCTGCGTTCAACAAACTGTGGGGAACGGAGCTTTCCGGTTGGGACGAACTGCTGAACTTGAAGAAACTTCCGCACCGCAACGATACCCAGATTGAGGCGAAGACCGAATTCCTGCGGTTGTGCGCGGAACGCTATTTCAGCGTGGCGGCTGCCGCCATCCGCAAACACGACCCGAACCATCTGGTGCTGGGTGCGCGTTTTGCCGGCACCGGCGGGGCGCATCCCGCGGTTTGGGAGGTCTCCGGGAAATACTGCGACGTTACCACCTTCAACTGTTATCCGTGGGCCGACCTCGACCGTAACGTAATGTTCATGGACCGCAAACCAAACGCGGAAAAAGTTACCGACCACTTTGCGAAATACTACAACTACGTGCAGCGACCGATCATCATTACCGAATGGTCTTTCCCCGCGCTCGACTCCGGTCTGCCCTGCCGCAACGGTGCCGGACAGCGGTTCCGTACGCAAACCGAACGCACCGCAGCCACCGAACTGTGCGCCAAAACCATGCTGTCGCTGCCTTTCATCATCGGATACGACTATTTTATGTGGGTTGACGAGCCGGCGCTCGGCATCAGCAAGGCCTTCCCGGAAGACTCCAATTACGGGCTGGTCAATGAGGATTGCGAGCCGTATCCGGAAATCACAAAAATGTTCACCGGCCTTCATCAGGATGTCAAACGTTGGCGTTTCAGTCCCCCGCCGCCCGCCAACGAAGTCCAGCCTGCCTCGACGACGCTGCCACAGGACTGGCTCGCGCACTTCAAGCCCCCGGCGGGAATCGCCCCGGTAAAATTCTTCCGGGAAGACGATCTTTTCCGGGTTGCCGGTTTTTCCGGGCTCACCTTATCCGGGCGAATCGGCGGACAACGCATGGCCGAAAACATCGTCTGGCACAACAAACCATACGGCAGCTACAACGCGATGGTACAGCTTGGCAAAAACGGCAACCGCACCTGGATTGACGCCGACCGGGTCAAAGACGTGCAGTTCCGATCCGAATCTTCGCGGGCGGTACTCGAAATCACCAGCTCCTACAAGAAGGACACCGTTGAATTCGAATTGTCTCACCGGCTGACGGTACTGCCAGACCGGCCGCAATTCCTTTGCGAACTGATCGGACTTAAAAACACCGGCAAGACTCCGTTGAATGTCGAAGCGTTCTATTTCCGGCTTTACCCGCCGTTTAAGGAAACCCCCGGCAAACAAGTCCCCAACTTGTGGCAAGACCTACCCAAGGGATGTTGGATTGACAAGGGCAATGACCGCTACATCGGTTTCGCCGCGCCGATCAACTCCTCCGGATCAGTATATTTCTGGACTGACGGCCCGGAAAACGGAAACCTCCATCCGGACGCCCAATTCGCGGTACCAAAGAACACCGTCGTCGAACCCGGATTGACATTTACCCCGGACACTCCGATGTACTTTATGGCCATAATCGGTGAAGGTGGCGAGGCTAACTGGCAAAAGGACGTTGAGGCCATATCGAAACTGAAATGAAAAAAACCGCAGTCGCAATCGCTTTGCTTTTCAGCGGTCTTTCGCTGGCCTCCGTATTTCCCCCGTTGCAAACTGCTGTGGCGGACAATGGTTTGGCCATCTGGTTTGCTTTGGTGCCGTTGTTTTGGCTGATTCGGCGCGACACCCCGCGCCAAGCGTTTTTCCACAGTTTTTCGGTCGGGGCGATTTTCTGGACGATTACGCTAAGTTGGTTTCCCGCCATCATCAAAAACAACGGGCCTTGGCCGTTGGTTCTGCTGGGTTGGGCGGGATTGGCCGCATGGTGTTCGCTCTTTTTCGGCATTTACGGCGCGGCTGCGGCAATGGTTTGGCAGTGGGCGGGAAAAACCCACGGCTGGCGCCGCATCGCCACCATCGCGGTAATCGAACCGTTACTCTGGGCCGGAGCGGAATGGGTGCGCAGTTGGCTCTTCACCGGATTCGCCTGGAACTTCCTTGGCGTGGGACTGGTGAACAATCTGCCGTTAATCCAAATATCCTCGGTCTTTGGCGTGTACGGGGCCTCCGCGCTGGTGGTGCTGGGCAACAGCGCCATCGCCAGCATGGCGGAACGTACATTCGGACCGATATGGCGAAGATTCCACCGTGAGGAGATTTTCCGCCCCTCCCTGCGGGAACGGACGGCGCACGGATTGGAAAGCCTGATTCCCTTCGTACTGATTATCACGGCATGGGGATTCGGACTTCGTACCCAGTCAACCGATGCCAGAATCCCGAAAGAGCCGTGGCTGGTCGCTCTGATTCAGCCCAACGCCCCGTGCGTGTTTGAATCCACCCCCGAACTGGTCAGCCAGCAATTCAACGCCTTGCGGGAACAGACTACCCTTGCCGCCCGGATCAAGCCGGATCTGATGGTCTGGCCGGAAACCTCCACCCCCGGCCCGGTACCATTCCGAAAAGGGGTAACGGATTTTCTTGCCGATTGTCTCAAGAACGGCTCGTCGCCTTTGTTGACCGGCACCACTGAAGAGGCGATGTCCACACCAACCCGCGACAATCCGCAAGGCATAATCTACTACAACTCCGCTTGGCTGTTTTCGCCCGACGGTGTCCCGATCGGCGCATATCGCAAACAACACCTCGTGCCGTTTGGCGAGTATGTCCCGTTTGATAAGACTTTTCCCGTGTTGCAACGGCTCGCTCCAACTGGTGTGAGCTGCTACGCCGGGACCAACCCGTCGGTGATGACGCTCACCAACGTAACCCACGAGTCCGCACTGCGGATCGGACCGCTGATCTGCTTCGAGGATACGGTTGCGGCTCTCAGCCGAAACGCGGTAAACGCCGGAGCCAACGTACTGGCGCTGATGACCAACGATGCTTGGTTCAACCGATCCTGCGAACCGCTCCAGCACCAACAACAGGCCGTTTTCCGAGCCGTCGAGAACCGGGTCCCGATGATCCGCGCCGCCAATTCCGGAGTGACCTGCACCGTATCCGCCATCGGAAAGGTGGAGGCGTTGCAGTCCGACGGGAGGAGCTACGATTTCAACGGTTATCTTACCTCGCGCATTTATGTTGATCGGCGGCATTCCCCCACCCCATACACCCGTTGCGGCGATTGGACGCTTGGCATTCCCGGCGCGGTGTTTATAGTCGGCATCGGAATCTGCGGAACCGTCCGACGGCGGCGGGAGAAACGCCAATCGAAAACTTCAACGTTTGGAGACCACCGTGAGCAAACCACTGCTTGAGATTAACAATCTGCGGATCCGCTTTACCCGCGACGGGAAAATTCTCACCCCGGTGCGTTCGGTGTCGCTGCGGGTTTCGGACGGCGAACGGGTGGCAATCGTCGGAGAAAGCGGTTGCGGCAAAAGTCTTACCGCGATGTCCATCACCCGGCTATCCCCCACCGACATGGCGATGGTTGACGGTGAGATCCTTTGGCGGGGGCAACCGCTGCTCGGCATCAGCCAGCGCGAACTGCAAAAAATTCGCGGACGGCAGATTTCCTACGTTTTCCAAGACCCGACCGCCTCCTTGAATCCGGTTATGCGCGTTTACCGCCAAGTCACCGAGACCATGCAGGGAGTGGACAAAGCCGAGAAAATCCGCCACACCGCCGACATACTCGCCAAAGTCGGTCTGCCCGATCCGATGCGCGCCGCATTGGCCTACCCCTGCGAATTGAGCGGCGGGCAGCAACAGCGGGTAATGATGTCAATGGCGCTGGCCGCCAACCCCGAACTGCTGGTGGCGGACGAGCCCACCACCGCATTGGACGTGACCACCCAAAAACAGGTGTTGGATCTGATGGACCGGCTCGCGGACGAGCGCGGCATGGCGCTGCTGCTGATTACCCACAATCTGGGGCTGGTGGCCGGACGCATGAAACGCGTGTACGTAATGTACGCCGGCGAGATTGTCGAAAGCGGACCGGTTTCAGAGGTGTTGACCTCGCCCCGGCACCCCTACACCTGCGGGCTGCTTGCTGCGGTGCCGCTGCTCGACGCACCGCCCGACCGCCCGCTTCAAGATATTCCGGGAACCGTCCCCTCTCCCGACGCCTGGCCGGAAGGTTGCGTTTTCGCCCCCCGCTGTCCGTATGCCGATGACCACTGCCGCCAATGCCACCCAGAGTTAAGGCACAGTAATAACCGCGAATGCCGTTGCCACAAGGAGATTTTTTGATGAAGCTGCTGCAAGCCGATCACGTGAGCGTAACCTACCGCATTCCCGGCCGCGCCCCGCTTAAAGCGGTCAACGGAGTGTCGTTTGAACTCCGTCCCGGCGATTCGCTCGGCATTGTCGGCGAAAGCGGCTGCGGTAAATCCACCCTCGCCCGCGCGATTATGGGGTTGCAGCCGCTGTCAGGCGGAACATTGAGTTACCAAGGGCGTAACATCGCCGACTTTAACCGTCAGGAGGCGAAAGAGTACCGCCGGAAGATTCAGATGATTTTTCAGGATGCGGTCGGTTCGCTCAACCCGCGCATGACGGTGCGGCAGACGCTGGAAGAGACCCTGCGGGTACACCGGATGGTGAAGCCGGACCAAATCGGCCACAGGATTGACGAGTTGCTCGATTACGTGGGGCTGCCCGGAAAAGTGTTGGGATCATACCCCCGTGAAATGAGCGGCGGACAGTGCCAACGAGTTAGTTTCGCCCGCTGTCTGGCACTCACCCCGCAAATCATTTTGGCCGACGAGCCGGTCAGCGCGCTAGACGTGTCCGTGCAGGCGCGAATCCTAAACCTCATTAAAGAGTTGCAGCGCAAACTTGGCGTGACCATCGTTTTAATCTCCCACGACCTCGCCGTGGTGCGTACCATCTGCGAAAAAGTATCGGTAATGTACGCAGGGGAATTTGTAGAATCCGGCAACACACTGCAAGTGCTCGACCATCCCCGGCATGATTACACCAAACATCTGCTGGAAGCGGTGCCGGATGTCGGCCGCGCCCTGCGGGCTAACGGGATTTGACGGCAATAATCCAGTAATCGCACTCGCTGTCGGTCAGCACGGCGAACCGTTGGTCGGAACTGAGTTTCAACAGCCGCACCCCGTTGCCAACGTTATTCTCGATCACCGCTCCGCGCTTGGCCTCGCCATCGATTTTTATCTCCAAATCCACCGTCACCGGGCGGTCGTTTTTACGGGCCAGCAACACCGCGCTTTTGCGGGGACTGTACTCAGTGGTTGACACATCACTCAACCGCGAAAGCCCGTTGCCGATGCTTTTGCTGTAAAGGTGGTATCGCTGCGCCTTGACTTTTGTCAACCGGCTGAATTCCGCCAAACGGTAATTCCAAGCATCACCGAAACGGTCGGTCTTTACCGGCGCAACCGGCTTGGGCAGCGAAAAAATCGGCGACAGCGAGGCCGGATATTCCACATGCTCCACATAGTAGGTCTTCAACGCGGAATCAACCGCCCGGATATCCAGACGGGTTAGCCAGCGACGCGCCATGATGTCGGCAAATTTCGCGATCGAAAGCGGCTGCTGCTCGCCGACCAGCGCACTCTCGAAAACCCGCACCGCGTCCGCCTCCTTGCCGGAGGCAAGCAGATGCCACGCGGCGACGGTCTTCACCACCGGCAAGTACTCACCCAAGGTGGAGCTTTTGTCCATCACCTTTTGGCATGCCGCAAGCACTGCGGCATGGTCGGACACCGACTGGGTGTGCACGTTCCACACGCTCATCAGGGCCTGCTCCTGCGGAGTGGCGGCTACCGCCATACCTGTCGCCAGTGCGAAACACAACGCCAACACCGCCAAAGGTTTCATTTCACCACAACCTTTTCCAACGCCCGCGCGAACTGGTCCGGACAGGAAGTTCCGCCGTGGCACTGGATACCCTTTAGCAGCGGAATCAATTCTTCCGGTTTGCGCCCGATCGACAACCTCGCCACTCCCTGGGTGTTGCCGGCGCAACCGCCCGCAAATTCGCAACGGGTGACCACCCCGTTCTCAATGTCAAAACGCACCGCTTTGGCGCAGGTGCCCTGCATCATGTACGTGTAAGTCATACTCCACCTCAATCAACGGGTACTGGCGTACATTAGAATGTTCACGCCCAGCTTAATCGCGTCATCCTCAAGATAACTGTTGCAATATTTGTTGGGCGAAAGCTCCCAAGCCCCGGCCATGCCGATCGGACTGTAAAGCACCACCGGATTGCCGTCCACCGACCAAGTTAGTATCTGCGGGGCGATCGCCGGCGAGTTGTTGAACGCCTTGGCGCAGGCGGGGGTGACTTTCATAGAGCCGATATCGTTCGGCACCTTGAAAATCGGACTGCCCTGTTTGAACATCGACGGCGAAACGCCGGGCAGCACCTGCGCCATTAGAGCGCGGAACGAGGTGTCGAACGCCTTACGCCCACAACAGGCCTCGGCAAAGAGCATCCCGCCGCCGTTCAAATAATTCCGCAGCGCGTTAACCTCTTCCGGTTTCAACGTGAAAGTCTCATGACCCGTAAGGTAAATCACCGGGGAATCCAACAATTTCGGGTCGGTCAGCTTCATCTCGCGGGTGGAGAATTTCACCGGAACTCCGGTCTGGAGATTGTATTGCGCCAACAGCACGGAAAGCCCGGTGTGGCGGGTTTTCCACTCCCCGGAGTAAATAATCTGGGTGATGTTCATCGATCCCGCGGTCGAAACGTGCCGCGAATCCTCGAACCGGGTTTTCTTCATGTTTTCCAACGTCCAGTTGCGCATCGCGCTGGCGTAGCTCAAAATGTTCATCCCCAGTTGCTGCGCCGATTCCGCCTCATAAGCGAGAATGTTGTCATCCTCCAGCGGATCCCATCCCACCTCCATGCCGAATCTCGACACAATCGCCACCGTGCGGCAATCAATCGTCACCCCGTCGATCCACGGATCGTTGCCGCGGTAAACGGAACGGACACCCGGCCGGTAATTCACCCTGTCCAGCGAGTAATAGGCGTGGAATATCGGATGGTCGGCGCTTAGCCGTTGTACCGGGGCCTCGGGAAACACCTCGTTCAACACTCGGATTGCGGAATCGTAAAACGGTTTCGATCCCATGCCGGCGTTGAGAATGATGGTGCCGCCGCGCAACAGGTAATTGCGGAGTTTCTGCCTTTCCGCAGCGTTCAGGCTCCAATGGAAATGGCCTGAACGGTAGAGAATCGGGTTTTGGTCCGGGTCTTCGTCGATCTCCGAAAACGACTTCGCCTCGAAATCGTAATCCACATCCGCCATGCCTTTTAGCGACTTCAGCAGGTTGTTCAAATCGTTCGGCCGGGCATTCCAATCCAGCTCGCCGTATTTCGAGGTGAGCTTGGTGAACATCGTCGGCGGTTTCGGCGGGTTCTTTTTTTCAGAGCGCGACGCCGGCGTGGCTGGCGGCGGCGGATAAGGCACGAACGTTTCACCGCCCGACATATTTGCCGGCGGCGGCGGTGTTTCTTTGCGCGGCGGCGGCGGCACGAAACCAGGTTCGTCAGAACCGTCGCCGTCAAAAATCTGACCGCCCATTGACGACGCCGCCAACAACGCCGCCAACGCGAATTTAAATAACCGCCCGTTGCCTAAAGTAAACCTTACATAACTGTTCATAAAAAACCTCTTAAAAAAGTTACTGAAATATTATCCCAGATTTCGATCCCGGTGTCAATACCGCAAAACCCAAAATCCATCAACGCCCGATTTTTGTATCGCCGCATGTCTTCAGAAATCGGATACCGAGTTTCTTCTGATGTAAAAAAACAACTCTATCAATCAATCGACATACCGACCCAAATCAAGCGCAATCACGCCGTTGACCGGCCTGAGCAGATAGCCTTTCTGGGTTGGCGCGAACTGTCCGTCTAGCTTCACTTTGTAGCGGTAGTTGCCGAACACCATCGAGAGTGCGTCACCCACACGGTGCATGTCCTGCACGAACTCGTCCTTGCCCTCGAAAGTCAGCGTCGCGCCGCGCACGAAGATTGAACCTCGCGTTAGGCGGACTTCAGCCGTTGATCCGTCCGTACGCTTCGCCGTCGCGACCAAGGTCTCGTCGTCCGCCGTGGCGACTTCGAGCGAGGCGAACTCGCCGTCCAGCGTCATCACGCCAGTGCGATCCTTGGTCTTGAAAAGGAATTCGTCCACCACTGGCGGCGTGTAGTAGAGCGCCTGCCAGCCCTTGCAGACCTTGTGCAGGTATGGCTCCTCGTAGGAATCGCTCATCTTGTGGATGTCGCGGAAGAAAAGGCGCTTGCCGTCCATCAGCAGATTCGCGCGGTAGAACTTCGAGTTGTACCACACGCTCTTGCGCCCAAGCTTGCGCCAGTCCTCCATCGCCACTTGGGTCTGCACGCAGTTCGCGGGGTTCTCCGCCGCGAACCTGCGCCCGGTGTCGCACATCTTCTCGACAGACAGAAGCCCCTTGTCGCGCAGTTCCGCGATACGCTGAATCTGATAGGGCAACCCCTTCATGATTGCATCGTAACCGAAGCTGTTCTCCTGCCCGGTCTGCATGTAGGATAGCCCCAGAAGCCCCTTCGGATCCTCGGCGTAGATACGGAAGTACCAGTCGGTGATCGCCTTCGTCTGGCCCGATTCCCATACCGGCTCCAGCGTGGGCGGACCGTGCGGACCGGGTCCCACCGAATTCGCGTAGTTGTAGATCGGGTCTGGCGTGAGCATCTTAAACACCGGCGTCTTAACGGCGTTTTCCATGTCGATCGCCGCTGAAAGCATGTTTCTCTTCGAGGGATAGTACGCGCCGTTGAAGTATCCGCCGCGCAGACCGTAGGCATCGGTGTTGTCCTGTTCGCGGCAGATGCAGAACGCTTTCACGCCGTAGCGTTCGGCCATGTAGTCCATGGAGTAAGCGTCCAAAAGCCACGAACCGACCGATTCCGGGTAATGTCCAAACGTCTCCTTGAAGAGGCGGAACGCCTCGTCGCACAGTATCCGGCGCTGCTCCTGCGTATAGGCCATCAGAAAGCCGGGATTGATGTACCAGTCCCACGCCCAGCCGTTGCGGCCGCGCCATTTAAGCCCCGCGCTCTCCACCATCGGCTTGACGACCTCAAACCATAAGCCGATCTCCGTCCGCTCGGAATCGGCCGCTTTCACGACAGCCATCATGTCCTCCCGCAGAATGGCGTCATACTGGAGAAGCACCGTGTTTTCAAGGTTGTACTTTGTGTTGAGCTCCACTTCGGCACGGAACGGCTTAACAAGATCGAGCTTTGGATCGCGGGGATCGCATCCGCGCACGAAGTTGACGATATTCATCACCCGCCGCGGCGCCGGTTTCGGCGCGGCTTTGGCCGCGCCAACCCCGAACAGCATCACGCCCGCCAAAAACACCAATCCTAAAACCGCCTTCGAATCACCCCGCAGCGACAAAGTGTCTCCCTTTACTTTTCGCTCCATATCTCATTTCTCCCTTCTAACGCCATCTTTTAGTCTTTTCCGCGTTTCACTCCATCAAAGCCTTCTACTTACTCCGATTGTCGGGAAATTTCCCGTAGGGCTTGCACCCGTAGGGACCGACAACGGAGGGCGTGTCGAAGGTCTTGCCGTCAACCGATGCCTTCCAACCGCGCTCGCCGGTGGCAAAACGCACGATTCTGCCATCCTTGTACGAAACCTCGATTGCGGCGATGAACGCCGCTGCGCTGGTGTTGTTTTCTGCGGCGACCTCGATTACGTTCTTGCCGGCAACGAAACCCGTGCGGTCTACGCCGACAACGGCAGTGGGAGTGTACCAGAGTTTCCCGTCCGTCTGCCGCGCGATTTCGGTTCCGTTTACGGTGAACACGGCGGAGTCGTCGCAGGAGAAGATTATCCCCGCCGTCTCCAGTTCGCCCTGCGGTAGGTCGAGTTCGGCGCGGAACGCGACTTTTGCATTGTTAACGTTCTGCGCCTTCGGATGCCAAATCCAGTCCGCCCTTTCGAATGACGGAGCGTCACCGGACTCAAGGTTTTCTAGACGCTGCAAGATGGCGGTTTCCAGCGAACTGTCTAGCGAGACATCATCCTTGCGCACGCGGAGATCGCGAAATTCGGCCTTCATCGGATGCCCCTTATGCACCTGAATGGAGATGTACCCCGTGTCGGGAAGGAAATTCTTGCGCGAATCCGCCACCGAAACCATACGGATGCCGTTAACCCAAACCACAAGAATTCCGCCCTTGGCGACAATGCGGAAGTCGTTCCATTCGCCAGGACGGTAAACCGCCTGAAGCTCTTTGCCATCTGCGAAACGATCGACCTTCTTGCGCGCCGGGACGGCGAGCGCCACATCCGCTCCGCGTTCACCAACGAGGTACTGTCCGGTGCAGTAGAGGAAACCGGTGATGTTGCCGGCACCGTCCATGTCGGCCTGATACCCGGTGTCCGTGGTGGTACTGTCGGTACTGCGCAGCTGTATGCCGGAATTGGCGTCTTTGCTGAGACGAAACGAGCCGCGCAAATCAAAGTCGGCCAACTGCTCTTTGGCATAAACGAGATACCGGCTGCCCGGACAAGGCTTCTCCGGCGTTGTCTCGCCGATGAGAACACCGTTCTCCGCACGGAAGAAATCGCCCTCCTGCTTCCACCCCTCAAGGTCGCGCCCGTTGAAAATCGGGGTGAAGAGCACGGCGTCGGAGCCGGGTACACGCCCTCGCCGTTCGAGTGAAGAGATCACCCGCGCAAGGGCCGGACGCAACGCCCCCTGCGCCTTGAGCGCGGCATCCACCAGAATCTTCGCGCTCGCCTCCTGAAGCACGTTTCCGCCGAAGGTCAAAACGGCGTTATCGGGCACGCTCTCCCGGAGTATCGGTCCGTTGTTAGTCGAGTAGGCGATACGCAACTCCTTGGAGAGCCCCGGCGCGGGATCGCGGGGGAAGCCGCCGCGACCCGCCAGCCGGGAGCAGGACATAATCGAACGGGAGCCAGCCGCGACCAACGAATCGACCATCAATTTCACGTCCGCCACACGGTTCGCCTCGAAGTTCCCAAACTTAGCCTCGATCACCTTGACATCTTTTGACTCGGGCTCAAACGCGCGCATCGCCACACGCACCAGCGAGGAACGCACCTGATCGTCATCGGGCATCTTCGCCAGCAACTCCAGCAACATGGGCAGGTCTGCCGGCGCCTCGCAAATCTGCGAGAGCGCGTTTAGCGCTTCGCTACGGCGGTTAGCGTCACCGGCCATCTCCACCAAGGCCGGTATGACACCGCGCGCCTTGCGGTCACCCAATACGCTGAAAGCGAGCCGCGCCCGCTTCGCGTCATCCCCGCGCACCATCTCAAGCAGTTTACCCTCGATCTCGCCGCCGGGAAAACCAATCAGCTTGAACCGCGCAAGCTGCGCGGCATGACCGTCGGCAAGCGCTTCTGCGATGAGGCCCGGTAGAGCGGCAATGTCCCCCTTCTGTGCCGCCGTTTTCGGCGGGAAGGCGGTTATCTTTTCGGTGGCCCCGTCATACTTCTCCAAGGCGAACACCTTGCCAGAGCGGGCCTCGCGGACATGGCCGATCGCCTCGCGGCGTGCGACAGACGCTTTTTCCTCGGCAGCGGCAAGTGCCGCGTCAACCTCTTTGCCAGGGATGTTTTGCAGTGCGTAGAGCGCGGCATGGAAGAGTGCCGGTTCCGCCTCGCCGAGCATCGCGATGAGGACAGGGACACACGCCGCCGTGCCGCGATGGGCGAGTTCCTGACAGGCCGTCATCCTGTCGTTGATGTCACCTTTCCCGGCAACTTCCATCAACTGCGCCTCAGTCATTTCATAGACCGACGGCCCTTCGAGCGCGGCTGCCGTCATCGCCAACGCGCCAAACACAACCGCCGCATAAACAAGAAAGCTTTTCATTCTTTCTCCTTTTCAAATTCTCGCTAAACCATAATCCACCGTACCACCCAACCAACTAACCATCAAATAATCTGCCACCCCGGCCGTTGCGCGCGGGAAAGCATCCGGTTGGCCTCGTCATCGTTGATGAACCGCTCCTTCTCCGGATCCCAATGCATGTCGCGCCCCAGCCACTGGGCAATGTTCGCGCAGTGCGTGGAGGTCATCGAACGGTGCATCAGCACGGGGTTGGCCACGGTCTTGGCGCGCGACTTCACCGAGTTTAGGAACTGGCGCATGTGGTTCTCGGTGGTGTAGCCGGTGCGCGCGCAGTAGTCGGCGAGGATCTTGTTGAAGTCGGCAAGGAGCGAGGGGCGCGACACGTCCGGGCGCGTGTAACCGTCGGCGCACGAGACCCACCCTTCGCTTCCTACATACCGCACGCCGCAGGTCCCGCGCCAGCCGTTCTGCTCGGCGATCATCTCGACGCCGTTCGCGAAACGGAGCGCCATGCCGTTCGGCTCGGCCATGTGCATCGTCGGATAAAAGACGGGCGAGGTGGCTTCCATGCCGAGCGCGTCGTGGCACTGCGCGTAGGTGTGGGAACACCAGTCGCCGATGATGCTGGTGCCGAAATCGTAGTGCCGGACCCAGTTCGAGAGGTAGTCATGGTTGTAGGGCCGCCACGGACAGGGACCGAGCCAGGCATCCCAGTCCAGCTCCTCGCGGGGAGGCTGCTGTTCGGCGGGAAGCCACCGGCGCTGCAAATAGAGGGGCGTCCCGAAATAGAGGTGCGCGTAAACTTTCTTCACCTCGCCGAGGCGGCCAAGTCGAAGGAGCTCGTTGCAGACAATGAAATTCGGCTCGCTCAGACGCTGGAGACCGGCCTGATAGACGCGGCCGTACTTCGCCGCCGTCGCCACCACGGCCTGCCCCTCCCGAACGGTCATGGCGGAAGGCTTCTCGCAATACACATCCTTGCCAGCCCGCATGGCGAGGACCGATGCCGAGGCATGCCAACGGTCACCCGTCGCAATCATCACCGCATCAATGTCCTTGCGCGCCAGTAGTTCGCGCAAATCAATGTAGGTCTTGCAGTCCTTGTTGCCGTAGTGGGCATCCGTCACGTTTTTGATTCCGTCCCGACGCGCCTTCCACACATCGCAAATGGCGACGAACTGCACATCCTTCTCCGGCAGTACCCCGCTGCGGAACACCCCTCCGCCGCGCCGACCGAGTCCGATGCCAGCCATGGTAATCCGGTTGGACGGCGCCACTTTTCCGTCAAGACCTAACGCCGAAGCCGGTACGAGCATCGGCAATGCAATCGCGCCGCCCGCCTTCGCCAAAAATGATCGCCTACTGATCGCTTGCATACTTTTTGCTTTCCTTTCCCCTTGATGGACACATGGCATATATTACAATAGACATTACATGAAAACAAAGCACAATCTTTATCAAAAATGAACGCGTCAACCGTCTTGACTTTTCTATCGTACCATGTTAATCTCTGCCTCAAAAGTTTGGTGGACGTTTACCAGAAAGGATTCAACCTTGAAAAGACTTGGACTATTTTGCGGCGCAATCCTTTTGGCGGGATGCTGCGCGGTCCGTCACCAGCCGCAGACCGACCCGAAAACGGAGCAGGAGACAGTCGCACCGGCGCTAAAGATGGAGACGATCACCCTTTATACTGGCGCAATTACCGAACCAAGTCCGAATGATGATCCAGCTAAACGAGCCGAGTGGCTGGCGAAAAGGAACCGCGAGTGGAAGGAACGGTTAAGTGCAACCTGCGGGGTTACTTGGCCGGAAGGATCCTCCTTAACGTGGGGCTATGGGGACATCATCCGTGTCACCAACACCGCCGAGAATCTTTTGACACTCATCAAGCAATGGAGCGACAAATCAGAATGTCCTGAGATCGAGACCGTTGCCCAGATTGTTGAGGCGGGGCCGGAGGCGCTGGCGGCGGTCGGCATCGTTGATAAAGGAAGGATTGACGACGCATCCGAAATAAGTAAGACATTGCTGAAACGTGACGACGCCCGTCTTCTTGAAAACTTTCGGTTGCTTGCTAAATGTTATAGCGAATGTAGTGCAATGGCTTGTACCGAATACATTTATCCCACCGAGTATGTGATTGGATCGGTTGCCGCGACAACCAACGATGTACCGTGCACGACAAGCATCGCGACTGTTGTCCCAGCGAATTTCGAAACCCGAGAGGTAGGTGTCAGCATCCAAATGATCGCTGAAATTGAAGACATCGACTATAAAATCAAATATATGCTGAACGTCACCGTTACCGGCGAACCGACATGGAAGGACTATAGCCTACGTATCCCGGGTTCAGAAACAACCGTCCATCGTCTTCCGATGGAACAGCCATTTTTCCCTAATCTGAAACTAGCCACCCAGTTCACCGCCACGCCCGACAAGACCACCGCAATGGTTATGGGTGGCCTCGCGCGCTCGAAAGAAGACGGTTCGCCCGGCAAGGTACTGATCCTCTTCCTGACCCCGCATCTTATCTCGCGGCAAGACGGCAACATCTTTTCTCCCGTCCGTTTAGCCCCCGAACCATAAAGGCATAATTCCGCCCAACCGATGAATTACGCATAAAAACCAAAATGGTCTTGGCATCGCCGCCAAAATATCGTATCATATTATCGTTTGGTGAGAATGTTACCGCAAGGGATTTAAGAGGAGAAAATCATGAACCGGAGAAATTTCATCAAGGCTTCGGCATTGGCGGCGGCGGGTACCGCATTTAACGGACGGGCGCAGACCAAGCCGGCGTTTTCCTGGGGCGCATTATTGCATTTCGGCACGAACATGTGGTCGGACGTTACGCCGCAGCATTGGGGCAACTGTAAAACCAAGGAAGAGCTGGAAACGGTGGCGCAGGCTGACCATCTGCGTTTTGACGAAAGCCTGTGGCGGGAACTGACCGGAAAAATGAAGGACATCGGGATGAACCGATTGGTAATCGATGTCGGCGAGGGCATTGAGCTTCCGAGCCACCCCGAACTCGCGGTCAAGGGATCGTGGAAACCGGACCGGATGCGGGCGGAGCTTAAGCGACTTCGCGGCATGGGTTTGGAGCCGATTCCCAAACTGAACTTCTCCACCGCCCACGACATTTGGCTCAAGGATTACAGCCGGATGATCTCCACGCCCACCTACTACAAAGTCTGCGCGGACGTAATCCGCGATGTCTGCGAAATCTTCGACAAACCGCCGCTGTTCCACCTCGGTTACGACGAAGAGACCGCGGGCCACCAGTCGCAGTACGAGTTTCTGGTGGTGCGGCAGGGCGACTTGTGGTGGCACGATTTCCTGTTCTTTGTGGATACGGTGGAAAAACTGGGGATGCGCCCTTGGATTTGGAGCGATTACTACTGGCACCATCCAGACCTGTTCCTGAAAAAGATGCCCAAGAGCGTTATGCAGTCGAACTGGTACTACGGGGCCAAGTTTGAAGACGCTGAGGGTTCCGCCAAGACCCACGTCCAAGGGTTCATTGACCTTGACCGGGCGGGATTCGACCAAATCCCATGCGGTTCGAACTGGTCATGCGACGAGAACTTCCCGAAGCTGGTGGCCTTCTGCAAGAAAAACCTCGCCCCGGAACGCCTTAAAGGATTTCTGATGGCACCTTGGTTTTTCACCAACCCCAACAGCCGTACCCGCTTGCTTCGCGCAATGGATATTGTTTCCGAAAGCATGAAGCTGTAACAAGGTGCGCGGTAAAGCAAGTGCTTGCTTTTGCCCGCGAAATTATGGTATAAATCCCCCATGAACAAATTAACCAGAAGAACTTTTGTGGCGGCTACCGCCTTGACTGCCGGAGCGCTTTCGTGCCCCGGCGCAGATCCCGTAAAAAAGGAGAAACGGATTATGAGCGAAATCGTATTGGAAAAACTGCCTTATGCCGACACCGCGTTGGAGCCGGCAATCTCTGCAAAAACCATATCGTTCCACTACGGCAAACACCACGCCGGTTATGTGGCAACGCTGAACAAACTGATTGACGGAACCCCTTATGCCGGGCTTCCGCTCGAAGAGATCGTTCGCAAATCGGCGGCGGACGGCGCAGCGGCGGTGTTCAACAACGCCGCCCAGATCTGGAACCACACCTTCTACTGGAAGAGCCTCGCCCCGGCCGGCACGGGCGGCGAGCCGACCGGCGCGTTCGCGGCGGCGGTCACCCGCGATTTCGGGTCGGCCGACGCTCTGGTCAAGGCGCTGGCGGACGCGGCGGTGAAGCGTTTCGGCAGCGGCTGGGCCTGGCTGGTCTCCGAAAAGGGCAAGCTGTCCGTAATCTCCACCCCGAACGCCGAGACCCCGTTGACCAACCCGGCGCTTACGCCGCTACTGACATTGGACGTTTGGGAGCATGCCTATTATCTGGATTGGCAGAATCGCCGGGCCGATTACGCTGCCGCCGTACTGGGCAAGCTGTTGAACTGGAAGTTCGCTTCCGACGCCTTTAACCGCGCCTAACGGCGATTTTTCGCCGTGCGCGCCAAGTTCAAACGCGGACATAACGTTGTCGTGTTTTACGCGGCGGCCTAGTGGTGTTTTCCACATGATCCGGACATGGTGTTTGGCGATTGTTTTTTCGTTTGCGGTTTGGAATGCCGGGGTTGAGGAATTGCGCCTCCCCCGGCCCGGGGATTTTTTCGTTCCATCCCGTCGGGTGTCCGACTTTAAAACCGCCTACCGCGAAAACCCGGTCCGCGAAACACCAGCCGTGCCGCCGGAGCACCAGATTCTGCTGCGGTCGCGCCGAATCGTAACCCCCGACACACCTTCCCCGCTGAAGTTTCCGACCGCAAACCGGCCGGACCGAGACGGCGCGGTGCCGGTGATGGTGCAATTCCGAGAAGTGCCGGACGAGACGGCGCGGCAGACTGTAATCCGGTGCGGGGCGCGGATTACCGGTTACCTTCCACATCGCGCGCTGGTGGTTGCCGCCACCCCTAAAGCGTGCCGGCGGTTGGCCGCCAATCCGCAGGTCAGAGCATTGGAAGAGTTCCTTCCCTCGGACAAAATCCAACCCTTGCTGGCGGCAATGGCGGCGGAGTTTGACGACGAGGTGCCGGTGAAGGTGCGACGGGTCACGGCGGACGGGGAAGAGCCGGTGTGGCGCGGCACGGTTCGGCTTTCGGAGCTGGGAAAACTCGCGGCGGATTCCGAGGTGCGCTGGATTCAATACTGGGAACGTCCGAGACTCTTGACCGATTTGGCGCACAACCCCGGACACCTCAACACCAAGCCGGTCTGGAACGACTTGGGGCTGACCGGCAGCGGACAGTTGATCGGCCATTCCGACACCGGGATCGACACCGGTTCCACCGCCACCCTGATGGCGGACTTTTCGGGACGGGTGTCCCGGATTGAGCGGATGTATTATGCCTCCACCGGTGCCGACACCGATGGCCACGGCACCCACACCGCCGGACTGATCGTCGGCAACGGCACGCTGAGTTCTGGCAAATACCGCGGTGTCGCGTACGGTGCCAGCTTAATCCACCACGCTTTCCACGCCGATGAGGAAGGGTACATTTACGGAATCCCTGAAGATGTGCGCGAGATGTTCCAAAAAGACTACCGTTACGGCGCCCGGTTGCATTCCGCCAGTTGGGGCGTGTCAACGGAATTCGGCGAATACGACATCTCGTCGCGCCAAGTGGACATCTATTGTTGGTCATACCCGAAGTTTCTCCCGGTATTCGCGGCCGGAAACTCCGGGGCCGACACCTCGCCGGGAAACGGGGTGATCGATGACAACAGCATCATGACCCCCGCCACCGCAAAAAACTGCGTAACCGTCGGGGCGGCGGAGAGCGACCGTCCACACGGCACCGGCGGTTACAGCAGTTACCGGTGGAGCATCTTCAGCTACACCAAACAGCCGCTGTCATACGACTACATTTCGGAATCCAAAGACGGGGTGCATCAAGGATTGGCCGCGTTTTCTTCGCGCGGGCCGACTCTGGACGGACGCATAAAACCCGACGTGGTCGCGCCGGGTACGGACATTATATCGACGCGATCCACCAAAGCGTCCGACACCTTGTGGGGAAAAGTCAACGACAACACCAACTATTTATTCTGCGGCGGGACCAGCATGGCCACGCCGCTGGCGGCGGGCGCCGCCGCGCTGTTGCGGGAATACGCGATCAACAAAACCGAGATCCGGTCGCCGAGCGCGGCATTGATAAAAGCCATGATGCTGGGCGGCGCGCGATCCCTGACACCGGGACAATACGGAACGGACAGCCAGCGCGAAATCCCCGAAATTTCCCCGAACAACGCCGAAGGCTGGGGACAGGTGGATTTGGGCGGCACACTCTGCCCCAGCAACCGCACGGTTTATCTGGCGGATATGATATCCGTTGTCCCCGCCAAGACCAACACCTACACGGTGACCGTGGCAGAACCCGGAACGCCGATTACCGCCGTGCTGGCGTGGATGGATTACCCGGCCGAAGAGGCCGCCGCGAAAGCGCTGGTCAACGATTACGACTTGCAGATGGTTACCCCCGGCGGCAATGTGGTTTATCCCAACGGACTAGACGCCCCGGACACCTTAAACACCGCCGAACGAATTACGCTGGGAACCGGGGAACCGGGGATCTACCAAGTGCGGATTATCGCCCGCGAAGTGGCATACTCCTCCAAATCGGGCGGCGCGGTTTCGCTCTACTTGAGCGTCCCTTCCGCAGCCGCCGCGACAGAAAGCGAGAACCTGACCACCAACCACGCGGTGCCGCTTTCGTGGCTTGCCGCCAACGGCTACTCCGGCGATCTTGAAAGTGCGGTTTTTGCCGATGACGACGGCGACGGGTTGGCCGTCTGGGAAGAGTATTACGCCGGGACCGATCCGCGCGACGCGGAATCCGCATTGCGTTTTATTTCGTATCGGGACCAGACTTTGGTTTGGACCGGCGGAACCAACCGGACCCAGCGCTTACAACATAGCGGACACCCCACCGGAACGTGGGAAACGGTGCAGACGTTTCTGCCGCCAACCGCCATTACCAACCGCTATCCAGCCCAGGAGGGCCAAACGAACGGGTTCTACCGGTTATCGGTGCCAATTCCTTAAAAGACCCGAACCGCCCTCCGCCAGATTTTCCGGCCAAATAAAAAAGCGATTATTTTTGATTTTCCGCTTGCATTGTTCCCACGATTATGGTACAGTTTCGCACGTTCTTTCGGGACAAAAGGCGAGCTTAGCTCAGTTGGTAGAGCGCCACCTTGCCAAGGTGGTTGTCGAGGGTTCGAATCCCTTAGCTCGCTCCATGTGGGGGTGTAGCTCAGTTGGTAGAGCAAGTGACTCTTAATCACTGGGTCCAGGGTTCGAGTCCCTGCACCCCTACCATATATGTTCCGCAAGGCGGGTTAAGCCGGACGATGTCCGGCGTATGTTTTTCCGGGCGAGCTTAGCTCAGTTGGTAGAGCGCCACCTTGCCAAGGTGGTTGTCGAGGGTTCGAATCCCTTAGCTCGCTCCATTCTTTTTTCGGTCGGGACTGCGAGATGGCGTGGAAAGTGCTTTTTCTTAAACCTAGAACCGAAAAGAAAGTCGCCCAATACTGTGATGTCTATGACATCAGCTATTTTCTCCCGCTCTCCGAGGTCCGCCGCAAGATTCAACGCCGCACGGTGTCAGTGCAATTTCCGCTGTTTCCCGGTTATCTGTTCGTGAACCTCAAACGGCCCGGACAGCGGCTGCAGTTGCTTGAAACCAACTGTCTGGCCGGCATTTTGGAGCCGGCCAGTTCAATGTCGCTGGCGAGGAGTCTGGTGATGGTGCGCCGGGCGCTGAAAGCCAAGCCGGATCTGGTGTCCGGCCCGCCACTGAAAAAGGGTGAACGGGTGGAGATCACCAGCGGTCCTTTCATGGGAATCATCGGGCTGGTGGAGGAAGTTCGCGGCAAGGGAAGCCAGCGAGTGGTGATTAACATCGAAATGATCGGACGGTCGGTGTCGGTACAGGCGGACGCGGCGGAACTGAAACGGGTTAAGACCGGCGAAAAAGGCGGCAAAGAAAGCGCGGCCCACGCTCCCTAAGTGAGAGCGATGGGAAAAGAGTAAGCCGTATTTTCAAGTCGACAACGCTTCAAAAATTTTTCGGGTCAGCTCGCTTGCCGTCCGATGCGGCGAGACCGCAGGATCCGGCGGCGGCGGAAGAATCTCCGGCAACGCGGTCAACCGGTAACGAAGGCACCGCGAACCGACCTCCCAAACCGGTTGCCCCTTACCAAGCCGCCGTTCGTTCATTTCAATGCGCACCGGCAACACCGGGGCGCCGGTCCGGTACGCCAACTGGGCCGCGCCGCGCCTGAATTTACGGAATCCGCCGCTCAATGGCGAACGCGAGCCTTCGGGGAAAATAACGACGTTGTATCCGGCCGCCAAAAGCGGGCGCGCCTGTTCGATAAGCGTTTCATCGTCAGGCAGAAACACCAAACGGACAATCTGTCGAACGGTAGGATTTTTGGTTAGCCCGCGTTTCGCCACTGAGAAAGATCCGGGGAACCCCACGGTCAACAGCACCACATCCAGCAGCGAGGGATGGTTGGCAACTATTACCCGCCCCCGCACCGCCGGCAGGTTTGAATAATCCGCCTTGGCCAGCCCCAGAAACGCCATCGCCCACACAAGGAGTTGCCACATCCCGCGCACCGCGCCCAGCGCCGCTTGGGAATGAGGGCGCATCCACGGCAACACCAGATAGGAAAACAAGGTGCCCCCAATGCCGAAAAACAGCACCAGCAGCAACGTGGCGAACGAACGTAACAACCGCATCAGCCAACCCCTTTCCTATTTAACCCGACAAACAAAATATACCATATTAATGGCCCGCTGTCCATCCCGACTTCGACACTTTGCCAAGTCCGCGTTTTCCGCCACCCAGCTTTTTACGCTTGAAACCGTCGGTTGGAATTGGTATCATACTTGCGTTTTTTCGTGTGGGGAAAGTGCATTCCCAAGCGTAAAGCCGGACAAACAAATGGTAAAGTATCTCGATCCAAAGGCGGATTTGACATTCAAGAGGGTTTTCGGCGAGCATCCGAATCTCGTCGCGAGCCTCCTGAATTCTCTTTTGCCGTTGCCTGACGAGCAAGAGATAACCGATGTTGAGTACATGTCGCCGGAACTGCTGCCCCGAACGTCCCTTGAGAAGAACAGCATCGTCGATGTGTTCTGCAAGACGGGGGACGGACGCCGGTTCATTGTCGAGATGCAGATGTGCTGGACGGCGGCCTTCAAGAACAGGGTACTCTTCAACTCCGCTAAGGTGTACGTCGATCAGCTGGAGCGCGGTGATGAATATTCCGAGCTTCGTCCGGTCTATTCGCTCAACCTGGTGGACGCGGTCATGGAGAAGGATGTCCCTGAGTTCATCCACCACTACAAGGTGGTGCATGAGAAGTACACGAACAAGGTCATCAAGGGGCTTCACATCGTATTCGTCGAGTTACCGAAATTTAAGCCTCAAAGCATTGCGGAACGCAAGATGGCTGTGCTGTGGCTACGATTTCTCACCGAGATTAACAACGCGACCGACAGCGTTCCGCCAGAACTGATGGAGTCCAAGGAGATTTCGCAGGCCGTCGAACTCGTAAAGACGGCGGCGTACAGCCAGGCGCAGCTGATGGGCTACGATCTCTTCTGGGATGCGGTGCGCGTACAGAAAGAAATAATGGCGGAACCTGAGCGTCGAAGCAAGATAGCGTTCAAGAAAGGCCTTGAAGAGGGCTTGGCGGAAGGCAGGGCGAAAGGCCTTGAAGAAGGTTTGGCAGAAGGCAAAGCAGAAGGCAGGGCGGAAGGATTGAGAGAGGGTAAAGAAAAACTTCTCCAAGCTGCCCGTAACCTGAAAGCCATGGGATTGACTGCAGAACAAATCGCGGCGGCAACCGGCCTGACCGCCGCAGAATTAGAAAAGCTTTGAACCAATGACTACCGCCATCCATAACATCGCAGCATTTGCCAACAAGGTCCGGCGGACGGGCGCGGGAACGCGCTTGTGCGGGCTTCGCGTATTTATAGCCCCCCCCCCCACGCGCCCTTGAGGGACGCGATGTAGGGCCCGTGGCGCGGCATATACGCCGCGCTGGACGGCCATCCCCCAATCAGCCGTTTTTTAACGCCGGGCATTCGGCATCTTACGTAGGCATTTTATACCCGCCGCATCATTTCCATTTGAGACAAGGGACGAGAACTGGATTTCGTCTCTTGTCTCTTTGTTTATCCGGAACAATGTGCGTGAAGCACTCTCACCAATCAATGAAAGGGACAAATCCATGACAACAAGAAAGGCGATTGAGAAAAAGAAGTTTTCTGAGAATCCGTATGTGCGGTTCGGCGTGGGAGTGACCGCAAAGGGGAAGATCGGTAGTTTTATTGTGCCGTTGGTAGTATTGATTCTGGCTGTTGGTACGATGCTGCCGCCGACGGTAAGGGCAGAGGCGAAGTCCGTGTCGCTTTCGTGCAGCGGATACACGGGCACATCAACACTGACGGACTTTCAGGCTCTTGTCAAGTTGTCCGATGGCGCATACGGTTTCCATTATGCCGACTGTGTTTCCAGCGACGGTTCCGATATCTGGTTCACCGATTCCGACGGCAATCTGATTCCGCATGAGGTTGATACGTGGAACGCCTCAGGCAATTCTTTCGTGTGGGTCAAAATCCCAAGCGTGAAACCCGTTGCTGAAGAGGCCTCCGAGATAACGATGCACTGGGGCGAGACGCGGACTGCCGAACAGACTTGTACGGCGTCAGACACTTGGAACGGCTTTGTGGGTGTGTGGCACATGGGTATGGCGAGTGGCGCCGAAAACGAGCCGGATGTTACCGGAAACGGGTTTGATGCGGTGCCGTCGGTTGTTTATGGAAACGGGAACGTTTCGCACATGGTGGCCGACCCTGATGGTGTGGTGGGCGGAAGCCGCGTTAATCAAGTGTCAACCGCTGATAATAACGCGAACGGATTAAAAGTGCCCGACTATTCCTCGGCGATAACTGATTTTGCCAGATTCTCGATTGGCGGGTGGTTTCGCGCAACCGGAACCGTTGGCTATTATTCCCGGCTGATCGCTCAACGGCATTATGCCGGCCCCCGAAATAATGATGTGGCTGGTTGGGAAGTGGAATTTGGTCCCAATACCGCTACTACTCTGAATACTGTCCGAGGGATGTCATCCCAACAACTGCCTCCGGTAGAAGTGCCTGACATCGTCAATAACTGGGATTATATTTACGTGACTTACAATGGTAGCATAGCTACTCTCTACGTGAATGGCGTGGCAGCAACCTCGGGTTCGATCGCCGCCTGTACCTTCAGCGACTACGGTTTCATGATCGGCGCTCTGGGCGGGTATGGCATCGGCTGGTACGGTCGGTACGATGAGGTGCGGATGTACAATGGCGTCCATACGGCCGACCGCGTCAAGGCGGACTTTGACACAATGTCCAATCCTGACTCGTTTCTCATTTGTGTGCAGGATCCGTCTGTTATTGTCATGGCGACATGGAATGGCGGCGCGAATGATGGATCCGTGGACAACGCCGCGAATTGGACGTGTCTGAACGGATTCGGTGATGTTGTGGAGAACGCATTGCCGACATCCGATTCGAAGGTGATTATCGAGGGGACATCAGTGAATCTGCAGCTTCCTGTCGATAAAACGTTGGAGAGCCAGTCCATAACTGTCCGTGACTGTATTCTCGGAGCAGACTGTGACTGGCGGGGGTTGCCCCCCAATACAAGCTTGCAGGGTACGGTCGATCTCGCAGGGCATAATCTGCATCTAAAAAAGCTTGTTGTTGGCGTGGGAACGGTTACTTCCACTGTGTCAGCGACGGATGAGAGCGCGAGCGAACTGCATGTGGATGTCGATCAGGGAGAGACTTGGTTGAATTACCAGCTCGTCCTGTCCGGAGCCGTGAAACTCGTCAAGGAAGGGGAAGGTACGTTCGGGGCTTGTAAAACCGACCAGTCATACGGTGGCGGAACTGAGGTGAAAGCCGGTACCCTTAAGATTGGGGTGAATGGCAATGCACATCCGCTCGGAGCGTACAATACCCGCGTGTTAATCAATACGAACGCCGTGATGGACGTGAGCGGAACGGGAAATTATAACAACCACGAGTTCGTGCTTAATGGCGGAACATTGTGCAATACCGGCGCCGATGTGGGAAGCGGTTACGGTCAGTTCAAGACGATCCGTCTTTCGGCGGACTCGTACTTCAACGCCAGAAGAAACTGGGGTTATGTCGGCAACGGATACGCGGCGACGGAACTCGACCTTGCCGGGAATTTGCTTGATGTGACGATCGCTTCGTCACATTTCTTTTACCTGATTAACACGGCCGTGTCCGCCGGACGGATACGGTTTCACGGTGAGGGTTCGCTTCAGACAGGTGACAGCGGAGCGGAGGGTTCGAAAGGTGAAAACAATGCGTCTCATACAGACTTTATCGTGGAATGCCCGCTAACTTTATATGCGCCGCTCACCGTGCATGACTATCATGCCAATTACGAGGGAACATCCAATACCGGCACAGCCGTATTGAAGGTCTGTGGCACGTTCAAACCGTCCGCACATAACTGTTATTACGGTGCGACGATTACGGACGGCGCGACGATTGACCTTTCAGCGAGGACGAGTCCGTTGGATGTGGTATCGTCATTCACAAGTGGTGACAACACGCTCAAATTCGCTGATGGCGCAACTGTGACGATAAAGATCGGGAAACGACAGCCTTCGGCGAAGGTGCCATTAATCTCATGGACAAATGAGACGAAGCCCGTTAACATTGGCAACATCACTTTTATCATGAGTGATATTCCGGGTAATTGGTATGTCGTCAAGAAGGAGGATGGCCTATACATCGATTCCGGAGGCATAATCTTTGTTCGCTGATCGGGGAAGCGCAATGGGAAACGCGGGAAGGATCCTTTTGGCCGGGCTGATGGGCGTCTGTTTCGGAGACGTGTTAGCGGCCCGGCCGGATTACGACAAACCGAACTATGATGTCGCGAAAATCGCCCCGTATACGCTGGAGGATCCGCTGACCTTCTTGGATGGGACGAAGGTGACGTCTCCGGCGGATTGGCCGCGCCGCCGCCGGGAGATTCTGGAGATCTTCGCGAAGTAGATGTTCGGACAGGAACCGCCCAGGCCTGAGGCGTTTGTTGCCGAGAAGCTGGAAGAGGGGGTGACGTTGGCGGGTTTCGGCATCCGCCGCCAGTACCGCACGTGATTCAAGCCCGACAATCCATTCCCCGCCGATTACGACACCCCTGTGTCGGCAGGGATCTCGCCTATGTCCGCCCCACGGAGGGACACGGCTATTCGGCCCATGATTGGACCTGGCTGATGAATTTCTGCGACTCGCTTTTGCCGAAATACAACGGCAAGTTTGTCGCTATTTCCAACAGTCGTGTTCTCGGCGACTACGATGATTTCAACCATGGAGTGGACGCCACCCTTTCGGCAGGTTACGCTCCTGGATCGTTCATCGTACATTTTTGCGTTCCCCGCGAGAAAGAGATGCCTTGGATATGTCTTTCAAGCAGGACTGACTTCTCACACTCGATGATATGAGCGCAATCAGCACAGAGTACCCGAATGTAGTTCGCGAGATCATAACGTATGTGAACGTGGCTTCGCATGAGGCCTGGGTTCACCTATTCGCCAAATCTTCAAATAGGAACCAGAATTCTTGTGCAATTAAGTTCACCTAATAGTCAAAAATCCATTTAGGTGAACCTGTTGCGATAGACATAAGAAACAGTTAATGATACAATATCTTTTGTTCTTGAAGAAAGGACTCTTATGGACTTCTTTGACAGAGAAAATGAAATTGGTGACTTGATGGCACTTGAAGGAAATTGCGCCAGGAGATTCCGCTGTGGCGAACATTGCGCGGCTGGCGTTTCGCCCGAATTCGATTCTCCGCATAGACTTTGATGAGATGTTTTCGGATGTCATAACGAAGCTGCCAACTCTATCAGGGAAAATTATACGCGCGCTTGTAGATCGTCCGTTGTCGGTTTCTGAAGCGTCGGAAGCCATCAATGCAGGAAAGGGCGGGAAGATTGGCGAGGCGCTGGAGCATTTGGAGAAGGCCGGAATTGACGGCAGACATTGTTGTTAATTGAAAAGGAGCAGGCTGATGAAATTCGATGGTGACGCGAGCGGCAGCAATGGCCGTGATGATGGTAATCGCCGCAGCGGGGGCCAACGTGGTGCGGAACCTCGCGGGCGCGACAACGGGAAAAACGCGCCGCCTTTGATGGCGACTGCCGTTACGGCGGGTTTCCCGTCGCCTGCGGAGCAGTATGAAGAAAAAGCGCTGGATCTGAACGAACTGCTGGTTCGCCACCCGATCGCCACATTCTTCGTGCGGGCGGCTGGCGATTCGATGGAAGGCGCAGGGATTCGCGACGGCGACATTCTGGTGGTGGACCGGAGCCTTGACGCGCGGGACGGCTCAATTATCATCGCCGGAGTGAACAACGAGTTTACCGTAAAATTCTTCCGCCGTGACGCCAAAGGGGTACGGCTGGAAGCGGCAAACCCGAAATACCAACCGATCCGTTTCCGGGGGTATGAGGAACTGCGGCTTTTCGGGGTGGTTACCGCCGTAATCCACCGTTTTGTCTAGCCGCCTACAACGCTTCCTTAATGCGCTCGTACTTCGCCACGGCATCGGCAATGCACTCCATGGCGGCGCGCGAAGAAATGGTGGCGGCGGTGATGGCGTCAACATCGCCACCGTCTTTTTTTACCTTCCAGGGCTTGGAAAAATCGCGCCCGCGAATCGGCTTCTTGAAAGCGTCGTCCTTCATTTTTGAACCCAGCCCGGGGGTTTCCGAAGCCTGCACCACCTCAAAGCTTACCAGCTTGCCGTCGGTGCCAAGGCCGACCATCAGACGGACCTCGCCGCCGTAACCGTTGTTGGAACGCCCCTCAATCGCCACGGCCACGGTTTTACCATCGCGCTTGCCGACGAAATAACTTACGCCGTCGCGCTCCGCTTTTTCCGGGATTGCACATCCAGCCGGCAGCACCAGCTGCGCGGCCTTGGCGGTGCGCAGTTCCAGCGACTGGGCAATCGGCCCCTCGGTGAGTTTGAACACCGCCGCGAGCAATGCCGAGCAGACACAGCAAATCACGGTCAAAATGACTATCAGTTTAGGCATCTCGTTCATGTTTTAAGCCTTTTTGGCGCCGAATACCCGGTTACGGGTGGCGCGGTTGATTAACGGGGTGAGCGAATTCATAATCAAAATCGCGAAACTCACGCCTTCGGGGTAGGCGCCGGTTTTGGAAGTGCGGATGAGCATGGTGATGACGCCGCAACCAATACCGAAAACCAACATACCTTTCTTGGTGATGGGCGAAGTCACCATGTCGGTCGCCATGAAAAACGCACCCAAAAACAGCCCGCCCGACAACAGGTGCGCCATCGGCGGCAAAGCGGATCCGGGACAGCAGATTTTGAGCACCCAAGCGTAAACGAACACCGTGGCAAGGTAGGCCACCGGAATGTGCCAGGAAATCACCTTGCGGGCCAACAGGTAAACCGCCCCGGCCAACAGAGCAATCGAGCAAGTCTCGCCGACACATCCGTTAAGATTCGCCCCGAAGAAAAAGTCGGTAAACAGCGATGGCTGGAAGCCTGGTATCGCCTGCCCGCTCTTCAGCACCGCCTTGGCCATCCCAAGCGGGGTGGCGGTAGTGAGCGCGTCCGCCAGCCCGCCAGCCGCGCTGGTGGCGGCGGTTGCAGCATCCTGTGCGGCTGCCGCCAGCTTGTAGGACCAGTTTGCACGGCTCCAAGTGGTCATCGCGCCGGTAAAGGAGATCAGCATAAAAACGCGGCCCGCCAGCGCGGGGTTGAAGGGGTTGTAGCCTAGACCGCCAAACACCTGCTTGGCGATGGCAATGGCAAAAACCGAGCCCGCCACCGCCATCCATGTGGGGAGTTCCGGCGGCAGGTTGAACGCCAGCAACACGCCAGTCACGGCGGCGCTGAGGTCGCCCAGCGAGTTTTCGCGTTTCATCAGCTTGCGGCAGACCCATTCCGTGGCCAAGCAGGTCAAAACGCACGTTGCGGTGAGCCGTAACGCGTTAAGGCGGAAGAACCAGCAAGCGGCGGAAAAGGCCGGAGTCAGGGCAATCAGCACATCCAGCATGATTCGCCGCACTGACGCGCCGGAATGGGCATGCGGTGAGGAACTTACCATCAACAGATTCGGGTTAACTTCGGGGTTCATCGGAAATCCTTTCCAAGCCTATTTTTTCGCAGCTTCCTGCTGTTTGGCGCGTTCTGCCGCGCGCTTCGCGTTTACAATCGCCTTGCCGCGCCGGAAATGCTGCACCAGCGGGCGATGCGCCGGACACACCCAGGCGCAGCAACCGCACTCCACGCAATCCATCAGCGAGATGTTCGCCGCGCCGTCAATATCCTCCGCCTCAATCAACTGGGAGAGTTCGGACGGAATCAACCGCATCGGGCAAGCGTCCACGCAACGACCGCAGCTGATGCAAGCCTGGGAGGTGAAGTTGGAGACCTCCCGTGGGGGCAGCACCAAAATGCCACCGGTGGTTTTACCGCAGGGGATGTCGCCGTTGGCTTGCGCGAACCCCATCATCGGACCGCCGGAAATCAGCTTGGCGGGCTTACCGACGTAACCGCCGCAGGCTTCAATCATCTCGGCGTAGGAAACGCCAAAGGGCGCCATCAGATTCGCGGGATGAGCCACGCCCTCGCCGGTAACCTCGATCACGCGCCGGGTCAGGGGGCGACCGTTGACCACCGCGTCGTAAATCGCGTAAACGGTGCTGACATTCTCCACCACGCACCCGGCATCCATCGGGAGGCCGCCGCGCGGCACCTCGCGTCCGGTAACAGCGTAAATCTGGTGTTTCTCCGAACCTTGCGGATAGACCGTGTGGAGACGCACTACCGCCACATCGCCGTCCACGCCCTCAAACGCCTTAGCCATCGCCTCGATGGCGTCTGGCTTGTTGTCCTCGATGGCCACGCGGAGCTTTTCGGCGCCGAGAATGCGGCGCATAATCTGTGCTCCGACCGCGATATGGTCGGCGTGCTCAACCATCATCCGGTTATCGCCGGTAAGGTAAGGCTCGCACTCCGCGCCATTCAGGATGATGGTGTCAATCGGCTTGTTCGGCGGCGGGGAAAGTTTTACTTTGGTCGGGAAACCCGCGCCGCCCATTCCGACCACCCCGGCCGCGCCGATGCGCTCAAGCAGGGTTTTCGGATCTGCGGAACCCCAATCCGGAATCGGGGGCATCAGCTCCCACTCCTGCTCCGGCGAAGTCTCGATCACTATCGCCTGGCAGGACCGACCAGGGGCGGTGACAGTTTGATCGATCGACTTTACCCGTCCGGCTGCCGGGGCGTGGACGGGCGCGGAAATGAAACCGCCCGCCTCGGCGATAAGCTGCCCGGCCTTTACGATATCGCCGACCTTAACCACCGGTTTGGCGGGCGCGCCCAAATGCATGGACATCGGAACCGTCAGCTTAGCGGGCAACGGCAGTTCGCGAATCGCCTCGCGGTCGCCGAGATCTTTATGATACTGCGGATGGATGCCGCCTTTAAAATGGAATGGAGAGTTGATGATTTTCATGGTTAATCGGCATCCTTCGTGATACAGTGTCCGGGACATTTGGCGATAACGTCATCGGCCTTGGTGAGCGGTTGGGAATAGTCGCGGGCACAGAGGAACCCGTCGGCGGAAAACGCGCCGGGATCTCCCAACTTGGTGCAAAGGCGGCAGCCGATACAGCCTTTGGCACACACTTTTTTCACCGCCGGGCCTTTGTCTTTGGAGGAACAGCGCACATGCACGGTTTCGGAAGCCGGAACCAGTTTGATCAGCTTGCGCGGACATACAGTGGCGCATTTGCCGCAACCGATACAGCGGGATTTGACCACCCGGGCAATGCCGTTTGCAATTTCAATCGCGCCGGCCGGGCACGCCCGCGCGCAGGAGCCGTACCCCAGACAGCCGTAAGTACAACCTTTGTCGCCGCCGCCCGTACTGTTCGCCGCCGCGCAATCGTTGATTCCGTTGTAGGCAAACCGCCGCACCGCGCTGGTGGAATCGCCGCCGCACATAACCACCGCGACTTTTTTAACCACGTCGACCGCATCGCGGCCGAGGCATTTGGCGATTTTGCCCGCCACCTCCGCACCTCCCGGCGCACAGCAGTTCAGCTCCGCCCCGCCGGTGACGATCGCCTTGGCGTAGTCCGCACATCCGGCGAAACCGCAGCCGCCGCAATTCGCGCCGGGCAGCAAATCGGCCACCTGACCGATCCGCGGGTCCTCCTTAACGCTCAAAAACTTGTCGGCCACCGCAAGCGCCAACGCGCTTACGCATCCGATGCCGCCGACACACAAAGTTGACACTGTTATCGCATTCATAATGAAGCTCCCCTTCGCCCAAAGAGTCCGGCCAAACCACTTCGCCCATGCGGTACAATTTGCTTATATACGCCCCGCTTTCAAAAACTTCGGGAATAAGCGGACACGGCGAACAATACCCTTTATTGCCACCTTTTTTACTTTACCAATCCGTTGAATCCCATGAAGGCCAAACTCAGCAAGCCGGCGGTGACTAGCGCAATCGCCACGCCGCGAAAACAGCGGGGCGGATTCGCCCGCTCGATTTTCTCGCGCAGCCCGGTGAAAATCAGCAGGGCCATCGAGAAGCCCACCGACGCGGCAAAGCCGAACACCACGGACTTGAAGAATCCGTTGCCCTCCTTCATGTTCAGCACCGCCACGCCCAGCACGGCGCAGTTGGTGGTGATCAATGGCAGGAAGATGCCCAACGCCGCGTGCAACGGTGGCGCGAAACGTTTCATCACAATGTCAATCAGCTGCACCAGTGCCGCGATCACCAAAATGAAGGAGAGGGTTTCCAAAAATTTTGCCAGCCCCAACGGTTCCAGCAGCCACTTCTCCAAGCACCAAGTGACCGCCGACGCGATGGTTATGACGAAAATCACCGCGCCCGACATGCCAAGGGCGGTGGAGATCTTTTTGGACACTCCCAAAAACGGGCAAATGCCCAGAAACTTCGAAAGCACGAAGTTGTTCACCAGAATCGCGCTTACAATCAGCAGAAAGTATTCCATGCCTTTGTCTCCTTGGAAAAATCAACCGTAAGTTTAGCACGGAACCCGGAAAAAAACAAGCCGCAATATTTGTTATGGCGCATTCCGTCGCGGCCTCGTACGGAAAAGGACGCACTTTTTACAACCCGACTATTGCGAACTTTTGGCCGTTAGAACTCGTAACGGGCGGAGAGCGCGTAGAAACGGCCCTCGGCGGGATAGTAGTAAGTGTCGCCGCCAGACGCGCCGGCGAAATCGCAGTATTTGCGGTTGGTCAGATTGTCCACGGCGAACTGCACTATCAGGCGGTCGTCAAGCTTATCGCCTAAGAGATAGAGGCGGACGCCGCAATCGAACAGCGCGTAAGGCTTGAGTTTCGGGTAGTCGTTACCGTAATCCCCGGCCAGATATTGGCTGGACACCTCGCGCACACCGGCGAAAAGCGCCACCCAATCGGTCGCCCAAATTTCACCCTGCAGCCGAATCAGATGGTGCGGGGCGAGCGTGGTATGATTGCTGTCATATTCGCCCTCGGTGAACCGGCTGTCCGCGTAGCGGTAACACAGCGAAGCGGAAGCGAATTTCTCGCGCTCCCAACGCAACATGGCGTCCAACCCGATACGGCGGGTGCGGGCGGGCGAGTTGACGTTAGCCCCCCACCACCGGTTGTAGTAGATGCCCGGGTCGTAGAACAGCTCGTGTTTCATCCACATCGTCCAGAGCGAGACATCGGCAAGCCACTCCTCGGCGGGTTGCGCGGACGCGCCAAACTCGGCGCTGCAACCGGTTTCGGGATCCAGCGCCTTTGCGGCGTAGTTCAGCTCGTCGCAGAACGGGGCGCGATAAAACCTAGTTCCGCGCAGGTAAAGTTTCGACCACTCCGACGGGCGATAATTCAACGCCGCCTCATAGGCGCGCTCATGGTCATTCCAGTTCGACCGGCCGGACTGTTTCGGATCCCAATGGGAATGTAAACGCTCAGTGCGCGCGCCCAAGGTCAACGACAAATCATCGGTAATAAACCACTCGTCCTGCACGTAAACACCGGAGGCCAACCGGCTGAAATCCTGGGACGCGCGGTATTTGTAGCCGTAGGAATAACCCTTGGAGAGGTAGTCCAGCGTTTCATAGCGCAGGTCCACCCCCACCGCGAAAGTGTTTTCGTGGCCGAACCACTCGGTCTTGTCAACATAGCGCGGGGTGAAGGTGTAATGGTAAACGTCGTAAACGAGGTGCGAAGCGTAGGCGTCGTTGTCCCAATCCGTGGCGCGGCGGCTCAGCGAAAGCGCCCCCTCAAGGTAGCGTTTCTCCGAAAAATACCCGCGCGCCGACAGGTTCAACCCGTAGGTATAGATGCGGGCGGAATCGTCCGGTGTTTGGGCGGTCCTGGGCGAGTGCGCGGAATGGTATTGCCCGTAGGTCAGGCTGCCCGGCATTTCGTAGTCGTAGCAGCCGTAGAACGACCCGATTGAAACGCGGCTGCCGTTCTCCCAATTTTTCGCGATTCCGGCGTTGACGTTCCAAAGCGTATAGCCGCCGTTGTCGCGGTATCCGTTGGAATTCTCCCAATCGAGCGAAGCGCGGTAGGAGACCCCCTCTTCAGCCCAACCGCCGCGATGTGCAAAGTGCGCGCGGTAGGTGTCGTAACTCCCGACGGCCGCGCCGACTGTGGTCTTGTCGTCATAATGGTCAGCCTCGGAGGTGATGATGTTTATCACGCCGGCGGTGGCGTTGTCACCGTTCAACACCGTTTGCGGGCCATGGATAATCTCAATCCGGCTGATGACGTCAATCGGGATACGGGTTAGGTTCGGTGCTGACATATCGGGGTTGTTGAGGCGTTCGCCGTCCACCAGCACCAAAGTACGTCCAAAAGAGTTCTCGCCGAACCCGCGCATCGCGATCTGGCTGAATGCCGGATTAGCGTTCATCTTGCGCACCAGCAGGTTGGCCTTTTTTTCCAGCAGCTCAACGGTGGATTTGCATCCCGAAACGGCGATCTCTTCGGCGGTGATCACCTGAACCGAGGCGGGAAGCTCGGTGGCGGTTTTACCCACCCGGCCGGCCTCCACCAGCACCGGCGGGAGGTTGGTCGACGCCCATGCCGCCGAATCTAGACAGCATACGCCGACCGTGGCTGCAAGCATAAAAAAGTTTGACAGCGGTTTTTTCATTAGAGTTTTCCTTATTACGCCAAGGTTAACCCAGAAAGGAACGCCGCTCCACCCGAAACTCCGTTCCGGCGATTCGTCTTCTGCCCTCCGGCCTGTCCTTCCCCCGGCCTTCTCATCCGAGGGGCAATGGCGCGATTGGGGGCGTATCCGGTTACAGCGGCGCGACCGCGCCCGGTTTTCACGGGCTTCCGTTAATCATTGGCGGTTATGATACCACACCCGTTCCATAATATGCAAGCGTCAAACAACATCAGCGTAATGGCAGAGCACATTCAAATAATAACGGCAGAACCTGCTACACGTCTGGAGAGGCACTTAATTCGTATCCGTCTATAGCGCCATCAAGGAGTATCAACATAGTGTATTGAACGGGCATCCTTCCCATCCTCCAACGGCCAAACTTCCGGCAACTCGTCTGAACCCTTAAATTTCCACCCCTTGCTCCCTCGTTGCACCACAACCTTCAACGACAAAGGCGTGTCACCGAAGAGTGGGTTTCCCTGTTTGTACACAACCGGAGCATCCCCAAGAAAAACCACTTCCCGAAGTTTTGGACAATCGATGAATTGCCTCCAAGTGTTTATCCGACTCAAACTCGCCGGAAAGGTCACGCGAGTGAGACTAGGATTACCCCTGAACACCCCAAAACTGACCTGAACCACCCCTTCGCTGTAAAACTCAGAAAAATCACACTTATTAAATGCATATTGTGCCACTCTCTTCACATTGACTGGCAACCTTACCGACTTCAAACGTCTGCATGCCCAACAGGCACCGGGACCAATACCCGCAACCGTAGGAGGGATGTCAAACGTTTGCCGGGTCCTTGGATAAAACACCAGCTCGCGATAATCATGGTCATACAACACCCCGTCTCGTTCGGCATATTCCGTGTTCCCGGTCGCGTAAACCCTCGCCAATGACCGGCAATCGCCGAATACCAGCCCTGCACCGTCTAGATTACGGCAAGCTCCGATGTCTATTTCCGTCAAGGCATGGCACTTATCGAGGACGCCGGGACCGATTATTTCAAGATGGGATGGCATTTTTATGGAAGACAAATAACTGCACCCGTAGAACGCCCTATAACATATCGCTTTGACGGACTCCGGCAAGACTGCCTCTGTCATTCTATCACATCTGAAAAAGGCAAGATTTCCGATAGCAACAACCTTGTGCCCATCAAGATAAGGCGGAACGACCAACCGCCCTACGGGAAGCGGATACACTGCCGGAGTCCCATCATATTTGTCCTCCCCGCGCCATATCACGGCCTCGCCATCCTCGAGCGTGTAAGACCATGTCGTCCCGTCAATTTCGGCGTTCAGCACATCCGATGCACTTTGCGCAGGTTTTTTGCCGACATAAATGGCACGATCTTTCCTGTCTGGTTTTGCATCCGTCTCTACGGAGACATTGGTTGTAGCAGTTGTGTCCACTGTAGGTGCCGTACCGCCGGAACTGTCGTCTCCCTTAGGCTGAGAAACATCGGTTGTAGCAGTTGTGTCCACTGTAGGTGCCGTACCACCGAAACTGTCGTCTCCTTTAGGCTGATACAAAAACGCTGCATAAAGCGCAACGGCACAGGCAACAATGGCAACTGATACAGCCGCAACAACCTTAAGGAGCAAACCTCGTCTATTTTTGTTTGATACAGCTGCCTCGGAAGTAGGGCGTTTAATCCTCACAGGAAACTTTCCCGTCGCCGCCTTTCGGAGCAGTGTCGCCGCCGCCATAGCCGTGGCGGGTCGCTCGTCTGGCTGCGGTGCGCACATACTCGCGAGTATGTGCGCAATAGGCGGTGATACCTCCGGACAAACCGTCCGCACATTCGGCAGAGGCTCACCCCTGATGGCTTTAGCCATAAGCTGCACTGCAGTGCACCCGTCGTTGGGGCGCTTTCCCGCAAGCATCTCGTAAAGAACGACGCCGAGAGAATAGATGTCGGACCGGGCATCGATCTTATGCGAATCCATCAGCTGCTCCGGAGACATATACGCGGGCGTTCCGACAATAATGCCGGTCATCGTCATCGTGGTCATTATGCCGTCCGTAAATTTCGCTACGCCGAGATCGGTCAACATCGGTGTGCCGTCCTTGGCGAACAAGATATTGTCAGGCTTGACGTCACGGTGGACGATTCCGTTCCTGTGCACCACGTCAAGGGCGGCGGCAATCCGCATGGTTATGTTTACGGCATCGGCGGGCGGGATTCGTCCGCACTTCTTGATCATGTCGGTAAGGCTGCCCCCGGACACATATTCCATGATAATATAGCACAATCCGGTATCAGGATCCTGTCCGAAGTCATACACGGGCACCAGATTTTTGTGCCGGATCTCTCTCGCAAACTCGGCTTCGCTCGCGAAGCGGCTGCGCAACTCGTGGGTCATTTTGTCTGGGTGCATCACCTTAATGGCAAATTGCGCCCCCTTGGAGGTCCGGACAAGATAGACCGTCCCCATACCGCCCTTTCCGAGCAGTTTTTCCACCACGTAGTCGCCAAAGCGGTCTCCCGCCTTGAGCGGATTTATGCCATGATCATTCGACATATGACCTCACCCCTGTTCGTGACGTGTCCGTCAGCACGAAAAAAAACGAATACCCGCCCAGACGATGCCGAAAACCGCCAGGGCAGCCAGAACCCCCGTCACGATTCGTTTAAACAAACGAACTCTTCTCCGTCCGGATAGAAAATCCTCAACCGCCCTGTCACCGTCCAGTCCAGAAAGGGTACCGTTTCTATTCGAGTCTGGTGCGGCGGTGTCACCGATGAAAGCGTTTGGGCGCTCGGCCTCTCCGTAGCCAAGTTTGGCTAAAACCGCAAGCAATGCCGCCGGAGACGCAATTCTTTCGTTTGGAGCCTTTTCGCACATCAATTTAATCACCGCTGAAATTTTCGGAGAGACCTGCGCATTGAATGTCTGGATATCGGGCAGTGGATCCGGCGAGAGCAGATTACGTATGATTTCCTTGAAACTTTTACCTTCATACGGGTTATGGCCGCATAACATCTCAAAAAAGACGATTCCCAGGCTGTAGATGTCCGACCGCACATCGACCGTACTGGAGTCCATCGCCTGCTCTGGCGAAATGTAAGCTGGCGTTCCAAACACAGTGTTTCCCATGGTCCTGAGAGAATCGACGCTCTCGGAAACTTTAGCGATACCCAAGTCTATGAGCTTGACGACGCCATCGTCAGTCACCATGATGTTTCCCGGCTTGATATCCCTATGGACCATTCCGAATCGCTGTCCCGCGTCAAGCGCATTGGCGACGCACGAGATTATACGCACGGCCTCCTTCTCGGAGAAGCATCCGGACAACGAAAGCATCCGGCGCAACGTACGTCCCTGTATGTAATCCATGACGATGTAATATACTTGGTGCTTGTCATCATATCCGGCATCATGAACTGCGACAAGATTTGGATGTCTTATGCGGGATGCCAGAATAGCTTCCCTCAAGAACCGCTTTACATATTGGGCATTTCCCTCCGCCAAGCCCCGGTCAAGTATCTTCATCGCAAAGCTGGTACCCAGTACAGTGTGGCGAACGAGATAAACAGATCCGATGCTACCTTTGCCGAGTGATGTCTCGACTATGTAGCCATGGATAATATCTCCTGCGGAAAACATCCTGTCAGTCTTCGTGTCCATATTGTCTCTCGCTTTACCGGGACTTCTTCTCCTTCACAAGATCCGGTCCGATTACTAACCGGAAACCGCAATTACGGCCTCGGTTAAAATCTCTCGCCGCGATTGAAATTTCGTCCTGATAGTCTCCCGCCCATAAGTTCCAAGCGATTGCCGTATGCGCGTTTGGGGAGTCGTTCCAGAAGAGTGGGTCTGTATCCATTCCTTCCCACTTCGTGTTCATTGTGGTCATGAACATACGAGTATTGTGATCTATATCAAGGGAGATGTCTGTAGAGAAAGTGTCAAGCAAGAATTCGTGGACGTTTCCCCGGATATCGTAAATTCCCCATGCGTTTCCCGGCTTCATCCCGACGGCTACTGGTGGGAAATTTACTCCCCAGAATTTGACCAAAAGATTGTTCGGGTCAAAATCGACTCCTTTCGCCTTCGTTTTGGCAAACCGCACCCGCTCTTCACATGTCCAGCAATATTTTTGGTATTCGTCTTCGGTAAGCCTAGGTTTGGCGTACCAGTCCAGATCCGGATTCCCGTTGGCTCTGCAGGCGTATTCCCGTTCCGCCATAGTGGGAAGACGGAAAATGTAGCCAGAAGGTAGTATTTTTGCATATTTTGCCGACAATTCATCCGCAAATCTACTCGCATCGTCGCGGGTCAGACCGGGACTTGAAACGGGAAGTTTTATCCCTCCAAGAATGTTTTTCAAACTTCTATGCTCCCAATTCGCCTGTCTTCCGGTCTGTTCCCATTGTTCAATGGTAACGGGGAACTTTCCGATCCAGAACGAACGTGTAATCGTAACTTGGTGTGGATAGTGGCAATAATTGGGCGAACTCTTGTACCCCATCGTAAAGGTGCCAGCCGGAATGGGCATAAACTCCATGACCACACCCTTCCCCATTTTGATCAAAATGGGCGCACCCGTCTTTCCGGCGGATAAGGCGGCAGTCGGCACGTCAGAGGCATTGGCAGAAACGACGACCGTTCTCTCCGTCTCCGCGATCCGTTTCTCGGCGAGCGTCTTATTCAGACCTGACAGCACTCCGTTTGCGATTGATATGCGGTACCACTTTGCGGAGTGTTCCCGAAACGCCTTCGCCGAATCCCCCTTCATCGTATCGGACCGTTCCCACCAGAACTCCGCAATTCGTCTGGCGTCGTCAATCTGCCGATTAGGCGAACGCTCCAGCTCGGCGATCTCGGCTAATTCACCCACACCCTGAGCAAACTCGTCCAACGCGCCGTTCCAGTCCCCGGCCGCGGCAAGCGCGGTGCCGTACCGTTCGCGCAGGGCCGCCGTAGGCTTGTTCTCCGCCACCGCCTTCTTTAACGCCGCCTTTAACCCACTTAGCTCCTTCTGTCTCCGTGTGAACTCAACCGTCCGGGCATACACGGCGGCAAGACGTCCCGTCTGGCGAGGGAAAGAGACCCTCACCCGCTGAGCTATCGCGGTTACACTTTGCATTTCGGATGCGTCCAATGCCGACTCCAACAGGATAGCCGCGCCATCCGCATTTCCAGCCTTGGCGAGTCCAGGCACAAAACCCGCTGCCCACGTCCCGAACAACCCGTCGGGCACATCCTTCACGCCTTCGCGCAATTTCACGAATGCCGCAGACGCATTGGCGCAATCCCCTTCCTGCATGAACAGGTTGAACGCCAATTTAATCAATTGGAAACGGGCCGCTTCTGTGTCCGCCCGTACTACATATCCCAAAAGCTCCTCCGCCAACTCGGCGCGCTTCTTCTTCCCCGCTTTTAACGCTGCAAAGTCGTCCGCCGTCAGAGAATGAATAATTGGCTTGGCTTTTTCCAGCTCCGCATCCGTCGGCATGCCCCATGACACCTCTAAAGACAATGCAAAGCACAGATATACCGCAAAAATGATTGTTCTAAACTTTGTCATTTCGATGCCCCCCTTTTCTGTTCCTTCACAAGATCCGGTCCGACCACGAGCCTAAAACCTATGGATGGGTTCTTCGTGCTGCGCTTTATCATAAAACGCTTTGTACCCCATCCCTCGCAACGGCAATTTGCATGAAAACAACCGTCAAAATCCTTTGCTGTCGCCCAAAACAACGGATCTCGATCGTTTCTCAGCCACCCTACACTCGTCCACCGCATATCTGGATTCGTCGAATAGGTGGTAGCCGGAAATGTGTCGAGCATCCATTCGTTAACATTCCCCAATAGATCGCAAACGCCCCATCTGTTGGCGGGCTTCGTACCTACAGGAAACGGGATGGAGTAGTAAGATGCAACTTGCTGCTTGATCTTATCGCCGGTTATCCCTTTACGCGTGAGAACCGTGAGTTTTTCCTGCGGTGTTATGGCGTAACGTTTTTGCTCATCCTCGGAAAGAAGTGGTTTTGCGAACCAATCACTTGTCACGTCACCGTTGGCGCGGCAGGCGTATTCCCATTCCGCCATCGTCGGCAGCCGGAAGACATACCCGGCGGGCAGATATTTTTTGAAAAGGATGTTCATCCGAGATGCAAACGCTCCGGCTTCATCTCGTGAACAGCAGGTCTGCGGTAAAATGTCTCCTCCCAATGCCGTTAATACCGGACGCGACTCCTGTGGAACCTCAATGCGCGAAGCAACGCGCATCCATTGATCCACTGTCACAGGAAACTTTCCGATCCAAAAAGGACGGGTAATCGTGACCTTATGCAGATAGAAACAATACTGGCTGGCATACTGATACCCCATATTAAACGTTCCCGCCGGACACGCCATGAATTCCATAGTTCTGCCCATTCCCATATCGACCGTAATGGGTTTATTTGACAGATCGCTCGGTTGTTTCTTCTCCCCCGTTTCAAGTTCCGGCTTTTGCGTCTGGGGTAAGTTTACTCCGGTGCTGCGGTTGTCGCCAACGGCAGTAGTCGCGGTTCTACCTTCTTTCTTTTCTTTCACTAAATCCGGCCCAATGACCAACCTGAACCCGTTCGACGGAAACCGCAACTCGCGCCTGATGAAATGGCGCAGTTCCCCCCATCCCTTCTCGGTGTCGCGTTGTGAAACCACTGCGGCGTCCGGATCGTCACACCAGAACAGAGGATCTGTATTCATTCCCGACCAATTTGGTTTTCCGGGTTCGAAATCCCCCTCGCTTCTTCCTGCAAAACTTTGCGGGAATGTATCGAGAAATAAAGGATAAACGTTCCCGTACAGATCGCCTATCCCCCAAGCGTTCAGGGGTTTTTGTTCTGAAAGCGAAGGCGGTAAAAAGTACCACGGACTCTTTATCATTGGATTGTGGTAATCGATCACCACTCCTTTCTTCTTCAGAATCTCCCACCGTTCCTCAAATGTCCAGGCATATTTTGACTTCTCACTGATTGAAAGATGAGGCTTCGCATACCAGTCATTTTCGATATTACCTCCGGCTCGGCATGCATACTCCCATTCCGCCATTGTTGGCGGACGGATAATATAACCGTTCGGCAGCACGTTACGGTACTTCTCTGTCATCCATTCCGCGAAACTCAATATGTCGTTTATCGTACAGCCAATCTGGGGGGCTTTATCCCCTCCAAGCGCCTCTCTCGCCTCACGCAAAAACTGGGGGATTCTGATCGGCTGTCCCATTCTGTTATACTGTACTCCGGATACATGGTACTTGCTCATCCAAAATGGGCGCGTAATGGTAACCTTGTGCGGGAAGAATTCGTGCCGTCCGTCCGGATAGCCCATAGTGAACGTTCCAGCCGGACAAGACATGAACGTCATCGAAACTCCATCACCCATATCAATCGTGATGTAGTTATTTCTACCACCTCGGGGAGAGCTGGTCTTGGGAGAAGCTAATGCCGTTTTCCCCACTGATTTAAGCCCCCGCCAGCAAATTTCCAGTGCAACACTCGCTGCATAAGCAATGCTGACAGTGCTTTCTTGTGAACGTAAGGTATTTTAGCACATTCCGATTTGTGGTTGCAAGGGGGAATTCCGGCAAACCGGCGGTTTGTGTGTTATTCAATGTTTACGGCAACGATGCTAGAAGCGAGCTTAATTCCTCACGCAGAGCCGCAGAGAGCGCAGAGGGATATGCGTACGACATGATCGTAAACCGCACATTCGTTTACGACAACTATCTGCAAGCGGTTTGTTTCCATCAGATGAGAATGACGGTTGGGAAGAAAATGAAACAAGATTCAAACGGATTGTTAATAACAACTTGCGAATCGATTATTAAGGAAATGGATGAAACATACGGCGTAAAGCAGGCAGATAAACATGGTGAATGTCCCAAATGTACATATAAAGTCTATTTAGTACTACGTTTATTTGGTTTTAACATAAAGACAGGCCAGAAATAATATTATGATTACCATTGGTACCGTCAGGATATCGACAACAATTGTCAACCAGGTTGAACTTGGAGCAATAAACGCGGAGGTTTTATGCGTACATCCACTTTAATAATTCAAGCAATTATTGATATGAATATGTTATTGTTCATAGGTTGTTTGCAACATGTTTCAAATTCACGAACATGGAAGGATGGAATCGTCCCTGTTATAGTTTCGTCCGACACGCTAAAATCTATTGATGAGCATATTTTATCGGAGAAAGCCACTTCCAACACATTGTATCTTGCCAAATGCGACGGAGTGGCGTTGGCAGAATACCCAAAATTGCAACCACTATACCTACCGCCCGCAAGATATGACATTGTTTGGCCAGAAAACGGCTTAAGGTGCGATTCTCCATATGGGTTGGGATTGACCGGCGGTGAGGATGGCGAGGGGTCTTTGGCAGAAATATCCCGCAATTTTTGTCCACACGTGCCTTTAATAAATATTTACAGTCCAGATGATAATGGTGTGTGGTTTTCAGAGTGTGGCGGTTTTAAGTGGCCGCAACCCGAAGGTAAATATCTTTTTTTAGAAACACATTATGGGTGTGATGGGAATTTCCCTCCGACAAGGTTGACCATTTTTATTAATAATCCAAAAGGGTATGAAAAGATATTCGACTGCTATTTCCATCGCTTTCAAGAAGCGCATTGGTGTTTCTCCGACGAAAACGAACTAATCATTCACACCCACTTCAAGAACTGGAAAGTAGTCTTTGAGTAAGGCATACAGAATGGAAGTCACAACAATCTTATGCGGTTCCCTCATCAACGAGACTGTGGTCGGCGTTGCGGGGACTAACGTGATTTCACGCTATTGGGACACCTTCGGGCGTTAGCTCGATCCCGGTTCTTCAAGCACTACGTCCAGTATTTTTTGATAAGTAGTGTTTCCGTTCGTCAAATACTGTCCAGCGTTTCCCTTTTGCTGATGACACCGCTAACTCGTCCTGTCTGCGGCAGGCGAAACCCTTGCCACCCTCCCTCTTGACCTTCGAGACGAGCATCTTGCAGGGGCAGAAGATGTTGCGGTAGTCGGAACTCATGTCGCACAGCCGTATGAGATCTCCTGCGCTTCAGTTTTAGCGCGGCCTTGTAGGCTCGCCTTTTCATTGAAGACATTAAATGAATCACATGAATTTTACTATGCCAAAAGCTCGGTTTTCGCTTTTCTTTTTCTATGGAAAAGCATATACTTGATTCTGTTTGTCAAACTTAAGGAGTTTTCACATGAAGAAAATCATCGCATTGTTCGCATTGGCGGCGGCGTTGCCGCTGGCCACACCGGCGTTCGCTGAAGAAGAAACCGCAAAACTCGCCGCCGAGTCGGTGCTTAAGGAAGGCGTTCAGGCCGGAGTCTGGACCCAGGATTTTGCCGCCGCCCAAAAAGAGGCCGCCGCCAAGAAATTGCCGGTGCTGATGAACTTCACCGGCAGCGACTGGTGCGGCTGGTGTAAGCTGGCCGACAAAAACATCTTCTCGACCGACGAGTGGAAAAAGTACGCCGCCGAGAAGCTGGTTTTGGCATGGATCGACTTCCCAAAAGACAAGTCGAAAGTCCCCGAAGCGTTCCAAAAGCGCAACGAAGAACTTTCCCAGAAGTACGACGTCCACGGCTATCCCACCTTCATCATGTTGGACTCGGACGGCAACGAGTTGTTCCGTGCCAGCACCGGCCGCAGCAGCGCCAGCGAGTTCATCAAGCAGCTCGACGACGAATTCGCCAAAGCCGACAAAATCGCCAAATTGTCCGGCGACAAGAAAGCCGCCTATGACAAGGCAAAACAGGACCTTAAAGAGGCGAACGAGGCATTCAAAAAATTCATCAAGGAAGCCAACAGCAAAGCCGAAGAGTTGCACAAAAAGGTCGAGGCGGCTGAAAAGGCCCTCGAAGCCGTGTTGGGCGACTAAAAACGGGTTTTCCGACCACAACTGAACCTGACGGAAATCTTTTGCGTTTAATATGGCGGTGTGGCCGTATCCGGTCGCACCGCCGATTTGTAATTAACAATGAGGTCTGAAATGAAACGTTTACTTATGCTGTCGCTGGTTTTGGTTTTAGGGTTGGCCCGTGCCGCGGACGACCCGATGCCGGATGAGGTCCGCCGCGAGGCGAAGGCCGCGCTGGACAAGGGTTTGGCCTGGCTGGCCAGCCAACAGAAGGATGGCGGCTACTGGTCGGTCGAGCGTTTCCCGGCAATGACCGGTTTGCCGTTGTGGGCTTTCGCCGGGGCAAAAGACCCAAAATACGCCGCGCAGATGGATAAGGCGGTGGCGTTTCTGCTTGCCAAAACCCAGCCCGACGGCGGTATCTACGTGCCGGACCCGCGCCGGGGAGGCGCCGGCTTGGGCAACTACAACACCGCGGTCTGCATGATGGGGCTTCACGCCACCGGGCGCAAAGACGTGATTCGGGCGATTCAAAAGGCGCGCGAATACGTGGCATCGACCCAGCTCACCGGCGACGACGAACACGCCGGCGGGTTCGGCTACGACCAGGGCGGGCGGCGTTATACCGATCTTAACAACAGCGGCATGGCGATGGACGCGATGCGCCGCACCCAAGACGTCGAGGACTCCCGTCCGGCGGGGGAAAAGAAGGCCGATCTGAACTGGGAAAACGCGCTCAAGTATGTTGAGAACATGCAGCAGAAGGACGGCGAAGACAAGGGAGGTTTTGTCTATACAAAAACCCCGCGCGGCGGAGGCCCGGGCGGCATGGGCGGCGGACGCCCCCCGGCTGGCGGGAAACCGGTCGAGGAACGCCCGGTGCTGAAATCCTACGGTTCGATTTCCTATGTCGGCCTGTTGTCGCTGCTCCACTGCCAGCTTAAGCGTAACGACCCGCGGGTGGTGTCGGCGCTTGACTATTGCGGCAAATACTGGACGCTAGACGAAAATCCCGGACAGGGCGAGCAGGGGTTATACTTTTACTATGACATCCTTAGCCGGGCTTTGAACGCCGCCGCTATCGATGAAATAAGCCAAAAGAGTGGCGGAAAGGTGGCTTGGCGGAACGAACTGGCAAAAAAGATCGTATCGCTCCAAAAGCCGGAAGGTTACTGGGTTAACGACAACAACCGCTGGTGGGAAAACGATCCGATATTAACCACCTCATACAGTCTTATCGCGCTAGAGGTGGCGCTTGGCATGGGAAAGTGATGTGAAAAGAAGCCTCACAATTTCGTTTCTAATCGCAACGTTGGGAACGTCGGCAAGTCTAATGGCCGCGCCCAAACCGCTAGTTATGGTGTCCATCCCGCCGCAGGAATGGCTTGTAAAAAGTTTGGCCGGCGACGCGGTGGAAATCCGCGCCTTATTGGCGTCCGGAACCGACCCCCACACGTTTGAACCCACCGCGCGCCAATTGAAAAACGCCGCAAAAGCTTCAATGTACTTCACGCAGGGGATACCGTTTGAAGACAGACTTATTCCCAAGCTTACCGCGCTAAACCCGCAACTGGCGGTAGCCGCCATGGACGAAAAAATCAAAAAACGCGAGGAAGGCGAGGAGCCCGGACACGAACATGGCGGCCACCGCCATCATCATGACCCGCACATCTGGCTCTCTCCCGACCGGTACTGCCAAATGGCGTCCAACACCGCAACCCGGCTTTCGGCGGCATATCCTGATTTGCGGCAAACTTTAGCATCCGGGCTGAACAAAACCGTGGCCGAGATCAGAACCGCCGATACGCGGCTGCGGCAAAAAATCCGGCCCGGAACGGTGTGGGTGGTTTACCATCCGGCATGGGATTATTTCGCCGACGATTACGGCATCAAACTGCTGACCATAGAACACGACGGCAAGGAACCGTCGGCCCGGCACATGGCGCAGATCGTAAAACTCGCCAAGGAAAAGAAAGCATCACTGGTGCTTAACCAACCGCAGGGGAACCAACGTTCCGCGCAGATTGTAGCCAAGCAACTAAAAGTAAAACTGGTCGCCGCCGATCCGCTCGACCCCGACTGGCCGGCCCTAATGCGACGACTCGGCGATTTGGCCGGCAATCCGGAAAACTGACACTAAAAAACCGCCCCCGCAGTTTTCACTGCAGGGGCGGTTAGCTTTTATCGCCAGACGCGGCGCGAGGGTTACTCCGTTACCGGAGCGGCCTCGGCGGTGGCGGTCACGGTCTCGCCTTCGGCGACAGTGGCGGCTGCCGCCTCAACGCCGGCTGCGGCCTGATCCGTCGACTCAGGGAGTTTCTCCACCCACTGGAGGATGCAAAGCTCGGCGGCATCGCCGCGGCGGGTGCCGAGTTTGATGATCCGGGTGTAACCGCCTTCGCGGCCTTCCATGCTGGGAACCACCTGGTTGATCAGCTTACGGACCGCTTCGGGGTCAAGCAGGCGGGCCGCTGCGAGGCGGCGGGAAGCCAGCGTACCCTTGCGGGCCACAGTCACGATCTTCTCCGCGTCCCGGCGAATCTGCTTCGCCTTGGGCAGGGTGGTCTTGATGGAACCCTGAAGAACCAAGTTCGTCACCATATTCCTCATCATCGCCCTGCGGTGGGAGGAAGTACGGCCGAACTTTTTGGCAACACATTTATGACGCATTGGTAAACCTCAAACTTTCTTCTTACTGCTGCTTCTCGAGCAGGCTGGGATCGAACTTGTAACCCAGGTAGAGCCCAAGCTCGGTCAGCTTGTCCTTAATCTCGTTAAGCGACTTCTTGCCGAAGTTCCGGTACTTGAGCATATCGGCTTCGGTCTTCATCGCCAACTCGCCGACGGTGGTGATGTTCGCGTTGTTCAGGCAGTTCGCAGCGCGGACGCTCAGTTCGATCTCGTTGACGCTCATGTTCAACACACTGCGCAGACGATCGCGTTCCTCGTCCACCTTCTTCTCCGACGCCTCGAACTCCATGACCTCCTCGCTGTAGTCAACGAAGACGTCGAGGTGGTGGCGTAACACCGCCGCCGCCATTTTGAGGGCGTCATCGGCGGTCACGCGGCCATCGGTCCAAATGTCGAGAATCAGCTTCTCGTAGTCGGTGCGTTGACCAACGCGGGTGTTTTCGACCTGGAAATTAACGCGGGTGACAGGTGAGAAGATGCTGTCAATCGGGATACGGCCGATTTCCTGGTCGGGGCGCTTGTTGCCCTCGGCCGGGCAAAAGCCGCGTCCGGTCCGGATTTCTACCTCCATGTCCAGCGAGCCGTCAGTGTCCAGCTCCGCGATCGGCAGGGTGGGGTTAAGCACGTCCACACTGTTCTCGCGGGCAAAATCGGCGGCGGTCACTACGCCCGGCCCCTTGCGGGAGAGGCGGAGGGTGACCGGGTCGCGGCTGTAGCTCTTGAGCAGAACGCGCTTCAGGTTCAGGATGATGTCCGTGACATCCTCCCGGACCCCGGGAAGCGAGCAGAACTCATGGCTGGCGCCGGCGATTTTCACCGAAGTTATGGCGACGCCCTCGATTGAAGACAGCAGCACACGACGAAGCGAGTTCCCGAGTGTCCGGGCATACCCCACCTCGAACGGCTCCGCGGTGAAGCGGGAATAGCTGCCGTCCTTAGCTGCGGTGGTCTCATCCTTGATCACGCGATGGGGCATTTCAAAAAGACTCATACGAATCGGCATGGTTCCGTCCTTTCAACTAACCATCCGCCGGGGCATGCGGCCCCAGGCGGCGGGACTCTGTTCGCAATTAGCGCGAGTACAACTCAACGATCGCCTGCTCATTGATGTTTTCCGGGATCTCCGCGCGTTCCGGGACACGGGTGAACGTGCCGGTCATCGTGGCGGCATCCCAGTCCAGCCATGCGCACGCGGCGGTACGTGGCTGGTTGAGCGAGCTGGTGATCACAACCATGTTGCGGTTCTTTTCCCGCACTCCGACGGTCTGGCCCGGCTTAACAATGTAAGACGGGATGCCCAGCACTTCGCCGTCCACCTCGATATGGCGGTGGGTGACGAGCTGGCGGGCGGCGGCGCGGGTGGGGGCGATGCCCAGGCGGAACACCACATTGTCGAGGCGGGACTCGCACATCTGCATCAGCAGTTCGCCGGTCTTGCCTTCTTTGGCGAGAGCGCGCTTGAAGAACAGGTTGAACTGCTTCTCCAACATACCGTAGATGTACTTCGCCTTCTGCTTTTCACGGAGCTGCTCGCCGTACTCGGAGAGTTTCCGTTTGCGCTTTGCACCGTGCTGCCCCGGGGGGTTGGGACGGCGCTCCAAAACTTTATCGGGCCCGAAGATCGGCTCGCCGAAACGGCGCGAAATCTTCGTTCTTGGACCAGTATAACGAGCCATTACACTCTCCTCCGTTTGCGGGGACGGCAACCATTGTGGGGAATCGGGGTGCAGTCCTTGATGACGGTAACGCGGATGCCGGCAGCCTGGATGGCGCGCACCGCGGACTCGCGGCCGGCGCCAGCGCCCTGGATCCGGACTTCGACCTCATGCATGCCCTTGGCGTACGCCTGGCGGGCCGCGTCGTTCGCCACGGTGGTGGCGGCAAACGCGGTGGACTTGCGCGAGCCCTTGAACCCGGTCTTACCGGCCGAACTCCAGGAAATCACGCCGCCGCGGGCGTCCGTGATGGACACCTGAGTATTGTTAAAGGTTGAACGGACAAACGCGATCCCAGCGGGGATCGACTTGGTTTTGCCCTTTTTCTTCGTCAGGTCAACCGCGCCCTTGGCCGTATCGTCACCGGCGGCCAGCACTGCGGCTGCTTCGCTGCGCGCCAAATCCTGCTCGGACATTGGGGCGGCTTCTTCTTCTTTTTTCGCTTCTTTTGCTTCGTCGCTCATTCGTTACTACCTTGATAGAGGTTTGGGTGGCTTACTTACCCGCCTTCATGGCGGCGCGGACGGCCTTGTCGCGGACGGCGCCGACGGTGCGCTTCGCGCCCTTGCGGGTGCGGGCGTTGGTCTTGGTGCGCTGGCCGCGGACCGGCAGGCTCCGTTTGTGGCGGAGGCCCCGGTAGGAGCCGATGCTGATCAGACGGCGGATGTTCTGCGAAACCTCGCGGCGCAGGTCACCTTCCACCCGGTAGTTTTCCTGAATGAACGTCACAATCTGGCGAATCTCGTCAGCAGTGAGGTCGTCAGACTTTTTGGCGGGGTCGATCCCGCACTTCTCGATAATCTCTCCGGCCCGGCAAGGGCCGATCCCGTGAATGTACCGGAGCGCGTACTCAATACGCTTCTTGCCCGGAACGTCCACACCTAGCAATCTCGGCATGGTACTTTCTCCAATTAACCCTGACGCTGTTTATGGCGGGGATTCGTGCAAATGACGCGAATTACACCCTTCCGCCGAATAATCCGGCAACGCTCACACATGCGTCGAACAGAACTACGAACTTTCATGACTCTATTCCTCTGTTGAGAGTGGCCGCCGAACCGCGGCGACCGACCCTTTGTCTATGGAAAAGTTGGAAATTTTCAAGCCAGCGTCAGAACTTCCACCTTTTCTTCAAGCACGGCCACGGTGTGCTCAAAGTGCGCAGACGGCTTCCCGTCCCGTGTCACCACTGTCCAGTCGTCGTCGAGCACCGCCACCCCCGGCCGCCCAAGATTCACCATCGGCTCAATCGCGATGGTCATCCCCGGCTTTAGGATGGGGCCGCGCCCGGCCGCCCCGTAGTTCGGAACCTGCGGATCTTCGTGGAGGTGACGCCCCACGCCGTGCCCCACAAACTCCCGAACGACAGAACATCCCGCCGCCTCCGCGACCCGCTGGACCGCGTTGGAGACGTCGGAAAGATGTCCGCCTGGCCGCGCCGCGGCGATACCCGCCGCCAACGCGTCCCTTGTTGTCTCTACCAGACGGATCACGTCCGGGTCCGTCACGCCCACCATCACGGTGCGCGCGCTGTCCCCGTGGAACCCGTCATAGTACACCCCAACGTCAAGGCTCACGATGTCGCCCGGCAGCACAACCCTCTTGCCGGGGATGCCGTGGATAACCTCGTCGTTGATGGAAATGCAAATCGCCCCGGGATACCCGTTATAATTAAGGAAAGACGGCGTACCGCCGGTTTTCCTGATCAGTTCACGGGTCAACTCGTCCAGTTCGCCGGTGGTCATCCCGGGGGTCACCGCCTCCGCCACCTGCTTCAGAACCTGGCCGGTCAGCCGCCCCGCGACACGCATCGCGTCGAGTTCGGCCTTGTTTTTGAGGATGATCTTCATGCCAGCGCCTGCTTCGCTTTCGCCACAATCACCTCCAGCGGGTCAATCCCGCCCTTAATGCAGGAAAGTTGGCCCCGGCCGCGGTAGAAGTCGATCAGCGGCAGCGTCTGGGCCTTGTAAACCGCCAAACGATTCTGCACCGTCTCGGGGTTGTCGTCCTTGCGGATCACCAGCGCGGTGCCGCATTTGTCGCAAATGCCGGCCACTTTCGGGGGCAGGCCGGTCACGTGGTAGCCGGCGCCACACTTCGGGCAGCCGCGCCGCCCCGCGATGCGCTCCACGATGATGTCGTCGCTGACGTCGAGAAGAATAGCGCCCTTCAGCTCCGCGCCGCACTTGGCGATCGTGCCGTCAAGAATCTCCGCCTGCGCCACGGTGCGCGGGAAACCGTCCAGCAACAGCGTGCACTCGCCGGTGATCCCGGCCATCAGGTCCCCAATCATCTGCGCGATAATCGCGTCCGGAACCAGCTCGCCGCGCTTCATGTAGCCTTCCGCCTCCACTCCGGCCGGGGTTTGGCGTTTCACCGCGTCACGCAGCAGGTCGCCGCTCGAAACGTGGCGGAGCGACGAATCCTGCTCCGCCAGCCGCGACGCCACCGTGCCTTTGCCCGAACCGGGCGCACCCAAAAGTATGACAACTTTCATCAAAAAATCCTTCTCCGCTAAAATGGGAAAAACAAGTTTAGCATTTCGGGTTATGGAAAGCAAGCGCAAAAAGAACTTTTTTTTCGCGGTCTGTTCTTGACTTTTTTCGCCGCTTATTGCAAAATAATTGTTCCTTTTTGGGAGAAATAGCGTTTCCGGTTCCCCTTGGCGGCCGACGCGCGTTCCGGAGAGGTTTGCAAATGCCCGGTGGTGTAATGGCAGCACAGCAGCCTTTGACGCTGTTTGAGGTGGTTCGAGTCCACCCCGGGCAACCATTTAGCGGAGTTTTTTTGAAATGATCGTTTTTTCGGGTACCGGTAACCAGCCGTTGGCTGATAAAATCGCGCAGTATTTGGGTTGCCAGCTTGGCGACATCAAGATCCGCCGTTTTCTGGACGGCGAAATCCACGTGAAGATTGTGGACAACATCCGCGGCAAGGACGTGTTTATTGTCCAGTCGGTCTGCGGCCGCCCGAATGAGATGCTGATGGAGCTGCTGATTATGATCGACGCCGCGCGCCGTGGTTCGGCGGCCCGCATCACTGCCGTTCTCCCCTATTACGGTTATGCGCGGCAGGACCGCAAGGATCAGCCGCGGGTTCCGATCACCGCAAAACTGGTGGCCAATCTGCTGGTGGCCGCCGGCGCGGACCGCGTCCTAACCATGGACCTCCACGCCCAGCAGATTCAAGGATTTTTTGATATTCCCGTCGATCACCTGCACGCCTCGCCGGTATTGGTGAACTACCTGCGAGAGCTTAAGCTGAACAAGCCGTTGGTCGTGTCGCCCGATACCGGAGGGGCAAAAACGGCTTACGCTTACTCGCAATTGCTGGGCACGGGCCTGGCGATTGTGGCGAAGCAGCGCATGGGAGACGCGGAGGTGGATGCCTTCAGCGTGGTTGGAAACGTTGAAGGCTGTGACGTGATCATGATTGATGACATGACCACGACCTGCGGCACGCTGTGCGCAGCGGCCAAAATCCTCAAGGAGCACGGAGCCGCCACCATCCGGGCGTCGGTCACCCACGCCCCCTTGACGGACAAAGGCATGGAGCGCCTGGCGGCCAGCACCGACCTGACCGAGCTGGTGGTGACCGACACCATCCTGCTCCGGGAAGACCTGCTTTCCACCAAGCTGCCGGTGCAGATCAAGGTTCTTTCCGTGGCAAACGTCTTCGGAGAGGCCATCCGCAGAATCCACAATGACGAGTCCATCAGCTCGCTGTTCAACCACTGAGCGGACGGACGTTAACACCGGCAAAGGGCGGGAGCCGGGCCGGGCGTTCCAAAGCGGAGGGGAGGGTTGCCCCGAAGTTTCCGGACGCGCCGCGGCAGCGGGCGATGCCTGAGCCACAACGAAAGAAACGAAATGTCTGAAGAGATCATTATCAAGGCCGAGGAGCGGACCGAGAAAGGGTCCGGAGCCGCAGGCCGTTTACGCCGGGCCGACTATGTCCCGGCGGCTATGAACCGCATCGGGGGCGACACGATGCTGCTGAAACTCAACCAGCACGACTTTAAGGCCCTCCTGAAGCGCCACGGCGATGAGCAGTTGCTGCTTAAGCTCGACATTAACGGACAGTCGATCCACGCTTTGATGCGCGAGATCCAACTCGACGTCTTGACCGGCGACCCGATCCACGCCGATTTCGGCGAGGTCAACATGAACGTCAAGATTCGTGTCCAAGTCCCGATCCGTCTCGTCGGCGATCCAATCGGCGTCAAGCAGGACGGCGGCATCCTCCAGCAGCTGGTGCGCCATATCGAAGTTGAGTGCCTCCCCGCCGATGTCGTGGAGGAGTTCACCGTTGACGTCTCCGGTCTGAAGCTGGGCGATTCCCTGTTCGCCCGCGAAATCCCGCTGGATGCCAAGTACACTTTGGTGATTGGTAAGGAACGCATGGCGGTTGCAACCGTCCAGAGCGTTAAGGAAGAGGAAGAGCCCGTCGCGACGGATGAAGCCGCCGCCGAGCCCGAAGTCATCGCCAAGGGCAAGAAGGAAGAGGAAGCCCCGGCGGCTGACGCTAACTCGAAGAAGAAATAACGGGAGGTGCTGGCCGCGTGAAGGTGATTGCGGGACTGGGAAACCCGGGACGGGACTACGAGCGGACGCCGCATAACGTGGGCTTCGACGTGGTTGACCTGCTGGCCGAAAGGCTGGGAGCCGCCTGGAAGAACAGTTCCAAGTTTCACGCCCTGACTGCCCGCGCCCAATTCGCGGGCGAAGCCCTGATGCTGGTGAAGCCCCAGACGTTCATGAACCTGAGCGGAACCAGCGTGGCGCCGCTGTTGGCTTACTTCGGCGGTTCCCCGGCAGACTTGACCGTGGTGCTGGATGACGTGAACCTGCCCCTGGGCAGGTTGCGGATCCGCCCCGGCGGCAGCGCCGGCGGGCACAACGGGCTGGCGAGTCTCATCGGCTCGATCGGTACCGACGTATTCGCAAGGGTCAGGCTGGGCATGGGCAGGCAAACCCGCGGCACGCTGGTTGACCATGTGTTGGGCAAGTTCGACGCCGAGCGCTGGGAGACCGTTCGCGGGGCCGAGCAAACCGCCGCCGACGCGGTGCAACTCCTGTTGGAAGAAGGTTTGGATTCAGCAATGAACCGGTACAACGGCTGGACGCCCGACGCGCCACCGCCGAAACCGGAAAGTGAGAATGGAATTTCCACATGAAAACGTACACTGGCTTGTATATCTTCGCCGCCACGGCGAAGGATGACGTCCTGGACGCCCAGGTCGAAAAGGCGGCGAACGAAATCACCCGCCTTTCTGGTAAGGTGCTCGAAACCGAGATTATCGGCAAAAAGACTTTTGCCCGCCCGATGCACAAGCGGGATTGCGGCGTGTACGTCAAGCTCCGTTTCGAGCTTGACCCCGCCAACATCGCCCCGCTTAACGCCCGCTACCGCCTGATGGAGGAGGTTTTCCGCGTGCAGTTCAACGTGGTTGACCAACGCCTTGAGAAGCGCCTCGCCGCCCAGGCCGAGGTCCGTAAGGCCCGCGAGGCCGCCAAAGCCGCCAAGGCCGAGGCCGCCGCGAAAGAGCAACCCGCCGCGAGCGAGGAAGCCTAAACCCCCAACCCGGTAAGATTGGTAAATCCGACATGGCATCGTTCAACAAAGTCATTCTGATTGGCAACCTCACGCGAGACCCGGAAATCCGCGTCTCACCGTCGGGTGTCAAGGTGGCCGACCTCCGTCTGGCCCTTTCCGAGACTTGGCGCGACCGCACCTCCGGCGAAAACCGAGAGGTGGTTTGCTACGTTGACGTTGTCGCTTGGGACCGCCAAGCGGAGTTCTGCGCCAAATACTTCAAGAAGGGCAGCCCGCTTTTGGTGGATGGCCGTCTCCAGATGGACGAGTGGACTACGCAGCAAGGCGAAAAGCGCAGCCGTCTCCGCGTCCGGGCCGACGCGATCAAGTTCGTCGGTTCCCGCCGTGAGGGCGATGCCGCTTCCGGCGCTGCCACCGCCCAATCAGGCCCCGCCGCCACCTCTGGCAATCCCGGCCCGGTTCCGCCCCCGACGCCGCCAACAAGCCCCGTCACCGATGATCCGGACGATTTGCCGTTCTAACCCGGAAACTTTTTTAGAGAGAGGATCGATATTATGGCTATGCAAAAGAGAAACAGCAACCGTCCCGCCCGCGATAACCGCGACCGCGACATGAATCAGGGCCGCGTTAAGCGCCAGCCCGCGCTCGACCCCAACGATATCGTTGATATCAACGACGTCGAGACGCTCCGCCGTTTTGTCACCGAGTTCGGCAAAATCATCCCCGCCCGCATCACCGGCGTGACGAACGCCCAGCAGCGGCAAATCAAACGGGGTGTGCGCCGCGCCCGCAACATGGGCCTGCTGGCCTAGAACCCGAAAGGAGTCTAATCATGGCACACGTTGAATTGTTGCTGTTGTCTGATGTAAAGTTCCTCGGCAAGGCCGGTGACGTGGTTAAGGTGGCCGGCGGCTACGCCCGCAACTACCTTTTACCGCAGGATCTCGCCGCGCCCGTCTCCAAAAATGCGCTGCGCCGCCTCGAAAAGCTCCGCAAGGAGCGCGAAGAATTGGCCCGCATCCAGTTGGCCGAGGCGAAGGCGAAGGCCGCCACGCTGGCGAAAACCGCCATCACCATCAAGGCTAAGACGGTTGACGAGACCCGCCTTTACGGTTCGGTCGGTGTTCAGGATATCTTGAACGCTCTCGAAGGCAAAATCGCCCTCGACAAGTCGCAGATCGAGCTGGACGAGCCCTTTAAGGAGATCGGTGAGTTCGAGGTGCCGGTCAAGCTTCACGCCGACCTCACCCAGAACATCAAAGTCACCATCGTCAGCGACGCCGAGTAATTCCCGCGCGAAGCGAAAAAAACGGACAGCCGACCGGCTGCCCGTTTTTTTTTTACGCTAAAATGGCAACCCGGCGAAATCTGGTTGCCAACGGCGGGATTATTGTAATATGAAAACCGTTCCGGCGTAGAGCAGCAACAACTTGTTCTCGTTGTCCAGCATTACACGAAGGCTTTCTATTTCCGTACCGTTAATTGACACCTTCCAATCTTTAAGGTCGGCACTCTTGCTATTGGCCGGGTTCACGGTCAACGGAAGCTGGTAGTTGTTCAGCGAGACTCCAACAGGGAAGTTTTCCACCTCCAGCCGCCCGTCGGCACCGGCCCGGAAGTCATTCACTGTACCGCCGCCTAACTTCAAGTCAACCCGGAAACCAGGAATGACCATAGCGGCGTCGTTTACATTCACCACGGCACCGAAATCCACCTGCACCAGCGAGGCCAAAGCCGTGTTTTCCGAAACGCCGCTGAAATGGTAATCCCCATAGGGCGAAACCGAGGCGAAGTAGGAGGAAGGCTGTGCAACCCCGCTCTGCTGGTCTAGAGTCTCCCACACCTCGCCGTCCACGCTACCCTCAATCTTCCATGCGCACGGAGTACGGCCGAGCGAGTCGTTGGCGGTCAGGAAATTGTAGGAATAAACTGGTTCGGTGTTATCCGCCAAATGCATGGTGATGACGCGGTAGTTTGCCGGATCCCCCCGCATATCGTTGCTGGTGGCGCACCATTTGGTACCGGTGTTACCGTCGAACAACCGATCGGCGTCTTCGTTGTTGCCGTGAGCGTATGAACCGCCGCGGCAGAAATACCCGGCGGGAATCGCAGTGGCGGCAACGCCGTCATTGATGAACATTTGCAACCCCGCATTGACGCGGTTTCCGTTTACATCGTTAAGCTGCAGTTCGGACAGCTGCATGATAGTGTTGCCGCAGGTCTGCATAAAGGTCACACGGATGTACTTGCCGTAGAACTTGCTGTAAAACGCGCCGCCGTTCGAGAAGGTGTAATTTTCGCCGTTGTTAAAGGCAATCTTGTAATGGTTGGCGTCACTCGGATACGCCTGAACGCTGTTCTTGACATCCAGCGTGTCCCAAGTGAGTCCGTCACGACTGCCTTGGAGTATCCAGTCCTTCGGCATGCGCTCGTTGTGGTCGTTAGCGGTAAAGAAGTTGTAGCTGACAATCGGATTGGCGTCATTGGCCAACCGCATACTGATCACCCTGAACATCGAAGGATGCCCGCCGATGGTTTCGTTGTTGCAGAATTTGGTGTTAACGTTGTTGTCGAACATCTTTTCCGGCCCTTCATGCCAAGTGTCATTGTCGGTGTAGACATATTCGCCGCCAATAGAGAATTGACCGGCGTCCAACGCCGAAGGCGCAAGCCAGTTGGCCGCACGGACGAGGTTCAGGTTCTGCGCCTCCCCGGACTCGTCATACAGGTGGAACTCCGAAAGCTGAAAAGTCCCGCCGGTGGACTTAATGATTAACCGGAAATACTTGCCGTCATAACTGCTGGCAACACCAGACGCGCTTCCGAAGTTTATGGTGCCGCGTTCGGCGTGGGTCACCCCGGTATAGGTGTTGGTGTTGCAGATGGTCAACTCGCCGTCGCCGACCATGCTCACCCCGCCGTCGCCGGTAACGCCGCCCCGGATGTATCCGCCGCCGCTGAGCAGGGTCGCTCCGTTCCTAAGCTCCACCGTGCCGTCATTATCGATGGACTGCACCGCCACCTCTCCGCCGTCCGCAACGAAGGAGGCTCCTTTTTCAACAGTGATGATGGAATCGCGGCCGAATGACCCGCCGCCGATAGAGAAGGGGGTAGACCACTCGAAGCGGTCGTAAGGCGCCATGTAACCGGTCTGGACGTCCAAATCGGTCCAAGTCTCGCCATCGTCATTGCTGCCCTGCAAGCGCCAAGCCGTGGGATCACGATCCGGATGGTCGTTTGCGGTACAAATGGCGTAGTGGGTAATGCGGCGGGGTTCGGCGTAATCTAGCCGTACCCAGACCCGCTCCGTGTCTTCAGCCGTGCCGGTAGCACGGAAATCCAGCCATTTGGTTTTGATATTACCGTCCACCAGATTGTTAGGGTTTTCGTTATCCGGATAAGATAAGTCCATTGTTCCCTTATTGGAATCGAAACCGATGCTGTCATACTCGCGGGTGATATCGTTGGCGCCATCCATCAACTTCAACTCCGCAATCTGCATGGAGTTGGCTTCGGCCCCCTTGTAGCCATCGACCTTTAAACGGAAGCTGCGATAGCGCGGCATTTCGCTGTTAACGACCTTAACCGTTCCCTCTTTAACCGTGATCCCCTTGGAAAGGTGGGCCTTGACCGTCATTTCTCCATTGCCGATTTTCCCGACAATCGCGTTATCCTTGGTGGAATGGGAAAGTGTCATATCACCAAGTTCTCCCATATTGACGGTAGCGGCGGCGGAGGAGTTGAATACGTACGCCTCGCCCGCCTGCCCGTTAATGGTAACATTGCAACCGGCCAAATCAAGCCGCCCGCCGTTACCGGTCAGCTTACCCTTACCCGCGCCGTGCGGCAAAAGGTCGTGGTGGCGGAGCCGCAACGTGCCGCTATCCAGCACCGTGTCGCCGTTGTAGTCAATGACAAAATCGGTCAAGCCGTTGGCGCCCAAAATAAATTTTTCGGAGCCGCTAAGACGGAAGCCGCCCTCGCCGAACATGTGGAGATGGCTCGAAGCAAATCCAATCCGGTTGGTGCCGATGGAGAAATCAATATAATTGCCGCTGGTAGCCTCGAATTCTAAAACCCCGTTCTGCCCGGAATAGGCAACGCTGTCGTAGACCCGCATAGGCTTAATCACGCCACCGTCGGCAACGATGCGCGAACGAGAGTCGTCGTTACGGGTGAAACGGGATCCGAGATTAATAAAACTTCCGGCACCGAGAACCAACCGGTTCAAAACCGTATTCAGATCCGACCCGTCGGTCAAAGCGTTTGGAGCGAAACGCACCTCCCCGCTTACATTCAGCGCGGCGTTTTCCAAATTCACCTTACCGCTGACCTTATAACGGTCGCCTGTGTTACCGCCGATAATCATGTTGCCGTTGACGTCGATTATGCTGTTGCTGGCGACATTCAGCGTACCGTCGCCGGAATCGTACCCTACCCGCATTTCGTTGGTGATAAGCCGGCCGTTGTTGATGTTCAGGACCGCCGCAGTGTTGGTGCCTTGGATGGAAAATGTGCCGGACTGCCGATATGTAAGGGCGTTGGACGAGAAGCGAATGAAGTCTTCCTGTCCCGGCTCAATACAACGGTTTCCAGAGAAGTTGAATGCGCCGCTAGCGCCGCTGAGATAGAGTGGCAGCGTGTCCAAACCGGTTCCGGTAAGGGTCAGCGTCGCGCCATGGCCGACCAAGCCGAACGGACTTGCCACTGAAACCTCGGAATGAGTCACGGGGCCGTAAACCGAACCGCCCCAGCCCCACGCCGGGCCGCCGAGCTGGTCGGTGTAATACAACGGAGCCATTGCCAGCAAATCCAATCCGCTTTGGATCTGGGTCTGCACCACGAACAGCCCGCCCTCCGGTTCGTCATCCTGGTTTTCGTAGGTGATTTTATCAAGGTCGGTTGCCGCCGCCGGATAGAACGTAGCGCCGCTCTTCACGAGTACCGTTTGTCCCTCTAACAGCGGGCGCCCCAACGAAAAGATTCCCTCCGCGACGGTAATCGGACCGGTGAAGGTGTTTGCCTCTTGGCTCAGACAGATCTGTAGGTAACCGCTACCGGTTTTGACAAATCCGCCCGCGCCAACAATCATGAAAAAATTGGTCTGGACAGTGGCCTGATTGAGGCGGATGTTGTGCCCGTTCGTATCGAAAACAAGATTTTTCCCCTCGTCGATGTTCCACAACAACGCGCCGGCCGAACCGCAGAAATCACTGTTGTCGCGATAGGCCCGCAGCGTGCCGCCCCGGAAGTTGAAAACCGCTCGGGCCTTGTCGTTGCGCTGGATGTGCCCGATTTCCAGCACTCCGCCCTCGTTCAAATTCACGTTGCACGATACCGCCAGATCATTTTCCACATCATATTGGCCGTAGAACGACGCCTCCAGCGTCGGGAACCAAGCGGAGCACTCCAGTTTTCGCGCGAAGGCGTAACCGGAAATGTCCAGCACCCCGAAGGACACCACATCGCGGTTGTAATTTGCGGCGAAGTCGCTGTTGCGCCCCACCGCCAACTCGCCGTCCTGCACATAAAGGGTGCCGCCGTTGGCGATATGCACCGTACCGGTTCCGCCGTTAAGACCGATGGCGAAAGCATAAGTGTTTGCCGGGGTTTCAGCGGTGTCGTACCCTTGGTAATACAAGGCCGCGCCGTTTTCAATGAATAACCGTGATTCGGTCATCTCGGCATCGGAAACCGCCGAAACCACCTTGCCGGTGGTGGTAAGTGTTGCCCCCGCCGCCAACGTGAGCGAACCGTTCACCTTGAGTTGGGAAATTGTGTATTCCCCGCTGGCCAGAGAATCGACCGCGTATTTTTCAATCTCCCAAACGCCGCCGTCCTCCGGTACCGCCGCTTTTGCAACCGCCGCTAAAAACAACGCAGTCAAAACAAATAGCAACCTTTTCATTTGTATCACCTCCATGCAACCGACATCAATTCAAAATAGAACCTATAACGATTAAACCATGATTGTAATATACATGGGAAAAAGCTGCAAGTCAAGGTCAAAAAGGTGTGGTTTGATTTAGTCACGGACATCCAGGCGACCGCAAGGCGATGCGGTAGCCTGAAGAAAAGAGTCGGGAATGTTAAGCAAACGCTTTACCGAAAGATAAGCAACGATCCCGCATAATACTTGAGACGAAGCCCGGTTGCATCAACCCCGAAATAATAACGCTCGCTGGCGGTCTGTTCGTCGGGCACGAAGGTCACACTTGACACCGGAGCACTACCGTCTTCCCACAAGATCACATAAGGCGAATCGGAACGGGATATCTCCCGCAAATCATCGCGCCCCGAAAGATCGACCGTCACGGTCGCATTGTCAGCGAATCCGACCGTTTTATTCCCGCCCGTAAACGAACTCGTTTGCGACCACGCGCCCGTCTTGCCGGAAAGATCGATCGTCGAGCCGTCCATCATCGTGCAGCCGTAGAAGTAGTCCGTATGCGGCGTGAACGTGCCATATACTTTCAATGCCACCGTGCCTGCGTTGTAGTCGTAGTTGTAAACGGCATCGTAGTTGCGCACGGACATCGGAGCATAGAGCCTAAGGGCGCAGTTCACCCGGAAATCAACAGTGGCAGCCGCAATCTCGCCTGAAGCCTTTTCGTGCCCGTTCCTGCCGGTTTGAAGCCACCCGCCGCACAGTAAGTCAACGGAGCCGTTCTGAATTGTTGTGTTGCACAAATAGAAAACTTTGCCGCTCGTCCCGATCGAGACCGCAAGGGAGTGCCCGGCGAGATCGATCGCCGTGGCGGCATAACTGCCCCCGATAACACCCCAACTGTAGGCGGGATCAAAGGTGGAATCCGCCGCAAGACGCACGTTACGGAGCTGCGCATTGCCATCGCGCAGGTCACCCCACGAGTTTCTGACAATTCCGCCGTTCATGACGACAGGGTACGCGAACTGATCGGACAATCCGTTCAGGTCAAGAACGCCGACATTTGTTCCGTTGGTGGAAACGACAACCTCGCCGGCCGCCGCACCGAGCGGCAGCGAACTCGCGATGGCTCCGCAAACTACCGTCCCCTCCAGAATCTCCGTGCCGCCATTGTAGGAAAGTCCCGTCTTTGACGCGACGTATTTGCCGGCGCCCTCTTTCACAAACCGCAGATTGCCGGTGAGATTCACGGCGGCATTATGCGCTGTAGAGTTCTCCGGCACGACCACATGCAGTTCGCCGCCAAACGCAGAAGACGTAATCGTTCCCGCCAATGGCTCCGCGAACGTGCAGTTCAGCTTTAGGTTGTCGATTGCGAAGCCGCTGTTGGACGTACACGAGATTTTCAGCGTGTGGGAACCTGCCGACAGGCTGAAGGTGCCTGACGAGATCGTTCTCGCTTTGGAAGTTCCGCCTTCCCAGGAGAATACGGTCGTTCCGTCGATCTGGGCATTTCCTTGGGAGGCGTAATACGTAATTAACGAAGCGCCTTCCTTTACCAGATTCCTGTTGCACAGGTCGAGAGTAAGAGTGCAGGTAGCGTTTCTAGGCACGTAGATTGTCTGGCTGGCATTGTATCCCTTGGTGATGTAGCACCATGTTCTGTTCGAACTGCGTTGTGTATAGAGGCTGGCGGCGTAGTTCTTCATGAGACCGATTTTGCTGTTGCTGCTCTTCGTCCAGCCCGTGATGGCAGACCCCGTATCGTATGTATTAGCCGAGATAACCAAATACTCAAAACCACCGTTCACGATCGGATCCAATGTTGCTGGTGCCTTGTCATCAAAGAACGATCCGGGTACGGTAATCGAATGGCCGTTGAGGTCGATGGAGAAGTCGTTTGAAAGATCGATGGTTAGCGGCGAAAGGTCGGCAAGGTTGGCGTCGGCATTGACCGTCAGTGTTTCGATGCGGTAACCCGCCGGCGTACCGGGATTGGCTAGAATGGGCACGATTTCATCCGTGCCGGTCACATAGACCGTGATAAAGTCATCCGGTACGGAAAGGCCGCATGTCGCCGTCAAGTCGTCCCAGAAGGCGTTGTAGAACCGCCAGCCCCACACCCCGCCTTCGCCCTTCACCATCTTCGCGCGTTCTGGGATGCTGGCATCATAAGCGAGCGTCACGGTGTCATCCCCGTTCGTCACAACCGTGAATGCGTGAGAAACCCTCGCCGCGCCATCCGCGCTCGCGGCAAACTTAATTGTGAAGTCCGCGGGATCGACCACCGTTCCGGCCGGGAACGTGACGAGCGGCAGGAGATGCTCCGAAAAATCGGAGGTAGAGGAATAGAACGTCAGTTTCGTCTTGAGCGATTCGGGGATTGTTGTCGAAGAGAATACGAGCCCCTTCCCGGCAGGCAGTCCGTCGTACATCACCGTGAGAGATGCTTTGGACGAGAGTGCGTCAACCGAGCCGCAGAACACGCTATCAATGTAGATATTGGCGCCGCCGCCGGACACCGTCGCCACATCGTGAATTGTACCGTAGAAGTTCTCCAGATTTTTGAAATGGAAAATACCCGTGCCTGCCCTTTCAACATCGGATATCACAATTGAGGTTGTAGCATCGCCGCAGATCGTAGAATCCAGAATCATCGTGCGGGTTGCGTTGTTTTCCGACGCGGCGAGTTTAAGCGACATACCGGATTCTATCGAAATATTACCCGCTACTGTGTAGGAATTGTTGGCTAGGCCGTTGCCGAAGCCACCGCCAGCCGCAAAGAGATTGTCAATGGTGATGACGGCGTTGTTTTCGGACTTGATAAGGATTTGTGCGCCGCTTTCTGCGCGCAAAGACCTTCCGGCGAACGCCCAGGCGGCATCCTCCCCCTCCGGTGTCCGTAGCGTGAGACCGGCGGGGATCACGAAATCGGATTCCGCCATCTCCTCTTCGGAGAACGGTGTCGTCTCCGTCGCATCGGGCGCGATTGCCCAGCCGACGGTATCGCTGACATTGGTGAAAAAGGATGACGAACCTACCGGATCGCTGCCAATCTTGTAATACGTCGCGCCTTGCACGGCGGACGCCGCGCCTAAAATGGCAGCCGTCACGAAGGTGACAACCCTTGAACTTCCCTTGTACATGATTTTTTTCTTCCCCTTGAAAAATCCCCGCCCACCATTAGCCAGCACAACACCAACAAAATAGTTAATGCCGACAGCACTTTGAGAACGAAGAATATTATAGCACCTTACTGTTGGGGAATGCAAGGGAGTATTTAACGAACTACGCCGCCGAGTTCCAAAGACGGCAGCCGCGGCTTTCGCGTCCTTTGCTGCGCAAGGTTGCGATAAAAACGTCCGACAAATGTGCTCGCGGCGCGGGTGATTTTCCCGCGCATGGTCTCGATTACCGCCTTATTCTTCCCCACGCATCAGGCAAGAGGTTGGTTCGTCGGATAGCGCTCAAGTGCGCGGCTTGAAGCGGTGCTCTCCAACGATTGTGCCGGCATCCGTGTTATGGACCCGCATGACCAGCTCGCCGCCCTCGACCTTGCCCTCGACAAGCGTCTGGAACGTGTTGCCGCCGCGCCCGCCGCCGACAATCTCCGCCCACGACCTCGTGGTGTCAGGCGCCTGGTACATGTAGCGGTGAAGATGGCCCGCAAGCACGAGCTGCACCCTGTTTTCTGTAAGAATAGGTCCCCAGAGATCTGCGCACTCTTTCTGCCACGCGGCATAGTCTTCAAGGAGGGTACCGGGATTCGCACCGGGCCAAGGCTCGACCAGCGGTATGTGGACAAAAGCCACGACATATCGAGCATCGGCAATCTCGGGACGCTTGAACTGATCCTTTAGCCACGCCGTCTGCGCAACGCGGTACTTGGTGAAATGCGAGAATCCGCCGTTGGCAGGATGGTGGTCTGGCTTGTCCTCGCCGGTATCAAGACCGATGAGCGCAAGCTCTCCCATGCGGAACGCGAAGTTCCTGTCTAGCGCGAAATCGCGCATCGAGCGCTCCGACGGGAGGCGCGGCATCATGACCTCGCCAAGGCGATTCGCCACCGTACCGCGAAAGTCGTGGTTGCCGCGGTTTAGAACTATGGGTGTATCCGCCGCGTAGCCCTCGTTATGCGGCGGCACGAGGTAGTGCTTCACGAAGTCTTCGCGCTTGTTAGTGAGGCTGTTCGGGATGTCGCCGTTCCACACCACGAGCGGCACGCCAAGCTCGCGGTACTTCTTCGTTATGCGGGACATCTGCTCGAACTGCGCATGGGTGTCGCACATCATCCCGAAATGCGAAGGAGCGTTCTCCCCTGCGGTCGTGAACGAATGCACCGCACCCCAGACAATCTCCGACGGCTTGGTCCAGTATCCGACCGGATGCTCAAGTTTCGCCGCCCCAGCGCGATACCAGTATTTCGTGCTAGGCTTCAGCCCCGTCATGCGGATGAGAATCACGCGGTCGTCAATACCGGCAAGCGGCAGACCATCCGCCATGAATCGAATCGGATTCTTCATTTCAGGATTGTCCGCGACTTCCGCGAAACCGTTGGAAAGCGCCGTGACCGCGAAAGCGATCCCCATCGAATCCGGCGCGGGTACCTGCAGCACCGGCTCGCCGTCCAGAAGCCCCTCCGGCCTCGGCACCACCATCGCGTTGTATTTGTCATAAGCCGCCTGCTCACCCGGCATCATCGCAGAACCGCATTTGACGGCACCCATTGCGGAAAGCGTCGCAACGCCCTTGAGGAAACCTCTTCTGTTTGCGTCTTTAATCGCAGGGATTATGCCACAATTAGGGCAAGCCGGCTCTCTTGCGGCTTTCTTGTCGACCACATTATTTTTCATTGCCTTTCCTCCTTCACGATTTCCCTCGTTTTCGCAATCGAACCGACCGAAGAGCATTCGCAGAAAGCAATTGTGCCCACCGCAACCGATATGCCAAAACCCATCTTTCGCACTATCTGCGGGCTAGGCCGCACGACCTAGCGAAACCCGCAGAAACAACCATGCGCATCTGAAAGGTTGAACACCTTTATTATGCCAAAATTACGCCTTGGGCGCAAGGGGAAAAGGAAGTTTTTCATTTAGGGGGCGCAATTGCGTTTTTGCGATAAAAACCGCAAAGCGATTGACATTGAACAAAGCCCTGTGCTATCATTTTTAAGCTTACGTTTTAAGAGGGAGTTTGTTGTGAAAATTCTGTTGCACAATGTGTTCTGTTAAAGTCGCATGATATGCCTACCCTATGGTTGAGGTTAGGCGGTTGCGGCACAATAGTTTCATGACAAACTTTTTTTAAAATCAGGAACGGATAAGGGTTGACGATGTCGTTTGACGAACTAGAGTTCTCTGTCATCCGCGGTGATGAAGTACCGCAACGCCTCTGGCAGGAGGCGGCAAAAAAGTTGTTCCGACTACCGCCATCCAAGACGATGTGCGGCACAGGGGAGTTCTTCAATCCAAATTTCCTGTTTGTGGACGAGAAAAGGCGCCTCGTATGCCACAAGGAGCAATTCCCGCCGTCCAAAGCCAGTCTACCAGGCGAATACCTCGTGAGAGACCGAAGATTCACCGCCAATGAAATCACAAACTGGCTCGACCGTTACGGGTTTTCCGTTGTTTCAAGGCATTTTGTCCGCGCCGGATTCAAGGTGGAATATGGCGTTTCAACAGGCAAGAAAATACTCATTTTCGCAAGAAAGGACACACCATGAGAAAAGAGAATTTGATACTGCCCACAGTTACATCGGTAATGGTTTTTCAAGATTATGTTTGGAGGTTTGTATGAAAAAGCGTGTTATTGTCTGGTTTGCGGCAGCGATTACCGGGTTTGTTGGTTGCGTTGGTGTGGACAATGGAGGCAAGTCGGCGGCCCCGGTACGGGCGGCGCTGTTCGTCGATTGCGGCGCAAGGTCCAACGGCGCGTACAGCTGGCTTCGGCTTACCACGCTGTCGAAAGAGTTGCAGACTTTCCCGGTGGACGCCAAAATGATTCGGGAAGGCGCTTTGGATCGGGCGGACCTGATTATCATGCCGGGCGGATATTCGGTCACGGAATCAAAAATGCTGGGGGAAAACGGACGCGCCAAAGTCAAAGAGTTTATCCGCAACGGCGGAGGATGGATTGGAACCTGCGCGGGATGCTTCCTTGTTTCCGAGAGCAGCGAATCGCACCCGGACATGCTGAACCTGATCCCGTACACCAGCCGCGGAGGCATTGGCAAAGCGGACATGATGTTTTCATTCACCGCCGACGCGCAGAATCTGCTGGGGATCAGGAACGGCACGAGACACCGCATCAAATATTCGGGCGGCCCGGTGCTGGTGCCGGCCAATCCGGTGCCTGAGGCGGACATCAAGGTGGTTGCCACCTACGAATCTGACATAAACCTCTACAGCAGCAAGGAGCGAGAGACCATGGCCGGCAAGGTAGCGATGGTGGCCGGGACCTACGGAAAGGGCAGAATCTTCGCCAGCGCAGTGCATCCAGAGGTTGACATCAACGACCACGAGATATTGGGCGCCGGCATCAGCTATGTAGCCGGGCGCCGTGTCTCGTGGGAACTTCCCCGACGCAAACCCGGGCAACTGGCGGTCGGCCTCATGAGCGACAGCTCGTTCGGCGTAGAGACGGCGCAAATGCTGCAGCGGCTCATCCGTTCCGGCGAATTCGACTTGATTCCGGTCAACGGCGACGACATCGCCTTCGGCGCGCTGCGCCACTTGGACGCGCTGATTGTCCCCGGCGGCGCGGAGTTCCTTAACCGCGGCTGCGCGGGTACCACCGCCAACCAAAGAAGAACCAAAGAGTTTATCAGCCGCGGAGGGCTGCTGATCGGCTGGGGCAACGCCGCCGGTCCGCTCGAAAAAATCTACGGCTCCGATGCGGTGCTGGTCAAGGACGGCGAAACGGCATTACAGAAGTTGCGCGATTTTGCCGCCTCCCCTGCGGTCACCCCGCCGCCGATCAAGACTGAACCTGCCGAGAAACCGGTAAAGACCCTAATCTACACCGACAAAGGCGGTTCCGGCTACGCCCTCGCCGACGTAATCGCTTTCGCTCCAGAATATGACGTAAGGCTGGTCAGCGCAGAGGACATCCGAAACGGTGCGCTGGGCGAAGCCGATCTGCTGGTTCAGCCGGACGGATGGTCGCCCACCCAATACGCCACGCTCGGAGACGCGGGCCGCAAGGCGATCGTGGACTTCATCCGCAATGGCGGCAAGTACTACGGCGTCGGGTCCGGCGCGTTCCTCACGCTCGAAAAAGAGCCATCCCGGCCTCGCTTGAGCCTGGTGCCGTACAAACACGACAACGAACCCGTCCGCCGCGGCAGCGCGCGGACCGACATCAAGCTTACCAAGGAGGGATTAAAAGCATTCGGCGGCGTTTACAGCGTGCGCACGATACAGTATTCGGACGGACCGGTGATGGTGCCAGCCGGCTCTGTGCCGGATACCGATATCAAGGTGCTGGCCGAGTATTGCGGGCGAACCGTAAGCACCTGTTCGCCGAAACCCACGTTGCCGATGAACGGCAAGGCGGCAATGCTGGGCGGACGGGTCGGCAAAGGCATGGTGTTTCTGACCGGCCTCCACCCCGAAGACCACGAAGTTTCCGAAGACATCGTGACGAACAGCTTCAAATTCATCACCGGAGTCGCTCCCAGCCGGCTACGCCGCGACCGGGTTCGCGGTGCTCTTTCAGTGGGCTGTGTCACCATTCCGGATAAAACGTTTGGTGACTTCTACATCCGGACGCTGCTGCCAGACCGTCGCTTCGACTTGATTGCCGACGTAAACGCCAACTCCATTCGCCATCTGGACGCGGTGGTGGTCCCCTGCCCCGGCAAGGACAGTTTCTCGGCGGCCATCACCGATTTCGCCAACGCCGGCGGACTGGTGGTTGCCGTGGTTCAGACCGACGCCCAACGCGAACTGGTTCAGAAAGTGGCAAACATCACCGTGGTTGACTCTTATGGTGACGCCATCCAGAAACTGGCCGAGTTGCACCGCAAAACGTCCGCCCAAAGCCAGGCGTTATGAGAAATCTATTAGCGGCGATCGTGATGGCGTCGGCAATGTCTTCCGCAGTGTTCGCGGAGGACACGGTGTTCGCGGATTTCGAGGGCAATGATTACGGCGAATGGAAAACTTCCGGAACGGCGTTCGGCAACGGCCCCGCCCACGGCACGTTGCCGAACCAGATGGCGGTGTCGGGTTACAAGGGCCGAGGATTGGTCAACTCCTACCGGGGCGGAGACAATTCGGTAGGTGTCCTGACATCGCCGGAATTTCAAATCGAGAAACCCTACATCAACTTCCTGATCGGCGGCGGCGGTCACGATGATACCGTTATGGAACTGCTGGTGGACGGCAAGGCAATGCGGTCCGCCCGCGGCGAAAACGTCAACCCCGGCGGCAGCGAGGTTTTGCGCCCTGATTTCTGGGATGTCTCCGAATTAACCGGCAAAAAAGCCGTAATCAGGATTACCGACCGTCATACCGGCGGTTGGGGCCATATCAATGTTGACCACATTGTTTTCTCCGATCGCCCTGCAACCCGCTTCACGGACTGCACACGAACGGTAACCGTGGATGCGTCCAGACCCTACCTTTGGGTGCCGATTAAGAACGGCGGGGAAAAATTCCGGGTGGAACTTTTTGACGGCGGCAAACCCGTCCACTATTTCGATGCCGAGTTAGCCACAACCGCCGATGCGGATTGGCAGGGCACACTGAACCTTGCCCCGCACGCTGGGAAGAACTTGCGGATCACGGTGAAAAAATATCCCGAAGACGGTGCCGGATTCGCCGCGATCTCCATGAACGCCTCCCCCTACTCCACTCCGCAGGACTACCGCGAAGCGAGGCGGGCACAGTTCCATTTCCAGCCACGCCACGGGTGGAACAACGACCCGAACGGATTGAGCTTCTTCAAAGGCGAGTGGCACCTGTTTTTCCAATACAACCCCTACGGGCGGAATTGGGGCAACATGCACTGGGGACACACGGTCAGCAAGGATCTGGTACATTGGAGGGAACTCGACGTGGCGTTATACCAGGACAAATCTGGCATGATGTTCAGCGGTTCCGCTGCGGTTGACCGGAACAACACCGCCGGATTCGGCAAGAACGCCCAAGTGCTGATATACACCGCGACCGGCGGCGGGTCCACCCAATGCCTGGCCTACAGTCTTGACGGACGCAACTACACCAAATACGCCGGGAACCCGGTGGTCGGCAACATAACCGCCGGGAACCGCGACCCGAAGATCTTTTGGTATCAGCCGAGCGGGCAGTGGGTATTGGTGCTTTACATCAACCAAGACGGCTATCACACCATCGGGATTTTCAACTCGCCCAATCTAAAGGACTGGACCAGAACGGGCACCATCCGGGGCGACAAGGCTGGCCAGGGCAATTTTCTTTACGAATGCCCGGATTTGTTTGAGTTGCCGGTGGACGGCGGGCCGGAAACTCGGTGGGTGGTATTCGGGGCGAGCGGCGCTTACGCGGTCGGAACGTTTGACGGCAAGACCTTCGCCGCCGAAGCGGAACGTCTGCCCGCATACGCCGACGGTGCCGCCTACTACGCCGCGCAAAGTTTCAGCGACGCGCCGGACGGCCGCCGTATTTTAGTGCCGTGGATGCATCTGGAGGGCGGAGCAAGTTTCAACCAGGGCATGGGGTTGCCGCAGGAACTGGGGCTGAAACGCACCGCCGCCGGAATACGGCTGACCCACACCCCGGCGCGGGAACTGGCGGAATTGCGAGACGGCAACGCGGTTCCGTTCGAAAATTTCTCCGGTGAACTGGTAGAGGCAATCGTGGATTGCCGGATTCGTGCCGGAGAGACGGTCGGATTCAAATTCCGTGGCGTTCCGGTTTCATACGACTCAAAAACCGGCACCCTCGCCGCCGATGCCGTGCGCGTGGCTTGGCCGATAACTGACGGACAATTAAAACTGACCGTATATCTCGACCGTGTGGGAATGGAAATTTTCTCCGCCGACGGGCTTAACTGCCTGCCGCTGGCAAAAGTGACACCCAACCCCGCCAATGTGAAGATTGAGACCGACAACGCCGCCGGAATGATAGAGAACCGCAACCGCGCCTACCAGCTCAACCGCATCTGGTGACATCCCACGCTTAATCCCAAAGGATATGAAATGAAAACACTCCCGACCATCATGTCTTGCGCACTCTTTGCCGCTTTGACGCAGGCGCAGACTTTCGTGACTTACGAAGAGTTTGGCGCGGCGGGTGACGGGAAAACCGACGACCAGTCCGCAATCGTCGCCGCGCACGCGGCAGCGAATCAAAAGCGTCTGCCCGTCAAGGCCGGCGACGGCAAAACGTACTACATCGGACGCGGCGCCAAAGTGGCCGTCATCAAAACCGATGTCGATTTCGGAACGGCGAAATTCGTGATTGACGACCGCGAGCTCGACAACATCCGGGCACCGATTTTTCATGTTGAGCCATCGTCCCGGCCCTTTGTAATAAAGGGCGTGGACAAACTATCGCGCGGGCAGGAGAACCTTGGCGTGGCTTTGCCCGGTCTGTGCCTCGTTGAAGTCCAGAACTCCAACGTGAAGCAATACATCCGCTACGGACGCAACCAAAACAAAGGTTTCCCGAAAAAAGAGGTTTTCCTTGCCGACCGGACCGGCGCGGTTTCCCCGCAAACTCCCATCATTTGGGAATATGAGAAAGTTACCGGCATCACCGCCCGCCCGATCGACGGAGAAACTCTCACGCTTAAAGGCGGCATATTCACGACCATAGCCAACCACGCGGAATCCAAATACAACTACCACGGGCGCGGCATCCGAATCGAACGCTCCAACGTCCGCGTCCATGGACTTCGCCACGAAGTGGCGGAAGAAGGCGACCACGGCGCACCCTACAGCGGATTCATCTCCGTCTCGTACTGCGCAAACGTTACGGTATCCAACTGTACCTTCACCGCGCACAAAACCTACTCCACCATCGGTTCGGCAGGAGAACCGGTGAGCATGGGTTCATACGACCTGTCGGCTAACAACTCCGTGAACATCTCGTACATCGGATGCCGCCAGACCACCGATATCAACGATCGGCGCTATTGGGGTTTGTTCGGATCGAACTACTGCAAAAACCTGCTTTACGACGACTGCGTGTTCTCGCGTTTTGACGCGCACATGGGCGTGGCTAACGCCACGGTGCGCAACTCTACGCTGGGGCACATGGGTATCAACGCCATCGGGTTCGGGACATTTCTCGTTGAGAACACCACTGTCCGCAGCGGTAACTTCTTCAATCTGCGCAGCGACTACGGAAGCACGTGGGACGGGGAATTCATCGTGCGCAATTGCACTTTCGTGCCCGCCGACGGACGGTCCGCGACCGGAACGCTGGTGAACGGCTCAATCACCGACTGGCACGACTTTGGCTACACCTGCCGCATGCCGCGGCGCATCGTGTTCGATGGGTTGAAAATCGACGATTCCCATCATCCCGAAAAGTATTCCGGCCCCAATATCTTCGGCCAGTTCAGCAAGAAAAACGTCGCGCCGGGTTACGTGGAAAAATATCCCTACCACCTCACCGAGGAAGTCGTACTGCGCAACGTTAAGACCGCAAGCGGCAAGGAACTGACAACCAGCCCCAACCGGTATTTGTTCCGCAACGTTAAAATCGTGCGCGAGTAAAGACGTTGGCGGCGGCGAAGCGCCGCAGAAGAATAAAAAAAGGGGGCGTCGGCAATGCCGTGCGCCCCCGGGTGTGCGGGAAAGAAATTACATCCCCATGCCGTCCATTCCGGGCTGGCCATGTCCGCAGTTACATTCCTTCTTCTCAGGCAACTCGGTGACCATGCACTCGGTGGTCAGGAGCAACCCGGCGATGGAAGCTGCATTCTGCAACGCGCTGCGGGTGACCTTTGCCGGATCCAAGACGCCAACCTTAACGAGGTCTTCGTACTTGCCGGTGGCGACATTGTAACCGGTGGAACCCTTGGCGTTCTTCACGTTCTCAACGATCAGAGCGGCTTCCAGACCGGCGTTCTCGACGAGCTTACGAAGCGGAGCTTCCAGACTTTTGCGGATAATCTCAACGCCGACCGCCTCGTCGCCTACCGTCTCAACGGAGTCCAACGCCTTCTGGCAGCGGATCAATGCCACGCCGCCGCCGGCCACGATGCCCTCTTCAACGGCAGCGCGGGTAGCGTGCAAAGCGTCATCGACGCGGTCTTTCTTCTCCTTCATCTCGGCCTCGGTGGCCGCGCCAACCTTAATCACCGCCACGCCGCCGGCGAGCTTGGCCAGACGCTCCTGGAGCTTCTCGCGATCGTAATCGGAGGTGGTCTCGTCAATCTGCTTTTTAATCACCGACACGCGGGCCTGGATGTCGCTGGACTTTCCGCCGCCCTCGACGATCGTGGTGTTGTCCTTGGTGATCGTGACCTTCTTGGCCTTGCCGAGAGAGGACACTTCAACGTTCTCCAGCTTGATGCCGAGATCTTCGCTGATCATCTTGCCGCCGGTCAGGATAGCGATATCCTCCAGCATCGCTTTCCGGCGATCGCCGAAACCGGGAGCCTTGACCGCCGCGACCTGCAACGTGCCGCGCAGCTTGTTGACCACCAACGTGGCCAGAGCCTCGCCCTCAACATCCTCCGCGATAATCAGCAACGGCTTGCCGGTCTTGGAGACGCCCTGCAACAGCGGGAGCATATCGTTAAGGCTGGAAATCTTCTTCTCGAAAATCAGGATGTACGGGTTGTCCAGAACGCACTCCATCTCCTCGGGGTCGGTCACGAAGTACGGCGAGAGATAACCCTTGTCGAACTGCATGCCTTCAACCACGTCCAAGGTGGTCTCAAGAGTCTTAGCCTCTTCAACCGTGATGGTGCCGTCCTTGCCGACCTTGTCCATCGCCTCGGAAATGATGTCGCCGATCTCGCTCGCGCCGTTGGCGGAGATGGTGGCGACCTGGGCGATTTCCGACTGCTCTTTCACGCGCTTCGCCTGCTTGGCGATGGCGGCAACCACCGCGTTGGTGGCTTTGTCAATGCCGCGCCGGATGGCCATCGGGTTGGCGCCGGCGGTGATGTTCTTCAAACCTTCGCGGTAGATCGCTTCCGCCATCAAGGTGGCGGTGGTGGTGCCGTCGCCGGCCACATCGTTGGTCTTGGAGGCAACCTCGCGGACCATCTGGGCGCCCATGTTCTCGAACGGGTCGGGAAGCTCGATCTCCTTGGCGACGGTCACGCCGTCCTTGGTGATCTGCGGGGAGCCGAACTTTTTGTCCAAAATCACATTGCGGCCGCCGGGACCAAGGGTGGACGAAACGGCTTTGCACAACTTCTGGACACCGGCCAAAATCTTCTGGCGGGCGTCGGCATCATAAGTCATCTGTTTTGCTGACATTTTCCAATCTCCTTTAAAACGTGGTTATTCCATAACGCCGAGCAGGTCTTCCTCGCGGACCAGCTGGTAGGTCTTGTCGTCGATCTTCACTTCCGTGCCGCCGTACTTGGGCAGCAGCACCATATCGCCGGCCTTAACGTCAAACGCGATCTCTTTGCCATTGTCGTCGCGCTTTTTGCCAACCGCGACCACCTTGCCCTGCATCGGTTTTTCCTTGGCGCTGTCGGGGATGATGATCCCACCCTTAATGACTTGCTTCTCTTCAATGGGCTCTACCAAAACGCGGTCGCCCAACGGACGGATCTTTGCCATAACTACTTCTCCTCTTGCTTTGTTAACACATGGTTTTCCGGGGTTCCCGGAACCGCACCCGCGGCTCCGGCCCCGCTGTAGAATCACTCGCTTACTTCATCGTGAAGTCGGCGTCGATAACATCGCCGTCGTCCTTCTTCCCGCCGTCGTTCGGCGGGGTGCCGCCAGGCTGCTGCGCGCCGGCGTCGGGACCGGGCTGCGCGGACTGCTGGCTGTACATGCCTTTGGTAACCGCGTCCATCGCCTGGGTCAACGCCTGCTGCTTGGCCTTGATCTCATCGATCGTCCCGCTCTTGAGCGCGTCCTTCAACTCGGCCAACGCTTTCTCCACCGGAGCCTTGGCATCCGCCGGGATTTTGTCGGCGTTTTCGCTCAACAGCTTTTCGATCTGGTAGCTCATGTTCTCGGCCTGGTTGCGGGCCTCGACCTCCTCCTTGCGCTTGGCGTCCTCCGCCTCGTGGGCTTCGGCGTCCTTACGCATCTTCTCGATCTCTTCTTTGGAGAGACCGCTGGAGGCGGTGATGGTGATCTTCTGCTCCTTGCCGGTGCCAAGATCCTTGGCGCTTACGCTCAAGATTCCGTTGGCGTCCAGATCAAAGGTCACCTCAATCTGAGGCCTGCCGCGCGGAGCGGGCGGGATGCCGTCCAGATTGAACCGGCCGATGCTCTTGTTGTCGTTGGCGAACTTGCGCTCGCCCTGCAACACGTGAATCTCCACGCCGGGCTGGTTGTCGGCGGCGGTCGAGAAAATCTCGCTCTTCTTGGTCGGGATGGTGGTGTTGCGCTCGATCAGCGGGGTCATCACGCCGCCCAAAGTCTCAATGCCGAGCGTCAAAGGAGTGACGTCAAGCAACAGCACGTCCTTGACCTCGCCTTTGAGGATGCCGCCCTGGATGGATGCGCCAACCGCGACCACCTCGTCGGGGTTCATGCCCTTGTGCGGATCCTTGCCGAACAACTCCTTGGCCTTCTCCTGCAGACGCGGCATACGGGTCTGGCCGCCGACCAGCACCACCTCGTCCACGGTGGTCAAACCGGCGTCGCTCATGCACTTGCGGCAAGGCTCTGCAGTACGGCCAATCAATCCGTCGGTAAGCTGTTCCAGTTTGGCGCGGGTAAGCGTGGCCGTCAGATGTTTCGGGCCGGTGGCGTCCGCCGTGATGAACGGCAGGTTGATCTCGCTGCTCGGCGCGGACGAAAGCTCGCACTTGGCCTTCTCGGCGGCTTCTTTCAACCGCTGCAACGCCATGGTGTCGCGGGAAAGATCAATCCCGTTCTCCGCCTTGAAGGTATCAATCAGCCAGGACATGACCGCCTGGTCCAGATCGTCGCCGCCCAAATGGGTGTCGCCGTTGGTGGCCTTGACCTCGAACACGCCGTCGCCGATATCCAGCACGGAGATATCGAAGGTTCCGCCGCCAAAGTCGTAAACCGCAATCTTCTCGTCTTTTTTCTTGTCCAAACCGTACGCCAGCGAAGCCGCAGTAGGCTCGTTGATGATACGCAGGACTTCAAGACCGGCGATACGCCCCGCGTCCTTGGTGGCCTGACGCTGCGAATCGTTGAAGTATGCCGGAACGGTGATGACCGCCTGGGTGATCTTCTCGCCCAGCTTCGCCTCGGCATCGGTCTTCAGCTTTTGCAGAATCATCGCCGAAATCTCCGGCGGGGAGTAAACTTTGTCGCCAACCTTGACATGGGGGTCGCCGTTCGCGGCGCGCACCACTTCATAAGGCACCATCGACAATTCCTGGGTCATCTCGTCGTATCTACGGCCCATGAAACGTTTGATTGAATAAATCGTGTTTTTCGGGTTCGTCACCGCCTGGCGCTTCGCCGCTTCACCGACCAAACGCTGGCCGTCTTTGGTGAACGCCACCACCGACGGGGTCGTGCGCTTTCCTTCCGCATTCTCCACGACCATCGGCTCGCCGCCTTCCATTACCGCCATGCACGAATTCGTCGTGCCCAAATCAATTCCTAAAACTTTAGCCATTGCTCTTTCTCCTTCTTTCCGTTCCCCGATCCAGCCCCGTCTGCGCCGTCTTTCGAGGAACGCTATTATTAAAGCAATTCACGTGCCAAAGGTCAGAAAAAGCAACCAATAAAACTTTAAACCCCTTTTAAACAGCCAATTACGCATTTTAAAGTTTTTGTCATTTTTTCGGCAGCAAGACTAATGTCACACTTTTTGTCACACTAAAGACGGGTGGGACACCGCAGTGTCACACTTTTACTGTAATGTAGCGGATTCCGGCATTTTGTCGCCAGCCTCTACATAGGATACCGATCTAGAAAACGAAATAATAAAGGTGGAAAAGAGAAAAAACAGCGCAAAAAGCGTCCAAACCAATTTCTTGTGCGCCGCGCAATCTTCGCATATTTGCTGAAAATCGCGAGGGAGAAGGTAACGGTAGATGAACGCGGATGGAATCGCCGCGACAACCATAATCACGAGGGCCCTGGACAAAAGGCACGCGCCCGAACCAAACAAATTGTACGTCAATGCCATTAACCCCTCATACGGCGTTTGGACGAATCCAAGACCGACTTTCGACGCGACCAAATGGAACAACATATCGATAATGTTCAGCACATTGCCACAAGAGGGGATCAAAGCCACAAAGGCCACCGCCGTGATTGATCTAGCCGCTGTTTTAGTCATACCCATCTCCTCAACAATCGCCTGCGCCTGTTAAATCGGGAACATTTTTTTAGGACGCCGGCTTCTGTTAACCTGGTTTCAACATCGACCCAAGGTCGGGTAAGATGCCGAACAATATCTTCAGCCAATCTTCTTACCACACCGCTGTCGATTGGCCTTAATTGTCCTTTACGACTCCCTTCACCTAACGTGCCAGATTGTCGATCAGCAACCCATTCACTGCGCGACGAATTCAAACACATCCCGTACGGCATTGCACTCGCAATACGAAAGTAACTTTGTGCCCTTGAGTGTCGTGTATGAAAGGTCGCACAGCACCGTTTCTAAACAGTTACCGATCACCCCAAGTTTACCGGGCTTGCAGCCAAACTTCACCATCGTACGGAGTACGAACTCCACCGCAGGTGTCCAGTCGAACTCCCGCCCGTCCGGTGGCGGAATAAGATCCGTGCCCAGCGCGAATTGCGTCTCCCCGTCGACCGCAACCATGAAACGCCCCATGAACCCCCGTCCCGAATCCGAATTCCCGCAGGGGACGGGTATCGCACCAATCTCCAGATTGAAATCCTTGTTCACGGAAAGAACCGCCACCTGATCAAGAAGCGGCTGGGAAAGGCTTACGGCCACAGGAGTCCACAAGGGAAATCCTTTTTCCCCTAACGTCCACGTCCTGTCCGGCGATTCACGCCAGACACTCACAAGATCATCTTCTGTGTCAAAAAGGTTGATCTCCTCGGCGGAATGCGTCTTGAAGAAATCTAAAAGCACCTTGATGGCGTCGATCGCTTCCGCAAGCTCTCCGGCCCCCATCATTTCGGGGGCATAGCCGGGAACGTAGGAGACGAGCGAAGGGTTGACGCCGCGCGGGAACTTTACTCCCGACGCCTTAATCGCCGCACGCTCGCCCTTCAACAGATCCGCCGCTTTGAGAAACGCAAACTGCGTCTGGCGGATGGAGAAGAAAGCGTCCCGCAAACGGAGGTCGTCAAACGGGGGAACGTTTGCAATTTGGCAATACGACGAAACTCTGGGGTAAATCCCCACAGCCCGGTGTTCTCCGTATTCGCCCATCACCGAAAGCGCGAACGTCCTTCCATCCGCACGTTCGACGGCAAGAAGCTGGTTCTCGCCCATCGGCATGTCCCATGGCGCGAGTTCCCACAGTTGCAACGCAAGTTCGTAGGCCTCGCGCAACTGTTCTGGCGACGGCTTAACCTCGTCAAGTATCACTGGTTTCGGCAACATTTTCTCGCTCATTAAAAAAAACTCTTTTCTAAACCAATTTCAAACAATATGCAAAACCAAACGCTTTAGAAAGAAACATAATCATTGTATGCCATCCTGCCGGGGATTGCAACAATAGGGGTGCAAGAATTTGGCACGTTGCGGATTACGGAAGCGCCCGCACCGATTTCAGTTCGGTTACCTTCGCGTACGACGGCTTTTTGGGCAGTACTCTACTTGATGTATCCGTGTTGGCCTTGCTATTCATATCGGTCCGTGTTACTCAAGCACCCAACTGCCGATGTCATCCCATTTAATCATCGGCACACGATATTCCTTTGGCGAAAAGAATCTGTTGCAAAGTTTCTGGTAACGGCCAACTACAAGCGCGACGGAAACGCCGACCCGCTTTGCAATATCGCGCATTGCCGAAAGCGAACCATTGCCAAGGCAAATCTGATCGTCAAACATTGACGGTATCAGCATCTCCGACGCCTTTGCGTCAGTTGCCAATTCAATGTCACTGCTACTTTTATCCGTTACATAAATGAGTTCATGCTTACCCTCAAGGATATGCGCCGCTTCATGGTAAAGCGAAAACACAATTCTGTCCAATGCACAAGAATGCAATGTCAGGACAATAACCGGATGTTCTTTTAACCAAAACGCCACACCATTAAGGTTTTTTACGTCTTTTACCTTCTTAAGATAAATGACTTCAACACCCGTCTTTGCCAGTTCGGCCTTCGCAAGAAGTAAGAAATCCTTAACCACCAGAGTTCCGGCATCAATCGCCGCCGTTCGCTGCCGAACCGCATCCAATGCTTTCCTGAATGCGTCCGCATCATAGGGACCGAGAGCCGGTATGTGATCAAGGGCCACGTGCGTAGCCATCTGTAGCCAAGCAGTCAAAGCCGTCGAATTGGATTCAACTCCTTTGACCGCCCGAGCGGCAAACGAATATGGAGTATGAATCTCTTCATAAGCATCAACCGAAGACACATTGTAAAACGAACAAAGTGCAGACAGCTGTTCACCTAGACGCCTTTTCTTAAAATCGGCAGGAAGGAAGTTGGCGGCAATTAAATCAGAGACTGGCTGCTTCTTGATCCAGTTCTTCTGATTCGCCGCCTGTTCCTCTGCCTTCTGGCATAGGACTTGATGTCGGTAATCGGCTTCTAGCTTGCACCAGAACTCGGCGCTTGCTCCCGTTACTAATTCAAGTTTCCGCGCGGTATCGGCTGTAATCGGTTGCGTTCCATTCAAAATACGATAATAAGTCGGCCTGGAAAATTCCATCCGCTTACAAAACTCCAAGACCGGCATTCCACATTCAATCAACCAATCTTGAATATGCTCTCCAGGTGGCAACAAATAACCCCCGGTCATTTCAATCAGTTTTTCGTTCATGACATTTTCCTCTTTTCACTCATTCGTGTGTATTGATATGCAAATCCGTCACCACAACGGAAACAACTTTTTCGATATCGATACCTCCGTCTTCTTTTACAGGAACCGGCGGTTTCGCTTCGAAAAGAACCCGATACGGGCCTCGTTCGTCAAGCGAATACTTCCCCTTTTTATCATTGTGAAGAAGATGACAACGAAAGCGACGGAAAAAGGGCGTGAATAGTTCGGCAAGATTTGGAACCGCTTTAAGCGTCTGGATGCATTTGGCGATCCACTTGCCACTTTGCCCATATTCGCGCGACAACGATTTCAAATCAGCCGCAATCTTTGCCATCTTATCATTTCTGAAGAATACCTGCATTAAAACCTTTCTGTCTCAAAATGAGATACGATGATATCGTATCATATTATGATACTGAATGCAAGAGAAGATGATTATCTTTCTGTCACGAAGGCTTTTTTCGGATTACGGAAACACCCGCACCGATTTTGGTTCGGTTACCTTCGCGCACGGCGTATGTGCCCGATATGCCTCATTGGAAAATAAATGGCTTTTAGTTCCGAGTAGGCGTGTCCCCCGCAGGCTGCTCGCCGGCGGCCTTCCGTGCGAACCCTTCCTTAACGACTGTCGTCACGGCCTTCGCCCGGCGGTAGCCGTCATAGAGGCCGGCCAAGTTCTCCGCGAGCAGCTTGGAACGGATGGTCGAGCCGCCGCGATGGTAAGTGCGAGCGTCGGCGAAGTGCCAAAAGGCGAGTCCCGCCAGCTCAGGGTCGGCGAAGATGCGGTCGAGCACGTCCTTGTTGTAATAAAGTTGGAACTCCTCGGTACCTTGGCCTGCGGCCGGGTCGTGATGACCGTATATGGCGGCGGTGCCCATCTCCGACACGATTATCGGCTTTTCGGGATAGAGCTTGCGGTAACGGGCGACGATCTTCGTCACCGCCGAGTCAATGAGCTGCTTCTGGTTTTCAAACGTGCCGGCGTCGGTTCCAATCCAGCCCGGATAAGTGTTAAAGGAAACGATGTCCGTATTCTCGTTCGAGATGTCGTCGCCGTTGCGGTGGCAGGCAAAGGTTACAAGGCGTCCGGAGTCCTGCGACCGGATCGCGTCGATAAGCGCGTCGTTAATCTTCTTCCCTTCCTTCGTATGAGAGGCGTTCTCGTTCTGGAAGGCGAAGATGATCACCGAAGGGTGGTTGAAACTCGCCCGCACCATCGCGCGAGTCTGCTCCACCTGAAGACGGAAATAGTCGGGGTTGGACATCTGACTGGCGATGTTGCCCCAGCCAAGCGACTCTTCCCACACTAGCACGCCCATCTCGTCGCAGTAGTCAAGGAAACGCTGGCTCTGCTGATAGTGGCAACCACGGAAGAAGTTGCCGTTGAGAGACTTCAGGAGCTGAATATCCTGCACCATCAGCGCTTCGGGCGTAGCCGCGCCGAACTGCGGATGCGCATCGTGGCGGTTCGCGCCCTTCAGGAAAAGAATCTCGCCGTTCAGCCACAGTCGCTTCTTCTCCGCCTTAATCTCCCTGATGCCGAAACGCGCCGTCACGGGAGAGACGCGCCCCTGAGCTTCCGTCAACGCTACGGTGTGGAGATTCGGCGCGTCAGGACTCCAGAGCTTGAAGTCCGGCACACGCACCGTCGTGCGGAAATTGCGGAACGCGGACTTCACCTCGTTCTTGCCGTCGAAAACGAGCGTAGCGTCGAAGTCTCCCTTTACGAACCCCACGGCCTCGATTTCCACCGAACCCGTCTTGTAGTCGCGGGTGCGCACGAAGAGCTTGCGTTCGTCAAAGACCATGCTCACGCCGTGGTAGAAGCCTCCGTAGAGGTAGAAGTCGTAGTACGGCAGCGCCAGTTTCTGCGTGGACCAGTCAAGCACGTTGTCGAGCGCGGCGAAGAGCGTGTGCGTACCGGCGGCAAGCGGTCCGGTCGGGATCTCAAGCCGCGCCCACGGGAACGGCTGTACGCCGCCAGCCGGTTTTCCGTCAACGGCGAACTGTGCGCGCAGTCCCATGCCGTCCACCACGACCCAGGCGTTTTCCACCGGCTCCGCGAGCGTGAACGTGCGCCGGTAGAGCCCCGTTCCGCGCTTGCAGAGCCACTTCGGCAGCATATCCCAGCAGCCCGGCACGGACATCCGATCCGTCGCGGCAAAGTCCGGCCCGCCCGCCGTCTCAATGGTCCTGCCTTCCTCGAAAGCGAACTCCCAACTACCGTTCAGGTTCAGCGGTTGCAACTGCGCACCCGCGCAGAAGGCCAACCCCAGCGCAAACGCGCACAGCATCATCATCTTCATTTGTCACGGCTCCTTGTCTTGGGCGTTATCAGCGTAACCGACGATCATAGCAGATCCGACAACCATTGTCACAAAACCGTCAATCAGTGTCCCGCAGCGCGAGTTCCCACATCGGCTAACGGGGCAAACACAAACACAATATACACCATTCTGCGGCAGATTGCAACCGCGCGGTTTGAAAATTCGGGAACAGCGCGGAATCGCGTTTTTGCCCTTGCACGGGCCGACGGGGTGTGGTATCATCATTCTGGTTTAACGATGGATGGGTTGCCATCGGCAAGGAACGGTTTCCTGACCACATAACGGAATGTCCAGAATGAAAACGGTACCGGCGATATTATCCGCCGCCGTCGCGGCGGTTTGGTGCATCGGCGCGATTCTAATCACGAACCGTATGCCGGTCGGACTTAATTTTGACATCGGGACCAGGGGATATGTGTCTTCGGTATCGGTTTTCCCCGACGGAAACGAAATCGAATCCGCCAAAAGCCAGATCGGGCCGGACGGGTTGGCGGCAACCGGAGTGGACCGTTCCGCGCGCACGTTCTATTTTAAACTTTACCCGGACGGAACCGGCAAGGCCGCAGTCTGGCCCCTGCGTAATATCCGCGTTTGTTTCGTCCCGGCGATAAGCGCCAACCTCGCCGCAAGGTTCCGCATGCGGGAAAAGCTTTACGACAATCCTCCCGCCGGCGACCGCTCCCCGCTGCTGTTGAATGTCCGCGACGGCGCCCCGCTTGACCTCCCCAACGCCTTCCCCTATATCCTCAGGGCCTACCGGGCCGCCGCACTGGTTCTGGCGTGGTTGCCGTTGTGCGCTATCGCCGTGTTCGTTATGTGGCGTTTTCTAGCGGGACGGTTCGCGGAGTACGCGGAAAAATTGAGCGGCAAGCCCTCGGTATTCATTCCGGCGGTAATCGCGACGGCGTTTTTTACGCTTCCTCCGCCGGTCACGCCGGCGAGTCCCGGACTCGACCCGTCCTGGGTTTGGGTTCTGAACCATTTTTCCGGAACGGATGTGTTTGGCTCGGGCCTGGTGTTCACATACGGCCCGCTCGGATTTCTGATATTCCCGCAAGTCTTCGGCGCGAACGTGGCGGCCGGGCTCGCCGTAAACCTCGGTTTTTCGGTCCTATTCGTCTATCTGGTACTATTGCTGCGCCGAAAAGGAGTTTTTCCGGCACTTGCCCTGCTCTTGATGTGGATTCTCCCGTGGCCGAACGGCATGGAGTGGAAATGGTGCATGGTGAGTATTATTTCCTGCGCTTTCGCCGCGCTGGAGGCGGACGGTGATATCCGGAGCCGCGAACGGTTAACCCTGTTCGCGGCGGCCGCGTTTACCGCCACCCTGCAATCGTTCGTAAAGTTCAGTTCTTGCGTCAACGTCGTGGGACAGCAACTGTTTATCGTCGGCATCTTCCTGCTGCGGAGAAAGCGCGAAGCCGTTCCGGGAGTTTTGGCATATCTCATATCGCTGGGCGTATCGTTTGCCGGATTTGCCTTGTTACTCTTCGGGTCGGCAGGATCGTTTGCCGACTGGATACGCGGCTCTTTGGAAATCGCGTCGGGATACAATCTCGCCATGGCCTGCGACAAACCGTTGCCCGAACTGCTCGGCACATTTGCGGCAATCGCGGTTTTCGCGGCTTTCGTTTTCTCCGTCAGAAAGAAACATCTCTCCAAATCCTTACTTTTCTGGGTAACATTCGCCCCCTTCCTGTTTTGCAGCTACAAATACGCGGTGGTCAGACAATCCGCGGTACCGCTCCTGATCGGGATCGCCTGCCTCGCGGTTCTGCTCCCGGTCGCCGCGCCGGGTCTGTCGCGCCGCGCCCTCGCGATGTCCGCGTTTTTCGCCTTTTCCGCAGTGGCGTGGGCCGCAATCTGGTGCGGCGAAACGCCGCGACTTGGATGTTCCGCGTCCGCAATCGCAGACAACCTGCGTCCATGGGCCGCACTGGAACGGGCGGCGGCCGAGGCGAAGCCGGCCATCGAGGCCGAACTGCTGCCCGAAGCGTGGCTTGAAAGAATCGGCTCCAACCGCGTAATGATCGCCGGGTGGGATATGGGCCCGGCAATGTCCGGAAAACTGAACCTTACGCCGTTTCCGGCAATGCAGACCTACTCCGCCTACACGCCGTGGCTCGACGGGAAATGCGCGGAACGGGTGGAGCGCGAGGAAGACCGGATCCGGTTCATACTCGCGCCGGCCGATCCGTGGACATTTGATTCCCGCAACATTTATTTCGACAACCCCCGCCTTTGGGATTCCGTAAAAAGGAACTTCTCTTTTGCGGGCATGAACCGGAACCACGTGCTTCTGGAACGCCGTGCAAAAGCCATTCCCCGGAAAGAGCGAACCGGCGAACGGGTTTTCTGCGAGAAACGAACCGCGTTCGACCGGTTGGCGGCCCTGTTATTCCGCCCGGTGCGAACTATGGCGATGTTTTCCTTTGAAAACGGCACCCAATACACGTGCTTTGCGAACATCGAGGTACTCTACGGCACTCCCGTGCCGGAGACACTTCCGCTTTCGCCGACCGACATGCCATCGTTTTTTGGAGCCGATTCCGCACCGGCACTACCCAAAGTGACCTCGGTGGAAATCCGGCACCCCGACTAACGCGCTTCCAAGAACGCGAGGGCCGGTTAGGCAAGGCGAAGGATCGCCATGGCGGCAAAGGTTTTTTAACTCATAAGAAAGGAACTCACGAAATGGACAAACGACAATTTGCGAAAGCTTCGGCTATAGCGGCGGGGGCGATGGCCACCGGAGAGATGGCGATGGCTCAAAAAACGGGAAAGGAGATGATATGGGCTTGCCTGCTTCATCTCGGAATGAATTCCTGGAAGGATATCCCGCTGAACCGCGCCCCGGCCGACGCCTCGCGGTCTTTCAAAGTGCGGTGCATGGCTGACTACCTGCGCACCGACGAAACCGTGTGGAGGTCGCTGGCCGACCGGCTCGGAAAGTCCGGCGCGAACATGATTATCATCGACCTGGCGGAGGGAGTTGCGCTGCCCAGCCATCCCGAACTCGCCGTAAAGGGAACATGGTCGATCGAGAAATTCCAAAAAGAACTTGCGCGGCTTCGGGCGATGGGGCTGGAACCAATCCCCAAGATGAACTTCTCAACCTGCCACGACTCCTGGCTCAAGGATTACCAGCGCATGGTCTCGACCAAGCAGTACTATGAAGTCTGCGCCGACGTCATCAAAGACGCGATCGAGATTTTCAGCGTTGACGGAAAACCGCCGCGTTTCTTCCACCTCGGGTACGATGAAGAAACCGCCGGACACCAAAGCACCTTCGAGCTGACGATTGTACGCCAGGGCGAACTTTGGTGGCACGATTTCCTCTGGTTCGCCAAACAGGTCGAATCCAAGGGCGTCCGCCCGTGGATCTGGAGCGACTACTGCTGGCACCACAAGGACGAATTCATAAACCGGATGCCAAAGAGCGTGCTGCAGAGCAACTGGTACTACGGCGCGGAGTTCGACGTATCGAAGATGGGAGAGTCGTCGCGGCCCTACGTCCAGACGTATGTCGATTTGGCCAAGGCCGGTTTCGACCAAGTCCCGACCGGCGCGAACTGGTCATGCGACACAAACTTTGCCGACACCGTGAAGTTCTGCCGCGCGAACTGCCCCGGCGAGCATCTCAAAGGATTCATGATGGCCTCCTGGCAACGCTCGATTCCCGAAGAACTGGAGAAAGGCCTTCGCGGCATCGATCTGTTAGAGGCAGAGATTAAACGCTGGCAGTAAGTCTTTATCGCCAAACTTTTGTAAGTCCCCACCGGGGCGCTTTTGGGCGCCCCGGTGAGTTGTTTTGCACTTGCTTAACGTAAGAAAGTTTGATAACATTATAAATGTTTCAAGTGGGGAAAGGTCATGGAGCCTTGTCTTTACGAGAAATCCGTATTGAAAACGAAGGAGTGCCAATGAAAAAGTTGTGGTTGTTCAGTTTGTTGGGCGCGCTTACTGCGGCGTCGGCTTGGGCCGCCGACCCGGTAGCGGGCGAAAAATGGGAAATTGAAACCGGCGAGCAGAAATCGCTTTCCGCCGCGCTCGCTATTCCGGAATTGCAGGTGGATGGGGAACTGACGCTCGAAAACGGCGCGGTGCTCTCCGTATCTGGCGAGGCCGTCAACGCCTTGGGCACAACCACCGAGAAAACGGGCATAATGACCATCAAGAACGGTGCCTCGGCGACTTTCACCGGTACGTTAGACGCGGCAGCACCAGGCGACTCTCAGGGACTGGCGCTCGGCGCGGCAGACGGATTTGGAACCGTCACCGTCGAAGCGGGCGGTGCGCTGACAGTCGAAAAGGGCCGACTGTTTCTGGGGCGCAACGGCAGTAACGACAATCGTAATCTCACTTCAAAGGGCGTGCTGAACATTTACGGGACCGTCACCGCGCCTACCTTAGCGTCCGGAGCGTGGTACGCAAGCGCAGACTCCTCGAAGTACGGTTCGTACGTCTTGGACGAAATCGCCATCGCCGGTGAGATTAACCTCGAAGAAGGAGGGGTGCTGGAAACCCGGCGCATCTACTGCCACGACATCAGTCGAACGATTTTCAACTTCAAGGGCGGCACATTGCGCGCATTGGCCCAAAACGACAATTTCATAAGCGGCCAGGGCATAATGATAAACATCGAAGAGGGCAAAAACCTGATTTTCGATACCAACGGTTATCACATTCGCATCCTGCCTTCCTCCGTGCAACCGGATTTCTTCCAGATTAAAGGCGCGGGCGGTTTCATCAAGCGTGGCGCCGGTTATCTGCAGATTTGCGACTACGCTGAACAAAACACCTTTACCGGCCCGATTGTGGTGGAGGAAGGAATCTTCTCGCTGGGTCGAGCACTAGCGGAAGGGCAGACAGTCTATGTGAAGAAAGGCGCACAATTCTATCCCGCGGGTGCGGGAGACATCGGGAAAATCACCTACGAAGACCCCACGGAGGCCGCCGGTGGACTCTACAGTGTTCAAACCAGACTTTATGACGGTCTAGACCTCTTGGGCATGGGCCCCACCTATTTCACCGATGCGCTCGGCGGCCCGATCTGGGGTTGGGGCGGCGAAGTCCACGGCACCGTCACCCACTCCGCCGATATCAGCCCAACCCATCCCTTCAATCTCGTCGGGCAGGGCTACCAACTGAACCTTTACGATACCGGACTTCAAGACTTGCCCCTTACGCTTTCCGGCACGGGTACGTTCATGTTCGGCGGTAACTACACCAACACGGCCGATAACACGATCACCTTTACGGGTTCTGCCAAATATCTGCAACAAAGCGAGTTCGCAATTACCGGAGATAACGGCGCGATGCCGACGTTAACCGTATCCGGACCGGGCACATTTCAAGTCAACAGCGCGATGCGTGTAGGCTGCGAAGGCAAAGACGGCGAATTTTACGTTAAGGACGGCGCGACTGTAAATATTACCGGAGAGTTGCGTATCGGCGGCAACGCCAGCACACGCCAAAAGGTCAAGGGCCGCGTGATTGTCGAAAACGCGTCCCTCAACAACACGGGATCCGACACCAGGTTCGCCCCGAATACGCTTATCGACGGCAGCGACTACGACACGCTCTTCAACGAGCTGATACTCAATCCGGGCGGCAACATGCAAGCGCGCCACTTCAACCGCAACGACGATGCCCGTTCACGTATTGTCTTTGCGGGCGGCACAATGATTCCCAGTCAGGATAGCACCGACTTCTTAACCTCAGGACAAAACGGTACGTTCGAGGTTGAGGCAAAGGCGAACAGCGACATCCGTTTCAACATCGGCACGAAACGCATAGGTATCACAAGCGAACATACCCATATCTTCGGCGACGGCGGACTTGAAATCATCGGAAACGAAAACACCCCCGACGGAGTCTTCACACTCGGCAAAACGGGATTAAGCGATTTCGAGGTCACATACGCGGGTGGTACGAAAATCACGGGTGCCACGCTAAAACTGAACGTACCGCTACCCGAAGGCAATGCCATATCGGGATCGCGTGGCACGATCGATATCGGCGGGAACACCATTGACAATCCCTCTGGTGATGTGAAGGTCAAGGGCCCGGGTACGGTTGTAATCGGTCGGGACAACGCGGATGCCACCTTGACGCAACAACTTGACGGGGTACAACTCTTGAAAATCGGCACCGGTGCGCTCACCCTTGACACGGCGTTCGATGGCGCGCTGACCGTAAGGGAAGGTTCGGCCACCGTAAATGGCGTGGCGAGCTACTCCAGCTACCGGTTCAAAGTTGAAAACATCAAAGGTCCGTCCAATGCGGGGGGCGTCAACTCGATGCAGCTGGCGGAACTCATACTCCTCAACGGCACCACGGACGTGACACGCCCCTACAAGAGCACCTCCTTTGACACCAATGCGGACAACAACGGCTCCACCTATCCGGCCAAAGAGGCACCGGGCAACCTCGTGGACGGCAAGCTTACGACCAAGTGGCTTGATTACCGGGCACACCCGAACCGCTCCGCAGCCGACCGCGACCGCGTTTGGCTGCGAATCGACTACGACCAGCCTAAGACAATCACCGGCTACATCTGGGTTACCGCCAACGACACCCCGGGCCGGGATCCCTCCGCCTGGCGTTTGCAGGGAAGCAACGACGGCGGAACAACGTGGACAGACCTTGACGTACAGACGGACTATGCGGCGGTGGATACGCGGTTCTGCCCGTCTGAACTTTTCACGGTAGGCGGCGCGTTTGGATCGGCCACTGTTGTTACCGTCGAGCCGGGCGCGACCCTGCGCGTGGACGGCGGCAACGTTCCCGTCTCCATGCTGGACAACAACGGAACGGTGGAGCTGGTCAACGGCGCGACGCTTACAAGCAACGGCGGCTATATCAACGGTACCGTGACGGGCACCGGAGCCCTTGAGGTGAACGGCGGAGAGGTAACGCTGGTCGGCAATTCATCCTATACCGGCGACACGCATGTGTCAGCCGGCGTCCTCAATGTTGGCGCGGGAATCAACGTCCCCACCACGCGCGGTTTCGACGGCAAGTTTTTCCGGCTTACCATCAAGCGCAGTAACGGTGGAAACAACGGTTCCGGAGCCAACAATTTCACGCTACAGGCCTCTGAGTTCAAACTTTACAACGCCGACGGCGTTATGCAGAACAAAGGACTCACGATGCAGGGTGTCGGAATTGCGGCGACATCGCTCAACACCAATTCTTTCACCTGTGCCGACAGTTACGCTAATGCGACCGGTGATGGTACAGAGGTGATGAAAAATCTTTTTGACGACGACACTAGCACAAAATGGTACTGCGGCGATGCTGTCAACGGTAAAGTCCCGAATTACCACGTAATCACGATGCGGCTCGCGGACGATGCCGACCCCATCACCAGTTACAATTTCTTTACTGCGGATGACATGGTGCGCCGCAGTCCCACCGACTGGACGCTGGAAGGCAGTCGCGACGGTGTCACGTGGGAAAAACTGGACGAACGCTTTTGGGCACCGCACACAACCTATACCGATCAAAAGAACTACAGCGACGCATCCATTCGAACGAAACCGTTCAACAACGGCGTCAATTATGAGTTTGAGACGCTGGCACGGCCTTTGTCGTTCAAGGGCAAATTCCTGCGCTTCACCTTCAAGAAAACCGCAGGCAACACGATGTTGCAACTCTCCGAGCTGCTCGTTTTGAACGCGCTCGGCGGGAACGAGGCTTACGGACTGACGAAGGCTGCCGACGCAACCCCGGCGGCCAGTCTCCAGCCCGGTACTTTCTGTAAAGGCGGCAGCTACAGCACCGGGAGCAGCAGCGAGGATATGGAAAAACTCTTCGATGACAACACCAACACCAAACTGTGCGCCAACAATAATAACATGTCAGGTGCCGCCGCCAATTATCGCGTCCTTACGATGCGGCTGAAGGATGACGCACTGCCGGTGAACGGCTATGTGTTCGTGACCGCCAACGACAGCTTGAACCGTAGCCCGTGCGACTGGATGGTCGAAGGCAGCGAAGACGGCGAGACCTGGGTCACGCTCGACGAACGTGCCGGTGTCGCGCAGCCCTACTGCCTCTTCACGGCGATGAACGCGGGACATCCCTTCACGTTCGATTCGCTCGCGGATGACGGCACCACACTTCCGGCGGGGTCTTGCGTACAGGTGGATGCCGGCGCGGTGATGAACCTCAACAGCGCGAACGCCACCATCGATAATCTGCGGGTTGACTGCACGCTCGGCGGCGGTACGATTGCCTCGTTCCGCCCGGCGGAAAACGGCGTATTGGATCTGGTCAATTTGTCGGACACCTCCGTCGCCGCGTTGGACGGGATGGAGATTCCGCTGACGGTGACCGACATTAAGACGGCGGAGAACCTGCCCAGCTGGAAGGTGGCGGTCAACGGCGTAGCCCGCGACGGATTGAGGATTCGCCTCAACGAGGAAGGCAAGCTGACGCTGTTCTGCGGCGGGACGCTGATCATCATCGAATAACGCCGACTTCATAACTTTACGTTTCACTATCCGCGCCGCGCATCGCAAAGACGCCGGCGCGGATTTTTTATGCGAAACATGCGGCCGCCGCAGACTATCCGCCCAACTCCAAAGGATGCTTGACCGGCTTTCACGGCTTTGTTAAAATATAAGTTCAATATTGGTTTTAGTAGAGAGGTGCCGTATGAAGAAAAAGTGGATAATTCTGGCAATTATGGTTGCGTTAAACAGCCTTTACGCCATTAAGGCGAAGGCGACGAACGGCTTTTTTCTGGAATTCTACCCCAACCTATCCATCACCGGCAGCAACGGACTTGTCACCGACCTTACTTCCAACGCCAATTACCCGGACAACCCGTCATCCGAACAGATTATCGAAGGCCCGTTCCGCGCACCGAACAATATTGGCGACCGGTACGGCCAGCGGGCCCGGGCTTACCTGACCCCGACCTCCTCCGGCACGTACTATTTCTATCTTTCGTCCGATAACGCCGGGGAACTCTACCTCAGCACGGACGACAATCCGGCGAACAAAACCCAAATCGCCTATGTCGAGGTTTACACCGCCGAAAACGAATGGACGAAATACGCCATTCAAAAATCCGCCGCCATCTCCCTTGCCGCCGGCAGACGTTACTACATCGAGGCGCTGATGGTTGAGGAGACCGGCGGAGACAACCTGATGGTAGGCTGGACCACCAACAGCAACAACAGCAACATCACCGTGCTTCCGCAAGCGTGCCTTACCCCGTACCAGGATCCTCCGGTCATTACCGTCCAACCCCTATCTTCGCAGGTTTATCCGCAAAACGTGGGAACCGGCAGCGCGACCTTTGCCGTCGGGGTGAAACGTCCCGCATTCTGCACCTACCAATGGCTGGATGCCGCCGGCAATGAAATCGCCGGAGCCACCGACGCATCCTACACGGTGCAGGTTACCGCCGAAAATGTCGGGGCCGAATTCCGCTGCCGGGTCACCAATTACGGAGGAACCGCAACCTCCCAGTCTGCCGCCATCACCGTGATCCCGGACACCACCCCGCCGACACTGGAAACCTTTTCGCTCGGCGAACCAGCCGACACGCTTTACCTGACTTTCTCCGAACCCCTGGCGGAAAATCCGGAGGCCGCCGATTTTTCCCTGTCCGGGTACACGGTGGCCAACATCGCGCTGGTCAACGGCGGCCGCACCGCCGCGCTGACACTCACCCCCGCTCCCGTCGGCGGCGTGTCCATCACCCTCGGCTACACGGTGTCCGACCGCGCCAGCCCCGCCAACACCGCCACCGTGTCGGGTAAAACCATCACCCTGCCCGCCCCGTCCGCGCTGCCGGACCGGATTCGCTACGGCGCGGTGGAGAGTCCCGGCCCATCCTCGCGCCGGACCGCGATCGCCATTACCGAAATCCAAGCCGCCCCCGCCCCGCGGAATGACGGGAAAGACCTGCGATTCGTCGAGATTTACAACAGCAATCCTTTCCCGGAAAGCATCGGCGGATACACGCTCTCCGGTTCAATCGAATACACCTTCCCGACAGGTTACCGTATCCCCGCCAACGGCTACGTGGTGGTAGCCGCCGCACCGGCGGACATAGCCGAGGTTTACGGCATCTCCAACGCGGTGGCGGCCAACTCAGTGGACAACTTCAGCCTGCCGTGCACCATAACATTCAACGACGAGCTTAAGGCGTGGCTCTCTACCATCAAAGTCGAAGATGCCGATCCGTGGCCGGCCGGGATCAACGGCACCGGGCATTCGCTGGTGCTGGCGCGTCCTTCCTATGGCGATGGCACCCCGGACGGCTGGGCGCGGTCGGCTTACATCGGCGGTTCGCCCGGCAAAACCGATCCCGCACGCCCAACTGATTTCTCCGGGTTGCTAATCAACGAGATTCTGCCGGCCAGCCAAGACGAAGGCGGCTTCATCGAACTGTTAAACGCCGCGGCATCAGCCAAGAACCTCTCGCAATGCACGTTGGAACGCCGAAACGGATCATTCACCTTCCCCGCCGGCAACACCATATCCGCAAAGGCAAGAAAAGTTTTTGACGCGGCCGCGCTGGGATTCTCCGCCAACGGCGCCGGCGACGAACTGCTGCTGCGCGCCCCCAGCGGCGCGGGAGCGTACATCATCGACGCGGTGCGTCTGCCCGCCACCGAAGCCGGACGCAGCTACGGGCGTTACCCCGACGGCGGCCCGCTGATGAGCCGACTGGAATCCGTCACCCCGGCAACCGCCAACGCCAGGCGCGCCGCCGCCCCGGTGGTTCTGAACGAACTGATGTACAACCCAATCACCGAAGACAAAAACGACGAGTACATCGAACTGCTTAACCTTACCGGCGAAGACATCCCGCTGGCCGGATGGACACTCTCCGGCGGCATTGACTACGTATTCACCGAAACCATCGCCGCCAACGGGTATTTCGTGGTGCCGAGCAAGAAAGCCAACTTCCGCGCCCTTTACCCCGGCGCAACGGATGTGATGGCGCAGGACAGCTACTCCGGGGCGCTCGGCAACGGCAGGGACACCGTGCGGCTATCCCAGCCGTTGCAGGTGTGGGACTGCGACGCCAACGAAATGACAACCATGCAAGTCGCGATGGAGGAGGTCACGTATCGCGACGGCGGCGAGTGGGGCAAGTGGGCGGACGGCGGCGGATCTTCGCTGGAACGGATTGATCCGAGAGCCGACCCGCGGTTGCCGGGCAGCTGGGGCGACAGCGACGAAACCAAAACTTGCGATTGGACCACCATATCCTACACCGGCAACCTTGAACTGGGGCGGACGGATGACAGCAACGGAACCCCGGACGAAGTGCAAATCGGTTTGTTCGCCGCCGGAGAATGCCTGATTGACTCCGTGGTGCTGAAACAGGAAACCGGAAGCAATCTGGTGCAGAACGAATCCTTTGAAAACGGCACCAGTTATTGGGCTTGGTACGGTACCCATGACCAAACCGCCATCGAGTCCAATCCCGACTCCGACAACGGCAGCCACGTGATGCACCTGCGGGCCGTAGCCCGTCTGCACACCGGCGGCAACGGGGTTCGCGGCACGTTGAAGTCTTCGGTCGGCACCAGCGGACGCGCCACCATCAGCATGCGCGCGAAGTGGCTTAAAGGGTGTCCGCAAATCATGATGCGCGCCCGCGGCAACTGGATCGAAGCTTTCGGCGACCTTACCACCACCAAGGCATTCGGAACCCCGGGGGCACGCAACAGCCGGGCGTTGGACAACGTAGGCCCGTCCATCACCAGCGTAACCCACTACCCGCTATTGCCCGCCAACGGCGAGGCAGTCACCATATTCGCGAGAATCGACGACCCCGACGGCATCATGGGGGCCGCTGTCCGTTGGCATAAGGACGAATCCGCTGTCACCAACACCGCCATGATGGCGGCTTGCGGCGGCGGCTGGTACAGCGCCACCATCCCCGCCGGGCAAACCTCCGGCGCACTGGTCGGTTTCCAGATCGACGCCATAGACGCCGCAGATTCCACCGCTTCCGCGACATTCCCGGCCGACACATCCCGCGAATGCCTGTACCGCTACGGTGAACCCCGCACCAGCAACACGCTGGGCGTGTACCATTTCTGGATCACCCAAGGCAAGATCCGCGAGTGGGCGGCACGCAAGTTGGACAGCAACTCGCCGGTCGATATGGCGTTCGTTTACAACAACGACCGCGTGGTGTACTTCGCCGGGGCGCAGTTCGGGGGATCGCCGTTCCACAGCACCGGAGCCGGCAAGAACCCGATCAACAACGGCAACTCAATCGATTACAAAATTGATTTTCCGAAGGACGACATGGTGCTGGATGACGACGGCATGGTGCTGCCCACCGTCGGCAACAAGGGGAACGATGTCACCGCGGTCAAGGAACAACTCGCCTACGCTTGGGTGCGACGTCTCGGACTGCCCAACGTGCACCGCCGTTTCATCCACATCTACGCCAACGGCACCCAACAGAATTCTTACCGGGTTTACGAAGACACCGAAAAGCCCAACAGCAGTTTTTTGCGGCATTGGTTCAAAGAGGGTTCCGATGGCGATCTGTTCAAACTCGATGACTGGTTCGAATACGCCCATGACCTGAACAGCTTCACCTACAGAATCGGCGGAGTGGAAATCGGGGCAACGCTGCAATCCTTCAAAACTTTCAACAACGACGGAGTACCGGAACACAAACTGCCCCGTTACCGCTGGAACTGGCTGAAACGCGCCTGCTCAAATTGGCAGTACAACGATTACACCAACTTCTGGGGGCTGGTTGACGTAATGAATCTGCCGAATAACGAAATCGACGCCGCCATCGCCGAGACCGTTAACGTCAAAGCCTTCACTGGGGCAATAGCGGTGAACCAGTTCATCGGCAATTACGACAGCTACGGCACCAGAAGGGGAAAGAATATGTACCTTTACGGTGGCGACGGTTATCTCTGGACGCTGCTTGCGTGGGACATGGATATCAGCTTCACCCAAGACACCAGCCTCACTTTGACCCAACCGATCAACCCGCTAGACAGCGGTTTCCCGAACCACGATCCTGTAATCTGGGCGTTTTTAAAGCGGCCGTGGATTACCCGCGAATTCTGGCGCCAGGTCATTAAAATCGCGAAAGGCGCGGCGTCGGACTCCATCGAAATGCAGGAAGCGGTTGAACGCAACGCCGCCCTGCGCGCGGACGGTTGCAATCTCAACACGTTCACCGCCGTCGCCGACAAAATCGCAACGCGGACGGCCAGCGTCAACAGCCAGATTGCCGCACTTAACGCACCAAGGTTCGCGCTTACCTCCCCCGTCGGCGACCCGGTGGAGGTTGAGACTTCGGCCATTAACGTAGCGGGCGTGGCTCCGTTCGAAGTCACCGACATCACGGTGGATGGAAAACCACTCACCGTTACGTGGACCAATCCCACCAACTGGATCGCCGCGATAACTATGCACGGGCGGAATCACACCTTCGTCTTTGAAGCGCTGGACGAGGACGGGACTTCGCTCGGTACCGAATCGCTATCCGTAAAGCACATCGGCGGTTCGATATCTTCCGGAGACCGTTTTCTCGTGATCAATGAGATTATGAACCGTCCGGAAACCGTCGGCGGCGGTTATGTGGAGATTTACAACACCTCAAGTTCCAACACGCTGGAACTAACCGGTTTTTACTTGGACGGCAACATCAGATTCACCTTCCCTGACGGATGGATGCTGGGACCGGCAAGTTGCGCCGTGGTAGCCGAAGACTCTACGGTGTTCCAGTCGCTCTACGGCGGAATCCGAGCTTTGGCCGGTGCCGGCAGCGGCACGCTCGGAGAATCCGGAATTGTAAGGCTGCGCCGACCGGCGACCGGGATGGAGCTGGACGATCCAATACTCGATGCGGTGAATTACGGCGCGCCGGGATGGCAGTCCGAAACCGATGCCGGAATCCCGTACCAGCGGATCGACCCGTTAGGCGGCAGTTGCCAGCCAGCGAACTGGTGTATCTCAAAAACCGCGTCGCATTCCGTGAGCGGACACACCATTCTGCCGTTGAACACCGGCTGGAGCTACTACAACTCCGGCTATCCCGGCAGCGGCTGGCAACTGGATTCCTTCGATTTCAGCGGATGGGAATCCGGCCCTGCCCCGCTGGGCAAGGACAGCGACGCGTCTGGATGGCAGACTCCTCTCGCGACTACGTTTAACATTACCAGCGGACGCTGCACCTATTACTTCAAGACCTCGTTCAATTACTACAATCTCTCTAAAAACGCCGGGGACAACATCTTCCCGACCTCACCATCCCAAGATCTTATCGCCCGCGGCTATTTGGTCCACCGCTGGAGTTTCAACGGCAATATGACGGATTCCGTAACCGGCGAATCCGCTACGCTTAAAGGAAACAGTTATCTGAACAGCGCCAACACCGGGGTGTACTGCCGCGGCGGTAACCGTGGCACCTCCTGGGTGGATTTGGGCAGCAACGTACTGCCTGCCGACAACTCGCCGGTCACCATCGAGGTTTGGTACACCCCGCACAGCGTGCAGACCTGGAGCCGCGTTTTCGATTTCGGGGGTTCTACGGTCTCTTACCTGACGCTTGGCTACAACAACAACACCTCCACCGGTTTCTACGCGCTGAACAACGATAACAAGACCGACTTTGGCACGCTCGACGTCAACACCTACTACCATCTCGCGATGGTACTGGTGCCTGATAGCGGCGGCACCACCGCAACGGTGTATAAAATGGACGCAAACGGCAGACTGCTCGGATACCAGACCTCCTACCACAACGGATGGATGCCATCCACTCTGCAGCAAACCAATTGCTGGCTCGGCCATTCGCAATTCAGCGGCGACAAAGACGCCAACTCGACCTTTGACGAGGTGCGCATCTGGAACGCCGCGCTTTCGATGAATCAGCTGGTCCGCAACTCGCAGTTAGGTCCAGACCGCCCGCCCGCACTGGGCAGCTCATCCTACTCCGAGGACGAGCTTTTCATAAGCTACCTGATCGACGACTGCGCGGTAGTGTACCTTAACGGTCAGGAGGTACACCGTACCGACCGCACACCGGACGGTGAAATCACCGACACCACTCTAGCCACCACTTATACCCCTCAGGCGCTGGAAGGCACGATTTTCGGTCCGTTCGCCATCGACAACTCCGCGTTGCGCGAAGGGCTCAACTACCTTTCGGTAGAAGTCCACCAAAATGTCGCCACCAGTTCCGACATCGCCTGGGCAATGATTCTCAGCGCCAGCAACTACGTCAGTTCCGCGCTTTCACCCGGTGCGCCAAACAGGCTTGTCGACACCCCGGAAACCCTTCCGTCGGTGGTCATCAACGAAATTGCCAATGAAGACGGTTCGGTGTGGGCGGAATTGTACAATGCCGACTCTAATACCGCCGACTTGGGCGGATGGCGGTTGTCCGCCGTTTTCGGTGACGGTACTTCCGTTGACCACGACTTCCCAGCCGGAACCGAATTGGCGGCGGGCGGTTTTACCGCAGTACGGTTTGAATCCGGCGCCGTCGAAGGCACACTGCTACTGCTGGCATCGGAAAATGACGGCGAGCGGCGTTGCGCCGACTCGGCGGTGTTCGACCGATTGGACTGCGGCGCATACGGATGTTACCCCGATGGCGACACCGTTCACCGGCGCACCACCCGGCCCGCAACCTTCGCCGCCGCCAACCGCATCGACCATCCCGAACGGCGGGTGGTAATCAATGAGTTTATGGCGCAAAACGAACTTTTTGTCAATCCGCTCACCGGGGATTACGATGATTGGTTCGAACTGTACAACGATGGCAACGAAAGCGTGGATCTCTCCGGGTGGATTGTAACCGACACCCTTATCAGCGATGACCCGCCGGTGCCGAACACCAAGGCATCCAAGGCGTTGACCATTCCCGCCGGAGTGACAATCGCCCCCGGCGAGGCGTTGCGCGTATGGACCGGCGCCTCCGGATCCTCTTCGCTGCCTTTTGACCGCGCCAATCTGCAGGCGCCATTCGGACTGAACAAGAGTTCCGACCAGATATGCCTATTCGATCCGGAACAGAATATTGCCGACCGCATCCGGTACAACACGCTGCAAAGCTCCACCGAGAGTAACGGACGCTGGCCCAACGGTTCGGGAGAATGGCGCACAATGCCTGTCCCCACTCCGGGCGAGCCCAACCGCCCGTCACGCTTCACGGAACTCGCCGGATTGGCGGCAATGGGTTCGGTAACCGTTTGCGAGGGCGACGCGTTTTCCGCCACCAACGCGGTGGAAGGACTCAGCTACACTCTGGTCGCCGCCGAGGGCGAGACCCTGCCGGAAGGATTGAGCGTGGATGCCGCTACCGGCGTTATCAGCTGGACGCCGTCCGCTACGCAAACACCGGGCGTTTACCGCGTGCTGCTTTGCGGGGTTCTGGATGGCGAATGCGTGGACGCGGTGCAGGTGACCTTTGTGGCCACCCCGGCGGGAGCGATCGTCATTACCTCGTGCGAATACGGGCCGCACGGGGTGACGCTGCGCTGGCCCGGCACTTCCGGCGTCATCTACCGGGTGGAATGGTGTTCCGATCTCACCGCCCCGCAGTGGCAAGAACTGCCCGACCGCGTTTCCGCGAGCAACGGCGAAGCCAAGGTAACCGTCGACACCGCAGAACTGCCCAATCGGATTTTCCTGCGGGTCAAACGCTGACGGCGCGTTTAGAACAGCGTCAACTGGTTGTCGTTGCTCTGATTCTTTTTGTGCGATCGGGTACGGGCGAGTTTTGGCAGGCCGGACTCTTCTTTGCCCTCTTCGAGATTGAACAGAATCTCTTTGGAGCGCTCGATGATTTCCTGCGGCATTCCGGCCAGACGGGCCACGTGAATGCCGTAACTCTTATCGGCGGTTCCTCTGGCGATCCGGCGAAGGAACACCACCGTATCCCCGTGCTCGCGCACCTGAACGGTGTAGTTCTTCACACCGGGCAGTGTGGCCGCCAAATCCGTCAACTCGTGATAGTGTGTGGCAAACAGAGTTTTGGCCTTCACCTTCGGGTTGTTATGTAGATACTCCGCCACCGCCCAAGCGATACTGATGCCGTCAAAGGTGCTGGTACCCCGCCCGATCTCATCCAGCACAATCAGCGATTTTGGGGTGGCGTTGTTCAGGATGTTGGCGGTTTCCTGCATCTCCACCATAAAGGTACTGCGTCCACGCGCCAGATCATCTCCGGCGCCGACGCGGGTAAACACCCGGTCGAGCAGCGGAATCCGGGCGGAGGATGCCGGCACGAATGACCCGATATGCGCCATCACCGCGATTAACGCCACTTGTCGGATATAGGTGGATTTACCGGCCATATTCGGCCCGGTAATCAGCGCAATCTGATTCAGCCCGCAGTCCAGCAGCGTGTCGTTGGGTACAAACTGCTCGGCATCCGGCAGCTGTTCGATCACCGGGTGTCGTCCGTCCCGAATATCAAGCGTGTCGTCATCGGTCATGGTCGGACGCACATATCCCAAAGCCAGCGCACGGTCGGCCAGCGCGGCCAACACATCGACGCAGGCAAGCGCGGCGGCAGTCTGCTGCACTTGCCCGGTACAGGCGGCGGCTCGATCGCGAACTTCGTTGAAAAGCTCGACTTCAAGCGCCACGGCCTTATCCTGGGCGCCATAGATTTTCTGTTCGTACTCCTTCAACTCTGGAGTAATGAAGCGTTCCGCGCCGACCAGCGTCTGGCGCCGTTCATACTCCGGCGGCGCCATTCCGGCCAGCCCCTTGGAAATCTCAATGTAGAAGCCGAACACCTTGTTATGGCGAACCTTCAGCGTTTTAATGCCGGTACGCTCCTGCTCCTGCGCCTGGTATTTGGCAAGCCAGCTGTGGCCTTCGGAGGACATGGCGCGCAACTCGTCCAGCGTGGCGTTGTAGCCGGGTCGGATGACCCCGCCGTCTTTCAAGGTCGGGGCCGGATCGTCAGCGATCGCCCGACCGATCAGGGCGGTCAGTTCCGGCAACGGATCAAGCCCTGCCGCTATTTCCCGCAACAAGGGGTCTTCCTGCGCACCCAGCCGCGCCTTTAAATCCGGCACCTGCAGCAATGACGCCGCCAATCCGACGAGGTCTCGCGCATTGCCGCGCCCGGATCCGATTCGGGCGATCAGCCGCTCCAAATCGCGGATTTCGCCCAACCGCTCCTGAAGCGTTCCGAGCAACATCCGCTGGCGGCACAGAAATTCCACCGCATCGTGGCGGGCGCGGATCTGCTCCATGCGGCGCAACGGGCGCACCGTCCAACTGCGAAGCAGCCGGGTACCCATCGGGGTTCGGGTCTGGTTCAACACCCCGAAGAGCGTGGCCTCGGCGGGCTTGCCTCGCTGGGGAATAAGGTCAAGGTGCTCACAAGTGCTTTCGTCCATCGTAAGGAATTCATTGGAGGCGCTGCGCTGCAATCCGCGCACATGGGCGATATTGTGGCGGAGCGAGTTCTGAACATAATGCAACAGACCCCCGGCGGCGCAAATCAGCGACGGTTCGCCTTCGCAACCGTAGCCTTCCAGCGAATGAACCTTGAAATGCCGCAACAGCGCATCGTAGGCGCATTCGTAACCCATCGTCCAGTCATCGACCTCGGTTATCGACCCGACGGAACTGTCGTTCAAAACCGATTCAAAACCGGCGCGCTGACCGGATGCCACCAGACACTCACTGGGGCGGTAACGTTTCAACTGCTCGGACAACCCGGTAAGAGTGTCAAACGGTTCCACCGAGAACGAACCGGTGGAAAGATCCATCAAGGACAATCCAAAAGTGTCTTTGACGCAGCAAACGGCGGCGATATAGTTGTTGCGGGTAGCGTCGAGAATCGAATCCTCCAGCACGGTGCCGGGCGTAACCACGCGGGTGACCTCGCGCCGGACTATGCCTTTGGCAGTGGCGGGGTCTTCCATCTGGTCGCACAGCGCGGCACGGCGGCCGGCGCGAATCAACTTGGCGAGATAAGAATCCACCGCGTGGTACGGCACGCCGCACATCGGAACCCCGGCCCGTTTGGTAAGGGTCAACCCCATGATTTGGGATGCCTCAGCGGCATCATCAAAAAACATCTCGTAAAAATCCCCCAATCGGAACATCAGAATCACGCCCGCAGGCAGTTCCGATTTGATGCGGCGGTACTGCCGCATCATGGGGGTCAACTCTTCGCCAGCCATCTTCCCTCCAGTTTACACACTACATCATAATTATAATGGTGCCGCCCGGCACGTAGGCTGCTTCGACAACCGCCTGGCGCACGCGGATCTTCCAACCCTTCGGCAAATCGACACCCTCTGGGCATCCGGTAATCGTGCCGGTTGCGGTCATCAACGGCACCGCCGTTTCGCGGGCCGCCAACAAATCCGCTTGCGGAATCTCGACTTTAGCCGCATCGCCGAATGACAAATCGCCGGAAACCGCGATCAAACTGTCAGACTCGGCGCCTAACTGCGAAACCACCGTCCCGTTGACCCTGAGACCACCGGTGATGGACATCGTGGCGGGCTGGCCGTCCTTGTCCATCGCGCCCAACTCGCCGTCCACCGTGACCGCCTCGCCTACCGTAACCGCGCCGTCTCCGTGGAGGGCGCCGTCCTCATCCACCGTTACCGCTTCCGCAGAAGTTCCGTCGCCGACGAGTTCCAGCAATCCCGCCTTGACGGCGACATTAGCGAACCGGCTGGTTCCCTCCAGACGCACCGTTCCGACGCCGCGCTTCTCAACGGTCGAGCCGGCGACGGAGGTCGTAAGCAATGTGCCGGCGGAGGTGAGCAGATTCGTCACGTCAAAGTGGAGCGCACCTTTCTTCAAGTCAACCGTGATGCCCGAAGCGGAGGAAATGTCGGCACCGTCGGTCAGAATCAGCTGGCCCGCGCCCCGTTTATCCAGTGTAGCCGCGTTGCTGTTGTTGTTGACGATCGGCCCCGACCAGTAGACCTCGGCGTTGGCGTTGTTCTTGCCGATCTCGACTATACGGGCCGCGCCGTCAAAATTGACGCCGGCGGTCCAGTAGAGCGGATGCGTGGAGTTGCCGTTCTGGAGGCGGAGGCGTTTCGGCGTGAATTTGTGGTAATCTTCGGAGGTAGCCCACGTCAGCATTGCGTTTCCGTCATTAGCTTTTAGCGAGACGGTCAGCGGCCCGCCATACGCGGAGAAGCCGCCGCCAAACTGCGAACCGGGATCCCGAATCGCAAGATCCTCGATCTGCCGCGATTTGGTACCCCAGAAAACCATACCCGGCTCGCAGCCGACCCGCCGATCAATCACGCCGGAGGTTTCGATGATGCCCTCGCCCACGCTGGTATCGTTCTCGTCCATCTCCCCGAAGAGTATCCGGGATTGTGGAGAAAGCGTCGCAATCGACGGAATCCGGAGTACGCCCATCACGATGTAGAGGCCATCGAAACCGGAAAGGTCGCCGTTCAACTCAAGGACACCCGCCTTGCCGCCACCGGCCCACTCCGCCGTGTAGATCGCCCCACGCCCGAAGAGCGGACCGTTCACAGTCGCCGTGACCTGATAGATGCCGCGATCTCCCATGAACGAAAGCACTGCATCCTTCGCGACATGGATTCCGCGATTCTCATGGAGCGTGAGCTGTCCTTTACCGTTCTTGGCGCGGATCTGCGACAACCCCTGCGCAACAATGTTGACGCAAGGATGCTCAGGCACGGCGCCCAACGCTCCATCGTCCATCACGTCAATCGCCACGTCGTTTATGTATGTGCCTCCCGAATAGGTGTTGGCGGTATTGGCCAACCGGACCGACGGTCCTGTCTTTATGAGCACTTTGTTGCTTCCGGTGGCGTTTTTGTAGCCGGAAACGACCAGTGCGGTGGGATGGGCCGCGTCTGCATCGACAATCTTGGACTCGATGATGGCGTAATCGGCTTCGCCGCTCCGGCGGCCTTTAACATGCATATCATGCAGGATCAGATCCTTACCGTTGCCGGAAGTTAACTCGCCGTTGAGAATACGCGTAACGGCATCGCCTCCCTTGAAAATCACCATGCCGCTGCTAACCGTAGTTTTCTGTGACAGGGTCAGCTGAATCCCGGAGTTAAGCAGCATACTGTTCACCGATGCGGCATCCGCGGTCAGATTCGCGGTCAGCTCGACATTTGCGTCCGGTCCGAAGGCACTGTCGTACTGCGTGAAAGGCACCAGCGTTTTACCAGCCGCGTCGTAGGCGACCAAACCGCCCAGCGACTCGTTGCTCGCGTTCACGGCAATCGCGCCGACGACGATTGGCGATGTAGTCCCGGAAAGCATTCCCGGCGCAACAGCGTTCAGTTGCCACGAGAAGGTGTCGGCGGTGCCGTTCGGCTGGGCATAAAAGACCGCGCCCGCCTCGCGGTCGGCGAGTGTGCCAATGGTGAGCAGCGACGAGCCCGCGCAGCGTCCGGCGCCAATACTGTCCTTGCCCGCCCCCAGCGTAAGCGGACCGAAGGTCTGGCCGCTCGCCGTCTCTTCAGAGGCCGCGCCGCTCATCAGCAGCTTGGATTCCGAAGCCCGGTATCCGCCGAGCCTGACGGGAATCGACGCCGGAAGACGGTCAGTCACGCTATCGTTCACTTCCGCCGTCGAACCGCCAATATCCAGCGTACCCTCAACAGTGACGTTCGTGACACCGTTGACCGCCTTCGCGGCCATATACGCCGTGCCTCCGTCGATTACCGAGAAGGTAGTCGGCCACTCCAGTTCATCTTCCGCACGTTCTGGCAGGATCAAAGTGTTCATATTACCCGCGATGCGGATCGGCCCCATAGCGTTGGGGGCCAGCGTGACGGTGGCCGCCGCCGAACGCGTCGGCTGAATCTTGGCGGCCGTACCCATCGAGAAGGTGACGGTGACAACATCACCCTCGGCAAAACCCTCGCCCGGACAGGTGACGATCACGTTCGTTACGCAATGGTTGTCATAGTCGATCTGGGCGATCGCCGTCGCCCGTTGCCCGCTCCCGCCGGAAATCGTAACGGTGGGCGGGATGAGATACCCGGCGCCGGAATCGGTCAACGTCACCGCCGCCACACCATACCCATCTGGCGCACGGATAAGCGCCGCCTTGCGGAGTTGAGTCTGATTATTCCCCTTTTTGCGCGTGTTGCGAAACGTCATGCCCTTTTCGTACACGCGGATGATCAAATTGCTGAACAAATTGACCTGATCCGATTCTTTGAGATTCTCAAACGTGCCGCCGTTGAACGCCAGATACGCCGTTCCGGCGGTGGAATCGTCGAACCGCCGAAATTCCGCTGCGGCGGTCAGCACGCCGTCATCAACCAGATTGACCTGCGAAACTTCAGTTCCGGTCTTGTAATGTCCGGCACAGAAGATAAAGTTTCCAAAAAACTTCGCCCAACCGTTCCCCGCCACGGTAAAGGTATTGTCACCCGGCTGGGCGGACTCTTGGGCTCGGGCGTTCAGTGCCGCTTGGCGGCTGCACAGAAACGCGCCGCCATCGATATAGACATCGCTGCGGCTTCCGGAGTTATCACCCATGGTGAAGTTGCCACCCGTTCCAATCTCCGTCTTGCCGCCATGCTGGTAGAATCCCGCCATGCACCCTTTGTTGACGCTCATGTGCGTGACGGTGGCATCAGGGAGAATCAAATGGCCGTCGAACAGTTCATACGACCCGAGGGTGTTTTCGTTGTGAGCGATGCTGAACTCCTTGGGGGCGGTGACAATTCCGCCACGCTGGATCAGACCACCCGCCGTGTTCGATCCACGCCCCACGAAAAGGTACTGGGCGCTAAGCGATGCCGTATCCGTCACGGTGATGCGCCCGCCGGGGGAACTGCCGCCCGCAATCAGGAGATTGCCGAGCAGCGAAACGCGGGAATCCCCGACGATATCTAGAAACGAATAGTGTCCGGCGGCCTTGTTGGCATCCGCAGAAACATTCAAGGCGTGGCTGCCCGCATAGCAGATGTCAAAATCCAAATCCTTCACCACCACATGCCCTTCGCTGAAGTTGATACAGATATTGGTGTTGACCAGATAGCGGGCTTCAGGGGAAAGACCCTCCCAAATGACGGTTTTCCCACCCTGCGCGTTAATACCAATCTGGGCGGGTGGTGGCGTCCCGATTTTGACTGTAACGTCTTTCGTATAAGTTCCGGAAAAATCGGCACGTTTTTCGGTTTCTGCAAAATTCGGCACAACCCCGTTCGCCCAATTCGAGGCATCCTCCCAGTCGCCGTTGCGGTCGACAACCCAATTGCTAGCCAAAACCGCAACCGGAATCCCAGCCATTAACATCCATCTTTTAATCATGCGTACACTCCTTGTTTTGTTATGCGTACCCGCCCGCATCGAAATCCGTTCAAGTCGCACTGAAAACTACAATCACCATTACTAGTATTCTGCAATAGTGGTGTCCATATAACGAGACATTTCAATCTCTCACAATGAACACTCCATCCTAAAAACGCCGCAAAGTTTACCAAAAAACCGGCGGAACGGTCAAGTGAAATCCACCCGCGAAAACGAACGGAAGGTCACACCAGCAATCCGTCGCGCAATTCCAGACAACGGTCGCAGAGATTCGCGGTCTCGGGCGAATGCGTGACCATCACCACCGCCAACCTGCCGGAACCGGAGAGCGAAAAGAGCAGATCCATGACCTGGCCGCCCGTGGCGCGGTCAAGATTGCCGGTCGGCTCGTCGGCCAAGATAACATCCGGTTCGTTCATCAAGGCCCGCGCAATGGCCACGCGCTGCTGCTCGCCGCCCGAAAGTTCCAGCGGCTTGTGGGTGGATCGGTCGGACAGCCCCACCTGGCTCAACAATGACAGGGCGCGGTCGCGCATCTGCCGCCGCGTCAGACTGGTCACGCCGGTCAACGCCGGCAGCATGACATTCTCGGTGACATCCATCTCGGGCAACAGATGGTAAGCCTGAAAAACAAATCCGATTTTGGCGGCACGGATGGCGGCGCACTGGAACTGGCTGCCGAAATAAAGCTCCCGCCCGTCCACCTCCACCGAACCGCTGTCCGGCTTGTCGAGTCCGCCCAACACGTGCAAAAGGGTGCTTTTGCCGGCCCCGCTGCGTCCGACAATCGCCACCCGTTCCCCGGCGCTGACACTGATCGACGCGCCCTTCAACACCTCAACGATTTTGTGGGGCAAATGGTACGTCTTGAACAAATTTGTCGCCTTGAGAATCATACGCCACCGTCAAATCACATGAAATCCCGCAGGAAAAGCTTGTCTTCCTCCAGCTGCAGCCGCTTCCATGCCTTGGTCTGCCGGGTAACTTCGTCCGCCTGCCGCTCAAAATCGTCCGGGTAAAGTTTCTGTGCCCGCTCGCGGATTTTGGCGGCGACATCCGGCGGCACGGGAATGTCAAACTTGTCGGCCGGCTTGGCGGCCACCTTCGGTTCCTCCGTTTCCGGCGGAACGACTGGTTCTTGCGGAACGGCCGTTTCCGGCGGCGTGGCCGTCGCAGGCGGTGCGGCCGGATTATTTTCTACGGTCTTTGCTTCGCCTTTGGGATCCTGAACGGGTTTAGGTTCCGCCAATTCCGGCTTTTTTATCGGCGGCTCTTCCCCGGAAGCGTCATTATCGTCCGCCCCGTCATCCCCAAGCAACCGCTTTCCGGGCGAATAAAGACCGGGAAAAACCGGCTCCCAAGCGTTACGCTGCCACGCGCCGCTGCTGCAAAAAATCTTGAAAATCCGTCCGTTGCGCAACAAACGCACCACCACGCCGCGGACTTTTCGAAACTTTTCCACATTCGGGTTGTACCCGTTTTTAGGCGGGTTTTTCGGGCAAAAAAAACGAATAGAGGAGGTTCGTCCCGGAGACACGGCGAGCGAATTGGTGATGGAATAGCGGGGCGAGGTGTCCTTGCCGCCCGAAATCATCGGTATCATCTCGACCTGGATCTTCTCCTCCTCCTTGCCGTTCCACACGCATTCCACCAGATAAATCGCGTACTGGCGCCCGTCGCGACGCATCTCTTTAGACTCCGGGTTCCCGGTAACATGGCCCTTGGAGCTGACGCGCAAGACGCAAGGATTGGCGCGGGAAAACCGCAGGTCGTCCGCGTTCTGCGCTGCGGCGGCCGCCGCCCACACCAGCGCCAACAAAAACAACGCCTCTTTTATCCGTCGCAACATAACTCTTCTTCGCTCCATTAACTGTCGTGCAAGGCCTTTACGGGATCCATCCGGGACGCTCGCCAGGCGGGTATGAAACTGGCCACCGTGCAGAACAGAATCACCGACACCGCGACATCCGCCACCTCTTTAGGTATCACCCGCCAAGGGATCTCCGAAAGTCCGTAAACCGATTTCGGGAACACCTCCACGCCCAAACGGGCCAAGCCGTCCACCATGTTCTGCAGGTTGTTGAGCACTAAAAACGCGGCCCCGACGCCCAATACCGTGCCGATCAGGCACTGGATCCAGCCGTGCAACACAAAAGCCATCATCACCTGGCGCGGGGAAAAACCAAGCGCCTTCAACAATCCGATCTCGTCGGTCTTTTGCACTGTCAACACGATCAGCGTGTTGGTCACGCAGAAAATCGCCACAATGGTGATGAACATCAGCAGCATCACCATCATGTTCTTCTCCACCGCCAATGCGTTGAACAGCTGGCTGTCCACCTCCTGCCAAGTCTGAACCCGGAACGAAGGCGCGAGGGTTCGGACATCGGACACCACCTTGGAGAACCGCTTGACATTCTGCGGCGCATCGGCCTTGAGATGGATTGAATACGCCCCGGAGGTGATCCCCATCAAGTCGCGGGCGACATCAAGCGAGGTAATCACGAACTCGGAGTCGAAATCCCGTTGGCCCGAATCGAAAATCCCGGTTATTCTGAGTCGCTCCGGAAGATACAGCTCGTCCTTGCTGACCAGATTCATCGGTGAATAAACGAAAATCTCGTCGCCGATCCCAACCCGCAGCGTGTGCGCCAAATCGCAACCGACCACAATCGAGTCGCCCTCCAACTCCAGTGGGCCGTGCAGCATCTGCTCCAGCTTCATCACCTTGGCGATTCGCTTCGGGTCAACCCCCAGCAGAATCGGCGCGACCACGGAACGACGGTGTTCCACCATCACCCGCGTCTCCAACCCCGGAGTTGCGGCAACCACCCCGTCCACCTGCTCCAACCGGCGGCAGACCTCCTCTTCGCCGTGGATAATTGTTCCGCCTAACGGGGAAAGCACAATGTGGGGCTTGAATTCAAGGATCTTCTGCTCCCACATATCCCCGAAACCGGTCATGACCGCCCGGACGATAATCACAATTGCGACGCCGAGTATCACGCCCAAAACGGATATCAGCGTCACAATCGATGAGAACGACCTTTTGGGCCTCAGGTACTTAAGGGCCAAAAACAGCGGAAACGGCATAAGGCTTAAAGATCGCCGACCTCAATCGTGATCTCTCCCCCTTTGGCATCGTCCGACGCGGAAACGATTTCCTCGTCCACCTGCACCGCCTCTTTGCTGGTGGTCGGGAGATAACGGTAGTACACCATCAACTGGAGCGCCGCAAGACAGGTGTCCATCACCGGACGGTCGGAATATTGGTCAACGTTCACCCAGTGACCAATCTCATACTTCTTGCCCTTGAACTCGTACTTGTCCTTCTCGACAATCTGAGTCTGCACATACGGTCCCTTCATGGCGTTGTTCCACTTGGTCCAGTGGCTGCCGCCTTCGTGGAATTTGCACTGCGTGGCATAATAGAAGTAATACTGCGCCGAACCGTTATGGCTGCCCATATAGAACTTGCGCTCCACCTCTGGGAACGCCTTGTTGGCCAACGCCCGCTTCTTGGCCGCCTCGTCCGTACCGCCGCCCAACGCCTTGAGCGCTTCCTGGGAGGAGAAGCTGGGCGTCCAGGAGTCGATCACCTTCTGGCCGTTGCGCACGTCCTTGTCGTTGCCGGCACCGAGCAACAGCATGCAAAGCGTCCCGACGCTGGTGAGGCCGTCGCCCTGGGTCGGCCCGGTGTAACCGAAACCGCCGTTGGGATGCGCGTTCTTCTTGAACCCCTTGATGGCGAGCTTAATCGCCTTTTCCAGCCCTTCGGGGTGGAGGTTGGCCAATTTGGCGGCCTTCAACGCCTGGGCGCACCACCCCATATACGAGGTGTCGTCACGATACTTGCCGTTCGATTCCGGCCCGGGATTGAGCTTGTAGGTCCAGCCGCCGGTCGGATGCTGGCCCTTGATAATCTCCAACACCGCCTTTTCCGCCGCGTACTTTACGTCCGGATGGGCCGTCATTCCGTATGCCTCGCAAAGCGCGTAAGAGGCAATCGGGTGGGCGTACTGGTTGCTGTCCATGTGCTTGAACCGTCCGTTGCCCTCCTGATTGGTCAGCAGGAACTGGATGGCTTTTTGCACCGTATCTCCGAACTCCTCGGAGTCGCCGGGTTTCTCGCCGTGGGCGAGATAGGTCAGAATCGCCAACCCGCACATCGCGGTGCGCTGCCCGCCCCATGAACCGTCGGAATGCTGATTCTTCTTCAGCCAGCGCAAGGCGCGCATCACTGCCGCCTCGGTCGCACCGGAGCCGCCCATACGTCCGAGCAAGGAACCGCGAACGCCGGTGTTTCGGGTGGCGCCGAAGACGTTCTTCAACACCATCGGGCTTTTGGTGATCATGGCGGCGTCGAATTCCGCCGGCTTGGGACTCATCGGCTGGTTCTCGGCCACCGGGGAGTCGATATTCACGTTCGGGGTCTCGATCGGCACGTCGATATCTACCTCCGGCGGCGGCTCCTCCGGCGGCGGTTCCTCGATCTTGTCCAAATCCTTGAACTCCTCGGCCTCCATCATCTCCACCTGGATTTCGCGCTCGTTGCTAGCCGTGGTAGCGGACATCACAATCAAAACCAACACCGCCACCACCGGAATGATAATCGCGGCCGCCGGTGCCGAGAGGCGCTGCAACTCAATGATGGCGGCCTTGTATTCCTTGGAATCGCGGGGCGACTTGATGCCTTCAAACAGGATTTTCAGCCGCTGGCGCAGCGTAATGTCCTGATACATCTCATCGATTTCTTTGAGATGCTGGTCGGTCAAATCCATTCCGTTCAAATCATCGCTCATATCTCGCCTCCTGTTCCAAATCAGATGCTGAGAATAGAAAGATTAGTCATGCCGTGCTTGGCACACACATCCAACGCCTGCACCAGATAGCGGTGCGGGGCGTCGCCGGTGCTTTTAATAAGTATCATCGCGGTCTTGCTCAGACGGGACACCCGCTTGATACGGTCGTCCAGCTGATCCAGCCGCACCGGCATTCCGTTGAAAACAAACCCCTGCGGACCGATCACGATGTTCAGCAGGTCGTCCTGCTTGTCGCGCACACTGGTGTCCGGGTTCGGCGAAGGGCGCTGCGCGTTCAACTTGGAAAAGATGTCATCCTGCTTGAGGGTGACCACGAAGAAAATCAGCAACTGGAACACCACGTCAATCATCGGTGTCATGTCCAGTTTCGGGCTTTCGCCCCGGTTCTGTTTACGCTTGTAAGCCATTGGCTCCTCCTTGCCGCTACTTCTTGCTGCCGGCCTTAGCCTTATGCTCCTGGATAGCCACGAACGAAAGTTTCCAAATGCCCGCCTGGCCACAAATGTCCATAACTTCCTTCACCTGGCTGTGCTGAGTGCGATAGTCCGCCCGAATCATGCAGGGAAACTCGGTGCCATGCTTCGCAACGCGCGCCTTGAGCGCCGAAAGCAAACCGGCCTTGGAGAATCTCGCGTTGTGGACCGAGATGTTTCCGCGGCGGTCCACCTCAATCTCAAACGTGGACGGCGGCTGGTTTTCATGGGTCAGGGTAATGCCGTGCTTGCCGTCTTCAAGGATAATGTCTTTGTTGAAGTCGGCCGTCATCTTGAGGGTGACCACGAAGAAAATGATCAGCTGGAACACCACGTCGATCATCGGCGTCATGTCCATCTCACACTGTTCTGATGCTCTTCTCGCCATTGGGAATTCCTTTCACGCCAACGGCCAGAGACGGCCAACGCCGCCTCCGGCCCCAGTCCCAATCGTAACCCCGGCGGGATTACACCTCTTCAACTTCAACGTGGCGCAGATCCTTGATCAGCTCCATCGTCATCGCCTGCATCCGGAGAATCAGCCGGTTGGCGTTGTTGCGGATGCTGTAGTAGAAGGTAATGGACGGGATGGCGACGGTTAGACCGCCGGCCGTGGTCCACAGCGCCTGGGAGATGGCCAACGCCAACGCGCCGACGTCAGGATCGCCGCCGGCCAACGAGGCGAACGCCAAGATCATGCCCTGCACCGTACCGAGCAGACCCAACATCGGGGCGAGGTTGGCGCACACCGAAATCCAGTTCAGATGCTGCATGATGCGCTCGGTTTCCAAATCCGCCGCCGCGCCGATCGACTCCTGAATGACATCGAACCCTTCCTCCACGTGCGAAAACGCGGCGGTCAGGATGTTGGCCATCGGGCCGGGCTCGCTCTCGCACGCCTGAAGGGCCTTCATCACATCACCCTCGGCCATCGCGGCCTTAACGTTGTCAATCAGCACCTGCGGGATAATCTTCTGCGGACGGATCAAGACCGTGCTGTCCACGATAAAGTAAATGGAAGCGGCGCCGCAACCGAACAACGCCAACCACAGCACAATTCCCAACCACCCGGAACCGGTAATGACCGCCCCAAAGCCGGTTTTCGGTTTCGCGGCCGCCTTCTTGGCGGCGGGGGCGGCATCCGGGTTCGCAACGATCTCACCCTCGGCGGCGGGGGCGGCCGCCTCCTGGGCATAAACCGCCGAAACGTTGGACATGGTCAATCCTGCAAGCAAAACGAACGCTAAAACCACTCTCTTCATCTTTCTTTCTCCTTGATGCGAATCGGCGCGATTGCCATCCGGCGACCACCCGAAAACCGACCCACAAACTTAAAGCATACCAAAAAATCGTTGGGTTTTGCAACCCAAAACTCACTTCTTCGCCCACTCCGAATCAGGGTAAGAATCCTTCAGCTTGGTGCGCATCTTGTCGGCGCGTCCGCTCTGACTCATTTTCTCAAAGCATTGCGCCGCCTTGTACAGCGCCTCCGGCTGGGCTTCCGCCACGTTCTGGTAAAGCAGCACCACGCGAAGATACCCGTCACGGAGCGCCTTGCGCGCCAAAGCCGGCGTGTCGCCGCCGGCAAGGATGACGTCGCCGCGAACCAGATGCGCAAATGCGGAGGTGGTGCGGTCGGTCTCCTGGATGGCTTTCTCCGCCAGCTCCTCCACCGTGGAATTGCGGCCTTTCTTAAGCAACGCTTTCCAGTAGAAGGGTGCGCAGTCGCCGCTGTAGGCGGCCGCCGGATTGGACTTAATCACCTTTTCGCAGACCTCAAGGGTCTTATCGACGTTGTCGGCCTTCAGATACGCTTCGGCGAGATAACGGGTGGCCACCTCGTCCCAATTCAAGCGCACATAGCCGGCGGCGACCTTTTCAAGATCGGGGATGGCGGCCTGCGGGTTGCCGTTCTTGATCTGGTTGATGGCGGCCGCCAGCGCCGGAGGCTGGGGAACGTTTATGGATTTGATCTGGGAACCCGGCAACGCGACTTCCACGTTTTTGCCTTCCTGAACGAAGACGTATGATTTGTCGCGTTCACGCCATTTGAAGGTGCCCTTCAGCTGGCGGTTGTCGGTGGTGGTAGCCACCCCGGCCACCTGGGCCAGCGCCGAACCGGCGGCCACGGCGGCCGCCAACATCGCAAACATGAGTTTCTTCATCATTTTCTCCTAAAAAATCAAACTAGTGGTTAGTGGCCTGGTTGAGCCAGTTCTTCACATCGGTCGTGTGCTGGCCGTCCTTGAACAACTCCAGATACTCTTTGCAGTACGTCTCCGCGTCCTCGTAGCTCTTGTGCTCGAGAAGCAACGGGATTACCGTCGCATAGGTCTTTTCCAACACCGGCCGCGCCGCTTCCAGCCCCGGATCGAGGGATGAGAGCAACACAGTAAAGCCGGCGCACGCCTCGCCGCGCGTCTTGGCGGCCTTTTCTTCCAAACCGACCTGCTTTTCCGCCATCATGCGGCGCACCAGCACCTGGCTGGAGAGGAACTGCAACTCTTTGTCCTGGACAAATTCCTCGGGGGTCATCTTCTGGGCGAGATTCTTCCGCTGGGAGTTGGCGTAGCCGCGCACTTTCTTGATCGCGTCAATCGCGACGTTGAACATCTTGGTGCGGGTGTCGTCGTCCTTAACCGACATCCCTTCCGCCGACGCCACGTCCACCAGCAACATGTTGGCGTCCACCATCTGCTGCAAGCGCGACAGCTGTTTGTCGGCTAGGAACTGGTCCAGCGCCTGATGAGCCTCGGCGTACTTTTTCTGGTGATTCAGCGCGCGGGCCTTTCCAAGCAGGGCGTTGGCCTTGTACCCCAAATCCTTGGTCGAAGCGGCCACCTTGTCGTACGCCTCCATCGCCAGCGCGTATTCGCGGGAACCTTCCAACGCCTTGGCGGCGGACATGAACTGGCCGTCGGTGTACTTGCCGCCGGCGCTGAACATCTGGCGGTATTTCGCCACGCCCTCGCCGCGCAGCCCCATGTCGATCAAGGCGGCGGCCAGCATCGGCACCGAGTTTTTCGCCTCTTCGGAGGAGGGGTAGTCCTTGGCGAGCCGGTCAAACGCGGCCTGGGATTTCTGGGCGTCCTTCATCACCGTGTACAACGTGCCGATCTGCACCAGCGCCTGCGGGGCGAACTGGCCTTTCGGGAACTTCTCGATGTAGTCCTCAAAGGCGGCTACCGCCTTCGGGCGCATCTCTTCGACCTTCTCTTTCGGGAAGTTGATCTGGGTCATGCACACCGCTCGGGAGAACAGCGCCGCCTCCAGCATCTTCTGGTTGCGGTCGCGCTCGTCCTGGGTGCGCTGAAAATCTGTCGCCTTTGCGGTAAGATCCTTAATGAAGGATTCCAGCATTCCGGCGGCTTTGGTAATGTTTTCCACGCCGGACTGCCGGAGCGCGTCTTTCTGCTCTTCCGGCAATTCGGGGTTCGCGGCCTCCTTGACCGCCGACACCCCCAACTCGCGGTAGGCGTTGGCGAGTTTGAATTTCGCCACCGCCAGCGCATGGCCGGGCTTCTCCCGGGCCGCCAGTTTCTCGTTGACCGCGACCAACGCCTCAATCTGGTTGGTGATATTGCCCTGGTCGGCGTAAACCTGCGCTATCCGGTGCATCGCGTCGACGCAGCTGCCGGATTCCGGGTATTCCTTGACCAGCCGCTGGTAGTAACCCAGCGCCTCGCTGAGGTTCCCGGCCTTGTACTCGCGCTCACCGAAACTCATCACCAGCTGCGGGGCGGCGTAGTGGCTCTTGAAGTTGTCGAAGAACAGGGTGTAGCACTCGCGGCGCTTGTCGTCGCGCTTCATCTCCCCGTAACGCTCGGCAATAGCCCGGACGTTGTCGCCGGCCAGCTTCATAAACTTCGGGTTGGTGCAGAAACGGTCGGCCAAGTACCAGGTCACGGTGTCGGCGTTCAACTGGGCGTCCACATCCTTGGCGGAGTCTTCCATGTAACTCAACGCCAGATCGCGCAACCCGTTCACCGCCTCTTCGCACTCGGGGAACTGGTTCAGCACCTTGAGGAACTTCTTGATCGCATCGGCGTGCTGGTTGCTCGCGAAAGCGCCGTTGGCGTCCGCGAACTGCATCTTGCGCACCTGGGCCATCTGCTCCGGGGTAATCCGGGTCTTGATCTCCACGCCGTAACGGGTCTTGATAAACCGGACGATCCGTTCCGCGTATTCCCCGGAATCCCCGGCCCACTGGCTTTCGGGGTAACGGGCGTAGATGTTGATGAAGTGGCTGAACGCCCCGCCGCTGCGCTTGTTGGTGTCCTTGTCGCGGGAACCCAGCAGAAGGTCTTTGATGACGTTGTCGTTGGCATCCTTTTTGGCGGCTTCCTTGAACGCCTGGTCGGCCTGCATCTTGCCCAGCAGATACCGGCACTCCGGAATCGGGCTATAGCGCAGATAGCCGTTCGACCCGTCCGGGTCCTGCCGCCGGATTTCGTCGTGCAGGTTCTTCAGCATCGGCATGTATTCTTCCACCAGCTTCTCGGCGTCCTTGTTCTTCCCGCGCAGCAACGCGGCGTGCGCCCGGACGGCGATGGCCTTGCCGAAAAACATATCGGTCTTCCAAAGCAGCTTGGCGGCGGAGGCCTCGGCCTCTTTCAGCAACTGCTCCCGCTCGCCGCCGGTGGCGTCCTCGGCCGCCGAGGTGGCCACCTCGGCGATGGTGGCGGTCACATCGCGCTGCTGGTCTTCTTCCATCGGCTGTTTGACCAGACCGTTCAACACCTGAAGCGCGGCCTTTTTCTGGCCCGCCATCAACAGCCGCTGGTAATACTCGTAAGCGGTGCGGCGGTACAAATCCAGCATCGCCCCGGACGGCTTGGCGTGCTTCTTGAAGAATTCGTCGAAAATCTTCCGGCCCTCGTCGGTCATCTTGCGGTTGAAGTACGCGCTGCCCTTGCTGAGGTTCAGCGTCCAGTACTCCACCCCGTTCTTGTCCGACACGGCGTCGATCAGCTTTTGCACCTCGTCGAACTTGCCGAGCGTCAGCATCCCGTCGATCTCTTTCTTCCTCAACGCCGCGACCGCCGCCGGGAAGCGCTTGCGCACCTCGGCGATCACTTCTTCCGCGATATCGGGATACCCGTTACGCTGCAGCACGTCAATGTAGTGCAGTTCGTTCCGGTACGCGCGTTCTTCGTCCGCCGCCTCGCCGTCCGCCATAGCGGCAAACGGCAGCGCGGCCAAGACCGCCGAGCACAACACGCCTTCAGAAACCCATCTGAAAAAAATCCTGTCTTTCATAGTAGGCTGAATTATAGATGGTTTTATTCAAACAGTCAAGCGCCAACCACCCGAACACGACAAATAATTGTATCCGGCATGTCATCGTCTTCTCCTGCTCCCGCCGCCGAAGGGCTGCGGAAGCAGGAGATCCGGCGGAATCTAAAGCACCTAGAAAATCTAGAAAACCCGGCGGCATGGAAATGGCGTACGACGTCGGGGCGCTCGCGCAGGGCCTTTGCGCAGGACACGCTGGATATGCTTTACGAGGTCTCTTGGTGTTCACCACAATCCACGCTTTCCTTTCACACAAAAAATAATAAACGGATTAATCCGCATTGACAATGCACAATATTTTTCGTAATATGTCGGCACTTTTAACAAATAAAGGAGTATTTGCAATGACAACAACGCTTTCCATCCGCATCGATGAAGAACTCAAGACCGAGGCCGAGGAGTTCTTCTCCGACATCGGCATGAACATGACCACCGCCATCACCTGTTTTTTCAAGAAATGCCTCAACGAAGGAGAAATCCCCTTTAGGCTGGGCCGACGCAAGCATATCCCGAACGCGGAGACGATCGCCGCCATGGAGGAAAGCAACCGAATCGCCAACGATCCCGACCGCAGACACTTCAAGACCCTTGACGAACTTTGGGAGGATCTTGATAAATGAAGTACGCGATTGACCGCACCAACGCTTTCAAGCGGGACTACAAGCGAGTCAAGAAACGCGGCTTGGATCTGAATAAACTGAAAGAAGTCGTTGCCAAACTTGCCAACGGCGAAACATTGCCCCCCGCCAATAGAGACCATCCTCTCTCCGGGGAGTGGGCAAACCACCGCGAATGTCACATCGCCCCCGACTGGTTGCTGATCTACCAGATCAAAGATGACGTCCTTGTCCTGACCCTCACCCGTACCGGTACCCACGCCGACCTGTTCTGTAAATAGCCCGGTATTTACCGCATTACACGAACAAGGCTTCATCCCCTCCCAGCGCCGCGCCAACCTCGTCTTCCAATCAACGCCCCCGCACGGGAAGGGGCCTTACCGCGCGTTTTGGAAGAAACCCTCCTGGCCGCCATGGCGACCGCTACCGGGCCCCGCAAGGGGCGGGAAACCCAGAGAATCTATAGAACCTAGAATATCTAGAACCGCCTGAGTGGATATAATTCTTTTTTCAATTCATAAACTTCGGCCCCGTACTGTTTCAGAAATGCGAAACAGGACGGGGCGGATAGCGTCATTTTTCTGCCTTACCCATCTCGCGATATATGGCCGCCTTTTTTCGGGCTTCGCCTGCTAATTGTTCGTATTCATAAACATACTTGCGATAGTAATCGGCAATATTTTTATAGTATTCTGCCTGATCATCATAGCAACTTGCACGTTTCTCATGCTCTTGTGGAGTCATGCTGGTAATATCATTAATCAGCTTAACTGTCGTTTGAATCAATTCTGTCTCAGTCATTTTGCGCCTCCTTGCTTGTCGCTTTTTGCTTGTTGCCTGTAAATTGTACCCGCACTATAGATAACAAATCAGAAATGGTATCAAGGCTTGTACACTCGCTGGCATTGATAATTGTTATTCGATGTTTCCCTTTGTCGAAGTCAACTTCATTTAAACGGACGATGAACGGACAATCATCTGTCTTATAAAGACGACCTCCACGCCACGCATAACGATCAGTAGGCTCATGATAAGCGTCTTTTCTATAAAACCTGATTAGATAAGCTATTTTAATATCATTTTTAATATCATATGAGTTCAATTTTATTACGTTTTTGTCTTCAGTAAGAAGGCCACGTGGTTGAGAATTACCGTGAAAGTTGATAGCATTTTGTTGTTGCTCAGAAAAAAAAGAAGGAACATCTATGTCTGTTGAAAGACTGGCAAACCCCAATGCGCCCCAATGCCAATCAAGAATGGGGCCGTCATTTAATATCATTGGGCCGTTTGCGCGTTGCGCAACCCAATTTCCTATACTCGCCCCATCGTTTTTGAGTTTAACGGCTGTTTCATGGCTCAGTTTACTGATTTGTTCCGCAGTCATATCCATGGACATATGTTGCATTTGCCAGTCTGTCAGTTTCGTTACAATGGAATTGCACAAACTTCTTGTATGCACTATGCCAAGACACAACGCCATTTCGCCCATTTCATACCTGACGACATCCAAAATACGAATATCCTTAGTGAGTTCAGAATATGTTTTTTCCATGAGCGAAAGTTCTTCTATGCACTTTCTATGCAATTCCGACATTTCAGGAGCATACTTCGCCGCAAATGTGTTTAGACGATCATCCATCTTCAGTTGCGAGGATTCTCGTCCATGCGTTAGATCCATCATTTCTTGATCCATCGTTATTTCTTTGAGCCGATCGGTAATTTTTTGTTTGGGGACCTCTTCCAGCAATCTGATCCAAATTTTGCCATTGTCAATATGTGACAACTCTTCCATATTCATCGCTCCCACTTTGTTCATAATGTAATAATGGCATAACTCGTCGCGGTAACGAAAATAGCGTGTCCTGGCCGTGGAAAATCCTTTGATTGCTTTGTAAAATGCATTAGTTGCCGCTAGCGAACTTGGGGTTCCGGACGGGTAGATATCATTGAAAAAGGATTGGAATTCCTGTGCAGATAGACGAGCCTTTTCATAATTTGTATAAGCGTTCGGCATATATTTTGTGCCGAACTCCTCAAGCAACGCTTCGCCTTCTGCTGCAGACTCTGGAGATATTCCGTTACGAGGCTTAAGCCAATTTTTCAAGTCGCTCCGCCGAAGTTTTCGCTTGTTTTTCGAATCTAATGTAGACAAAATCAATTCCGCATTGTCGTTTGCAAGGTCAGACCAATAAGCCTCGATACGTTGATGATAGGTTTCAATTCGCTCTCTAGCCTCACGCTCTTCGCGTTCCTTCCGTTCCTTGGCCTCACGCTCTTCGCGTTCCTTCCGTTCCTTGGCCTCACGCTCTTCGCGTTCCTTCCGTTCCTTGGCCTCACGCTCTTCGCGTTCCTTCGCTTCCTGCGCGATTTGCTCCTGTCTCGCCTTTTCAGCGGCGATTCGCGCTATGCGCTCCTGTTCGGTGACGCATCCGACGAACATCACGACGACAGGAACCGCCACCATCCATGCTTTCATACTCACTTTTCGATACCTTTGTTGTTTGGTTGCTAATCGTTTAAGAACGATTGGGCCTTCTTGTTCCGTTTTACATCCGGGTTCTCGGCGGTGAGATCGTCAAGAGAAAGTTTCGTCGGGTCTTCGTCGATTTCGATCATCATGTCCTTGATGGTTCCGAGAACATCGTGGAGTTGGCCGATTTCAGCGAGGGCGGCATTCATCTTGACCTGTTCAGCCTGTTGGACAAGTTTGCGGCGTAACGCCATCAGTTCACGCTTCTTGGTTTTGAGTACACCTTTGCGGATTTCGACTTTTTTCCCAATCGCCGTATTATCCCGCTTTTCCTTTTTGGCAAGTTCCACCCGTTCCAAGGCATCCGCCACCTTGTCATCAAGTTCTTCTTCACTGAACTCATAACCATTGAGGGTGATAGGCCATTTGCCGTCCGTTTTCGCTTTTTTGTACGCTACTTTGGCGTCCTCAAGAAACTTGCTGTAACGGGTTATCATTCCATCTGCGTCTTCAGCCGCCCGTGCCGCTTGCTTGCCCAAACGCACAAGCGTAATATTCTGCGCCTCGATTTTCGTGCTGAGTTTATCACACTTGGCGATCTGATCCTGTATGAACAAGTACGGATTCGCCTGAATGTTCTCGCTCGTCCAGGTTGTATCCTGCCTCAACGCCTCACGTATCTCGGCGTTTCGCACGACAGCCGGCGAATCACTTAAGATTACCGTGTCGGCAAAGCATGATACAAATGCGGTCATCCCGCATATTACCGCCGTCAAACCACTAGTCATTATCTGTTTCATCACTTTCTCCTTTGTTATCCTTGGCAAAACTAGAGCCGTCCCTTTCAGTGCGTGAGTCTGTGACGGATGAAGACTTTACATATTCCGCGTCAGAGCTACAATGGTGAAGCATCTCAACATCACCTCTTCCTGTGTTACTCTTTAGGTCGTTTTTAGGTGGAAGTTCTTCAATCGGCGGCTGATACCCTTTTGCGCGATATCTGTCAGCGGGAATGTGTATCATATTACCACACAAATCCTCAACATAAACAGTGCCGTCTACATCAACGTATACGCCTCTGACGGTTGAAGGATTTACGATATCAGAGTCACTGTCACCAAAAATATGCATACTCATAACACCTCCTTAAAGTTTACATCCGGGATTGGCGGAATATCCGTTACCTTTCTTAATAATCATGCCATTCTTTTCCATTTCATCCAACTTTTCTTGGATGTCTGCCACCCAGATTTCCTGACCAAGGCGTGCAGCAAAATTTTTTGCCAACTCTTCACAGGTTGGAGTCTCACCGTTTCCATTACGGCATTTGATGCAATCTCGAATGTCTGATGCTGCTACCATTTCCGTCATTCTCCTTGCCCTCGTTTCTTTTCACGGGCAGAGAAGCGGGCTGATTCTCGTTCCGTGTTGCCACTTGGTGGACTAACACGAATCGAGGGCATTAAAAAACCTCTCATCGTGTTCCTAGAGAGGCCGTAGGATTGCCCAAGAGAAAACACAATAAGAGGAAGTGCATGATGCACTTGCCTGCTTAGTGTCGTTCTCTTAGAAATTTCCTACGTTTCTCTAGACGACCGCTTAGCAGCGATGCAAGTTATTGTCAGAGTGGTGGAGAGGGAGGTCGGCTTCCATACGTCGCTTGACACTCCCGGTCAGTTACCCTGACTGTAGCGTTTCCAATCTGGACACAATGCCCCGAATTGAAAACATCGTTATGTTACTAAATCCTTGACGCGGTATCAAGAACAAATCGCGAAAAATACGATTGCAACGGGATGTGCGGCATTTTCGACGGAGGAGGCGAACCGCATACGGAAGAGAAATGCGTCAAACCACTAGTGGTTTGGCACATAGACATTTTGGTTTATTCATGGTTCAGAAATCAAACAGTAACCCGTGAAAGTTTTAGCCACAAAGGGAGGGACGCGCCCCGTCGCGTCCGCTGTGAACCGCAAGGGTTAGGGAAGTGACGAGTGACTGGTGACGAGTGACGAGAGATGAATTCGGAGACAATTATTCACTCTTAATTCTTAACTTTTCATGTTCCCGGCCGTTAAACCAATTTCTACACGATCTACATGTTCTACACGGTTTTAAAAATTTGGAACCGGGTAGAACGGGTAGAAACGGTCAGAAAGAGGGGTTGGGTAATAAAATATCTTATCCGCAATGGGCACAAAGGCAGGGAGACAGCCAAGCCTGCAACCCGGACGCGACGGGGCGCGTCCCTCACAATAACCCGGACACGACGGAGCGTGTCCCTCCCTGTCTCTTCACTCTTATCTTCCACCCTGTCCGCCGTGTTTGCACGATTTGCGGATGCATCACCAAGAATGGCATTCCGCTTATTTCTTAGCGGGCTTGGCGGGCAAGGTCAGATTCGCCCCTTTGAGGTCGGTCCACAGCGTGCCTTCGCCGGCATGCAGCACCCGGATGCTCAGTTCGGGGTTAAGCGACTCGACGAACTGCAGGTCGGCCAGCGTGGCGGGATTCTTGAACACGTCGGCCCGCCGCTTTACGCCAATCGCCTGCTCGTTCTCCACCAAAAACTGCGCCTTTGCGTCGGCTTCGCCGCGCACCTTGGTTATCTCGGCCTGAATCTTTGCGGCCTGAAGATTAATCTCCGCCACCTTCAGCTGCGCGTCGGCGGCGATTCCCGCCACATCCTTTTTCATGTTCGCGGCAATCGTGGCGGTGATCTTCTCGGTCTCCTGCTCGGTCTCTTTGCGCAACTGGTCCACCATCGCCAGCTGGGTGTTGAGCAACGCCTGCTTCTTGGCGGTTTCCTGCTGGGTCTGGTTGGTGAGATCCTGCTCTTTGGCCACACTCGTCTCCTGAATGGGCTTCAAGATGTCGGACGGCACCTCCACGTGCCGCACAATCGCGTTGCGCACCAGGATTTTCTTCTCGCCCAGGATCTTGACCAGCTCGTCGGTCATCTCTTTCTGGAACTTCTGCCGCCCCTCGCCGTCGATGAATTCCCGCGCCTTGTAGGTCGAGCCTTTCATCCGCGAAACCGAAAGAATCTGCGGCAGGATGATCTTGGAAACCACCGCCGGCAAATCGCCGTAAAGCATGTAAATCCGCGAAATGCTCTCCGGCAGCAACTCAAACTCCACCGTCATGTCCAGCATGATCGAGAACCCGTCCGATGAGGGGAACTGCACAAACTGGTTCATGCCGAACGCCACCGCGTCGCTCACCGGGGCCGCGGTCTGCACTGCCGCCGGAACGGCGGCCTTTTCCATCTCCACCGCCTCCGCTGCCGCATAACTGCGGTCCGGGGCGCTCTTTTTCATCTGGCGCGATCTCAACGCCAAAGAACTGCCGCCCGCGATTTTCGACAGCTGCTGGCTGAGCGATGCCGCCTCTTTCTTGTTCAGAATCCCCAGATCGGAGTTGGTGTCCATGTAGTTTTCGCGCCGCAGGTTTTGCGCGGACAGCGTGTTCTGCTGCAAATCCGCCAACCCGTTCGCGCTGGTGGACTGGGCTTTGGTAAGCACCACGGTCCCGCTTTTTCCCACGATCGACACCTGGTTCATCCCGACTTCCACCACGTCCACCTGATAGGCCCGCGGATTAACGTAATAAAGTCCCGGCTGAAGAATCTTCTCCAGTACCCCCTTCTCGCCCGGCCCGGCGAACTCGCCCGCCGCCGCCGGCTTGCCGGCCAGCGAGGTTACCACCCCGGCGTAGCCGATCGGGATGTTGATCGCGCTGACTTCCTTTACGTCATACCCCTCCGGGTTGAGCCGGTAGGTGCCAGGACCCAGCACCCGGCGCCACACGCCCTTGGAGTCGTCACCGGCCGCCAGAATCTCGCCCGGCGCCAGCTCTTTGCCGTTTTTGGAGGTCACAATCCCGATGTTCCCCGCCGAAATGGTGATGGCGGGCACAATCCTCCAGTCGTTGTTGATCGGGTTCAGGAAATGCCGCCCTTCGGCCAGCGGCACGCGCTGGACGCCCTTTTCGCCCGGTTCGGCCAGAATCCGCCCGGGCGGAAGCGGCTTGCCGGTTTTCGCGGTCACAATCGCCATTCTCCCCTCCGGCACGTACACGCGGCAAGTGTTCCAAATCACCGTGCCGACAATCGCCGCCGATACGGCCAGCACCGCCCCTGCGGAAAATTCAGCGTTTCTCATTTCGCACCTCCTTCCGGCTTGGCGGCTTTCAGCGGCAACCCGAAAATCTCCCCCGGCGCGTCGCCGGTCAACACCTCTTTAAGCTGCGGCGCGGCTTTTTCGTACAGCTTCGCCCGCACGTAATCCGTTTCGTTGCCGTAGGCGGCGACTTCCTGCTTGAGCACGTTCGCCACCGCCGTCGATAGCGTTTCCACCACCTTGCGCTTGCCTTCGGCCTCGGTCAGCTTGGCCTCGGCCTCGGCTTGGGCGGCCTTCAGCTCCACCGCCGCCACCTCCAGTTTGGTCTGCGCGGCAATCACCTGCTCCGCGCTCCGCTGTTCGGCCGCGATTTTCGCCTGAATCGACTCGGTCTCGGCAACCACCTTGGCGCTGTTCTGGGCGGCCAGCGCGCGCTGGCGCTCCAACTCGGCCTTGGATTTGGCCTGAACAATCTCCTGCTCGATCTTGTGCCCCTCCTGCACCGCCAGTTCGCGTTCGCGGATGATGGACGCGACCTCTTGCGGCGCAAAGATGTCCCGGATCAGCACCGAGTTGAGTGACACCCCCCACGGTTTGCAGACGGACTGGAGATACTTTTCCAGCGAGTTCTGGAACGCCTGCCGCGACTCGCCCACGATGAACTCGGTGGCGTTTTTCTTGCTGCCCTCGATGCGCGAGAACCCGCGAGCGGCGGGCAGGATGATTTTCTGCAGAATGTCGTCCATGTCGCCCACCTCGTGCGAGAGCAGCGCGACTTTGTCAACCTCCAGATTGAATTCCAGCGTGCCTTCGGCGTTCACCGTGAAACCGTCCAAAGTAAGAAATGATATCGCATCGTTTCCGCTCAACTCGAAACGCTGACTCTGGATGTTCACGATCGTCACCGAATAAACGAATGGGTTGAGCCGGTGGGTTCCTTCCTTGAGGATTTTAGGCGACACGCCCTTTGCCCCGGCTTTCACCAGGAAACCGGTGCCGGTCGCGGGGTCTTTTGCTCCGTCCGGCGCCAGGATGTCGTCGCCCGACAACTCGGTGACCACCCCGACGTGGCCGGGCTTGATGGTGATGTCGTCGTACAGCTTCACCTCGTAGGCGTAGGGGTTGATGCGGTGCTTGCCGGTACCCAGCACATCGCGCACTATGCCCTTGGATTGATCGTCCGGCGCCAGAATCTGCCCTTCCGGCAGGTCTTTGCCGAAACGCCGCACCAGCACCCCGAATTTACCGGCCGGGATGTCCACCAGCTTGGCGGTACGCCATTCCCACGTCCACGGGTTGCGGAAGTAGCGCCCCTCCGGCAGCACGTTCTCCTGAATGCCCTTGTATTCCGGCCCCGGGGCGAGTATCGCTTCCGGCGGAAGGTTCTTTCCGGTTTTCTTGAGCAGTACCGCGATCTCGCCGTTGCCCGGCTCAATCCGCCACCCGAACCACACCCACAACGGAAGCCCCGCTATCGCCACCAGCAGCAGTAACGGGATCGCCCCGACCGACACGCCGACTTTCCGCTTGCTGTTTCGACCCATTTCTGATGTTGCCATACCACAACCTTTCCGGGCGACCGCCCGCCCAACACCTTACCAAACGATTTCCCTGGATTCAAAAACCGGACCGTCCGCACAGACCCGCCCCAGCCACTCTTCGCCGTCGGCGCGGCGCAGTTTCTGGACGCAAGCCAGACACGCCCCCACCCCGCACACCATATGCTTGTCCAGCGAAAGCCAGCCCTTGAAACCATGCCCGATGGCCCGCTCGCCGACCGCCCGGAGCATCCCGTCCGGCCCGCAGGCGTAAAGTTCCGCCGTCCCGCCGGCCGCCGTTACCGCCGCCAGTTCCCGGTCAAGCGGGACGGTCACCAGACCGGATTCGCCCAGCGACCCGTCCTGCGTGGCGATCCTGATCTCCCATCCCAGCCGCTCAAAATCCTCGCGCGCCAGAATGTCCGCCGCCGTACGTCCGCCGATGAAAACCACCCCCTTGCGCGGCAGCCGACCGGCCAAAAACGCCAACGGAGCCACGCCGTATCCGCCCGCCACCAAAAACGGCGCCCCCTCGCATTCGCAGGGAAAACCGTTCCCGACCGGCCCCAGCACCCGCACGGTGTCGCCCGGCGCGAGCCGGTTCATCGCCGTCGTACCGCGCCCGACGGTTTTGTACAGGATCCGCAACACCCCGGCGCCCGCCCCGTAGATGCTGAACGGCCGACGCAACGCGCTCGGCTCCAGCCCCGGCACCCGCAGATGCACAAACTGGCCGGGACGGGCCTCATCGGCCAGTTCGCCCAGTTCAAGCTCCAACACCCGGTAGCCCGCCCCCGCCCCGCAGTGGGACAGGACTTTACCATCGACATCCCTCATTGAAACCTCCTAACGCCGGTTGCGGACGATACCGCGTAACCGTCAAAAAATCGGGTCTTCCTCGGCGCTGGTCTTCGGGGCCAGCTCTTCCACCGCGCTGGTGTACTCCACCAGCCCCTTCACCCGCCGGATCTCGGCGTTTACCGTGGCGGCTGCCGCCATCTCTTTTTTAACCGTTAACTGCCGTTGCAAAGTCTCCAGCTGCCGCACGTACTCGTCGGTAATCGACACCACCTTCTCCAACCGGGTCCGCCGGATCTCGCTGCGATCGTTCATGAACTCCTGCTGAATCTTCGCCAACTCGGTGAAGGATTGCGAAACGTCCCGCGACGCGATGGTGCGGTCGGCCTCGAACCGGTCGATCTCGCCCAGAACGAACTGGATGCCGTCATAGTTGCCGACCTCCTGGCAACTGTTCATCAGCTTGTGGAGCGCGTCCTGATAACGTTCCGGCCAGCTTGCCCGCCGCTGTTCGGTCTCCCGGTCCAATTCGGCCAGCTTGGTCTCGAACCCGGTACGCATCGGCCCCAGCTCGGCCACCTCTACTGCGGCGACCGGCGTGATCAGCGAATCCGCCGGCAGGTCGGACTCTCCTTTGGGGCTGCCCGAGTTCTGCACGATTCTTTCAACGTCCAAGTAGTCGGCCGACTCTTTGATTTTGCGGATCTCGTCGTTCACCGCCGACGCCAAGTCCATCTTATTCTCCAGCATGAAGCTCTTCTGCAAATCGTTGAGATCGTTCACATGCTTTTTGTAAAGGTTTCTAATCTGCCGCGCCGCCGTCAGCTCGCGCTCGGCGATGGTCTTGCGCCACTTGCCCTGCAACGCCACCAACTCGGCCGGGGCGTTCTCCAGCTCGGCCACGTCCTCAATCTTGCGGGCGGAGTCAAAGCTGGTGCTGATGTCCTTCACCAGCTTCCACCCCTCAAAGTCGCCACCGGTGCGCAACTGCTCCATCAACGCGTCCAGATCCTTGTGGTAGCGGTCAGGCCATTCGCGGCTGAACTCGTCGCGCGCCTTCCACAGCTCGCCGATCCGGGCTTGGAACTCCCGTTGCAGGGCCAGCACGTTTTCCGGAAGCGGCTTCTGGTGCTCCCGCCCCGCCGGTTCGGCGATCCCGTACCAGCCGGACAGCGTCCGGCCCTCCGGCAGCACCCACGCGGCGTAACGTTCCAACACCGGGCCGAACGCCCGCGAACGGTAAGCCAACACGCCGGGTTTGCAGAAAAGCCGCCAGCGCGGAGCGCTATCCTCCGACGTGTAACGCGCCACCAGCGGAACCGAGGCCAAATACAGCAGCACCACCCCCGCGAAAACCCCGAATGCGGTCAAATAGTCGTTACGCACCGCCCGGCGGCGGATTGTCCGGCGGATTTGCAGCAATTCGGGATGGTTAGGGTCGATGGTGTCCAGCAGTTCCTCGCACAGCAGGGAGGCGTTTTCCCACTCGCGGTTGCGCATCGAGCGGCGCACCCGTACCAAATCGCGTTCCAACCGTAACGTTGGAAGCCGCGACAGTTCTTCCGCGTAGGCGTTCGGGTTTTCCGAAAGCTCGCGGTACTGGTTTATGAAGTTCTGCGCCCGCTCGTAATTCTCCGCCCGCAGCTCAATCGGGATCTGCTCGCGCAGCTGTTCCCTCCTCCGCATCCGCTGTTCGGCCTGACCGCGCATTTCGGTGATTTTCGCCAGACAGTCCCGCCCGACCGGGCCGGAGGGTTCAAACCCGTGCACCCGCCCGGCGTATGAAACCACCCTTTCAAACCGGTGCTGCCCCATCGCCTCTTCCATTTTGCGGATCAGCAGTATCACCGCTTCGTAAGAGCGCGCGTCGGCCCCGCAGTTGGTGCAGAACTGCATTCCGACAAAGGTCTCCGCGCCGCACTCCGGGCAACGCTCGGAACCGTCCCACCCGCATTCGGCACAGTATTTGGTGGTAGTGGGATTCACCGCATCGCACCATTTGCACCGCCAGGTGGTCTTTACCGTCGGCTGTTCGATGCGCGTGTTGCTTTGGATCTGGCGAAGCACCTCGTTGAACGCGGCGGCGGAATTCCAACGCTGTTCGCGGTCGGTAGCCAGCGCCTTGATCACCGCTTCCCGAAGCGACGGCGGGATGTCCTGTTCCCGGAAGTACCGCGGGTTTTGCCCGGTAAGGGTGAAGTACAGCAACGCGCCCAATCCGTAAACGTCCGCCCGCTCGTCGGATACGGAGGCGTCGCTTTCCTGCTCCGGTGCCCCGTAACCGAGCGATATCAGCTTTTCCCCGGGCACGGTCAACTTGGTGTCGTCGCGGTGCAGCAGCCGCGCCAGACCGAAATCCACGATCTTGGGTTCGTTGCTCTTGTCCAACAGGATGTTGCTGGGCTTTAGGTCACGGTGGATCACCCCGCAGCTGTGGGCATACGCCACCGCCCGCCCGATTTTCAAAATCAGGTCGATCGCGTCGCCGGTGGCCAGCGGGCCGTGCCGCGCCACCAGCTGGTCAAGGGTCAGCGGCGGATTGGGTCGGCTCAACCCGCTGGAGTCGGTGTCGCCTTTTACCAAAGGGTCGTCCGGACCCGCCACGTATTCCATCACGATGTACGGGCCGTCTTCGTCCTCGCCCAACGCATAGACATGCACAATGTGCACATGGCTCAGGGTGGCCACCGCGCGGGCTTCCTGAAGAAACCGCTGCCGAAGCGCGGGATTGCCCTGCGCCTGATGGTTCAACCGCTTAATCGCTACGAAGCGCCCCAACCGCCGGTCGCGGGCGAGGTACACCACCCCCATCCCGCCGTTTCCGATCTTGCTGTAAATGGTGTAATCGTCAAAAAGCTGCCCACCCGACATCTCGCCCGACGATTCACCGTCACCGGTTTTCGATTCGCCCGGCACGATGCGCACCGTTTTCGCGATGTCGCCAGACCCCCGCTCCGTTTTACCGCCCGCCGCCGGCGTAATCACCTCGGTGGCCGGCGGCTCCGCCCCGCTGGGCGGAATTTGGATTCGTTCCGTCTGTCGCTCTTTCACGGGGTGTCTCCTTGAACCGTTTTGGCCCGGGGCGGGGTACGCCGCCCGCGGTTAACGAATTGTTTCAACAGCACCATGCTGCCGTCGTAAACCGTACCGTGATCCAGACCGCCCATTTCGTAAAACTCGACCTGACTGCAACCCGCCGCCCGCAGGCTGGCGGCCAACAGTTCGTTTTCCTCCACCCGGCACTTCCACTCGATTCTCCGGTCGCCCGTAATCAGGCGAATCGGCGGTACGCTCTTAGCCACATAGTACAGCGGGGCATCAGGATCGATCAACGGACGGAATTGCCCGCCCGTGTCGCCTTGGTCCTTTTTAACCTGGAAATGCTTGGTCATCTGACCGCTGACCGGCGCGATCCCCGCCAAATCCTGCGGCGAAAGCCCGTGTGCTGCCAGCCATTTGGGATCCATGCCGACCATCGCAGACAGATAACCGCCGGCGGAATGCCCGGCGACAAACACCTTTTCCGGATCGCCGCCGTACTGCCCGATGTTCTTCAACGTCCAGGCGACCGCCGCGGCCGCGTCCTGAATGTAAGCCGGATGCCCGGCCTTGGGGGTGAGCCGGTAGTTCACCGCCACCTGCGCGATCCCGTCGTCGTTCAGCGGTATAAAGTGCTTGCCGCCACCGGATAGCCCGCCGCCGTGGAACCACACCAACGTCGCGTATCCCGTCTTGCCCTCCGGGTAACGGATATCCAGCGCGCAACGCGTCCGCTGGTAGTCGTTGGACACCGATTCGTCAGGATAATAACAGATATCCTTGATCTCACGCACCGCCGCCAAAGCCGTCCCGCACATAAGCAACATGACGACCGCCACAAACAAAAAGCCAGTTGTCTTCATGGCTGATGATTATAGCCCAATTACTCCCGTCAATGCAAACCCAAAAAATCGCTTTTGCGGGCGCATCTACGGGATTTACCAGCTGGAACTCTACGAGAGTGTCAGAACGTGACTATTTGATATCGCCTATCACCCATTCGGCGTACGACCTCACGTGTTCCGAGACCGCAGCGTCACGGAGCTTGAGCAGGTCGTTGCGACGACAACCGCACGCGCAGGCGCACCAGCGCAGCTGGTCAAGCATAAACGTCTGCACGTATTCGTCTTTCGACTTCAGGTACGCCGCTATAAGCGCGAGGTTCCACGTCTTGCGCTGGCAAGGCGATGCGCCTGGCGTACCGCAACGCTTCTGGCAACCATTTGGCCGCCCGATCATCGCCTCCATCACGTACTGCGTGACCGCCGCAATGATTGTAAGGTCCATCGGATCGGACTCATAGGCGCCCTTAACCCGCGCGAGCAGCGCCTCGGCGTCTTTCTGGTCCCACACGTAGGACGCAAGGGCCTTCGGTGTGGTCGCTTCGGCTAGTTTTGCGTTGTTCGCGTTCTGCCACTCGAAGGCCATCGGATCGTCCGGCGTTGATGCCATGGCGGGACCGTAGTCGGAAAACGGATTGGGGTCTTGGTATTTTTCGTTCGCCATTTTCAAACCTCCCTGTATCAACCAAACATATACTTCTTCCACGGTTCGCGCATGCCCTGGTAGAGCAGGCGGTCCGCAGCCTGGTCGTCCACCGCCCGCAACGTCACGGGATCGAACTTGAACCCGCGCCCGAGGCGTTCGGCCGCAATGCCGAGGTTGAACATCGTCGAAGAGCGGAACCCGTTCGACTCGTTTAAGGCGAAAGGCTTGCGGTTCTTGCAGGAGTCGATGAAGTCCGTCTGCTGCGGCGCCGGTTTGGGGAGTTCAGCAAGCTTGGCGAGCACCTTCTCCTCGGTCCACCAGCCGTTCGTGTCCTTGATGCGGAGCGTCTTACCGCCCTTGGCCTTCGGGTACACGCACAGTCCGTTCGCGCCGCGCAGAAGCGGCTCGCCCTTGAGCGTCTCGTCGCCGTCGAGCGCGACGGTCGTGCCGTCTTCGTAGGTAAGGACGATCCGGTCGAAGCGCCCAACGGCTTCAGGGTGCTGACGCGGGCCGGTGTAGGCTATCTTGACGGGGCTGGTGTCATCCTTGCAGAGAAGGTACTGGAGAGGATCCAGATAGTGTTGCGCCATATCGCCGAGTCCGCCGGAATCGTAGTCCCAGTAGCCGCGGAAGGAGGTGCCCGCACGATGCGCGGTGTACGGTTTCCATGGTGCCGGTCCCAGCCACATATCCCAGTCGAAGTCTGCCGGCACCGGTTCGGGACGCGCATTCACGCGCCCGGACCAACCGAATTTCCAGCCGAAGCCTTGTCCCGCGCCAAACGTGCATTTGATCGGGCCCTTGCCCAGAAGGCCGTTCTCGACGATCTGGCGAATCGGCTCGACCGTTGTCCCGAAGCCGTAGAACGTATCCTGGAAGCGGAACCAGGTGTTGAGCCGGAACATCCGCTTCTTCGCCTTGACAACCTCCATCACGCGCTTACCCTCGCCCACCGTCCGGGTCATCGGCTTTTCGCACCAGATGTCTTTGCCGGCGTTGGCCGCCATTACGCTCATGCAACCGTGCCAGTGAGGAGGCGTGCAGATATGAACGATATCCACGTCCTTGTCTTCGAGCAGCTTTATGAAGTTGTCATAAGCCTTCACCTTGCCCCAACCATTCTGTTCCGCGCATGCAAGACCGTGTTCGACGCGGGCCTTGTAGGGGTCGCAGAGACCAATCAAACGCGAACCCTTGAATGCCAAGTGGTTAGCGCTTTGCGCGATCACGCCAAAACCGATAAGCGCGCGCGTAAGCTGGTTCGAGGGAGCCGTTTCGCCACGCAAGACACTTGCGGGGACAATAGTGAAGAGGCTGGCACCAGCCGCCGTCTTCAACAGATTTCTTCTTGTCAGCATTGCACATCCCTTTCTTGTTTAATTGAAATTAGTGTAGCAAAATCCGGCTGGAGTCGCAAGGCCAATTTCTGAAATTGGATGACCATTGGGACTAGTGAGACAGGCGCCGGTCACGCCTGTCCCGCCTGTCCCGCCAGTCCTTCCCACCATCTTGTCCCGTTGCAGTCAGGGAATCCCGTGGTTGCCTCTACTTCTACGGCCGCTCAACCTCGAGCCGCCACCTGAAAAACATCGCGGGCGGGACACCTGATGAGACATCGGGCTTGGCGATGCCAACGTCGAGGTCCACAGGGATGACTTCGGGATCACTCCAGTCCGTGATGTCAGGCGTAGCGAGTACTTCAAGCGTCACTTCGCTTTCATCACCATAGACGTGCTGCGCGAACTGGACGTAAGGCTCGCCGTTCTCGTCAAACTCGACGCGCATCACCGGCTCGTTGTTCTCGGTAAGGACCGAGTCCAACGCGGAAATGTCAAAGACATAGCGCACGATGAGCGGAATGCCGTTCACGACTTCGAGCGGGTTGGCGTTCCCGGAGAGACCAGCTTTGTATTTCGCCCACCGCTCGAAGGAATCGATGGCATAGTCGTAGAAGACCTTTAGATACGGCTGCGTCGCCCCGTCGTCGGTTTCGTTCATCCACGTCTCGCCGAAGTCGAAGGCTGGGAAGCTCGCCTGCGCGGTCATATCCGCAGTCGCGACAGGGGCGATGCCGAGGTAGGCGACGCTCGATCCGTTCTGTCCGCGCGCCTGGCGGGCGTCGACGGCGTGGTGGTAGGAGTTGGTGACGATGCGGTCGCCGTTCACGTAGCCGCCGAAGGCGCCGACGTAGTACGACGAGCCGGTGGTCACGGGGGCGGAGCAGTAGGTCGTAAAGATGCGCGCATTACTGCCAATAGAGCCCGCGAAGCCACCCGCGTAGCCAGAGCCATCGGCGTTCACGGCTCCGCGTGCGTAGGAGTCCGCGACCGGGCCGCCGCCCAGCTCGCCGACGAATCCGCCGACGTAGCCGGAGTTCGTGGAGCCGGTCTTCTTAACGCTCCCGACGGCGCAGCACCGGTGGATCGTTGGCCAGTCGCCCACACCGCCGACGAACCCGCCGACCCGCGTCGAGCTGCTCTCTACTTCACCCACGAAGGAGCAGCCCTTCACGTGGGAGTAGGAGCCGATCTTGCCTGCAAAGCCGCCGACGTAGCCCGACGTGCTCTTGACGGTACCGAACGCCTGCACGCCCTCGACGCGTCCGCCGGCGATCTGCCCGAAGAGGCCCGCATACTGCGCGGTCGTGTTGACGGTGAAGTTGGAGATGCAGTAGTTACGTCCGTAGAACTCGCCGGTGAATCCGCTCGACTGGAAGAGCGGGGTCCACGTCGCGCCGCCAAGGTCAATGTCCGCCGTCAGCCGGTAGATACCGCCGTTGGTGATGGATGCGAGTTCCGCAGCGGTGGAGATTGGCGTCGCGGACCTCCAGCGCGGCTCGACCTTGGGCCATCCGGCCGAGCGCTGCTTCACCTCGTAGTCCGTGAGCGTAACGCCGGCCTGGTCAACGTTGCCACCGTTGAAAGCCCTCCCGCCGTTCGCGGAAGCGGCCACGGCGCAGTCCTCGACCGTGCCGCTGCGGTGGTAGCCAACGAACGATCCGACTGTGCCTCCCGTTCCCCATACCGTCCCGGAGCTCCAGCAGCCGGAGACCGTGGCGGAACTGTCGTAGAGGTAGCCGATGAAGCTGGCGTAGTTGGCTCCGGTGGAGCGCACGTCGCCACGCGCCGCGCAGCCGGATACCGTCACCGTTCCGCTTCCCCCGATGTAGCCGACAAAGCCGCCGACGCTGCCATTGCCGGACGCGAAGCCGTCGGCGCGGCAGCCGGAGATCGTCGCGGCAGTGCAGTAGATGTATCCGATGAATCCGCCTGTAGACTCGCCGCCTCTCACCGCTGCAGTGGAGACGCTGTCGCGAATCGAGAACGTGCCGTTCCCGCAGCCGCCGGAGATGCCGCCGGTGTAGCGGTAGGTGGAGGTCACTGCCCCCGCCGCAGAACAGCCGGAGATGGCTGTGCCGTCGCCGATGGCGCCGACGAGACCGCCAGTATACTGCGATGTTGAGGATACCGCCACGTCCGCATGGCAGTTTCGGATGGTCGTCGCGTTCGCGCAGCCGACGAGACCGCCGGTGTAGTAGGAAGTGGCCTTCACGATGCCGGAGACGGAGATGCCGTCGAGCGTCGCGCCCTCGGTCCAGCCGAAGAGCCCGTGGTACTGGGTGGACGGGCTGTTCGTACAGACCATGTTCTTGATTTCGTGGCCAAGGCCGTAGAATGAGCCGGCGAACTTGGCGTTGTTGAATCCGATCGGAGTCCACTCGCGGCCCGCTAGGTCGATGTCGTTCCCGAGGCCGTAGATGCCGGCGAGGTCGTTGCGGACGGCGTCGAGCTCGTCGGCGGTGCGGATGAGCCGGCCGAAGAGGACGGCGGCGACGCGGTGGTTGTCGAGCGGGATCGTGGTCGTGGCGCTCGTGCGGCTCGCGTAGGGCGTGGAGCCGGTCCAGCGCAGGAAGAAGCCGACGTCGGAGGCGGCGGTCACGGTCGCTTCGTCGCCAGGCTCATAGGAGACGCCCGCGCCGCTCACCGTGCCGGAGGCGCTGCCGCCGACCGAGGCGTAGACGACGAGCCCGTCCGGCGCGCTCCAGGCGAGGAAGGGCTGCGAGAGGCCGTCGGCCTGGGTCCAGGGCGTGGACTCGGGCAGAAGGAAGGCGTCGAAGTTGTCGCTGTCCTTGAAGCCCGCCTCGTTAAGCTCGGCGATGCCATCCTTCGCTTCCGAAGTCCCGGCTGTGCCTGTGCCGAAAGCGTGGAGGTCGCCGGAGCAAAGGGCAAAGCAGTCGGCGATGTCACCGTATTGGCGCGGATAGCCCACGAAGGCACCGGTCCAGGTGCCTGAACACTCGAGCGCACCCGCCGCATAGCAGCGCGTAAAGGTGTTGCCGCTGTCGTAGAGGTAGCCCGCGAAGCCGCCTACGACCCGCTCGCCCTTGACGGTGCCGAGGCAGTAGCAGTCCGTGTAGGACGCCCCGGAATAACCATAGCCCACGAAGCCGCCAGCGATCGCGTCGTTGCCGGTGCGCGTGGCGGTGGCGTCGCCAAGCGCGAAGCACTCGGCCGCGGTAGTGCCGCCGCCGTTGTTGTTGCCGAGGAAGCCGCCGACCTCGTAGCTTGCGGTGGCAGAGCCGGCTGAGAAGCAGCGCCAAAAGGCGTTGGCGCCGGAGACGTAGCCCGCAAATCCGCCCGCGCGGTTGGACGTCGTGGCGACGGAGCCGAGCGCACGACATTCGGCGTAGCGCGTGGCGCCGCCGCCGGCGTTTCCGACGAAGCCGCCGGCGCCCGAGCCCGTGGCCGCCACGGCGCCGCGCGCCTCGCAGTC
>JAFTCL010000051.1 GCA_017454745.1 Kiritimatiellia bacterium
AGAGCGGAGGGCGTTGTTTCGGGTTTCATACCGTCCGGCGGAGGCGGGGTCAAGCCCGCATACGGTGGCGACAGCGCCATGCGGGGGCGATTCCGGGATACCGGACGGTGCGACGTCCGTTTTTTGTCCCACCGCCCGGACACGCACATTTGTCACCGCAACCGGTTCCGGCACTGGGACCGGTTGCGTATGTTTTGGCAATAGAACCAGAAATAGCGTACCGGCTATCAAAAGAATTAATAACGTTATAACCGCAATGCGTTTCATGGATATAATTCCCTTATTGCCAGACGTATTCGATGTCGTCCAGGTAAAACGTCAGCGGCCCGCCGGACACGGTAAAGGCAAAACCGGTTTTTATCCGGGAAAGGTCTTGGCCGTCCAGCGCGATGCGGTAACGGGTCCACTCTTTGCGCAAAACGATTTCAACGGAACCGCCGCCGGAATCCGGAAACGCGCAATCTTTCAGCCCGCCGCAAAATATTTTCACCTTTTCCCCGCCCGAGGCGCCCCTGCCCCAAAACACCAGGGTGTTGGCTTTAGTCAGATTGAACCCGCCGTCCTGCTTGCCCCAGTCGTTCGGCGGGTTTTGCCACATCACCCCCGCCCAATCGCCAGAGGCGGAATACTCCACCTTCAGGCATTTTTCGCCGGAATGCGGGTTAGCTTCGCACGCGGAATCGATTTTCAGGGCGGAAGTGTTCCCCATGTAGCCGGAAATGTGCCAATGGCGCGGCCGGTCATCAAAAACCGGCAGCGGCACCCGTTCCGCCGGCTTGGCCCGTTTGGCCGGATCGCCCGCGCCTCGCAACGGCCAGTTGGCGTAGGCGGCGTTGCCGCGCCCGTCGAAACAGTAGGCGTAGAGGCGGAACTTTCCGCCGCCGGGCAGCCGCACCTTGACCGCCGCCGTGCCCTGTCCCTCGATTATCGCGTCGTCCCAGCCCGGCGAGGTGGCAAGCCCCAACCCGGCCTCGCCGTAATGTTCGGCCTCCCCGACCAGCGTCCACTTCCATTCCAACCGGTCGCCGTCCGGATCGGTCGCCGCCGCCGTGGCGGCAACCACCTCGCCCGCCGCCAGATCGTCGCGGTCAACTTTCAGGTCTGAAATCTCCGGGCAGCGGTTTTTCAACGGACGGCCCCAAATCTTCGCCAGCGCCTCCACCGCCCCCAGCCTCGTGCCGTCAGGGAGCATCGTCCCGAACCAGGTCGGCGTGGCCTCGTTTTTGTTGCCCCAGGTGAAGACGTACCCCCCGAGGCAATACTTCCCCCGGTCGGCGTCCATGTTGCCGGCGTAGATCTCCCGGTAGCGCTCCGCCTTGCGGGAGGAGTTCCACTCCAGCGGCATCCCGTTCCCGGCCTTTCCGCACTCCCCCGCCCCCGGAGGGCCGTATTCGGTCAGGAAATACGGCAGGTTGCCGCCCAGCTCGCGCCAGCGCTTGCCGACATTCAACGCGCCGCCGTACGAATTCAGCCCGAGGTATTGGAGTTCCGGCGCGAACTTGACGATTTGTTCGGCCTTTTCCTTCCAAATGTCCGCCACCACGGTGCCGACCGGATGGTTGGGGTCAAGTTCCTTCACCCGGCGGGCGACGCGGTTTATAAATCTCCACATCTCTTCCGGATGGGGTTCGCCCAACTCCATCTCATTGCCCAACGAATAACAGAGCAGCGCCGGATGGTCTTTGACCTTGGCGACGGTGGACAAGATTTCGCGCTCGGCGACGTCCAGCGCCGGTTGGTTGAGGTAACTGAACCCGTGCTTGGCATGGCCAAGCCAGAAACCGAGCATCAGGGTATGGCCGAATTTCGCCGCTTCGTCGAGGTCGCGCAACGCATTGTCCGCGCCCCAGGTGCGGCAGGAGTTGCCGCCGATTTCCCGGAGCAGCGCCTTGGAACCGCCGCCGCCGCCACCTTTGGCGAAATAATCTTGGCCGTTGACGGTAAGACGCCATGAACCGGCGGTGCCCTCAATTTTAACCACCGAGGGTGCCGCCAAAGAGACATTGGCAAAAACCAACGCCGCGATTGAACCCGCCGCCAAGCGGCCGACCGCGGGACGCGGATCCAACCAGCGACAAAACCTCATGTTTACTCCCGGGGTTTGGCGTGCCAAACCGAAAGCGCACAGAGAACGGACAGCACCGCCATGCCGATCCAGAATACGGCGAGGTAGTCGAGCGTGTAGCCGTTCGAGAAGGTGTGGCCGAGCAGCGTTGCCTTGCCCGTCACCGCGTCGCGCCCGACGAGGTAGCCGGAAACCGCGCTCTGAATGCCGGCGCCGAAATAGTTGCCCATTCCGGCGATGCCGAGCGCGGCGCCCGCCGCGACGCGGGGAACAAGGTCAACCGCCATCAGCCCGCCGAGGAAGGTGAGCAGAATGCCCACCGCGAGGCCGAAGAAGACCATCGCGGTCGCGTCGATCCAGACGCACTGAACCGGAACCAGCATCATCAGCGACAATCCCGCCACATTCAGGATGCCCGCGATCAGCGCCAGCTCGTTGCGGCTGCCTTTGAAAACGCGGTCCGAGATGATTCCGGAAAGCCCGCTCGAAACCGCGCCGACGATCGAGTTCAGCGTGATGATCCAAGCGGCGGTCTCCGTTGCATAGCCTTTCTTGACCTCAAGGAAGAAGATGCCCCAGTCGATGATCGCGTAACGGCTCATGCAGAAGAAGCCGCCCGACAGCGCGACCATCCACACGGCCCAGCTCGTCAGCGCGATTTTCTGGCCGCGCTTGACGTCCGTCGCGTTCTTCTTCTCCTCCTCGCCCTTGATTTCGCCTTCCCATTCGGCGATGGGGGGGAGACCTTCCGACTGCGGGGAATCGCGCATCAACAGCGAAATGAGCGCCACGCCGATGAAACCGAACGTAGCCGCGCCCCAGAAACCGCTGCGCCAGGCCATGTCCGCGCCGTACGCGAGCCCCACCCGCACCATGATCACGCTGGTCACGACGTAGGCGATGGCCTCGCCAAGGTTGTTGGAGCAGCTCCAGATGCCGTAGAACGTGCCGCGCGAACGGTTCGGCCACCACCGCGCGAGCGAGACCACGCAGCACGGGGAACCCGACGCCTGGGCGAAGCCGTTCACAAACCAGATGACCATCAGCATCAGCGCCGGCACGTGGAAACCCACCGACATCGTCGCGAGGGACGAAACGAACAGCCCAAACGCGAACATCCGGCGGATGTTCGCGCGGTCGGCGAGAAAACCGCACACCAGTTTGCCGATAGCGTAAGCGATCAGCATGGCGGAACCGACGTAACCGATTTCCTTGGCCGTGTAGGCCCCCTGCTCGATCATCGTCTTCTTGGTCGCCGAGAACGCCAGCCGGCACACGTAAAACAGCGCGTAGCCCAGCAGCATGATCGAGACTTGGCGAACCCGGATGAACTTAAACCGCCGGTTAATCTCGCTGGCGTCCGCAATCACCGGCTTTGCGGCAGCAGGAGAAAAGAAGCCCATCGTTACCCTCCGCGATTAGAGGCTGTGCCGACCGATACGGTTGAGATACACCAGCATCTCGGCACCGTAGTCGGTCTGAAGCATCGTCGCGCCCTGGCTCAGGCTCCAACCCCAGGTCAGATCGGGATTGGTGAACCCCTTAACGTCGCCGCGGTTGTTGTTCAGCACGTCCCACATGGTGTTGATCCAAATGCGGGGATTGCCGGGGGCCTTGCGGATTTTCTCCAGTTCCGCCGCGCCGGCGTCCGAGTCCATGCAGACTTCATACATCGACGCCTTGCGCGGCTCTTCGGCCACCCACTGCGGCAGGATCTCGGCGGCATGGGCGTGCTGTTTCCAGCAGAACTGCACCACCGGCATATACAGCAACTCGCCCGATTCAACGTCCTTCCAATACTCTTTGAAAAGCTTCTTGGCGTCGGCCGGGCCGTGGGTGGACTTAACCAGCACCTCTTTCATCGCCCCCACCTTCTTGACCACATTCAGAATCTCATACGGGTGCTGGGTAAATTTGTCGATGTTGACCAGAATCTTGCCCTTGGTCAACTCCAGCGCCTCTTCCAGGGTGAGAATGTCGTAATCCGTGACTTTTGCTTCCTTGCCGCCCTGATTGCTCTTGAGCTTGAACTGCTTGATCTCAGCCAGCGTCAGATCCTTCACGCGACCTTTCCCGTTTGTCGTGCGGTCCAGCGAACCATCGTGCAACATCACGAAATGGCCGTCCTTGGTCATCTGCGCGTCAAGCTCCACAATGTCCGCGCCCAGCGCGATGCAGCTCAAAATCGCGTCCTTGGAGTTCTCCGGGAAATTGCGCCAATCCCCGCGGTGCATCGCCACAAACACGTAATTGCGGTCGTTGGACAACAGCTTTTCGCGGATCAACTCGGTACGCGTTTTGCCGCTATTGCCGGTTTGCGCGCAGGCGGTGCTGGCGCATCCCGAATTAAAAAGAGAAGACACGGTCACACACGCGGCGACTGCAAAGGTTGCCAATGCTGCGGTTTTAACCGCCCGGTGAAACGACGGAATACTCATGATGATTTTCCTTTCTTGTTATCAATCTCCGGACGGCGTACCGCCACCCGAAAGAACTTCCACTAAAATCGGTTTGTATTTTAGCAATTGCGGACGGCCGATGCAAGCGCGATGTACGTATTCCGGAATGTTTAATGCCGAAATCCAAAAATAATCGATTACATATTGACTTTTACCCCGCGATGAAGGTAAAATCTTTCATTGTTTTCAATCCGTAAAGGGTGTAAAGATGGCTTGTTTAACTGTGATGAATGGGGTGCTGCGCGGCCAAAAATACACTTTGACCGACGGTATCAACCGCATTGGGCGCCGGGAGGAGAACAATTGGGTTCTTGCCGACGGTTCCGTGTCCGGCACGCATTGCGAAATTGAAATGAACCCGGCCGGGTTCCTGCTGCGGGACCTGGGGTCCACCAACGGCACCAAAGTCAACGATGTGCCGGTAAAGGAGAAATTCATTTACCGCGACGACGTGATTTACATCGGAGAGGTGCCGGTAACCATCACCGGCGAAGACGTGCCGCTGCTCAGTGAACAGTTGGACGCCCAGCTCGCGATTCCCCGCACCACCATCGCGGTGCGCCCTGATGCCGAGGCCGCCGCCAACGGCGGTTCGCCCGAGCGCGAACATGGCAACAAAGTCTGGATCGCGGTGGTCGTGCTGCTGATCCTGGTCATTGCCGCGTTGGCGGCGATTCTGATCATTCCTTAACCATTTATCAAAGCCATGACTGAAAAGACGCTACCCCTGTCCGCCGCCGCGCTGGAAAAACTCGCCGAGCGGTTCCCTACCCCGTTCCACATTTACGACGAGCGCACCATTCTCGCCAATGTCCGCCGGCTAAAGGCGGCGTTTTCCTGGTGCCCCGGTTTCCGCGAGTACTTCGCGGTGAAAGCCACCCCCAACCCGCACCTGATGTCCATCCTGAAGCGCGAGGGGCTGGGCATGGATTGCAGTTCGATGGCGGAGTTGGTGCTTTCGGAGCGCACCGGCATCTCCGGCGAGGCGATCATGTTCACCTCCAACGACACCCCGGCGGAAGAGTTCGTCAAAGCCAAGCAGCTGGGCGCGGTGATCAACCTTGACGATATTTCGCACATCCCGTTTCTGGAACGAGCCGCCGGACTGCCGGATCTGGTGTGCTTCCGCTACAACCCCGGCCCGCTGAAAGGCGGCAACGCGATTATCGGCACCCCGGAACAGGCCAAATACGGGTTCACCCGCCCGCAACTGTTCGAGGGCTACCGGATGCTGATGGAAAAGGGCGTGCGCAGGTTTGGCCTCCACACCATGGTGGCGTCGAACGAGCTTGACCCGCAGTATTTTATCGACACCGCCGAACTGCTGTTTGATCTGGTCAACGAGCTTCACGACCGGCTGGGCATCACCTTCGAGTTCGTCAACATGGGCGGCGGGATCGGCATCCCCTACCGCCCCGAACAGGACGCGGTTGATCTGGAACGGGTCAGCGCCGGGGTCAAAGCCGCCTACGAGAAAAAAATCCTGGGGCGCGGTCTGCCGCCGCTGAAAATTTATCTGGAATGCGGCCGTATGATCACCGGCCCGTACGGATATCTGGTGGCGCGGGTCCGCCACATCAAGCAGACCTACAAAAATTACGCGGGGCTGGACGCCTGCATGGCCAACTTGATGCGCCCCGCGCTGTACGGGGCTTACCACCACATCTCCGTACCGGCGAAAATGGATCTGCCCCGCGACACGATGTACGACGTTACCGGCTCGCTCTGCGAGAACAACGACAAGTTCGCCATCGACCGGATGTTGCCAAAACTGGAACCGGGCGACCTGATCGTGATCCACGACGCCGGCGCCCACGGCCACGCGATGGGTTTCCAGTACAACGGGAAACTGCGTTCGGCGGAACTGCTGCTGCGCGAAAACGGCGAAGTGGTGCAAATCCGTCGCGCCGAAACGCTCGACGATTACTTCGCCACGCTCGACTTCGACCTGAAGGTTTAACCGGTCAGGCCTACTCCGGCCTCAGGCCATCCCACCCAATCGGGATCGGTTGACCAGATCGCGGTGCCGGTGCGCAGCGACGCCGGCACGTTTAGAATGCGCTGGTTGTCGCTTCCCCGGAACAGCAACTCCAGATTGCGCCGGGCCAGCACAAACCGGCCGTCCACCAGCACATTCAGCTGTTCCAGAAAATCGCGCACCGCCGGATCGGGATGGGCCAACAGCTCTTCAAAGGTAAAACCGGAATAGGCCGCCAAATCGTAGCCTTCGGCGCGAAGCCGTTTGGCGAGCACCGCCAACGGTGCCGGCTGGCTGAACGGCTCGCCGCCGCTAAAGGTTACGGAACGGTTAAGCGGATTAAGCTTAATCTGCCGGTACACCTCGGCCACATCCAACTTCTCCCCGACTCCGAACTGATGGGTCTGGGGATTTTGGCAGCCGGGACAATGATGCGGACAACCCTGGACAAAAAGGACAAACCGGAGTCCCGGCCCGTCCGTGATTGAGTCCTGGGTGATGCCGGCCACATCAATCGTCATCACTCCCCCCTGAAACTATTCGTTGCCGGAGCAGGAGCAATTGCTGCCCATACCGTGCTTAACACGGTCGTGCTCTTCGGAACGCTTGGCGTCGTTAAAGCGGTCAAGCGTGCCCACGAGGTAACCCGTGATGCGACGGATACGTTCAAATTTCACACCCTTGCCAGCGGTGGCGGCATTCTGTTCGCTCATTTCTTTCTGTCCTTTCGTACTGTATGATGGTAAAAACACTAACACTTGGAAGTTAAGCACGGCATGTTCGGATAAATCCGGCAAAGTTCCGCGAATTTCGCCGGATCGATGTCCTCATTCTCGCGCCGCCCGCAGCGCGGGCAAACATCCTCAATCACCCCAGTGTAACCGCAAACCGGATCGCGATCCACCGGATGGTTAATCGAACCGTAGCCGATGCCCGCGTCGTGCATGGCGCGGATAATGGCTTCGAAAGCCTTGGGGTTGCGGGCGGCGTCGCCGTCCAACTCCACGTAAGAGATATGCCCGGCGTTGGTAAGCGCATGGTAAGGCGCCTCCAGACGGATCTTGTCGAACGCGGAAATCTTAAACCGAACCGGGATGTGGAAACTGTTGGTGTAGTAGTCCTTGTCGGTAACGCCCGGGATAATGCCGTAACGCTTGCGGTCCATCCGCACGAAACGTCCGGCCAGCCCCTCGGCGGGCGTCGCCAGCAGCGTGTAGTTCATGTGGCGTTCCGCCGCGCGCTTGTCCAGAAACTCGCGCATCATGCCGACAATCTCCAAGCCCTTCTTCTGCATCTCCTCGCTCTCGCCGTGGTGTTTGCCATAAAGCGCGGTGAGGGTTTCGGCCAGTCCGATGAACCCGACCGAGAGCGTGCCGTGCTTCAGCACTTCGCGCAACTCGTCGTTCCAACCCAGTTTCTTGGAATCGATCCACACGCCCTGCCCCATCAGGAACGGGAAGTTGCGGACGCACTTCTTGGCCTGGATCTCAAAGCGGTCTTCCAGCTGGCGGCAGACCAGATCCACCATTTTGAGCAGCTTCTCCTTGAAAATCGCCTCGTTATGGTCGGCCTCGATCGCCAACCGCGGCAGGTTAATCGAGGTAAAGCTCAAGTTGCCGCGCCCGGTGGCGATCTCGCGGCTGGGATCGTAAACGTTCGCCATCACGCGGGTCCGGCATCCCATGTAAGAAATCTCGGTCTCGGGATGACCGGGCTTGTAGTATTTCAGGTTGTACGGCGCGTCGATGAAGGAGAAATTCGGGAACAGGCGCTTCGCGCTCACGCGGCAGGCCAACTGGAACAAATCATAGTTGGGATCGCCGGGGTTGTAGTTAACGCCCTCTTTGACGCGGTAAATCTGAATCGGGAAGATCGGGGTCTCGCCCTGCCCCAGGCCCTTCTCGGTAACCAGCAGCATATTGTGCACCACCATCCGCCCTTCCGGGGAGGTGTCCATGCCGAAGTTGACCGAGCTGAACGGCGTCTGGGCGCCGGCGCGGCTGTGCATCGTGTTCAGGTTGTGCAGCAAAGCTTCCATCGCCTGATAAGTCGCGCTGTCGGTTTCCTCGTACGCCTCTTTTTTCACGAAGTCCTGAATGCGCTTGGCCAACCCGCTGTTGCCGCACTTGAGCGTCAGCCAAGCCAGAAACGCGGCATCCGGCGCGTCCTGATCGATCACGCGCAGCTTCTGCCCGGTCTTCTCCTCAATATCCGCAACGGCGGCCTTCACCTCGTCCTTGGTCAACGCAACCTCGGGGGCCAACAGCTCAAACGCCTTGACGGTGTTGGAAACCACGCTCTTGCGATAGGTCTTTTGGACGCCGGGAGCCAAGCCGTAGTCGAAATTCTGAATCGACTGACCACCGTGCTGGTCGTTCTGGTTGGACTGCACCGCGATACACGCCAAAGCCGCGTAGCTGCGAATGTCGTTCGGCTCGCGCAGATAACCGTGGCCGGTCGAGAAGCCGCCTTTGAACAGAGTCAGCAGATCAATCTGGCAGCAAGTGGTGGTGAGCGCGTAGAAATCAAAATCGTGGATGTGGATATCGCCCTCGTGGTGCGCTTTGGCGTGTTCCGGCGACAGCAAGTATTTCTCGTTGTAATCCTTCGCCCCCTCGCATCCGTATTTGAGCATCATGCCCATCGGGGTGTCGCCGTCCACGTTCGCGTTGTCGCGCTTCATGTCGCTGTCGATCGCGTCGGAGAAGGTGATCTCGTCGTAAATCTTCATCAGGTTGGTCTTGCGCTCGCGGGTCTTGGTGCGGGAGGCCCGGTACAGGATGTACGCCTTCGCCACATCCTCGAACCCGTGGTGCATCAGCGACCGCTCCACCTCGTCCTGAATCTCTTCCACCGACGGATTCGCGTTTTTGAACTGCTCGCTAAGATGAATGATTACGCTGTTGGTCATCATCTGCGCGTCGGACAACGTTCCGTGCCCGGTCGCGTACATCGCCCGATAAATCGCCTCCGTGATTTTCGCGGCGTCAAACTGCGCGATTCGGCCATCGCGCTTAATGATACTGCTGAACATGCCTGTCCCTTGTATTATGCTGCAATGTGTTTAACGGCAAATGCCGCCTAAAAACCGTCCCATCCCCTGATAGGGCCAAAAAAACAAATGCAAGTATACACAACCTCTTGTGCCAATGCAATAGCAAAATACAAAATATTGTGTTTTTTTGTAAAAACCCGTTTTTTTCTTTTTTTTTTCGCCAAAATGTCATTTACGGCTACCCAAACCGATTTTTTTTTGCTATTATAAACAATGCCAAATGACTGCTGGCAATTTGTTTTAGCGGGTTTTACCGCATATTAACCAAGGAGAAACCAAATGGCAAGAAAAGTTACCATCGTCACCGGCCAGTGGGCCGACATGACTTTTGAAGATGTTTGCAAAACCATGTCCGGCTTCGGCTATGACGGGTTGGAGATCGCGACCTGGGGCGACCATCTGGACGTGGAGAAAGCCGCGAAAAGCAAAGCTTACTGCGAGGATCGTCTAGAAATTCTCAACCGTTACGGACTGGGCACTTGGGCTTTGCAGGCGCACCTTTCCGGACAGCTGCTCTGCGACAACCTCGACGAGCGCCACAACGCCTGGGTGCCGGAGAAGATCCGCGGCGACTACAAGGCGATGCGCCAGTGGGCGATTAAATTCCAGAAGCTGATCCCGAAAGCCGCCCGCAATATGGGCGTGGATATCGTCACCAACTTCACCGGTTCCCCGATCTGGCAGTATCTGTACTCCTTCCCGCCGGTGACGCAGTCGATGATCGAGGCCGGTTACCGCCAGGTCGCGAAAACCATGAAACCGATTCTCGACGTGTTCGCCGACTACGGCGTTAAGTTCGCGCTGGAGGTCCACCCCACCGAGATCGCGTTCGATATCGCCTCGGCGGAACGCACCCTCGACGCGCTGGACGGGCACCCCGCGTTCGGTTTCAACTATGATCCGTCGCACCTCGGCTACCAGGGCGTGGACTACATCAAGTTCATCCGCACCTTCAAGGACCGCATCTTCCACGTCCACATGAAGGACGCCTGGTGGGGCCACGGCGACGGCACCGTGGGCGTGTTCGGCGGCCATACCGAATTCGCCGACCCGCGCCGCTACTGGGACTTCCGTTCCCTCGGCCACGGCGACATCAACTTCGAGGAGATCATCGTTGCGCTTAACGATATCGGCTACCAAGGCCCGCTGTCGGTGGAGTGGGAAGATTCCCGCATGGACCGCCTGCACGGTGCGCAGGAAGCCTGCGATTTCGTGCGCGGCGTCGATTTCAAACCGTCGAACATCGCCTTCGACGGCCAGTTCGGCAACTGATTACACCCAAGCCGCAGCCGAAACCGGCTGCGGCTTTTTTGTATTTGACCTGCTACACGCGACAGGCGCTTGTCGCGGAATGCTTGTCGTTTGTCGAACTCTTACTCAAACAGCCCGGGGAGCGTCTCTTCTACATCGCGCACCGGGCCGAAGGTGTGGCGGTGTTCCGGGCAGGCACCAAATTTGCCGAGCGCCGCCAAATGCTCTTTCGCCCCGTAACCTTTGTTGGAGTCAAACCGGTAAGCGGGATATTTTTCGTGCAACTGAACCATCAGACGGTCACGGGTCACTTTGGCCATCACACTGGCCGCCGCGATTAAAAAACTCTTAGCATCGCCTTTGACAATCGCCTGCGATTCCACCGGCAGACCTTTAACCGGCAAACCGTCCACCAGCACATAGTCGGGCAGCTGCGGCAACGCTTCCACCGCCCGGCGCATTGCCAGATGCGTCGCCCGCAGAATGTTCATCTCGTCAATCTCCCGCGGCGAACAGGCCCCGGTCGCCGCCGCCACACTCGGCGTAGCGGTTAGGATTTCGAAAAACGCCTCCCGACGCGCGGCCGAGAGTTGCTTGGAATCGTTCAATCCGGCCAGCGGCCCGCGGTACAGCTCCTCCGCCAATTCCGGCGGCATCATCACCGCCCCCGCCACCACCGGCCCGGCAAGGCATCCGCGGCCGGCCTCGTCCACCCCGGCGAGTCCGCCACCGGGATGTGCGCCCCACCAGTTGCGCTCGAAACGCAATTTGTCGTCATCCATCGCTAACCGCGCAACTCCACCTCGCGCGCCACCAGATTGTCCACGCCATAGCGTTTGCGAAGCACCGGTTTCTCGATTTTGCCGGTGGGATTCCGCGGCACCGGGGCGAAAATGATCTTGCGCGGCCGCTGGTAGCGCGGCATGCCCAGACAAAACGCGTTGACCTCCTCTTCGGTGAGCGTATGGCCAGGCTTCACCTCGATAATCGCGGTGGCGATTTCACCCAAACGCGTATCCGGCAGACCGATTACCGCGACATCTTTAATGTGGTCGTTTTTGCGCAGGAAGTCCTCAATCTGCACCGGGTACAGGTTTTCGCCGCCGGTGATGATAACGTCTTTCTTGCGGTCCACCAGATAAATGAACCCCTCTTCGTCCGCGCGCGCCATATCGCCGGTGAACAGCCAGCCGTCATCGGACAACACTTCGCGGGTCGCCTTTTCGTCTTTGTAGTAACCCAGCATCACGCCGGGGCCTTTCACCGCCAGCTCGCCCACCTCTCCGGGTTTGACTTCGTTGCGCTGGTCGTCCACTATCTTGGTTTGCCAGCCGTACCCGGCTTTTCCGATGGCGCCAACGTGGTCGATGTTTTCCACGCCCAGATGCACCGCGCCGGGCCCGATCGACTCTGAAAGCCCGTAGTTGGTGTCATATTCCTGATTCGGGAATACTGTCTTCCAGCGCTTGATCAGGCTCGGCGGCACCGGCTGCGCCCCAATGTGCATCAACCGCCACTGGTCAAGCCGGTAATCCTCAAGCTTGATTTCGCCGCGGTCAATCGCGTCCAAAATATCCTGCGCCCACGGCACCAACAGCCAAACCACGGTACACCGCTCCGAAGATACGGCGTTGATAATCCATTCGGGCTTAACGCCTTTCAGCAGCACCGCGCGGGCTCCCACCAGAAAACACCCGAACCAGTGCATTTTGGCCCCGGTGTGGTACAGCGGCGGGATGCACAGGAAAGTGTCCTCGCGGCGCAACGAATGATGGTTTTGCTCCACCAGGCAGGAGTGGGTCAAACTGCGGTGGGCATGGATAATCGCCTTGGGGAAACCAGTGGTTCCCGATGAGAAATAAATCGCGGCAAGGTCGTCCTCGGTCAACGGGATCGCCGGGGCACGGCTGGAACAGTACGAAACCAAATTGAAGTACGACTCGGCGAAGGTGGGGCAGTCCTCGCCCACGTAGAACAGCGATTTGACACGGGGAATTGAGTCGCAGATCGACTCGATGCGTCCGACAAACTCCGGCCCGAAGATCAGCAGGTCAACATCCGCCAGATCCAGACAATACTTGATTTCATCCGGGGCGTACCGGAAATTCAACGGCACCGCCATTGCCCCGCTTTTCAGCACCCCGAAATAGATTGGGAGCCATTCCAGGCAATTCATCAGCAAAATGCCCACGCGGCTGCCTTTGCCGATATGACGGGTCAACAAAAGGTTCGCGAAACGATTCGCTTTGGCATCGAACTCCCGCCATGTCAGCTGCGAACGGAACGAACCGCTACGGCTCGGCTCGATCAACGAGTATTCCTTCCACGTGGTGTGGCGTTTTTCCAGCTCCTGCGGATTAATCTCCACCAACGCGACGTCGTCGCCAAATTCCTTGGCATTCCGTTCCAAAATCTCCGTGATAACCATCTGCTACTCCAATCCCAAATGCAAAAACTCGGTCAATTGAATAAAAGCCATATTTTACAATTTGTGTCACGCCAAGTCAATACCGCACCGCCAACCCGCAAATTTGAATTCTTGCGGCAAACGCTATGGCACGTTCCATGGCCCTAACGCACAACCACATCCGCCTTACGTGAAACGGGCGTGACAACCAAATTCTTCAGTTCGCCGTTCACCACGCGGCCTTCCACGGTTGTGTTGTACGGCGCATGAAGTTTGAAATCACAGTGCCAATCCTTCGGCCACGCGGGCAGGAGGAATATCTTCTTCCCCTCGTACTGCATGAGCATCGACTGGATGGTGTTCTGGAAAACGCCGCCTTCGTCCTGATCGGGACTCCAGTCGAAGTTAGGCCCCCAATACGCCGGCCAACGGTAGATTTTCTTCGAATGAGTGAGCGCGCGATCCGCGATATGTTCCCGCGTTTCCTCCGCCATGCCGAGATACGTCGCGTTCAGCTCGTCCTGCGCCCAGCCGAAATAGTGTTTGTGGTAACGGTTCTCATAGGTCGTACGCCCCATTTCCGCATTCGGTTTCTCAAAAGACGAGAGCCGGAACGGGAACACGCAGTAGAGTTCCGGAGTTTCGACATTGCGGTGCTGCGCGAATTTCTCGGCCGGTGCGTAGATGATTCGGCCGTCATCGAGTTTCCGCGTCGGCAGGTCGGGAACGCGCGAGCGGATGCGCGAAAAGAGTTCGCGGTCGCCCGGCTCAAGCGCCTCGTCCGGCAGGGTAAGCAGAAGATCCGTCACGCGCGTCAACCCGGAGACCTCGGTCATCGGGTTCGTACAGTCCCACCACGTTTCGACCGCCTGCGCGGGATGCATGCGGTAACGCCCCTTATCATCGAGCTGGTAATGCTCATCAAAATAACGCACGAATTCGCGAACGGCGGGAAGCGCTTCCGTCTTGAACCATGCATTGTCCTGCGTGTACTGCCAGCGCATTATCGCCATAAGGGATATTTCCAGCTGCCCGAGCCATTCGTATTTGTGGTAGCCGCTGGACTGAAGCTTGTCCTTGCGGTCTTTCCACTCGCACTCCGGCCCGTAGCTTCCGATAAAGTGGTCGCCCCACGGCTGCATACACTCGGGAAAATACGCGCCGCCGTGCCTAAGGTATTTGCGGGTACGCTTCATGTTGAAGTCGAGGAGGCCGAGATACATCCTGAAGAGCGGCTGAAGCATATCGAAGTCACCGGCGGCGAACATCGGATAGTACGGGAGGCGCGTGTTCTGCCACCAGTAACCGCTGCCCCAACGGCGGTAGTCGGGATCGCCTTTGTACGAGATGGTGAAAATCGAGCCGTTGAAACGAATCGGAAGGCGTCCGCGCCCTGCGCAAGCGGTAAGGTAACGCTGCGCTGCGTAAGCGCGCGTGACGGCGGCGCACTCGTCGGCGACCGACACCGCGCCAAGATCGAAATTTTCTTCCGCGCCATCGACAGTAATCTTCGCCACACCCGTCTGCGGTACAACAACCTCAAGCGCGACTTCGCGCCCGGACGGAACCTTCGCGGAATGGTTGACGGTACGGTTGCCGGCAATCAGGCGCACATTACCTTTGTACAGATCAATGAGAAATCCGTCGCTCTTTCCCGGCGTGATATTGTCGAGAAGTCGTTGCGGCTTCCCGGCATCGTCCGTAGTAAAACGGCACACGAAGCGTAGCGCATGGCAAGGCTCATCACCCGTTACTCGCCGTTCAACCTTATCCCCCGCTTTCGGTACGCCCGAATACGCCTTATGCCCGTCAAACGCCACCTCTGCGGACGCAAACGTTCCTTGAAACCGATTACCGCCCGTTGAATCAACCCCGAAGCTGACCGGCAGTTTCGCGTTGGCCGGGAAAACGCATTTCCGCTGTTTGGCGACCGCTTCCGACGATGGCGAGACCACAATGTGGCTGCGATCCCAGAACTTTGCCCACGCTGCAACGTGCTCGGCGCGTTTGGCATCTTCACCAGCCATGTCCCAGCCTTGCGCATTAAGGAACGATGTAGTACGGTCAAACCATTCCCCGCCACTGCGGCACGGATGGAAACAGGTTATGGCGGAGATAAACAGCGACCGGTCCCCGACGCGGAACGAACGCGTTAAACCGCCGAAGACGCGGTCTGAAAGCAAATCCGGTTTGCCGAGGTCGCCCGTCGCCTGATAATAATCGTAAACCTTCATCAGCTCCGCGACCGTCTCGTTGCGGTTCACGTGGCACCAACCGCCGGGCATGAGACTGTCAGCATTTATCGTAAACTTCATGTTTTCAACGTTATTCTGGAACTGTCCTTCGCAGAAACGGTTGCCCAACTCATACTCGCCCACGCCGAACGCTTTCGTACCGCCCGGATAAAGACGCCAATTCACCACCTTCGCCTCGGTCTTCGATGTGCCGCGCACGTCGCACACGGCGATGGAGTCCGTGTTCTGCTGGATGCGGTAACAAAGCGACACCGGTCTCCCGCCGCTCTTCCACGATGCCTCAAACTCGCCGCGTGCCATCGAAAGCTCCTGCCGATACGTCCCCGCATCAACCGGTGCCTTCGTCTCGTAGTCAATCGCGCCGGTCTTCACGTGGCGGCCGCCCTCGTTCCAGCTGTCAGAGTTCTGCAACACGGTATGGAGCGTTCCGCCAGCGTCCAGCCACGCGGTCGCGCCCACCTCGCCGTTGCCAAGAATCATCACACCGTTCTCATCCGCAGCGGGCGTGTCGAACACTAAAGGCGCAGGGCCACGCCCAAAAGCGAACATTACGACACCCAGCGAAAACGCGGCGATACCGCCAAAACGGCACTTCATAGTAATACCTCCAGAAAGAGAATCGGGCGCATTTACCCGAAGACCATCAACGCCCGGCGGCTTCAGCCACCGGTTGTATCGCGGACAACGGATCCGAGTCTTTTACCGACAACAGAAAACCGCACCAAGCCTTACTGTCCGGCAACCGTTCCGTCCGGGCAATGAACATTTTTCCGTTCAAATCAATCAACCCGACATCGGTCGGCGTACTCATCACCTTGAAGCTGGACAGGTCAGGGGGACAGACCAATGTGGCAGTGGGATACTCTTTGGAATAGTAACACCCAAAAATGAAATTGCCGCGTTCGTATGACGCAGTCTGGATGCCCAAAACGGTGTAACCGGTATCAAGAACATGACGCTTGACGAAATGGAAATCGGGCGTGTAAACATAAACGTAGTTCTGCTTGTGGGTAGGCGGCAATCCTCCTACCACATAGAACAGTCCGTCACGGTAGGTGATGCCTCCAGCGCCATGCACCAATTCCGGCACCTTCCATTGGTTTTTGAGCGACAAATCCTTCGTAGCGTAAGACCACACTTCGCTCACCGCGCCGGTCTCCTTATTGAATTCGCCGCGGTTGACCGCCACATAAAGCGTATCACCCACCACACAGAGATCACCCTGATGCGGCGGCTGATCCGTCGAAGCGAGAACCCGCCCTTTCAAATCGGTTTTCACAATCCTCCCAGTGAAAGGCCAATAGATGGCTTCACCATCCGTCGCCGTTCCCTGAAGATGCCCCATCGGATAACTCCCCTCGCAAACAATCGCCCCAGTCGGCAACGGCTTACCCGGTTTCATAAAATCGCATCCGTCAAAGACAACCTCCGTACAGTCATCCTGCACAACCGGCTCCCGTTCTTCCCGTCCGTCGGCATAACGGAGTTTGACATTCTCGAACCGAACCCCATCCGCGTGGCGCAGGTAGAATCCGTATCCCGGCAACATCTTCTTGGCAAACATGCGGTTCTCAGGATATGCCTTCTCCACCTCCGGAATCTCTTCCCTGGCGTTGGCGATCCGCCCACCGCCCTTGACCGTCAAATCGAGGTTTCGGAGGATAATGCCCTGCGGCCGCATCCCCGGAACGCCCGTAATCGAACTGGCAATCAAGCTCGCCCCGGCTTTACAGGTCACGTTCTCAATCAACACGTTCTTCAGAGAACTCTCAATCCCCTGCGTCTTTCGTTTTCCCAAACGGATAAGAATCGGGGTCTGGATGCCGCCCTCCATCGTGATGTCGTGGACATGGATTGTATCCATCACCCCGCCATCAACCATCTCCAGCGCAATCCCGGCCAACCCGGTGATCGGATCCGTCACCCCCGGCAACCCCAGCCAATCGCGAATGCGTGAGGCGCTGGCGGGAACAAGCGTGCAATGGTGAATCCGGCAATTTTTGAATCCGCCGTGACTGGCCGTCCCGAATTTGATGAAGTTGCAGTTGGACGAAAGCCGGCAATCCCGCACCTCGACATTCTCCGGAACGAAAACGGGATTGTCGCTTTTCAAGCAAATCGCGTCGTCATCCGAGTCCACCGTACACTTTTCAATCAGCACATTCTTGGCGTCGATGTCAAACCCGTCGTTGTTGAAATTCACCAGACTGGAAATCGTCACGCTGCGGGCGACCACGTCCTCGCACTCCTTGAAATAGCAGGTCCAACTGGCAGGATCCTTTAGCGTCACCCCCTCAACCCGCACATCCCGGCAACGATAGAAAAAGGCGATTTTCCACCGGTTCGGCGCACTCTCCTTGACAGTGGTACCCCATCCCCGGCCGTCAATCGTACCTTCGCCCTCAATCGCGACCGACTTGGCGTTCACCGCGCCAACCACCGCCTTGTGACCGGTGTAATCGAGATGGTTGGTCGAACCCAGCAATGTCGCGCCTTTGTCGAGACGGAGCGTAACGCCGTCTTTCAAGAAAAGCCCGCCCGTCAGATAAGTTCCTTCAGGAAGACGTATCGTCCCGCCGCCCGCGGCAGACACTCGATCGATCTCCGCCTGCATCCGCGCCGTCACCATCGTTTTCCCGTCGGCCGGCAGTTTCAACACCGTTTCCTCCGCCCGCCCCGGCAACGCCGACATAACCGCCAGCGCCGCGCTGAAAAACACCAAGAACTTTTTCATCAATGAAAATCTCCTTAGATGCGTAACCCAAATTAATTGAAATCACTTGTTCAACAACGTGGCCAACGCTTCGCCTTTTTTCCCTGCCTCGTAAATAGCGCGAATATCCTTTCGCGCAAGCGGGCGCGTCCACAGCGCGAAATCATCGATGTAACCCGCAAGCGAGACTATGCACTTGCCGGTACCATCTTGTCCGATCCAGAATGGAAAACCGGTTTCCATCTTAATCGACGAAGCGTTTTCCGCGATCCAGTAGAGCTTGCCATCGGGATTGCCCTGATAGAATGTCAGCACGCCGTCACTATTCCGCGTCACCGCATAAAAGACCCACTTGCCGTAATCGATGTCGAATGTGCCGATATCAATCCGTTTCCGATCGTCCGACAACGCACTGTTGAAGCAGACGCCGTTCTTCTTGACCGACTCGGTTTTACGCGCCCCGATCAGCACAATTCCGGGATTGCCGCCGCTGTTCCAATCTTTGTTGGACACAATCGGCGCCTGTGGCTTTTGCGGCGCATCCAGCCGCATCCAGAGCGCAATGGCGAAATCGCCGTTGTTTTCGAACTGGAGTTTTTCCGAACCCTTTACGCAGACGCCGCATTCGCGTTTGGCATCCTCCGCCACCTGCAGACATTTGCCGAACTTTCCGCCGTCGGTGCCCGACACGGTGGCACCGTGAAGCTCCGGCGAAATCCCGTTGGCTACCCGATTTTCCGGAGTCCCGCTGTCGAACGGCAGGTAGACGGCCAAACCGTCTTTCAGCGGACGCGACGCTTTCTCTTCAGTTGAGTTGAGAACCTTTCCGTCCAGTTTCATCGGCTTCACGTCCAGCCCGAAATGGGCCAGCATCGTGGGCGCGAGATCGAAATTGCGCGGGATTCCCGCAATCGTGCCGTTGGAAATGTTCCGCCCCGCGATGACAACCGGAATAGTGGTAGCCTGCCCGCCCCAAATGCCGTGGTGCGGACCGTATCCGCCGTGGTCGCTCGTCACCATGATCATCCAATCCTCGTCCTTGAAACTCGGACGTGAGGCGATGGCGGCGATGGTGTCTCCGATAATCCGGTCGGCGATTTTCAGGTCGAGCAGATATTCTTTCCCGTACGGATAGAACCCGCTCCGGTGTCCGCCCCAATCAGTCATGTCTATGAAATAAAGCACGGCATCGGGGGCATCGTCGGATGCCATAATCTTTGGGATGGTCAAGGCGTTGGCCTCATAGTCCCCCGCGACCGGCCAATTGTTGGTGACGACCGATGTGAGCGGAAGGTTCCGCACTTTCGGATGCGGCGAAAGTTTCTCGTCGCCGCTCCAGGAATAGGTATATAGTGCTTTCGTCTCCGGACGCGCGTCGACCAGTCTCACCAGCCAACTCGGCCATTCGGCGAAATTGCCTTTGGGCGTTTCGCCGTTTTTGTAAATTCCGGTCTTGGCGGCGGTAACGCCCGTCGCGATGGCGGAGTGGTTCGCGGCGCTGGAGGGCCTGGCATCATAAAGCGTATGCGCGGTGAGCGAACACGCGCCTTGGTATCCAGGTTGCCACTTGCCGTCTTTCAAATTCCTCAAGTTGGGCATCTCGGATTCCTCCACGGCATCCGCCCGCAATCCATCCACCATAATCATCAGCCCCTTCGGCTTCCGCGCCCCATCGGCGGTGCCGTTTAACGGCAACACCGCACTCAACGCAACGGCAACCGCAAAAAAACTCATGCCTTTACTCATCACAAACCCTCCACTTCAATGTTCACCAATAACTTACAGTCAAAACACAAGACTTCGGACTTCAGACTTCCGGACTCCGCACTACCTGAAAATGATCATTGTTCCCATTACCGGGTAAATACCGTCCGCCGTTTTCTGGAAACCGCATTTGAACGCCCCGTTGGACACGCCCCGAAAAGTGAGCGTGTCGAGATTGTCCGGGGTCATGTCCGTCCAGTCGATGACACTTTCGCTGGTGAAAAGACTGCGGTCGCCAAGTTCAACATTGACGGTCGCGCCATCTTCAAACTCCACCGTGCGGTTCCCGTCGGTATTGCCAGTACCGGACCATCCATTGGAAACGATATTCCACGGCCCCTCCTTTTCCGAAAGGTCGATGGTTGATCCGTTCATCAGCTCGCAGCCGTGGAAATACTCTTTTCCGTCCAGCGCGGTAATCGGCGTAAAAACGCCGTAGACCTTGATCGACGCAGCGCCATGGTTGTATCCTCCGGTGTACTGCGCCACATAGTTGCTCACCGAAAGAGTCCCGTTCAGGAAAAGCGCGGATGTCTGCATCAACAGGTTCATACCGGGTGCGCCGCCGGCAGCACCTCTCTCAAGGCGCAAATAGCCGCCTTCTTCGCCATCTGTCAACTTGTTGAACACTAATGTCCCATTCTCGACCGGAATCGGCAGATGTAATTGGGATCCGTATTCAAGTGAAACCGTGAGCGTAAACCCCCGGAGGTCGATTTTCTCCGTACCGACAGGCGTTGAGAACGAGGTGGTGACGTTTTTCGTAGAGCGGAACACCGAATCGGCGGTGAGCGTCACGCTACCGAAGCCGGACGGACTGTAGAGACCAGCCCCTCCCCCCATGTTCACGGTGTTGGCAAGGGTTCCTCCGTTCAGGAAGAAACTCTTGTTTGCAAAGCCAAGATTGCCGCGAGCATCGAAGTTGGCGCCAGAGTCCACCGTTATCGTACCGCCATCCGGTCCCCAGTAGAAGCTGCTTTCGGGACACATTCCATTCGGAGCGTACCCAGTTCCTTCGGCTATGAACACGCCACCCGTAAACGTTTGGCCGGGGCGCGTCATGCCGAGCCAGCCAGCCCCCTCCTTCACTAGCCTGAGGTTGCCGGAAAGCGTAAAGCCGCTGCACTCCAGATACGAATCCTCATGCGTGACGCCGATGTGCAGCTCACCGGGCGCACCGGTGGAGGCGTCGGTCACCGACATGGTGACGAAGTCGTAGATGTGCCCATTCTCGGACGACAATGCCGTAGCCAGCCTGAGCTTGTGCCCGTTCAAGTCCACCGAGCCGATGTCCACGGTGTCGCCCTTATCCGCCGCCGCCGCCCATTCGGCGATGCCTCGCCAGTCACAATCTGCCGTAAGCCGCACGGAATCAAAGCGGATGGAGTCGCAAACCATCGGCCACGAAGCGGGAATTTGGATTGCGACATCGCCCAAGACGTGGACGGCCGAACTCGCGCCCGGCAGACCGTCCGTCACTACTCTGCCCATGAAGTTCGTGCACGCCCAGTTGCCGGGATTCGTGATGTCGTCGCTCACCAAGCCCGTCCAACACGCGATCGCCACGGTCGATTCGTCGGCACCGTAGTAGATGCCGTTCTCCGTGACGACAGGACCTATTCCGGCGTCGGCGGTCTCGTCGTCGAACTTGAACGTTACCGTCTCGATGCCGACGGGCGCTTCGCTCCAGCTCACAATCTTGTTGCCCATGGAGAGATCGCGTCCGTGCAGGTCAAGCGTCACCGTGGCGTTCTCCGCGAAGGTGACGGTGCGGCTGCCGTCTGCGTCGCCCGTGCCGGTCCAGCCGGTCGCCGTCGTGTCCCAGGCTGCCGATTTCGCCGAAAGGTCAATCGCCGAACCATCCTGCATCACGCATCCATGGAAGTACTCGTACCCGTTAGCGTCCACGCCGGCCGGTGTGAACGTACCATAGACCTTAAGCGGGGCGGGGCCGTGGTTCCATCTCAACGTATACGCGGCCACGTAGTTACTCACGGAGAATTCGCCGTATGTCTTGAAGGTGGCGCCGCTCATCAGAAGGTTCACTGTCGGCGAACCGCCGCTCGTGCCGCCATCGAGGGCGAGATACCCTCCGCTCACGACCGACAGCGTACCGTTCTCGACGGCGAGCGGCAGACGCAGATCCGCCCCACTGCTGGCACCGAGATCCACGACGAGCGTGTACCCGCCAAGGTCGATCTTCTCCGGCGGGTCTCCTGACGCCGTGAAGTGCGTGTGGTACTTCGTCTGGAAAGTGGAATCGGCCACAAGCTCTACGGCCCCCAGTCCGTCGCCGGTACTCCTGTTCATGTTCTCGCCGCCGTTCGCGAGCGTGCCGCCCGCTAGTACGAACCTCTTCGTGTTGAAATCGTAGTTACCCTTCGTGTCGAATGTCGCGCCCTGCTCCACGCGGATCGTGGTGTTAGAAGGCCCCCAGTAACACTTCGCCTCGGAATACAGCTTCTGCGCCACGCTCTCGTTCGGCGCGAACGCCGTGCCGGCGGCCACCACCACGCCGCCCGCGAATGTCTGGCCCGCCCTGATGAGCGCAAGCCTGCCTTCGCCCTCCTTCACCACCTTCATGTTACCGGTGAGAATCGCGGACGATGTGGCGTTAAGGCCGGACGGAACGGCGAAGTGCAGTTCGCCGGGATCGCCGGTCGAGGTGTCGGTAATCGTGCCGTCGCCGTACGCGCCGACTATCGTAAGCCTGTGGCCGTTGAGGTCGATGACAGCGGCGGCGTCGAGGCGCAGGATTCCGCGCACCGTCCAGTCCTTGTCCGCGTCGAGCGTGATGTCCCCTTCGATGTACGCGTCGCCTGCAACGTCCGTCCCACAGGTGAAGTCGGGAGACGTGTCCGGCACTCTGCCCAGCAGCGTATCCGACACCTTGTCATACAGATACCCCACGCCGTCCTTGCGCACGGGAATAAGATCCTTGACGATCCTCTCGCCCTGCGTGAACTGCGCCGAGTAGATGCGGGCATTGCCGGTGTCGCCCACGGAGGTACCGTTGTTGTTGTAGGCGAAAAGGTAGATTGTATTAGTGGCGGCGGTGGACGGCCAGGCTCTTGCAATGGCGAGAGACGCATCTTGGCTGTTGTCCACGCCGACGAGACGACGATTCCTGTCGTTCAGGAAGTTAAAGAACACATCGTATGTGGAGCCAACAGAAACAGTTGGACGATCGGCGTTAAGAGGATTCTGCGTATCCCAGGAAAGATACGTTCTGCCGCCGGTGCATCCGAAATACCATTTGAAGAAGTTGTAGTTCCGCTTGTCCACAAGCGCCTGGGCTGGATGGTAGCATTGCACGCCGCAGATGGTGGAATCGGATGTGCGAAGCGGCGTGAAGCGCAGCTTTACGCCCATGTCGTTACCGGGGTAGAGGCCGGTGTCGATGTACGGCACCTTGTTGGCAGCGTTAACCGGTGCTTCGAGGTATTCCACCTGCGTGTCGTACGGCTTCTCGGCCATCGCGGCAAACACAAATGCTGCCACGAAGGCAGAAACATACGACATTTTTTCAAACGCTTTTCCCGTCGCCATAGATTACTCCTTTCTCAAATGAGGTTTTCAAACCCCCACCGCCTAAAGACACCATACCTTTAGCATGACAAAATAAATCTACCAAAATATTACCCAAAAAGCAAGGAGAAGGCGCAGTGCTAGCGCGGGTATAATCAGCGTAACATAATAATTACTTGACGAACCGGGACGGTCGCTTTCTGTTCCTCTTCGCGTCTGTATGGATCGCGCAACTTTTTGTTGAGAATGCGCGATTGTCAGCAGAGGAAACTTATGCTATCATACAATATGCGTTGGGAAAGAAGAGAAAAGCGCGACCATACATGAAGCGGGGGCTACAAGCGGGCGAAGCGCTAACGGTGCGCCGCCATCGACGCACTTTTACGAAAGGATACAGAAAAATGAAACTGAAATTGTTCATGATTGCCGTTGTGGCATGCGCGGTCCTCACAACCGCCGGCAAGATGCCGGACGTGACGGAGATTGTCCTGCCCGGCGAATATCCGGGCCACCTCCAGGATGTCTGGTGGGACGGCGGCGAACACATCTACTGGGCGCACACGTGGGACATCGTGAAGACGGATCTCAATGGCAAGATCCTCCGCCATGTCCAAGTCGAGGGCCACAACGCAGGCTGCCAGTTGAAGGACGGCAAGCTCTACGTGGCCGTCTGCCCCACGGAAAAGCGGCGGATTATGGCATGGGGCCCCGAGAGCCGCCTCCAGGTGAACGAGTACGACGCGGACACGCTTACGCTCAAGACGAAACATGTCATGTCCGCCAACGACCGCGCGGGGTCGTTTGCCATCCTCGAGGACGGCTCGTTCGTCATCGGCTGCCTGCGCCCAGGCGACATCACCGCCTCCCAAGTGAGGTTCCACCACGTCAGCGCGGACTTCGCCATCCTCTCCACGCATCTAATCGACAACCTGAAGATTAAGATGGGCATCGAGACAATCAAGCGTTACGGCGATTCGCTCTACCTCTTCTGCTACGGCGCTCCAATCGTGCGCCTCGACGCGAAGACGTTCAAGGAGACGGGGCGTCTGGCCGGGTTCAACGGGACGCGCGGGTTCATCTACGACGGACAAAACGGTTGGCTCGGCACATCCACGCGCATCAAGGACAAGAAGTCGGCCGGCTGGCAGTCTAAGCTCGTGCGTGTCGAGAAAAACGTCAAGCTGACGGAGTTCTTTGAACCGAAGAAATAGCTTCTGGCGAAAGGGAAGAGACATGTTGACAAGAAGACTCTTCATCGCCGGGCTGGCCGCCTCGTTCACGACGGAGCCGCGCAAGCTGTTCGCCAAGGAGGAGGCGGACTTCGACGACAACCTGCTCGTGTTCCTCTCCGATGTCCACGCGGGCGCGGCCAAGACGTGCAAGTATGCGCGCAAGAAACTCCAGGAGGCTGTGACCGAGATTCTGAAGATGCGCCCGTTGCCGCGCCGTGTGCTGGTGTTCGGGGACGTGGCACACGTTTACGGGCTGGGCGTGGACTACGATGTCTCGCGGCCCTCGTTCAAGCTGCTGGAGGATGCCGGCATCACTGTGACGGTTGGCATGGGCAACCACGACCGCCGCAGCGAGTTCGCCATTCGCTGGCCGGAAGCTCAAAAGAAGTCGCTCGTGCCGGGCCGGTTCGTGCATCTGGTCGAGACATCGCACGTCGGCTTCCTGATGCTCGACTCCCTGCAAGGGACTGACGACCGCGCCCAGAATGACTTCGGACCAGTCCCCGGTGCGCTGTCGGATGACCAGCAGGTGTTCCTGAGCGACTTTCTCTCCAAGCGGACGAAACCCGTCATCCTCTGCGCGCACCACGCTCCCAAGGAACTGAGCCTCTGCGGCAAACCGCTCCCCCACGTCGTTGTCACCACGCCCTGCATCGCCGGATACATCCACGGACACAACCACCGCTGGATGAGAGCCTGGATACGCGACAAAGACCAGAAAACCCCTGAACGCGCCAAGCATGTGCTGTGTCTGCCGTCCAACGGCCTGTGGGGCGACATCGGCTACGCCACGTGCCGCGTATCGCCGGGAAAGGTGGAGGTCGCTCCGGCGCTGAAGGACTTTTGGCTGTCGCGTCCCGTGTCCGCGGAATGCCGTCCGCCCGAATGGGACGACATCCTCGCCGAGGGCCGCGCCTCCGGCCCGTGTACCTTCCGTTTCTAGCACCTATGGCTTGAAACGAAATCAGCACAAGGACATTGCGCTATTTCACGCCGGATCGACGATCGGCAAGCCGATGTTGCGCTTCCCCGGGTTGAAGCTGATGCCCAGTCTCGAAGTCGGCCGCACCCGTGGCGGGAATCCGCATAATCTTTGCATTGTTAATGGAGCGTCCTCTAAAACGTTCCAATTTCGGCAACGGTCAGACCGATTGCTCTCGCAATCTACTCTGCGGTAAGCTCTGCGGCTTTAAAATACGGTTATTTACCCGGAACCATCCACTCGCCTTCTTTGGGCAGTGCGACATCGCCGCCACGCTCAAAGTCCTCGGGCTGCACAGGGTGCCTCCATTCGTAGAAAGCGGATTTTTCGTTGGTCAGCATATCGCTCATCCGTACCATCTGACCGGTGTAGGTGGCAAGTGTGCCCATCACCGTGGTCGCGGTGGACATCGCTTCAAAATCGCCTTCGTTCATGTATTGGCCGGACAACAACGCCTTAAGCAAATCGGCATGCTCGTTGACCATCATGTTTTCGTTGATGCCTTTTACCGCCGCCTCGTCAAACGGGAACGGCTCGGAGGTGCCATCGGCATGGGTGATCTTGGTGCCCAGCACGTCAATCTGACCCTTGGTCCCGGTGAGCATCGCGCAGCAACGATCCCAACAGCCGTTAACCTGGCGGGCGATCGCGTGGATATGAAGATTCTTGCCGTAATCGTAATCCACGCTAAGACAATCGTATCCGTTTCCGGTGGATTTGCGGTAACGCGCCCCGATACCCATCGCGCGTTCCGGGAAACGCCCGACGAACCAGTTCGCCAGATCGACCTCGTGGATCGCCTGCTCGGTCAAGTTATCACCGCACATTTCGCGGAAATTGTACCAGTTGTTCGCCATATACGCGGCGTTGGACTCGCCTTGGCGGCGAGGACGCTCCCAAATCGCGCCGTGGCAACGGTAAACGACACCGCCCATAATCTCGCCGATCACCCCGTTCTGAACCGGGCCGATCATCCGCAACGCCCGGTAATTGTGGCGGTGGCAGGTTCCGGACAGCAACATCAGCTTTTTCTGTTTCGCCGCCTCGACGGCTTTAAGGAACCGGCGAACTCCCGGCGGGTCAACGGCAATCGGTTTCTCGGCGAACAGGTGCTTGCCCGCCGCGATGACGGCTTCCGCGTGCAAGGGCCGGAAAATCGGCGGGGTGCAGAGCAACACGATATCGGCATCCGTATCCAATGCTTTTTTATAGCCGTCCGCGCCGCCGAAAAAGGTCTTGCACTGATGCCGCTCGGCCAACGCCTTCGCCTTGTCGGGGAAGAAGTCCGCCGCCGCGACCATCACCGCCTTATGGCCGAGCCACGCGGCAGCCGCCTCAATATTCTGCGCCGCGCCCGAACCGCGGCCGCCGCACCCGACCAAAGCGTACTTGAATACTTTTTGCGCACCCTGCGCGATTGAGAACACAGGCATGGCGGAAACCGCCCCTGCCCCGGCCAGAAACTTCCGGCGCGAAATGACCATTTTATCCATCGTAATCCCCTTCTTCACTGTCGTTGACAACCAAAAACATTCCCCGAACGCAAAGCGAATAGTACGCAATTTGAGGCGGGAATTCAATCCTAAAATCGAGGCGGGCAAGAAATCGTCGGCCGATATCCTCCCGCCCGCGTTTACTGCGATTAATCGGCGAACTCCAGCGTACACCCCAGTATTTTGTGGTCGCTCAGCTCGTAATAATCGTCATCGCAAAAGACATCGCTAACCTTAAACCCTTTGACGATAACGTTGTCCAGGCAACGCTGCAAGCACGGCATCGCCGGAGATTCCATTCCCGTGGCCAGGCAGCCCGCCTTGCCGCAATTCGCCAGCGTGTACCCGGCGTGGGTGAAAACCAGAAAATCGCCCGCGCCGTAAACATTGAAATCGCCGGAAATCACCACATAGGGGCAATCCTTGAAATGCCGGATCAACTGGCGCATCTGGGCCAAGCGGAAACACTCTTTGTCGGGCTTGATTATCCAATCGAGATGCGTTTGCACCAGATGCACCTCTTTGGACCCGATCTGAAACACGTTGTCGAGAAAATAGCACTTCTGCCAGCGGTATTCGTAATCGACCACCTCGCTCCGCAACAGCTTGGCGCGGCGGGAGAACATCGCGTTGCACTGGTAATCGTTTTTCGGCCCCTCTATCCGTTCCGGAAACGCGGAAAACAGCAAGTTGGTGGTGGATGAACCGGTCTGGTCAAACACCGGGTCGTATTCGGATATGCCCATGAAGTCCGCGCCGAGGGATTCGATTTTCTCGCGGTATTCCACAGCCCGAGCGGCGGAAGCCTCGGCGGTGACCGTAGTGTTTTTACCCTTGCCCAACGCGAAATGCCCGATGTTCCAATGGACGAAACGGAAGGCCCCGTCTTTGGGCGGACGGGACAGTATCATCGCCCGGCGGACCGAATTCCCGTAGGATTTCGCCAGCGCCATCATCCCCCAATCGTTCGGGTGGCATCCGTCCACAGTGCCTTCACCGTCACCCGCGAACATCTCGGATTTGGGAAGGTATGAAAGATTTTTCCACCCCTCGGCAATCAGTTTGCGGTAGAGCGCGTCAATCAGCTTGTCCTTTTCGTTCCTGGGCAACCCTTCCCGGTCGCACTGCTCAGCCATCACGATCGGAATTCCGGGGCGTTTGGCGCGCAAGTTCCTGATGAAAGGCTCATAACGATTCTTAACGTCCGACACGGTCATGTTGTGCACGCAGTCCAAAACATAGCAGCTTGCGTCGATTGCGGACAAATGCTCGCTCATCTCGAACTCCATCTTGCCGCTACCGGAAAAGCCGAGGTTGACAACCGGCACGTCCAGTTCCCGCCCGATTATGTTCACAAACCCCAGTCCGGGGCGGGAACAGCAGCCGCCGTGGGTGATGGAGGTGCCGTAAAACACCACCGGTTTCACCACCCCGCTCTGCCGGGGCGGCAGTGCCGAAACGGTCGCTTCCGGATCGATGCCGAGCTTAAAGGATTTCACGCCGTTGTAAAGCGGCAGGTTGACAAGACACGGAGCGCCGGGCTTCCAAACCAGATCCAGCGAACCGCCGCGTTTAGCGTCGTGGATTCGTCCGGTCGCCACATACCGCCATTTGCCATCCTCTTCAAGCCGGTAAACGTCTATCCCGCTCACCCCGGTTGACGGCATGTGGTCCATCGCCAATCCGGCGTTGTACGGGACCCACTTGAAATGCAGTTTCTTTGAATCGGTAACGAAACGGAACAACATGCCCGACGTGTGGTGTTTCATCGACCGCACGCCGCCGTTAACGTTGGTGGTTACGTTGGCGGGCAACCGGTCGTAATATTGTTCCGTATCGGGAAATACCCGCCCCTCCAGCGGCAAGGCCGTCCCGTCAATCCATTTCACCCCATTGGTTACTACCGCGTTCTTGATGGCCATGTTGGGGTCGAACTTCGCAATCTCGTTCTGCCCGACGGCAACCGCCGCAGACAATGTTGTCGTTAACATTCCCAAAAACAACCCTGACATTTTCATGCTCAACACCTTTCTTTGTTTAAAAACTCACTCCGGTTTAGGACAATCCGGCCAAATAATCTCACCGGCCCGCGGCTCGGAAACCCACAGCGGGACAAGCGGCGATTCCGGCGACAGGTTCACCCGGTTGTTACGGATAAGGACCCCCTTCTCCCCCGGTTTGACCGCTTTGCCGCCCCAAGCACAAACCACCGCCGAATCCTTTGCCAGCTTCGGCAGCGCGTTCGTCGCGACGAAAAGATTGTTCTCAATCCTCACATTGGTAACATTCGCCAACCGAACCCCGCAATAAAGCGGATTCACCACCACGTTTCCGGTAAACTCCAAACCGTCGCACGAGCGCGGGGTACCGTGGTGGCCGAGCGGAATCAGCTGCGAACCGCATTTCTCGCTGGGGCCGAACCAACAGCCGCTAACCGCCACATTGCGGTTGCGGATGGCATCTTCGCGGTTGCAGAAAATCGGCGGCGACGGATTGTTGCTGCCGCAGATCGCGCCAGGACTCGTTTGCTCCACCTGAATCGTTTCCCGGGTAAGACAGTTTGCCTTGCCGCCGAAAGTGTAACCGGCGAAAATGCAGTTCGTCACCGTGACGTCGGAACAGCCGTCGATCTGGAAAGCGTGGTTGTTCGGCAGATCTTTCACCACCATATTCTCGATGCGGATGCCCTTGCCGCAGGCAAACGCCAACGGAAGGTAACGCTGCTCGCAATCAAACACGCCGCCGGAGATCGTGATGTTTCCGCAACCGTTCGTGACGTAAGTTGGGGGAACCAGATTGTACAGGAAAATCCACCACTTGCCGGTGCGGTTGCCGACCGACCGGAAAACCGCCGAACGGGTGGGGTCCATCGCCCGCGCCGCCGCGGCGAGAGTCCAACCTTCGGTGGCGCGTTCCGCGCCGCCGGCCAACTCCAAACGCGTGTTGTTCCCAATGCTCAAATAGGAGATGCGGTAAGAACCCGGCGGCACAAACACCGTGCCGCCGCCCGCCGCCGCCACGCGGTCCAGACATTTCTGGATTGCGGGCGCGGCATCCTCGCGACCGCTACCGTCCGCCCCAGCCTGGCCCGCGTCCAAACGCAAATCTGCCGCAAACAATGCCGACGCCGACATTGCGAAAATCGCCGTTATCGTCAAAGATCGTTTCATCTGTTCCCTACCCCCCAATCGTTACTATCCGTCGGGCCGCGTCATCTGTTTCTTGACGGGCCATGGTGTCCCCCGTGATGGTGCAGATGATCTCTGCCGGAAAGCACCGGCACCCCCAAATGATACTTAATCGCCAAAGCCCGGATCACGAAGATCACCACTACGCAAATCACCCCGCAAATCCGGTCGTCCGTTCCGGTCAGCCGGATCGCGAAATACGAAACCCCGCCCACCGCGCATGCCAACGCGTAGATTTCCTTGCGGAAAATCAGCGGCACCTCGTTGACCAGCACATCGCGCATCACGCCGCCCGCCGCGCCGGTAATGGTTCCCATCATGATCGCGACCCACCAGGAGAAACCCAGCATCAGCGATTTCTGAAGACCGATAACCGTAAAAATCGACAGACCGATGGTGTCGAAAACGAACCACGTGATTTGCTCGGAAATGAATTTGCGGCCAAAAAGCCAAACCGAGACCAACGCCAAAAAAGTGCAGATGAGGTAACTCGGCCCCTGCACCCAGAACGGCGTAACGGTGAACATGGCGTCACGCAACGTGCCGCCGCCAAGCGCAGTCACAAACCCGATTACGTAGGCGCCGAACCAGTCAAAACTTCTGATCGAGGCGAGCCGGATTCCCGAAACCGCCGCCGCGAAAGTACCCACGTACTCCAGCAGCGTGAAAATCGGGTCTCGCCCCCCCAGAAAGTTTTTTAAATCGGCATACCACTCAATCACGGCACACCTGACTAGTATCCGACCTCAACCACTTCGGACGAATACGCCCCGTTCAGCGCAATCTGTATCCCAGAGTCCATCAACTCATTTCCGGACACCGGCTTGCCGCGCACCGTATAGGATTTGGAGGGATCCAACCCTTGGAGCTTGATGGTCACGGTTTTGTCAACCGGTTTATCCAGACCCAATACGAATACCACCGCCTGCGCCTTGTCGGGAGAAACATACATGAGCGACGAATACGGATTTTCGTAAGGCGAGGCCAACCGATAGAGATCACCCTGCTGCACCACCGGACGAATGCGCTTGTACTGCGCAACCCGGCCTTTGGCGTACTCGACCTCTTCGGGCTTGAGTTTGTTGGGATGCAGCTCAAACCCCATACGCCCGCACATCGCGACGTCAAACCGATAACTCAAGGGCGTTACGCGCTTGGTTTGGTGGTTTGGCGAGTCGGTGACATGGCACGCCATCGCGCAAGCGGGATAAAACAGCGACGCTCCCCATTGGATAAACACCCGCGACAACGGATCGGTGTTGTCGCTGGTCCAAAACTCGTCCGCGTACTTGAGGAAACCGAAATCCATGTGTCCGCCGCCAGAAGCGCACGCCTGAACCATGATTCCCGGACGCTTGGCCTTAAACTTCTCCAGCAACTCGTAAAGACCCACCGTATAGTCAAACCAAAGGTTGGGCTGACGATCCGCCGCCAGATAGGTAGAACCGGGATTGACAATGTTTTGGTTGGAGTCCCACTTGATGTAAGCCAAATCGGGGATGCCGGAATAAACCTTGTCGAGCTGCTCGAAGAGGTTGTCGCGAACCGCGGGATTGGTGTAATCCAGCACCACTTGGGTCTTGCCGCGACCGAGCAGCAGCGGACGGCCCTCTTCCCGCAAAATCCAATCCGGATGCGCGTCGGCCAGCCAACTTTTAACGTTGACCATCTCCGGCTCCACCCAAAGCCCGAACTTAAGGCCGCGCTTTTTAGCCTCGTCGGACAACCAGCCCAAGCCGCGCGGCAATTTTTCGGGATTCACGCTCCAATCGCCCAACCCCGAAGTGTCGCGGTTTTTATCGTCGCGCGCATACTTGCCGTGTCCGAACCAACCGTCATCAAGGACGAACATTTCGCCGCCCATCTCTTTCACGCCGTCCATCATATCGGTGAGCGTCTTTTCGGTAAACGAGAAATAACTGCCTTCCCAGCTGTTGAGCAGCACCGCGTGCAAATCGTGCCCGTGCGGCAGCAGGTGGTTGCGCGCCCAACGGTGATACTGCCGGGACACCTCGCCCTTGCCGGACGAAGACCAGACCAACACCGCTTTCGGCAGCGTGAGCGTCTTGCCGGGGTCAAGTGTATAAGGACCGGTCGTCAAATCCACACCGGCGAACACCGACACCTTGCCGTTGCAATCGCGGCGGACGCTGCGGGCGTTTGTACCGGTCCACGCCAACGCCACACCCAAAACGTCTCCGGCGGTTTCGGTCACATTATCGCCGAACCCCACCATCATCGCCGCGTTGGCCTCCCAAGCATCGCGGGTTCCGGCGCGAGCCGCCAGTGACAAAATCTGACCAGGCGCCACCGTACCCTCGGAGACATTCGCCTCATGCGCCCAGCGGCCGGTGAGCGATGTCACCCTAACGGTCTTGGCATTGTAGTTCAGCTCGGACGCGAAGCTGTCCATCTTGAGCAACTTAACCGGCGCCGGCTCATCATGCTTAATCTCGACCCAAGTTTCCACCGCCGCGCAATCGTCGTAATTTTTAATATGGCGGATCATGTAAAAAGGATGGGACTCGTCGGAATAATTGATGACGATATGCTTGTCGCCGTCTTCCTCGGTCTCGTTGCGACCGGTTTCCTTAAGCCGGAGCGTCACCTGACCATCGGAATGGATGGTCTGAATTCCGGCGAATTTCACGATTTCCTTCTGTCCGGACGGGACAACCTGCCCGAAAGCCAAATACATCGACAACACCACATTGCTGATATCCATCATTCACCTCACAATAATGCCTGCTTGAAAAAACTAACCGACCCTTACGAAGTCCCAACTGTAACTGCCGTCATCCGCCAGCTTGAACATCCTGAAACCGAACGGCAACTGGTCGAAGTTGCGGCAGGTTGTCTCCGGATTCAGGATGGTTATGCCGTCTCTCGCACGCGCCACCAGCCGGTGGGTGTGGCCGGAGAGATAAAACTTCACCCCGCTGGCGACATAGCGCCGGAAACGCGCCGCCCGGCCCGCCTTGGGGTAGTTTTCATACGAATCTTTCTCATTAATGTCGCTGACGAAAGGCGGGATATGGGTGGCCAGGATAATCGGTTCGCCAGCCGCTTTTGCTCGATCCAACTCCGCACTAATCCACGCCTCGTACTTCTCCTGGCGAGCGGTCTCCTTGGTGGGCCGCCAATACTGCGAATTGCCGCTGATAAAGCGCCACTTGCCGAGTTTCAGCGATTTGTACTCGTAGCCGAACACCCGTTCAAACCGCTCCACGTTTTCCTTGGTCAGGTTGTTGCCCATGTCGTGGTTTCCGGGCGTACCCACCACCGGCACTTCAAAAAGTTTCAGCAACCGCGGCCAATCGCGCTCCATATCGGCAGCCACGTTCACCATATCTCCGGCAATAAACGCCAAGTCCGGTTTTTCGCGATTGATCATCTCAATCACGCGTTCAAACCGCGCCAAATCCTGCGCGTACGCTTTTTCCTTGCCCGCGCCGAAACCAAATTGCGGATCGCCGCAATGCGCAATCCGGATCGTCCCCGGCTTCGGTACGCTTTGCGCGTTACGCGCCGTTACGCAACCGCCCAAGCCAAGCGCCGCCGCCATCGACGATCCCAGCAGAAAACTTCTCCGGTTCATCTTACTCCCCTTTGTTCCCATCGCCGCGCAAATAGGCGACAACCTCATCCACAGTGCCGTAACGAACCACTTTGGGGAACGATTTGGGCACGCTGGACAACTCCTTTTCGCTGCCGTAAACCAGAATCTCACCGCCGTTTTGGGCAAACTGCGTCACCAACCGGCCGAAATCATTTTTCGACGGATGGGCCACCAACAGCACATCGGCGTGTTCCAACTCTCCCTCGCCGATGGTTTCGGACGAAACCGCCCGCAGGTCGATTGTCGGCACGGTGTACAGCCGCATCGCCAAATTCGCGCCGTCCTTGTGCAAATGGCTCGCCAGCAAAGCGACACTGCGGTTGCCGCGGGTACGCTGCGGATATTCGGAATTGCAATCGCGCCCGGTCAGGTACTTCAAACCGCCGCGGATAATCGGCTGGGTGTTGGAATAGGATTCCGGGTGCGGCGAACAACCTACGACCTTGCCGCTGCCGTAAGTGCCGGCAAACAGCGCCGGATAGCCCGCCATAACCGGAACGGTGTTGGTATTGTATTCGTAAACGCCGTCGCAGTTGAACAGCGCAATGGGCTTGAATTTCATATCCGGCGGCGGATTCTCCACGGGAAGCGGTACCGGGCCGCCGTGGTAACGGACGGTCCAGATCTCACCCGGTTTGAAACCGAACAATCCCGCATCCTCGGTAAACTTGATGTCCAGCGTGGCACCGCCGCGGTAAGGGCACTTCTGCGCCGTATAAGGGGAGATCTCCAGCCATTCGTATTTGGAGTCGCCGCGCATAAAAGAGAGGTAGCATCCGGCGCAGGTGCCGAAATAACCGCCACCGTTACGGAGAAAATTCTTCAGCCGTTCGCGTCCGTCTTGCTGAAGCCCCTTGGCCTGCGAGCTGCCACCGCCGCCCGGTGCAACGTAGAGTTGGAGCCGGTCCAAAACCCCGGCCCGGACATCCGCACCGTCGATAAGCTCCAGCTCGCAATCCGGAGAAAGCGAAAGCATCTTGATCCAACGCACGAAAGCGCAACCGTTCGCGCCGGTTTCCGAGTAAATCCCCACCTTGACCGCATCCGGTTTCTTAGCGGGCGCCGGCGCCCGCGGTTCCGGAACCGGCGCGGCTTGCAACCGGTGCAGATACTTGATAGCCGCCGAACCGTCTTTGACCGCCACCAGGTTGCCGTGCGGCGGCAAATGCCGTGCCGGGTCTCCCCACACCACGATTTTACCGCCCCGATCCATATAACGGCGGTAATAATCGGCCATTTTGTCGGAGGTGAACAAAGTCTTGACCCGGTTAGTCTCCACATTGTCCGAAACAACCAGCGCGTCCACGTGCCGCAAGTCGGTACGCTCCAAATCGATCGCCGACAGCGGCGTAACGTCAAAACTGTCGTCGCGCACCATGCGCATCACGGAAACCGCGGCCTTCGGTCCGGGCGACGGGGCGCAGAAGTACCCGACCGACAGTTGGCCCGGCTTACGCTGCGGAACTTTGATGGTAATCTTCCGCCCGGTCAGATATTTGAACGCTCCGGCAACCAAATCCCAAGTCGCCGGGAAATATTCGGGATGGTCCGCGAACACCCAGATCCGCCCCTGCCCGAATCGCCCCGCCACGCAAGACGCGCCTCCGCCCATCGACGGCAAATCCGGCTTGCACGAAGAAGTGTGCAGATTGGCGTTGAACCGGGCGGCGACAAAGAAATCGGTCGCGCCCTCGACCGCATCGCCCGGATCCATGACCGGGCCGCCGTTGAAGCGGACATAATGCGCACCGGCCTTGATTCCGGACTTCTCCTCGGCTTCTGAGGTGTAACGCGTGTACAGTCTAGCCTCGCCGCCCCACGATCCGGAACGGTGCCGGAAAGGCACCATCCCCAAGATTTTGCCCGGCTTGCCGTTCATCACCAGAAACGCCCCGGCGCAACTTCCCACGTATGAACCGCCCTCGCTGATAAAACGGCGAAGCTCAACCTGGCCTTCCGCGCCCAAATCCTGTTCCTCAAGGTTACTCTTGCCGCCCGGCATAACCACCAGATCCGCCCGCCGCAACGCGCCTTTCCGGATCGCCTTGCCATCCACGAACGTGGCGGACACGTCTTCGCACTGATCCATCAGCTGCATCCAGCGGAACATCCCCACCCCGCGGGCACCCGGCCCCACGTAAACCGCCACCCTGATCGGGGCCCCGTTGGAAATGGCGTTCCACGCCTCGGGAGACCCGCCCGCCGGCGATGAAACGCGGGGAATCAAGCAACCAGAAAACATCGCCACGGCAAAAAGTGCCGCGCACCAGAAAATCCGCTCTAAACGATTCATCGATAACCCTCGTAACTTTTCTGAGCTTTTAAAGCCTAATATCCTCCAACCGTTTCCCTTTGGTTTCCGGCACCATGGTGAGTACCCAAATCAAATGCAACACCATCATAGCGCCGAAAAAGGCAAAGATATAGCTGGGCTTGAATTTTTCAGCGGCCATCGGGAAAAAGAGCGTAATCAATGCCGCGAAAAGCCAATGCGTGAAACTGCCGAGCGACTGTCCGGCGGCCCGGTGCCGCTGAGGGAAGACCTCGCTTATAATCACCCAAATCACCGTACCCTGCCCCACCGCGTGGGCAGCGATGAACAGAAACACGCATCCGACCGAGAGCGGGCCGTTTTCAATAGCAAACCCGATGCTGGCCGCAAATAGTGAGATCAGGTATCCGATCCCGCCGATCAGCAACAACGTTTTGCGGCCCAGCCGGTCAATAAGCCACAAGCCGACGAAGGTGGCCAAAAAGTTGAGCGAGCCGAGTCCAAAGGAGGAGAGAAACGCCGAATCGCGGCCCAACCCAGCCATCTGGAAAATGCGGTTGGAGAAATAGTTGATCGCGTTGCAACCACTCAGCTGGTTGAAGAAAGCCACCAAAAACGCCAGCAGAATCGGTTTGGTCATCGCCTTGCACCAAAACGGGGTGCGGACGGTGGTCGTATCCGCCGCCGTGTCTTTCATCGCCAACCAGCGGGGGCTCTCCACCAAAAACGGGCAAAGCGCGGTAAACAGCAGCGCCGGGAAAGCTTCTGCACCCAACATCCAACGCCACGCGACATTCTGGTTGAGTATCTTGCTCAAAGCCAGATTGGACGCCAGGGAAACCACGATGCCGAACACTATGTTGAACTGAAAGAGCGCGGTCATTTTGCCGCGGGATTCCGGCGGCGAAATCTCGGAAATGTAAACCGGAGCCGCGATGGTGGAAACACCGACGCCCAAACCGCCGATAAACCGCGCGATAATCATGGCCTGCGGGCCGTTGGCAAACGCGCTCCACACCGCCGAGACGAAGTAGAAAACGCCGACCCAGAACAGCGTCTTTTTGCGTCCGAGCAAATCGCTGATCGCACCGCCGATCAGCGACCCGATCACGGTGCCCCAAAGCGCGGCGCTCATCACCCAGCCATGCAACGAGCCGGACAACCCCCATAGCCGCTGTATGTCCTGTTCGGCCCCATTGATAACGATAGTGTCAAAGCCAAAGAGAAAACCGCCCAACGCCGCCGTTACCGCCAAGAACCACAATTTACCCTTTGTCATCCGCATCCCCCTTTACTGGCCGCTAACCGTCTTGGATCCCGTCCGGCTCGCACCCATTCGGGCCGGCGAGATTCCAAACCTTTAAACGGCATTAATCTTATCAAAAAACCGTTCCGCTGGCAATGCGCATTTTTCGCCGCCAAGCGTCCGATTTTTTACTCTGCATCCGCTGCCGGCTCTTCAACCAACCCCGGATGCATCCACGCCAACACCACCGCAATCTCAACGCCAAACGGCAGATACCCGGCAAACCCGGCTACCGGCATCTCCCAAATCTGGAATGCGTGCACGTAGGGAACGGCATACACCCATTTCGCGAAGCTGAGCCAGTTCCAGGTTTCCCAGCAGAAACCGCAAATCAGGGAAGCGGCGGCAAAACGCACCACCAGCCCCCAATCCCCCGCCGCCAGGCGTTCCGCCACCACACTCCGCTCGCGCAATACCGCCTGCGCCACCACGAAAAGACACAGCGGCGATATCCACAGCAGCGGAAAGGTGTACTGCGGGAAAAAGACGATGCCCGTCAATCCCGCGCAGGCCGCCAGAAACACCGCCGCCAGATTCATCGGACGGTCCAGCCGGAAAGCCGCCATACGGGTAAAACGGTTGTCGGAAAATGCGGGAAAGCTTTTTAACAGCATCGCAATCGCCGACACCGCCGGCAGCACCGTGGAAAAACTGAAGGTGGCGAAAAACGTGTACTCCGCCGCACTCATGTCCTGAACACCCAGATAGTACCAATTCCAAACAAACCGGTTAAGGTACTCGAAGAACCACCAAAACAGCGCACTCACCGGAAAACTCGCCGCGTATGGCAAGGGATAACGGGTCATCAGCGACCAGCCGCGACGTTTTTCGCACAGCGCGTTGAGCAGCAGGATGAAGCTGAACCAAATCATCACGTAGGTATGCCGCTGCCCCCGGCCAAACCAGCCGAACCGGTTCCACGCCAATATCCACGAAGCCGCCAGGGCTACCGCCCCCAACCACCCGTACCAAGGGAACTTGCCGGGACGGTCGGTGCCGGATGCGCGTTCCGTCCACGCCGGCGGACAAGCCAACCGACGCACAAACGGAAAACACACCGCCAGCACCCCGCCCACCATGGCAATGAACACCGGCCATGAAAACGGGGCCCGCATATTCCAAAGTTTCCCCGGCAACTCGCCCCAGTCTTCGGTGCGCGGCGGGAAAGTTTTCACCCCTTCCAGAATTTCCGGTTTGCCGGCCAGCCACGCACACACCCACGGCAACCCCAGCAGAAAAGCCGCCAACAGCAAATAATGCGTCACCCGTCTGTTCATTGCCGTCATTTCACCCGCCCCGCCGTTTTTCACTAGGATTTGTTTGATCGCCCCGCCAGTTTCTCCAGCGCTTGAGCGACCCGTTCAGCGGCATCGGGCACCGCCAGTTCCAACATCTTCTGCGACATTTCCCGCACCTTTTCCGGGTCGGCAATTTTATGATCCAGATAGCGCATCAGCACCCACTCGGTCATCTCGTTCTGGCTGCCCTCGTCTGCCGCGCCGGCCGTGACCAACGCCGTAGCGTTCAAATGCTGGTGGTTGCGCACCGCTTGCGGCAGCGGAATCAGTAACGCCGGTTTGCCCAACAGGCAAAGCTCAAAGCAGGTGGACGCACCGGCGCGCGAAACCACGAAATCCGCCGATGCGTAAGCCCGCCCCATTTCGGGGATGAACGCGGAGACTTGGCCCGGCACGCCGTTTTCCTGATAAAGCTTCTCCAGCCATTCCACATCGTTTTTGCCGCACTGGTGAATCACGTAAAACGGATGCGCGCCGTGTTTCTTAAGCAGACAAAGCGCCTTCGACACCAGTTCGTTCACCCGATGCGCCCCCTGACTGCCGCCGGTAACCAGCAGCACAAAGGCGCCCTTCGGCAAATTGTCGAACGGTGCCTGCCCGCACAGCGTCTTGCGCACCGGAAGTCCGGTGAACACGGTTTCACGCCCGGTTAGGCACTTGGCGGTCTCTTTAAAACTGATCGCCACAAAATCGGCAAACCGGGCTAGAAAATCGACTGCCTTCCCCGGCACCGCGTTGGCCTCGTGCAGCATCACCGGCACCCGACGGAATTTCGCCGCCATCACCGGCGGCAAGCTGGAATAGCTACCCATTGCCAAAAGCGCGTCGGGACGGTTGGCCTTCAATTCTTTCAGGCAACGGAAGAAGGATTTCAGCATCGCGACCGAATTGCGCAGCGAGAGCTGTCTGGCTCCGGTGGCGAACACCGGGCCATCCCACGAACCCAGCGTGGACTGCTCGATATCGCGGCCCGACAACCACACCGTTACCTCGTGGCCGCGTTCGCGCAACGCATTAGCCACCGCCAAACCCGGAAACACATGGCCGCCGGTCCCTCCGCAAGCCACCACAAAACGTTTTTTATCCGGCATTTTTCCCTCCCCGCTTTTTCTTCCGGCTCATCAAATCGGCCGCCATCTCTTTAAGTTCCCCTCGACCGACAGCAGCCATCAAACCGAAATATACCGCCACCCCCAGCAAAACGGTGGCCGCCAGTAATTCCACCTGAAGCAGTTTGTCGCTCTGGCGCAAGAAGATGTTGCACGCGGCAGAACGGCAGTTTTTTGCGCTGGTAACGCCAACGCCCCAGAACCAGAACCACAGCGCGGAGGCCGACATCAGCGCGGCAGACAAAACGGATTTCAAAAGCGACGGCAAAAAATTCCGCAGTCTGGGCATACAGGCTTTCGGCTTGAGCAACCGGTACAGGAAAATGCAGTTGACCAAGCTGGTAAACACCGTGGACCCGGCAATACCGCAATGTTTCCACCCCGCAGGCAACAGTATGATGCTAGTGATGTTGAGCGTCAGGTTCAACAGCAGACACCACATGGAAACTTTGAGCGGGGTCTTCATGTCCTGCATCCCGTAAAACGCCGGTGTCATTACTTTTTGCAATGAAAAGATAAGCAGTCCGGGCGCGTAGGCGGACAAAGCCCGCGAACTGAGCAGCACCGACTCATCGCCGAACTTGCCGCCGTCGTAGGCGTAGATCGCCCGTATCACCATCGGGGACAACACCATCAGAGCCAATGAGCACGGCGCCATAATCAATCCCAGATTGCGGATGGCTCGTTCGATGGTTTCCCGGATTTCCCACCGCTTGCCCTCCGCAGCTTGACGGGAGAAGGTCGGCAACAGCACCGTCATGAAGGCGGTGGCGAACATCCCCAACGGCAGATAAGTGATGCGCTCGGCATATTCCAGTGCCGCCGGGGCGGAAGCGTCCACCCAATACGCCAAAAGTTTATCGACGCACACGTTAATCTGGATTAACCCCATGCCAATCGCGGCAGGACCCATCAACGCCACCACCTGACGCAGCCGGGGGTCGCGCCACGGCATAACCCCGCCGCAGGAGAAACGGAATCCGTGGCGGCGAAGCGCCGGCCACTGGAAAAAAATCTGAGCCAACCCCGCCACCAGAATCGCCGCGCACAATATCATCAACTGCCGCTCCGGCATCTTGGCGATCCCGGGGAAAAGGATGAAAGTTCCCAGCACCGCCAGCCAGATCGCGTTCAACAGAAACGGGGTCAGCGACGGGATGGCAAACGAGCGCAACGCGTTGAGCATCCCCGACACCGTGGCGGCAAGGCAAATCAACAGCGCGTAGGGCAGCATCACCCGCAGCATCGGCATCGGCAGCCGCCACCTGCTGTCCGGCGGCAGCATTTCGTTAATCGGGAAGGTCAGCGCGATCCCAATGGCGGTTACCGCCGCCAGCAGCATCGCCAGAGCCAACAGCACCCGCGAAGCGAACCGCCACGATTCCTCCCGGCGTTCTTTGGTCAGGGACTCGCTGAACAGCGGCACAAACGCGCTGGACAACGCACCTTCCCCAAAAAGGCGTCGGAAAAGGTTGGGTATCGTGAACGCCATGTCGAACGCCGATTTTAGCGGCGTGGTGCCGAAAAGGTAACCCATCGCCACCTCACGCACCAGACCCAGCACCCTGCTGACAGCAGTCATGATGCCCACCACGGACGCTGAACGCAAAACGGAATGCCGATCGGAATTCTGTCGTTGCTCAGTCATTTGCCCCTCCGTGGGGATTGTTGCGGCGGTACAGGCAGATATGGCTAACCGCCTCCCGGAAATTCTCCGTCCCGGCGATAATCTCGATGTCAACCCGCAAATAGTAAACCGGTACCGGCGTGGTCTCCAAACGCGGGAAACGCACCGCGTCCTTCTCCGTGGTCAGCATCGCGTCGGCGTGGTAGTCGGATGCCTTGTTTACGGCGTTAATGATTTCCTGGGCGCAGTAACGGTGATGGTCGGCGTAACGGTCGCAATGCACCACCCGCGCCCCCATCACCCGCAGCGAATTTTCAAAACTCTGCGGCACCGCAATGCCGGAAAGCGTGGTCACGGTGCGCCCCTTAAGCCACTCCAGCGGCACATGCTCGCCGGAATAGACGTTTTGCAGATAGCGCGGCTGGTGGCGGCACTCGATTATTTCGGCATGCGAGTTCAGCCCCCGGATGCGCTCGCGCAACTCTTGGGAATTGCCGTCCGACTTGGTGATGAAGATGAAATCGGCCCGGTCGAGGTTTTTCACCGGTTCACGTAAAACGCCGCGGGGCAGAAGGTTGCCGTTACCGAACGGGTTGGTTTTGTCCACCAGCACAACCTCCAGCCGGTGCTGAAGTTTCTGGTACTGGAAACCGTCGTCCAAAATCAGCGTGTCGCACCCGAAACGCTTCACCGCGTAGCGACCGCTCTTTACGCGGTTTCGGTCCACCAGCACCACCACCCCGGGTAGATTGTTCGCCAGCATGTAAGGTTCGTCGCCGCCCATTTCGCTGTCCAAAAGCAACCTTTTGCCGTCGCTCACCACCCGTGGCGGCTCAATCTTTTCGCTGAACAGCCGCTCCAGCAGCGGGGCCTCTTTTTTGCGGTAACCGCGGCTGAGAATGGCCGGTTTCCGCCCCGCCTTCAGCAACTCGCGGGCGAAAATCTCCACCACCGGGGTCTTTCCGGTTCCGCCCGCAGTGATGTTCCCGACGCTGATCACCTGGCAGCCCAGCGGGTAGCGGCGCAACACCCCAATCCGGTAAAACCACAACCGGGTTTGGGCGATCACCAGAAAAACCAGTGAAAAAGCCTTTAGCACCGCCAACAGCAGACGAATCGGCCAAGGCTGGTTTTGGTCGGCCCCCTCCTGTTGGATGATCCGGACGAGATAATGCTCAATCCGCTCGATGCGACGGACTTTTGACTTTCTCATTTTACAAATAAACCCCGGCCGCGCGGCGGCCGGGGCAATACTTTGCAATCAAGGGAAAGTTTAGAGCGCGGCCTTGTTGATGTCCGCGATCGTATCCGCCTTCAACGCGGCGCCGCCGATCAGTCCGCCGTCAATGTCCGGCTGATCCATCAGCTCTTTGGCGTTGGCCGGCTTCATGCTGCCGCCGTACTGGATGCGGATCGTCTCGGCGGTCGCGCCGTCGGAAATGGCCGCCAAGGTGCGGCGGATCAGGGCATGGACCTCCTGCGCCTGGGCCGGAGTGGCGGTAAGCCCGGTTCCGATCGCCCACACCGGCTCGTAGGCCACCACCAGCTTGGCCAGCTCGGCGGAGGATAGGCCCTTGAAGCCTTCGGTAACCTGACGGACAATGACCTCCTCAATCTTGCCCGCCTCGCGCTCCTGAAGCGTCTCGCCCACGCAAACGATCGGCGTGAACCCGGCGGCCAGCGCGGCTTTGGTGCGCTGGTTGACCGAGTCGTCGGTCTCGCCGAAATACTGGCGGCGCTCGCTGTGGCCGATAATCACATACTGCACGCCGATCTCTTTCAGCATGGCGGCGGAAATCTCGCCGGTGTAAGCCCCGGACTCGGCCCAATGCACGTTCTGTGCGCCCAGCGCCACGTTGGAACCGGCGCAAGCGGCGGCGGCATCCTTCAAATCGGTGAACGGCGGGCAAACCACGATGTCAACCTGATCGATCCCAGCCGTGGCGGCCTTAATCCCATCAATCAACGCGGCGGCTTCGGAGGCCGTCTTGTTCATTTTCCAGTTACCGGCAACAATCTTTCTGCGCATGAAAAAAACTCCTTAATAGGTGGTAAAAAAACGGAGAATATTATGCCGTTTTACCCCGGAAGAATCAAGCGTAATTTAACAAAACCGCACAACCGGGCGCATACCCTAAATTCACCCGCTTTTCCTTTACGCGTCTGCGGTTTCCCCCGACCGACCTTGCGTTGGAATGTTTTTTATCCGGTTAAGGCGGTTTATGATTGAATTGCCCCTTTAGTTTCGTGTATGATTATTGTGTTGTGGTTACAGTTTCTTCAACACTGGTAAAACAAAGGATGCTCTTATGAAACGCAAAGCGTACAATATCGCCCCGGTCACCCTGCGGTCAATGCCGTTCTGGTGCTTCTCCAACCCGCTGTCCGACCCCTTCGGCGGTCCGGTACTTCCCAAACTCGACTCTCTGGACGCGGCTAAAATGTTGGCCCAAGCCGCCGCCGAGGGTCTGATTGAGGCGACTTCCTTCCATGACGATGATCTGGTGCCATGGGATCCGGAGCATCTGGAGGACGATCTCGACCCCGCCAGCGAAACCTACAAAAAGTTGCGGGAAATCAAAAAAGTTTTGGACAAGGCCGGCATTCAAGTAAACGCCGCGACTTGCTCGCTGCACGGCAACCGGATCTTCCGGAACGGCGGATTGACCAACCCGGACCCGAAAATCCGCGCGCTTGCCCGCCGCAAAGCCGAACGCACCCTGCGCATCGGAAACCTTTTCGGCGCCAAATATTTCATCTACTGGGTCGCCCGCGACGGTTTCGAAGTCCCGGTGGCGGTGGACTGGAAGCGCGTTTACGGCTGGCTGGCGGACGGGCTCAACGGGGCGTACGACTACATCCAGAAGATGGGATTCAAGAATTATGTCGGCGCAACGGTGGAGCCGAAACCGAACGAGCCTCGCGGCCATATGTTCCTGCCAACGGCCGGCCACGCGGTGGGCTTTATCTACGGCCACTTGAAACACCCCGAATTCTTCGGCGTCAACCCCGAACTGTTGCAGCACGAAGGCATGGCACTCATGAACAGCGTGGAAACGGTCGGATACCTGGTCAGCATGAAAAAACTCTTTTTCCTGCATTTCGGCAGCCAGATCAAAGCGCAGTTCGACGATGACTTCCCGCCGCTGGTCGGCCCCGAAGGGCTTAAGGAGACGGTGCAGATGTTCTGGGCGCTGCGTCAAATGGGCTGGAAGGGCGTTTTGGAATACGACTGCCACATGTTGCGCGCCGATGCCGACCCGGCCGACCCGTTGGGTTGCCGCCTGCAGTTCATCCGCGACTGCGTCCGCGCCACCGCCATCGCGCTGTTGCTGGCCGACCGGCTGTCCGGCTTGAAGACCAACGGCCTGAATGCCGCGGAGACCGACTTGGCGGCTACCGCCTTGATGTGCCAGCTCGACGAAAAGTCAATCCAAGAGTGGATGAAGAACTAATCCAGCATGGCAAGACTGTACGCGGAGACTGAAGGGAGCGGCCCGGACGTGGTTTTCCTGCACGGGCTGCTCGGTTCAGTTGAAAATTGGAAGCATATCCAAAGCCAGCTGGCCGACCGTTACCGGGTGACCTGCATCGACCTGCCCAACCACGGGCGCTCACCGCAACAACCGGCGTTCACCATGCGTTCAATGGCGGACGACGTGGCGGAAACCCTCGCGACGGCGGACATAAAATCCGCCGCCATTGTCGGTCATTCGCTTGGCGGCAAGGTGGCGATGGTACTGGCAACGGAGTACACCGAACTGTGCAACGCGCTGGTGGTGGTGGATATGACCATCAAACGTTTCGCCCCGGTGCACCTGTTCGTGCTCCGCGCCTGCCGCGACCTGCCGTTGGAAAAATGTTCGCGCCGGGCGGACTTGAAAGAGCAGCTGATGCACTTGATCGCGCTGGACCAGACCTGCGACTTCGCGCTAAAAAACGTGGTGCGGGACGACTCCGGCGCGTTCACATGGCGGATCCCGCTGGACTATCTGATCGACAACGCCACCGTGGTAAGTGACGCGGTGCCGTTGGTCTCCCCGTATGAAGGCCCGACCGCTTTCATACTGGGAGGCGATTCCCCGTTCCGGGTGTGGCGCGACGCCGATGCCATCAAGGGCTGGTTCCCGGCGGCGAAATTCGTTACCGTGCCAGGAGCCGGGCATCTTGTGCACACCGACCAGCCGGAAGCTTTCCTGCGCGAGCTGGAAACGTTCCTGTCCAACCTCAACCCGTAAGGGCAAACCCATGAAGAAAATCGGATTAATCGTCAACACGGAAAAGCCGTGCGCCACCGAGGTGGCGACAGAGGTGGTCGGCCTGGCCACCTCGCTGGGGATGGAGGTGCTGCTGGACGCGGAGTGCAAGCTGCCGTTGAAATTATCCGCTTGCCGAGCCGACCGTTTCGCTTCCGCCGGAGCGGAGGCGGCGGTGGTGCTGGGCGGCGACGGCACGATGCTTGACGCGGCCCGCCGCCTCTCCGCCGCGCCGCTGCCGATGATGGGGCTGAACATCGGATCGCTGGGTTACCTGACCTGCGTGGAGCGTTCGCGTTTTGGCGAGGCCATGGCGCAACTGCACGACGGAACGTTCGATATTTCGACGCGGGCCACGCTCTCCGCCGAGTTGCGTGGGCCGAGCTATCCCACCACCGTCCGGTTGCCGGACGCGATGAACGACGTGGTGGTTAGCCGCGGCGCGTCCGGCACCACGGTGGAACTCGACGTAGCGGTGGACGGTTTGCCGGTCTCCCATTTCCTGTGCGACGGCATAATCGTCGCCACCGCCACCGGAAGCACCGCCTATTCGCTATCGGCCGGCGGACCGATTTTGCTGCCCGACACTGACGCGCTGGTGGTAAACATGATTTGCCCCCACACGCTCACCTCCCGGCCGCTGGTGCTGCGCAATTCGGTTACCGTGTCCATTCGGGCGGTAGCCTGCAAAGCCGCAATGATCGTGAGCGCGGACGGGCGCGACAGCCGACCAATGACGGTAGGCGATGAAATCACCATCCGTCGCGGCGGATCCAATGTGCCGGTGATTTCCCTGCGGTGTTCAAACCCGTGGGACGTGATGCGGCGCAAGCTCCGGTGGGGCGGACGTTAACGCGCAATGTACACGTAATTCAGCCGCCCCAGCGGAGCGGCATCGCCACGGTCGTAAAAATCGGCCACGGTTTTGATTTCCTCCGTACTGTCAGCCACCTTAAACCATAAGGTGAAATCAGGTTTCGTTACACCGACCGCCGCCAGAGGCAAACTGACGCTAAACTTGTCGCCGTCAACCGCATAACGCAACTTCGATTCCGGCAAATCTGCGCACGACAGCGACTCCCCGGCCGACTTGATTCTCGCTAAAGTAGTCTCGCCATTCGCCCCCGGAGTGTTGTTCAAAACATAATCGTAACCCGTTCCACCGCTGAAGTTTAGATATATTTTAAGCCAGGTTCCACCGGTTCCAGGACCGGACACCGGACGTTTGGTACGGATGGTGAAAAACAGCGATTCGCGATTGTGGCGGACTTCAACCCGGCGGATCGCGTTACGCTGGGTACGGTTCTCGTAAACGGTTCCGTACCCCGGCGCATGGCGGGCAAAATCCCCGTCGGCGAAGTTGTCGTAAACCGCCGCCGGACCGTCGAAGGCGTGTGTCGGCGTTGTAACGATCCCCTTGTACCGGCGGATAAAACCCACCAACTGCATAAAATAGTTGTCGAAATATCCGCCGCGCATCATCTCGATATCCCGGCTGTACTCATAATTCGCGCAATCGACGAAAAGAATCGGCCGTTCGGGAGTTCCCCGCCAGCGTCCCATTATCCACTCGTTCCACCCGGTAATCAGCACCACCGGCGGATCCGTCTCGATCGCGCGCTCGAACTGTTCCGAAAAATTGTAACCGTGCAGATACGCGTTCGGCGCCGGATCGTTCTCCCCGTTGTGGAAAGCCCGGCCGCGGTTACCCTTCTCACCGTACATCGCCGAGTCACCGAAACGCAACTGCGGATGCTGCGCCACTGAAACGTTGATAACCTCCGGCTCACCGCGTTGGTTTTCAAAAACCCGTTGCGGCCGCGTGAAATCCATCCAAGGCCAACCGCCTTTCTTGGTGGGTTCGTTCGGCCATTGCGACATTTTGATGTTGAAAAAAGCTCTGACCTCTGGCGAACACTCCGATTCAACCGCGATAATCACGGGCCTCCCTTCAAACACGAACCAAGTGTCACGGCAAAAACCCGGTCGGTACACGCTCTCGTAGATCCGCTGGGCCGTGGCCCCCGACTTGGTATTGGTGTAAAACATCACCTTGGGGGTTTTCCATCCTGCCTGAAAATATTCCTCCAAAATCCGCATCACCAGTTTGGCGTTTTTTTCGTATATCACCGCGTTAGTGGTGTCGAAGAACAGGAAATCCACATCGGCCTGTATCAGCAATTTAAGGTGGTGACGCACCACCCACTCGTCATCCGAATAATAGTAGCCGTAAAACGGCTCTCCCCAATGGTGGTAGGTGCCGATGCCGCCCCAAACCGGCGAATCGGGCTTGTAACCGGCCTGCGGGTCCGCCGCCAGAATCTTGCTGACATCCAACGGTTTGCCGCGCCCGTGTTCGCCCAGCCATAAAAAATAGAAAATGCCGACCTGACGGTTCTGACGCGGGGACGGGGCGATTGACGAATCCGGAGTCTTTCTGCCCAGCGCGTCAACCGCCATCAGCGGACCGCCGGTCTGCATATTGACCGCAACCGTCAATTGCGCCATCAACGCAAAACCCAATACCCAGCCCAGTTTAAACATAAGTCTTTCTCCGTTCAACGGGAGACCCGCCGACCGCCGGCGGCTACCGCCACCTGGGCGATCTCACCGGGCGACACCAAATTGGCATCGCCCCGCACGGTGAGTTTCAAAACCGAAGCGGCGATGGCGTAATCTATGATACCCTGCGGCTCGAATCCCGCCGCCAGCGCATGGATAAACCCGGCGCTGAAACTGTCGCCCCCGCCAACGCCTTCCAAAACGTGGACCTCGTGAACCGGGCTGAAGAAAGGCCCGGCGTCGTCGGTAAGCAACATCCCCTGCCATTGAGAATGCTCGACATGGCAAATGTTTCGCAGCACCGTAGCGACTTGGCGGCAACCGAACTTGGCTATGATCTCGCGGGCGGTCTCGACAAAACCGTCGGCGTTGTCCAACCCGTCAGCCAACGACCGATCCGGCAAGCCCAGCGAAGCGGGGGCATCCTCGTCATGCGCGAAACAAATGTCCACCATCGGGAGCAGGCCGGACATGACGGCGGTGGCTTTCTCACGGCTCCACAGCTTTGACCGGTAGTTAAGATCGCATACGGTAGGGATGCCGGAACGGCGGCAGACTTCCAAAGCCTCGCGACAGGCGGCCGCCGTTTCATCAGACACGGCCGGAGTTACGCCGGAAAAGTAGAAACATCCGACACCGCGCAGCAACTTTTCCCAGTCATACGCGGTATGGGGCGCAAGCGAAAACGCGGAATATTTACGGTCGTAAACGCAACCGTTGGGACGCGCGGACGCCCCGTTTTCAAAGAAATAAATGCCAAGCCGGTCTCCCATGCGGAGCATCCGGGAGATGTCAACCCCATAGGAAGTAAGATAGCGCGCCGCGCAATCCCCGATACGGTTGGGCGGCAGCACGGAAACCAGCGCCGAACGGTCGCCCTGAAACGCCAACGACACCGCGACGTTCGCCTCGGCGCCGCCAAACCAAACCTCGAAATTCTGCGTTTGTTCCAAACGGCGCCCGTTGGGCGGGGTGAGACGCATCATCAATTCGCCAAAAGTCAAAACCGGCAATTGCGGGTTAATCGCAATACGTTTGGTCATAAGAAATTTCCCGTTAGGGCCGACCGTCTTTACGGTTTGACCCGTTCTTTACAAAACTGGTAGACCTCGGAACCGGTTTTCCCGGACATCATATCGAGCGTGTCACACGCCAACGCCTGCAACCCGGACCAAGTGAACGAACGCAACGTCCGCTTGACCAGCGGAATCAGCGACGGGGATACGCTAAGACTGGTCGCACCCATGCCGATAAGCAACGAAGCCACCACCGGATCGGCGGCGCATTCGCCGCAAACCGAAACCGGGATACCGGCCGCGTTGCCGGCGTCGATGGTTCGCTTAATCAGCCTCAAGACCGCGGGATGGGTAGGCTGGTAAAGGCGGGCCACCCGGTCATTTTGGCGGTCGGCCGCCAAAGTGTACTGAATCAGGTCATTGGTGCCGATGGAAATAAAATCGCATTCTTTGGCCAAGTCGTCGGCAATCAAAGCGGCGGAAGGAACTTCAACCATCGATCCCCGCAAAATGCCGGGGTTGAACGGGACGTTCATGCTCTGGAGTTCGCTTTTGCAATCCTCTACCAGAAGGTTGGCGGCGCGCAACTCTTCGAGCGTGGACACCATCGGGTACATCAACCGGAGGTTGCCGCCGGAACTGGCCCGCAAAACCGCGCGAATCTGGCGGCGGAACTCGTCCGGGTTGTCGAGCAGAAAACGAATCGAGCGGTTGCCTAAAAACGGATTGGTCTCCGGATCCTGCATACGGCGGCCATCGCGCATCACCTTATCGCCGCCGATATCCAACATCCGGATCACCACTGGCTGTCCAGCCGGGACCTCGCGGAGCATGGCAGAATAGGCGGCGGTCTGCTCTTCTTCGGTGGGAGTACGGTTAAGAGAAAGCCACAGATATTCGGAACGATACAGCCCGATCCCGTCCGCGCCGGTGGCTGCCACCGCACCATGCGGAGTGTTGGCATCGGTGTTGGCCAGCACCTTCAACTGCCGTCCGTCGGCGGTGGCGGCGGGCCGACCGCACTCCGCCGCCAACTCGGCGGCGTCCAGCCGGGCGCGTTCCTGAAGCAAGGCGAAAGCGGCTTGTTCCGCCGCAGAGGGATTGGCCACCACGCGGCCCGAGGTTCCGTCCAAAAGCAGAAAATCGCCATCGGACACCCGGTCGAGCAAACCGGCGATAGAGGTGACCGACGGGATGCCGAAAGCGCGGGCAAGCAACGCGACATGGGAAGTGACGCTGCCGCTAACGGTAATTATGCCCAGAATGTTGGGCCTTGAAAAGGAAAGCAACTCCGCCGGGGAGATGGAATCAGACACCAGAATGCTTGGCTCGGACAGCGTTCTGGATCTCGACTCGAAACGGCCGAGCAAATTTCGGATGATACGGTCGGAAATGTCGCGGACATCGCGGGAACGCTCACGCAGATAAGGGTCGTCCATCTCCGCGAAAAGGTTGGAGAATTTTTCAGTCATCCGCTTCACCGCCAACTCGGCGTTGACACGGTACTGGGTAATCTCATCGCGGCACGACTGCAGAACCAGCGGGTCATCGAGCATCATCAGCATGCCGTCGAAAATTTCCCGCCCGGCATTTAGCTCGGCGCTCAGGTTCAGCAACTGTGATCTTGATTTGGAAATCGCTTCGTCCAGCCGGTCAATCTCGGCCTGGCAATCGTCAATGGTGAATTCGGGCACGGCGATTTCCGTCGGCGGCGCCAAAACGACGGCACGACCGGAAACACAACCGCGAGAGACGGGCAAACCGCATAGCTCGCACATTACAGGAGGGCAAACGGCGCTCGATTCCATTGTCATCGCCCGGCGTTACTGCTCGTCCGGAATATCGAACTTCCGCGCCACCAGCGCTTCCAGCTCATCCAAAACCTCATGGCACTGCGGACCGATGGCGGTCACGCGCAACGTGGAGCCGCAAATCGCCTCCAGCGTCATCAACGCCATGATGCTTTTACCGGAAACCACGTTGCCGTCCTTCTCAACCTGGACATCGGCATTGAACCTAGACGCAACCTTGGCGAAAAGCCCGGCGGGACGCACGTGCATCCCATACTTGTTAAGCAACACCAGATCGCGAAATTCCTCTTTCTCCATAGCTCACTCCCCCTCTTGTCGTGACAGCGCGACATGGCGCTGCTTAATCTGATCGTCAAGCGCTTTAGTGGCGTTTCCGCCGTAACTTCGATCGCGTTTGAACTGCCGTGCGGCGGTCTCCACCACATTGACCAGATCGCGCCCAGGCGCCACGGGAATTACCCGCTGCGGTATCTTTACCCCCAGTACATCCCGTTCCAACAGCCGCTCGTTGGTACGGTCAAGCATATCTGACTCCTTGCTCTGCGGAACCAGCGTAATCACCAAATCCACCTGCTTTTCGCCGCGTACGGCGGCGACGCCGAAAATCACCGGCACCTCAAGGAAACCCAGACCCCGAATCTCCATGTAACCCAAAGTCGCGGGCTTGGCGGAGGCGATTACCTTGTTGGTACCCTCCAGCCGGAACTCCGGCGCGTCATCCGCCACCAGCGCGTGGCCGCGCATGATAAGACCGAGCGCGGTCTCGCTTTTACCAAGGCCGGGGTCGCCTTCGATGAACACCCCCACCCCGTCCACTTCCATTACCGTACCGTGTACGATCCGGCGCGGGGCGTGCAGTTCCTCCAGCAAGAATGTGCCGTTGTTGAAGAAAATCTTGGTCTCCAGCTCGGTGACGAACACCGGCACACCGTCCTTCTCGGCTAGCCGCGTCACTTCCGGAAAAACCTGCTGCCCGCGGGCGAACACAATGCACGGGACATGCTCGCGGAAAATTGCCTCGATCCGTTCTACGCGCACATCCTCCGAAAGGCTCTTCAGGTATTCGTATTCCGAAAGCCCGATCACCTGGATGCGGCCGGGAGCGAAATGCCCGAGAAAACCGGACAACGCCAAGCCCGGCCGGTACGGCATCGGTTCGGGGATCTCTTTATCCAGCCCGGCCTCGCCGGCCACCAGAGACAGCTGGAGCCGGACCCGACCTGCGTTAAAGAACTTCCGGACCGTGACCTTGGAACGCGGGGCCTCGATTTTCTTTTGGGAAAACGGGACCTCGCCGTTCTTGGGATTCTCTTTCCAGGTGACCACGCTCATAAGAACAACCTAACCCCTGATCGCCTTGGACACGATACGGGCGCGTTTTTTGCGGAGCTGGTTTTCCACTCGCGCCGCAGCCATGTCAATAACCGAACGGAGGTTGGCAGAATGCTCTTTGGTGCCAATCGCGGTCTGCCCTTTCTGCTGGGCCAAAATTTCCGTCTCGTACATTCCGCGCTGCGAATCAATCACCACCCGCACGCTTTCCAGCTTCGGAAACTTTTCCACGATTTTCAGCGCCCGCTTTTCCGCGTAATCCTTAGCCCAAGCGCCAGCTTCCTGATGACGGATCGTTACTTCAATAGCCATATTTCTGCCTCCTTCGTTTTCGGCCTCGCGGCCGCTTTTAAATGCCGGTCACATGCGGAAATCCTTGCCGAGGTAGAGACGGCGCGCCGTCTCGTCGCTCACCAGGAAGTCGCTGGACCCCTCACACAAAACCTGCCCGTCGTAAACCAGATAGGCACGGTCAACAATCGACAGGGTCTCGCGCACATTGTGGTCGGTCACAATGATGCCCAATCCCCGGTCGCGCAAATCCTTCACAATCTCCTGAATGTCGTGCACCGCCAACGGATCCACCCCGCTGAACGGCTCATCAAGCATCAGGATCGCGGGCTTCCGAACCAACGCCCGCGCAATCTCCAACTTGCGGCGCTCGCCGCCGCTCAGCGTGTACGCCCGCTGTTTGGCAACCTTGGTCAAGTTCAGCCCGCCCAACAGCTCGTCCAGCCGTTCCCGGCGCTCCGCCTTGGACAGCTCTTCCAGCGTCTCCAAGATTGCCATCACATTTTCTTCAACGGTCAGCTTGCGGAAAATCGACGCCTCCTGCGCCAAATAACCCAGCCCGCGTCTAGCCCGCTGGAACACCGGCATCGCCGTGATGTCCTCGCCGCGGAACGAAACCGTACCGCTGTTCGGACGAACCAGCCCGACCACCATGTAGAAGGTGGTGGTCTTCCCGGCGCCGTTCGGCCCCAGCAAACCCACAATCTCGCCGCACGAGGCGTGGAGCGATATCCCGTTCACCACCGTGCGTTGGCCGTATTCCTTAACCAGGCTCTCCGCTGTCAAATCAGGCATAGTCAAAAATCCCGTTACCGGTCACTCTTTCGGAGTTTCTTTCTCCGGACGGTCCCCGCCCTCGCCTTTCGGCTTTTCCTTCTCCGGGTGATCGCCGCCCTCGTCCTTGTCGTGCTTCTTGCCTTCGCCCAGCGCGCCGATGTCCCCGGCTTTCCTGAACGTACCCGGAGGCAACACCACCTTGCTGCCGGCCGAAACCTCCATCCGCTCGTCGTCGAGCCAGAAGGTTATGCGCTCGCCGCGAACTTCGCCGCCGCGGTTACCGCCGTTAAAGAGTCTGGCGTTGCCGGTCATCACGATCTGACCGTTTTCCTTGGTGTAAACCGCCTTGTCGCAGGAGGCGCTGCGGATCTCGTTGGTGATTACCACGTTGCCCACCGCCAGAATCTGCTTGACGTCGTTAGTCCCGTCCAGAAACACCAGCAGCCGTTTGGAACGCAACACAAAACGCTCATCATCCACCAGCACGTTATTGTCAAAGAGAATCACACCCTCCTTGTTGTCAAACTCGATCTTGTCGGCGGTAATCACCGATTCCCGCTGCGGGGCCTTTTTATCCTGTTTTAGGGCGGACTTCAGATCCAAACCGCCGCAAAACAGCGCGGCAACCGCCACCACCGCGAACATCCAAACTCTTTTCATGGCATCATCCTCTTGCGTTGCTACAGTTTGATCCCGGAAAACCGTCGGGTCCGGATCTCACATTCCGACAAGATCTTGAGGAACTCGTCGGTGGCCGAAAAATACAAACCGCGTCCCTTGATGTGCTCGCTGCCCCAGTCAACCTTCACCGCCCCGCGGCAATACCCCTGCTTCGATGGCCGGTCCAGCAGACAGTCATCGGTGGTCAGCACCGCCTCCACGTTACCGTCGTTGTTCAACAGCTCCACCTTAACATTCTCGGCAAAAATGGTATTTTTGTCGAAAACCTGCGCCTTGCCGGCCTGAAGTCTGGCTTTGACCCGACCGTCGGGGAAATATTCCAGCGGCAGGGTCAGGTTTTCCATCGGACTGTTCATCGCGGCCCGGAACGATTCCCAGCGCTGCTCCAACTCCTGCCAGGTGACTTTTGGCGCCTCTGGCTTGGCGGCCGGTGTTTCCGGAGCGGGCGCGGCAGCAACTTCCGGCTTTGCGGCGGGTTCCCCGCCGCAAACCGTAATCACCGCCGCAAACGCGCAAATCGCCAACCGCAGTTTTTTCATTGTCCTTCACCTAGCCCAAACCGTTCGCGCAACAGCGGCTCAATCGCCTTGGCGTCTTCCGGGGTGTCAACCCCCACGCCCGGCTCGTCGGTCCTGATCACGGCAATCCTTCCGCCGATGTACAGCGCCCGCAACTGTTCCAACTTCTCCGTCAACTCCAACTCGCAAGGCGGTTCTTTAACGAACCGCTTCAGAAACGCCCCGCGGTAGGCGTATATCCCCAAATGACGCAAATAAAGACCGCCAGACAAATCGGCCTCGCCGTCACGCCGGAACGGGATCGGCAACCGCGAAAAATACAGCGCGTCGCCTTCACGGGCGGTAACAACCTTGACCACGGTGGTTGCCGCCAAATCGCGCGGATTGCGGATCGGGGTGGCGGCGGTGGCCATCGCCAATCCGGGATCGTCGCGCATGCGCTCCGCCAACCCGTCAATCAGCGCGGGGTTGATCAGCGGCTCGTCGCCCTGGATGTTGACCACGATATCGTCATCCTGGGGCTGCGCCGCCTCCGCCACGCGGTCGGTCCCCGAGGGATGGTCGGCCCGCGTCATTACCGCGCATCCGCCAAACGCCCGGACGGCGTCGGCGATGCGGGCATCGTCCGTAGCGACCAGCACCGAGTCCAGCAACTTCGCCCGGCTGGCCGCTTCGACCACCCACTGCACCAAGGGCTTGCCGCAAATCGGATGCAGGCTCTTGCCCGGAAAACGCGTTGACCCCCAACGCGAAGGAATGACCCCGATAATGCGCATGTAGCGAAACCTTTCCTACAAAGAACCGTTATTTCTTTACCGGCGGCTGGGCATGGCCGGGAGTCGGCTTGGCGGAACCGCCTTTGGGCGGGACGTTCTTTCCGCCGGCTGCCGGACGCGGAACGCCGGAAGAGGTGGGACGGTGGTTGAAACCGCCGGGCTGCCCGCGGTCAGCCTTGCCGGGATGCTTTCCGACAGCCGCCATGCCGGGCTTGCTCGGGGCCGGAGCCATCGGCTTGCCGCCGTGCGGTGCAACCACGGGCTTATGATGCGTCGGGGCCGGGGCCGGGTGCGCATTGGTGGGGCCATGGTGGTGCGAACCGCCGCCGGGGACAACGTAGACAGGTCTTCCGCCGTCATGGTGGTCACTATGGTGATGATGGTGGCAACCGCTGCTAAAACCAACGCCTACCGCCACCAGTAAGGATACCGCCAAAACCGTATTCAGCTTCATTTCAAAACTCCTTTGCCAAGTGAACAATACACAATAACCCAAGAAACAACATTATGATATCAAAAAAACCGGCGACAAGCAAGCGCAGAAAAATTATTGCGCTGCTCTTTTTACCGACATTGGACCCGATCAGTGCGTTTTCACCTCAACCTCGCCCAGCGAATTCGCCTTTAACGTCTCATCCCACATACCCGCATTGGCAAAACGGATGGGACGGCGCGGCGTTTCGCCGGGTTTTTCGTCCTGCAACGGGGCCGCGACGCGAAGATATACGGCGCATTTCCCGGCTTTCAAATCGCGGGGAACATCGAACCACACTTCCACCCTGCGTTTTCCGCCACCCTCCAGCGAAGAGAAGTCGAAATCCCCCAGAACCGCGCTCGAAACGTTCGTAACGCCCCCCGAAACCAAAACCGCCTCGGCGCGGGACGGCAGAAGCAGTTTCCCGAAACCGGTGTTCTCCACCTTCAACGAGAACTGTGCGCGCTTTCCGCACACTAGGGTCTTGGGCAAACTGGCGTCACGCAAAACAAAACGGTAGCCCATGTGGTCCAGCATGAACTTGTGGAGATCCAGCCCGTCGTACTCTTTCAGTTCCGGCATTCCGTCAAAACGGAATGTTTCGACGCTGAACGTCTTCCCGGCGATGAATGCGCAGAGCGAATGCTTCTTGTCTCCGACGTTTCTAAGATAATTGAGATGCGTCTCGTACCAGTCCTTGACAATATTCCACTTCTCGATGTTGAACAGGTCCCCGCTCTTCTCACGGTTCTTTTCCAGCCAATCGAGACTCACATAGGCAAGCTCCCCGCCATACGGATGGTCGCCGAATGTATTGAGCAGCTGACATCCGCACTCGCGCTTCCAATGGCCCGACCAGGTGCCGTAGTCCCACCATGTGCCGAGGTATCCGTCATTGTACATTCCGAACCGCCGCAGATCAGCGTCCCGGAACGGCAGCATGTCAAGCGTGCCGACGGTGTTCGTGCCGATGTAGGACGCGATGTAATGCGGAGTCCGCACCAGAATCGAGATATTGGTCGAAAGGTTATCACAGTACGTTTTTAACACGCGGTTCATGTACTCCGGTTTGCAGTAGTCCGACGAGTGCATCTCCGCCCAAGGGCCGGCCACTCCGGCCTCCACGCCAACCACCACGTCGTCATAGTCCGCCATGATCTTCGAGAGATCGCGGACATGACCCAGCACGATGTCAAAGTCCGACGGCTCACAACCGCAAGAGTCGCTCCACGTGTAGCCAAGCCGTACGATTAAGGACCCGCCTTTCTGCCGCGTCTCCTCAAGATACCGCCGCACGTCCGCCTTCATCGCGTCCGTGAGCGGCATATCCACCCCGCCCACGCGGTTGGTCGGCACGGCATGCTTGCCCTGGACGCGCCCGCCTGAAAACCGGCTCAGCTCCCAAAGCGACGAGTTGTACGCCTTCGCGCCCTTCCACTTCGGCAGCCCATCGGGCTTGAACACGTTCCAGCCGCCCGGCGCGTAACCCCGCGCCGGGCCGGTGAAAGTTTCTTTTCCGTCTTCATACGAAATGTCGGGTCTGAAACAGTTTTTGGCCGCGACTTCCGCCTGGGAAATGCATCCGGTATGCATTCCCCCAATTGCCGCCGCGAGGATTAAAAATGCTGTCGCTTTTTTCATGGAATTTTTTCCTTTCGCGATAATTCCAGCGACTTTATGATCCACATGCGGTCAATTGCCGGGAGCGGTTCGCTGTCATTGAATAGGCATACTTCGTTAAGCCCCGGCTTCAATTCCACGCGAAAATTGACAACGCCCTTTTCGTCCTTGGCCCCTTCTGCGCTTACTATTCCATTGACCCGCGCCGCCACAGTCCCGCCTTCGCCCGCCGTCACCACAGACATTCTGTATTCCCCGCCGTTTTCGCTCCAGACACGTTCCCAAACAATGAAGTTGTCCTTGCGCCCGCCAGCGCCCGTCACGACCATCCCGCCAGCTGCATTGTCCTTCTTTTCGTAGTATGCGGTTTTGACTTTCTTCGCGTCGTGCAGCTTCTGGTATGTCGGGAGAAAGGCAGTCTCCGCCTCGTAACGCGTCCGTTCCAATCGTTTTTCCGCCTCGACACGGAAGATGCGAGTACCGTGCGGCGGTACGGTTACGTAGAACATACTGCGCAAGCCGTAAAGCGAGCTATCCCCCAAAGACGAGTCGATCTCCGCCTCGGTAAGATCCCGTTGCGCCGTGAGGTCGCGTACGTGGAGAAGCTTCCCGTCAAGGTCGAGATCCCCAAACGGGCCAAACGCCGCCATAAGCTTCTTCTCCTTGTCCTCAAGATTGACAAACGCGACGGCCCTCACTGTGCCGAACGGCTTCTCAAGATCACGCACGAGAACGTACGCGTCTCCGTTACGCTCCGCTACATACGCCTGCGGCGCGGCGGTGTCCTGATCGAGCGCAATCAAATCGGTATTTTTGAGGAGCGCGAGCGTCTTGGGCTTCGATTTGAGCTGTTCGAGGTCGCAACCTATGAGAAGCGGGGAACTCATCAGGCACCACACGGCGAAGTGGGTCTGATCCTCCTCGTCCGTGAACCCGCGCCCAACCTCAAGCATATCCATGTCGTTGTACGCACCGGGCGCCGCGTAGGCGGAAAGGTAGAGATTCTCCTTAATGATCGCCTTAACGCGTCCCCACGTCGGGTTGATGTCCGCGCTGATGCGCCAGGAACTTCCGATTTCGCGCACCCAAGTGCCGGGATAGTTCCAGCGGCAAACGTTAATCCGGACACCGGGTTTTACCGAGTCGATGGCCTTGCGGATTGCGGTGTACCGGTCGCGCTCGTCGAGCGAAAGGTGCTTTGCGTTCTGACAGCGGTCACCGCCGCAAAAGTCGATCTTGATGAAGTCGAAGCCAAGCTCGTTGAAAAAGAATTCCGCGTCCTGCTTCTCGTGTTTGTAGAGGCCCACGCCCGAACCCAGCACGTCTTTATCCCAAAAACATCCGCACGTGTCCTCACCCGCGTCGGAGTAAATCCCCGCCTTCAGCCTAAGGCCGTGTATATGATCCACAACCCCTTTGAGCCCGTTGGGGAAACGTTGCGGATGCGTCTTTAGCTTTCCTCCGGCATCGCGTCCGCCGAAATACCCGTCATCAATATTGACATACCGGTAACCGCACTTGTCCAACCCCAACTCGACCATTAAACTTGCCTGTTTCTTGATGAGTTCTTCCGAAATGTTCACCCGGTAGGTGTTCCAGCTCGACCATCCCATCGTTGGCGTTTCTGCGCCCGACGCTTTTTCAGCTGAAATTCCATTAGCCGCCACACCGTAATATGCGGCAAACAAGAACAAGACTGTGACTGGTAAAACCGTCATAAACCATCTCCATTTCTTTGTTAAAACATTTTTATTGTAACAACTGGCGCATATCCCGCGCAAGCCAATTTCCCGACGAGAAAAAAATTAGACTAAACTAACTTTTGTGCTTGCACATCCTACGCGGATTATGTTATCTTACCCGCGTTCTCCGCAAATTGTAACAACAAGCACCCCGCCCCGTTCCTTTCTCCTTGGGAACGGGGCTCTTTCCGCGGGTCGGCGTCGAAAGACGGGCTCGGGCTATTAAGATTAGGTATCCGCACCGTCTCGCGGCTAGCAGGCGGCGGGACAACCGTCCCGTCCGGCACCCGTTCCTTCAGCCACTCCTTCCAATCTTCTTCTGGCTCTTCCCTCGGCATCTTTCGCCGGGATGGAACATTGATCGAGAAATCATAATATAATTCGGGGCAAACATCCTGCCGCCGAGCCTGCTCTTCATACAATAAAATGAACAGTTCCGCGCATAACCGTTCGGGCGACAAATTATTTCCCGCTAGGGATTAGGCTGGTTCCGGAGTTCATCGAGCCGACGGTCGAATTCGTCATAGATGTCGTCAAAATCATCAAAGTCTTCGACAAAGACAATTTACCATAATCTCGCCCCGAATCGCAAGAGAATCCAATGTCCTACGAAAATCTTCGCAATGAAAACAAATCCCGATTGAAAACCAAATTAGTGTCAAGTCTCGGTTATAAGTTAACGCAAGAACACTTGGCATAGGTGCAATTTGTCCTCGAAGTGCTGAATCAAGCGCTCCCTTTGGCGACCGCCAGATTTTGGAACGCGCTTGTAGGCGAGATATGCGTGCGAGCACCGCACCTGAATGATATTCGGCGAGTCGAGAAGAAAGAGATTGCCGATGGCCGAGAAATGGGCATTAAAGCTCGGCGCTCCCGCGCCGAGTACTGAACAAAGAGGCCGATCCTCTGCCGAGAGCGGCAGTTTCAAGCATAAATCATTCCTCTCCATAAATAGCTCGGGGAAAAGCTGCCTTACCACTAGGCGGTGCGGGTTGTCGCGAAGGTAGGTAAACGCATAAACACTTGGCATAGGTGTAATTTGTCCTCGAAGTGCTGAATCAAGCGCCTCCTTTGGCGACCGCCTCGCGCACTAGGCGGTCGATGTCCTTGGGCTGTATGCCTTTGTAGTTTATATCGGCCGCGCCAGCGCCAGCGATCAGCTGAGCTATGCGATTTAATGCACAGGCATCGAAGCGGGTCATCGGCTTCTCCTCCGTGGAATAAGGCCAAGCAGCGGGAGCGAGCAAAAGAAGCTTACCATTCGCCGTCTTGTCGAAGAGCTTGCCGCCGGGTTTGTAGAGCGACGAAAAACCCATATTCCGAAGCGCGATTACCGGCAACGAAGCGGCAAAGGCAAGCCGCGAGATTTCGCGCTCGCCGTCAGAGATACAAGGCGAAATCAAAACCGTGCCATGTTTTGCTGCGGCGAGCAGTTCGTCGCGCTTCACTTCAAATTCGGGTGCGGTCTTTTCTATAATCGGAACGACAGCGGCATCGCGGGCGATCTTACGCCCGCAGCCAGGTTTGGGAACGCGCATGTAGGCGAGGTAGGAGCGCGAACACTGCACTTGAACGATGTTAGGCGAGTCGAGAAGAAAGAGATTGCCGATGGCCGAGAAATGGGCATTAAAGCTCGGCGCTGCCGCGCCGAGTACTGAACAGAGAGGCCGATCCTGTGCCGAAAGCGGCAGTTTCAAGCACAAATCATTCCTCACCATAAACAGCTCGGGGAAAAGTTGCTTTACCGCTAGGCGGCGCGGATTATCGCGAAGGTAGGCAAACATCGCATCAAGCTGGCCTTCGTGAAAGAGAATCGTATCTTGAAACCCCTCTGCCCAAAGGCCGCACTTACCAATGGCGGCCTTTGAACTGCCCGCCTTGAAGCCCGCTATTGCCTGACCGAGTGGCCGCGCCATCGGCTTTGTCACATGAATGATAAAATGAACGTGGTCGGGCATTACCTGAATGAACAGCGGCTTGATCTCGGAGTGATGCTCGCCAATTCTCATAAACTCGCCCTTGACCGCCTCGCCAGCCGGAGTGAGGGCGATATGGCTTGAGGCGGCTGCCTCTAAATTTGGCGCTCCCGCGCCAAGTACAGAACAAGTCACTGCCGTTACAACAACTAGAAAGAAATGGCGGGAGGTTGATGGGGGGTGAAGAGGCTTGATAAGGCTTGAAAACCTTTGAAAAATCGGGGGATTGTGGGAGATGTGGCGGGATTAGCGCGGGGAGTGCGCATTAGGGTTCGGCAGAAAGTTCTGGTTTGGGTTCGAGAGGATCTCTGCCAGGGACGATGATGCCAGTGTTCAAAAGGGTTCATCGCCAGTCCGATTGGAACAATAGACCTGGGTGTCTAACGCTTTCCCGGACAGCCAGTAAAGTACCGCCCTCAATGCCGAGAACACTTTTAGGCCGCATCGGGAAAACGTCTGCTTCATAAATTCGCCTTTTTTCTCATCTTTCATGCTTGCATCGCCTCCGCGAGTGTGATACACTTTGCGGCGTTCGGGCACGAAAGTGTCCCCGGCTGAAATAATGCCCTCGCCAGCACCCCGCCGCGCAAGCGGTTTAGTGCTGGCATTTTATTTATATTCACGCTTGATGTACGCATCACTGCACCTCATCACGTTGACAGCTATACCGGTCGCACGATCTACCGTAACGACATGGCGATTTCCGGCGTTTCTGCTTGTTGGACGTTCCACCAGTCCTATTTGCTCACCTGGGTGATTTACCGGGAACATATTGGAGCGTACCCCCAAGACGTGCTTGATCATTCCAAGACGCGCGTCTTCTCCTCGTTTCTGATAATGATCGGCGAGTACCTGCGTGAAGAAGATGACCTTCTGCCCGCCGAAGGTTGCCTCAAAACCCTTTCGCAGGGCCTCGTCGATTCCGATTCTCCCGCTCGTGATGTCATCGACTGACGGATGGTCGGTGGATGCCTTGTACGCCTCCAGTGCCTCCTTGCATTCACGCTGGCGGCGAGCAAGATTCGTTTCGGGGATTCCACCGCTTGGCGGGTTTGTGTCGCCGGTGAACTGGCCGCCGTTGCCATTGCCCGCCGGGACCCGATCGGCGCTGAGAAGGCACACAATCTCGTCTGGACTGGCGGCTAAAGCCGCCCGCTTCGATACGGGGCGGGCGGAGCGGGCGCCGGCCATGGAATAGACGTAGAGCGCCTTTTCGATCACGTCGGCGGCGTTGGAGGGGTTGTGCCTGGAGACCCACTCCTCGACGCGGCGGACGCAGTCCTCGGGGGAGGCGGAGGCCGCGATGACGTCCTTGAGCGGGGCGAGGTCGGCGGCGAAGGCGCGGAGGAGGTCGGCGGCGGACGAGGCGGCGGGGCGGTCGTCGACGGCGTCGCCGGCGGTGAGGGGGACGGGGGAAGGGACGGGGGCGGCGCCCCCGAACCCCAGCGGGGACGCGGAGAAGGGAAGCATCGGGGACTGGGGGGCGGCGGCGCGGCGGATGCCGAAGCCGATGCGCTCGGAAAGGGTGTCGAGGGCGTCGTCGTCAGGCTCCAGGCCGGCCGCGCGGAGCTTGCCGATCACCGTGAGCGTGGCGGCCTGCTCGCGGGCGGACTCGGAGCCGAAGAGTATCTTCGGGGCGCGCCCGGGCCGGCCGTTGATGGCGAGGAGCTGGTCGAAGAGCTGGCCGCGCAGCGTCGCGGCGAGGGACTTGGCGTCGGCCTTCCTGATGTCGTCCCGCACCTCTCCCTGGAGGTTCGCGGTGCCTCCGCCGAGCTCTCCCGTGGGCGAGGGGGCGGAGGAGAGGGTCTGGCCGACGACGAGCTTCGATATCTCCTGGTTGCAGATGGTGATGAACCGCTCGTGGCTGTTGGAGGCGTCGCCGCTCGCGGCCTGCACGACCTCGACCTCGGTGTTCTTCGAGACGACGATCGCGCCGAGCCGCACGGCGAGCCGGAACGCGCGCTCGAGCGTGGACTTCCCCTTCTCGTCGGAGTACTTGCCCTTCAGGAACGGGACGCCGAAGCGCTCCAGGAGGTCGGCCCACCACTGGCGCGACATCGTGCGCAGCAGCCACCAGAAGAGGATAGAGCGCATCGCGCCGCCCCAGTTGTCGGGCGCGGGCATGAGGTCCGAGCGGTGGACGATGTAGCGCTCCGGCGTTACCTCGTGGGAGGTGGGGAGCGGCGTGCCGGTGTCGTCCACGTCGAAGACGCGCATCGCGCCCTGCGAGTAGTCGAGGAGCTGGTAGTGGACCGGCACGAGCGCCTTGAGCGCGAAGCCGCCGCCGGGA
>JAFTCL010000052.1 GCA_017454745.1 Kiritimatiellia bacterium
CGTCTGGATGCGGAACCGGTGCCAACCGCGTGAAAGCGCTACCGTGTAGGAAAGAGTGTTGTTGCTGTCGCCGGTAAGCCCCGTATCCACGCCGTCAATCCACAGCGCGGCCCGGTCGTCGTAGTTCGAGCGGAACGTCCATTCCTTGTCCGCGTTCTCCGCAGTCACGAAGAACCAGCCGTCGTAGCGGTTGACCGTATAGGTGTTGAACCACGTCGTGTTGTTGCTGCCGTACCACTGGAGGTACTGCAGGTTGTTGGTGATGCAGCAGAAGTCCCACGCGAACTCGTCATTCTTGTAGGTGTTGGCGGTCACGGTGGCAGACGTACCCTTGTAGTGGCTCCAGCGGATCGTGTTGGTGTTGTTCGGGTCAGCCATGTCAGCCGCCGGACGCATCTTCAGGTTCTCCACGTTGAAGCGCGCAAAGGTGGCCATCTTGCCGCTGCCGTCCTTGTAGCCAACCGTCTGGTAGGCGTTGCCGTTGTCCGCCCCGAAGCCGCCGGTGTTGTCCGAGATAACATGGCGGAAGGAGTGCCAGCCGGCGGTCAAGTTTTTAGTCCCCGTGCCGGTGTTGCAGTCGCCGGTTGTCATCATGACGAGCTCGCCGTCGATCCACAACGCCACCCGGTCGTCGCACTTGCCTTCAAACGACCAATCTCCCTTGGCACTTTCTTCAACGTAGAACTGTCCGACGGCATAGGCAGCAGTGTAGTTCATGTCGCCGAACGGACGCTTGGCGGTATCATAATGCGTGAAGAGGTGGGTTTCGTTATGCGTGATCGTACCGCGCGTGGTTCCGCCGGTCTTCTTGTTGAAACGTCCAACGATACTTTCGGCATGCGCTAAATCGCGGTTACCAAAGTCGCGAGCCGTGAAGACTGCGCTGCGGTCTGTCGCGACATCAATTGTCGCCGTTGCGCCCTCTCCGAGGGAAAGTCCGCCGAGGAGCGACGCAGCGCCCTGCAAGCCCGCAGTGAAGCCGTCGCCGACCGTCCATTTGCCTCCCACGGCACCTTGAATCTCTTTGTCGCCCGCGAGCGTCGCCGCGCCGTTCAGCGTCACGTCGCCGTTGCCCTGGAGCGCTGTCGTCCACGTCGCCGTCGTGCCGTCCGCCTGGTTGAGCGTCCAGCCGTTCGCGTCGCCGCCCTTGAAGCACGTCGGGATAAAATGCGGAATCGACCAATCAGCGGAGGCGTTGAACTCGCCGCCCTTTAGGACAATCTGCCCGTCTTCGGAGTTGTCCTCGTATCGTGCGGTGAAGCCCGAGCCGCCGTAGTTGAACACGCCGCCGTTCTGGATGAACTGGGAGTTGTTGTATCCGCCAAGCTGGGCGTTGTTGGCACGAAGCTTGATGACCGCCTTGTCAACATTCGCCGTGCCGGAGTTCATGATGAACTTCGAGTTCGGGCCGTTGTATGCAACAAAGAAGTCAACATTAGTGAGGTTGAACGTGCCGCCGTCCACCGAAAACACCTGCCGCATATTGTTGCTGACGCTGGTGCCGTCATCGCCGATGGCAAGCTTTGCGCAGTTGAACACTGTGCCCTCGCCGACCGAAATCGAACCCGCCGGCGCCGCCGCCTTGGTGCCGCAGCCCCAGCTGACCATTGCGCTTTGGGTGTCGATCTTGGAGTCTTTAAACACGACATTAACCGTCGTGCCGTTTTCATCCGCCACGCCCAACACCTGACTGGTGATGTCAGCCCCGGTATAGGTGCCGCTCTGGCGGATCCTGGTGATGCCAGTGGCGAGCGAACCCGCCACCTCGATACCGCTGGTATGCTGGGTGCCGTTGAGGATGACCGTTCCGCCGGTGAACCCGAGCTTGCCGTTGACCTTGCCGGTGTAGATGGCGGAGCCACCGGTATGCGTATGCGTGGCGCCGTCCTTCACCGTAATCGTGCCGCTCATCGTGGGCGTGCCGCTACCGGTATTAAAGGTATTGCTACCGGATTCCGCAACCACCGGAACGTTATTGAATGTGGCACCGTAGAAAATAATGTTGCCGTTGACCAAATGGATGCCATCGGCGATATTATAGGTTCCGGTTCCTTCAATCTGGACTTTGCCGCCATCCGAAATGTAGAGCGAGTCGAGCGTCACATCGGAATACACGATGCCGAACGTGTCGGTGTTGCGTACCGTCAAGCGTTGGCCGGGACCGTAGATCCTGCCGTCATTTATGGCATATCCGATGGCTGCCGCCTTGTTGCCGCGGACATCGAAACGAACCGAACCGCCCACGGAAGCATCATCCGTCAGTTCAAGGTGGCTGATGGTGTCATACCCCATCTTGTTGTTGTTGACGATAGCCCCCTGCCCTTCATAGCCATCACCGGCGATGGTGATAAGCTTGTTGCGGGTCACCATGTTGCGGTTGGTGTGGAAAGGAATCCCGTCGATGGTGAAGTTGATGTCCAGGGTTCCGCCGTCCGTCACCACGATGGGCGAAGTCTCCGCCGGACTGCCCAATGCAATGTCAGTAAGATCATTGCCGACCCTGAAAACGCCGTTGGAAATAAGGATGGGCTGCGAATCAAGGCCGCCTTGGGCATTGAACGTAAACGTGCCGTTACCGGTCTTTATCAGCTTTCCGGAACCGCCGATTTTACCGGCGCCGTTCAACACCACGTCGGCATCGGACGTGACGTTAATGTCATTCACCATCACATCATTCGGCAGATTGATACTCGCTGTCTCGGCAATGGTGGCATTCGCGTAAGGCGTGAAGGTAACCTGCGCCCCGGCGGCGTTCGTCCACGCCGCCACCCCCACCGACCAAGTGGGATCGCCAACCTGGTGCCAGAAGAGGTCGGAAGCCGCCGTTCCGCCGGAAACTGGAGTAAAGTAGAGAATGCCGTTGTCAACCGTAAGCGCGCCGGCGATTCCCTGCGGCACCAACGGGGTAAACTTCACTTCTTCGCCATCCTTCAATCCGCCGAGCAATGGATTGGAGACGCCGTTAACCATCATAAAGGTTGTCATGTCAACGTAAACAGTCCCCGAACCGGGCAAATCCACACGGTCGGCGGAGATGTAGGTGTTCTGTTGCGGCTTGATAATCGCGCCGTCTTTAAGGGTGAGCGTTGAAGGACACGACACGCCGGCTTCGTTAATAAGAATGCCGCCTCCGCTGACCACGATCGGATAATAGTGGGCGGTGGCGGTGTCCGCGAATTTTAGCGTGGCGCCGCTGTTCACCGTGGTGGTGCCGCTGCCTAGCGAACCAACGGTTCTCACCGTCGTGAGGCCGCCGTTCAGGATCGTGCCGCTGGTATGCTGTTTCTGGCGGCTCTGCATGATCATCTCGCCCGCGCCCTCTTTGATTAGCGTGGAAGCGTTGTTGTTGACGTAGGAGTCGAATACGACGGTGTGCCCCGCCGTGTCGAGCGTAAACGTAAAGCCGTTCATATTGATACCCCAGTCGCCGTCCTTCGGGACATCCTCCGCCAGGGGCTGGTAGATCGTGAAGTCATCCTTCGCCGTCAGTTTCGTGTCAACGCACAGGACGAACGCGTAATCCTTGCGATACATTCCGAAACCGCCGGCTCCCACTACCATATTAGTGGTGTAGATGTTGATGTTGCCATAACCCGTCACGTTCTTGTAGATGCCGCGCGCCTCCACGGTGCCGACATTGTCCTGCCCATAGTAGCCGAAATCGCGCGGGGTCTGCACGCCGCCGGTCGTGATGTCGCCTTTTGAAACGAGGTTGCCGCCGTTCAGGAAGAAGACGAGCTTGCCCGCCACTTCAACCGAATCGAACGTGGCCACCGCGCCGTCGTCGATGCGCAGCACGGGGTTGGTGTTGTCATAAGTCACGCCGGTGAGCATCTTGCCGGTCAGGGTGGAACCGGCCGCAAGCACGAAGGGCCTTGCCGACGGTTGGACCGGAATCGTCCAGTTTTCGGTGAAGGTGATGTCGCCCTTGAGTTCGTGCGAGGGAATGTTCGCCTCGGTGAGCGAATCGTCGGGAACGGTCGCCGTGGCGCCGCCCGCGAAGTTCGGAGCCATCGCGGCGTTCAGCACATTGTAGGTGCTGGCGAAGGTGACGGGGCAGTCGAACGTAACCAGCGCGCCGGTAGTGGTGACAATCTTCGAGACCGCAAGCGCGGACGCGCCGGACACGGTTACGGGCACATCGTTCTCGAAGCGAATCGTAGCGGTAGAAGCCGGAGCCGCCGCCGCAACCGCACCGCCGACAGTCCAGTTGGCGGCGGTCGCCCAGTCGCCGCTAGCGCCGCCGTTCCACACGTAATCAGTGGCCGCCGCAGCATCCGCAAGCATCAGCGCGCCACCCTTCACCGAAAGCGATCCCGCAGCGTAGGTGAAACGCGAAAGGTCGGCCGCATTCACGCCGGTCAGGAACACGAAGGGAGCAGCGGTATTTTCGGGCGCAGTCACCGTTACCCTGTCGGTGGCGGTCGCGAACTCGACCGCCGCAGCGCACCAGGGCGCTCCGGCGTTCGCAAGGGTGTCGCCATTCGCGAACTGGATGGTGCCTTCACCGAAGATCCGGTTGGAAATCGACACGCCGGGGGCGATCTTCATCAATGTGCCAGCAGCCAACTTCACGGGGGTTGCCCCAAGCTGCCCGGCGGCCTCAACCTGCAGAACGCCTTCGTCCACAAATGTGCCGGCGGTCAGCGCAGGCAGAGTGCCGTAGTTCTTGAGGTAGTCGGAGACGCCGTTGAAGGTGTCGGTCATCACGAGCGTTCCCGCGCCGGTCTTACGCAGGGATCCTTCGCCGAGGATGCCAATGCCGCACGTGACGGTGATGCCCTCTGGAACGTTCACCGTAAGCGTGACACGCCCGTTTAAGCTGATACCCCAGTCGGCATGGTTGGACGCCAGCTGCAACCCCAGGAAGTTGAAATTTTCCGTCGCGGTTAGCGTCGTATCGACCATGAACCGCCAATAGTAATCCTGCTCCAAAGCGCCCATGCCGCCCGAACCGACGATCAGGTTGGGGATGTACGAGCCGGCGATGGCGTGACCGACTTTCGCGATACGGTTCGCCTTGAGGGTGCCGATGTTGCCTTTGCGCCCGAAATGCGATTCGTCTGCGGACGACGTACCGCGGGTCTGCACGATCATCTCGCCGCTAACCTCCATGTAGCCGTCAATGTCGATGTCACCGATATCCCAGCCGTTGACGACACTGGTAAAATAGGCACTCGCGCCTTCGCAAAGTTTTAAGATAGAGCGGTGGCTGTTCTGGAGACCGGTAAACGACCTGCCGTGCACAGTCGAACCCGCCGGTACGATCCACGGACGATCGGCGTCAGATCCGCATAGGGCGGCCACCCAGTCTTCCGTAAAGGTAAAGTCGCCTTCCAGCGTGCGGCTCAGTTCGCTGCCGGCCATAGTACGCAACGTAACGTCGGGATAAGTCGCGGTAACGCCACCGGCGAATTTGACCGACTGGTTCTTGAACACCATATAGGTGCCGTTAAATTTAACCGGGCAGTTGAAAACGGCGTCCCTCGCCGACTCTCCGAGAATGAAATTGGCCACTGTGATGGCACCTTCGCCGGAGAAACTCACCGCACCGCGCCCCGCGATCTGAATGCCGTCAACCGTCACGTCCGCCGGGACGGACACCTCCGCCGCTTTGCCAATAATCAGATAATCGTCAGAGGTAAGGGCCAACGCCGCGCCTGGGGCGCCGCCCCAGTTGCCGGCATCGGTGATGGAACCGCTCTGGCCGTTACCGGTCCAAGTACGCACGTTGATCTGACGTACGCTTACCGCATCGAAAATGGTGGCCCTGTCGCTGGAGCTGATTTGCGCGTCGAAAAGCAGCCGATAGGTGCCGGCGGCAAGATCAAGCTCCCTGTGCCAGAACGCCAGAGAAGAGTCGGTAGTGGTGAACGTGTCCAACAGCGTGTCGCCGAAACTCACTTTGACCGTCTGGCCGCTATAGCCGGGCCTCGCCGCCAACCGGAATGAAATGCGGTAGGTGCCGGATTCGGGAACCGTCACGTCCTGATAAGCAGAAGATCCTTTGGTGGCGTTCGACTGGAGAAAAACCGCCCAGCCCCCGACCTCCAGCTTATTGTTCATCCAAGTGCCGTTGGGCTTCGCCAGGCCGCCTTGATCCGACACCGTCCAGCCGGGATTATCGTACCCGCCCTTGCCGGAGTACGATCCCCACGTCTGGTCGGTGGCAGCGCCCTGTTCGAAGTCGCCGTTCGACACCAATTCCGTTCCGGCGACGGAAGCGAAAGCAAACAATGTTGCAGAAAGTGAACAAAACAGACTATGCATACCGCTGTTTTTCATAAGAACACCTCTCCACTGTGACAATAAAAAAAAAACCACCCAATGATTTTGCTGATAATGTTACCCTATCAGCCGTACAAAGTCAAGAACCAAAAAATTGGAAGTACGAGGTACGAGTGAAGAGTTTGGAAATTAAGAAGGAAGAGAGAAGAATGAAGAGAGCTGCCTTAATTTTTCACTCTTAATCCTTAGCTTTTCATTTTCAAACCGCCAAACCGGCTAGCTGCTGATTTTCTCGCTTGATTGCCGATGACGGGTGCGGTATAATAAGCTTTGTCTTTGTTTTTTAGAGAAAGCAGGTAAGAATTATGAAACAAATCGGTGTTGGCCTATTAGGTTTCGGCACAGTCGGCGCGGGCGTGGCGGAGGGGTTGCTCTCCAACCGCGAATTGCTTTCGCAGCGGCTGGGCGTGGATATTGTTTTGCGGAAAATCGCGGACTTGGACGTGACTACCGACCGCGGGATTAAAATCCCGGAGGGAATGCTCACTACCGACGCGATGTCCGTAATCCACGATCCCGAAATCCAGATTATCGTCGAACTGATCGGCGGCACCGGCATCGCGAAAAAATTTGTGCTGGAGGCGATCAATTCCGGCAAATCGGTGGTAACCGCCAACAAGAAACTGCTCGCGGAGTACGGCGGGGAGATTTTCGGCGCGGCGGCCGAGAAGCAGGTGGACATCTATTTCGGCGCCAGCGTGGGCGGGGGCATCCCGATAATCCGCGTGCTGCGCGAGGGTTTGTCCGGCAACCGGATCGAGACCATCCACGGTATCCTCAACGGCACCTGCAACTACATCCTTACCCGTATGGAACATGAAGGGCTGCCGTTCGACGAGGTGCTGAAAGCCGCCCAGGAGGCGGGTTACGCCGAGGCCGATCCGAGTCTGGACATTGACGGTTTCGACACCGCCCACAAGGCGACCATTTTAGCCTCGCTGGCTTACGGTTTTTATGTGCCGCTTAAGAGCGTGGAGGTAGAGGGCATCCGCAACTTGAGCGGGATCGATGTCCAGTACGCCGCCCAGTTCGGTTACCGCATCAAACTGCTCGCCACCATCAAGAGCGGCGACGGCGAAGTCGAAGTTGGCGTCCACCCCACCCTAGTGCCGATGAACCACATGCTGGCCTCGGTGAACGGGGTGTTCAACGCGGCAATGATTCGCGGCGACCTCAGCGGCGACACGCTCTACTACGGGCGCGGGGCCGGGCGCGCCCCGACCGCCAGCACCGTGATCGGCGACATCGGCGATATCGCCAGAAACCTCACCTTCGACCGGCCTCGCTATGCCCAGGCGGTATGCACCGCCAACACCGGGAAATACCAGATGCGTCCGGCGGAAAAAGAGGTGAGCCGTTTCTACATCCGTCTTATGGTGAGCGACCGGGCTGGGGCGTTGGCCACCTTTACCGCGTCGCTGGGGCGCCATGGCGTAAGCGTGCTGGCCGCCACCCAAAAGGAAACCATCAGCAACGTGAACAACGGTTTCGTGCCGGTGGTGGTGCTGACCCATCCCGCAACGGTCGAGGCGGTGGAAACCGCGCTCCATGAAATCCTTGTCTCCGGCGTGGTAAGCGAAGAACCCGTCAAACTGCGGGTGCTGTAGAGGTTGCTCAATCCATGAAAGTTTGCAAATTCGGCGGTTCGTCCGTGGCGGACGCCGCCCAAGTGACCAAAATAATCGACATCATCCTTGCCGACCCCGACCGGCGGATTGTGGTGGTCTCCGCCCCCGGCAAGCGTAACAGCGGGGACACCAAAGTCACCGATATGCTCATCAAGCTGGCCTCGGCCGCGCTAAACGGGGAAGAGACGGAAAGCCTGCTGACGGCCATCGTGAACCGTTACGGGGAAATACAGCGCGACCTCAACCTTCCGCCGGAGGTGGTGGCGGAGATCGAGCGCGACCTCCGCGCCCGCCTGGCCGGGGACAAGTCGCACGCGGGCATGTACACGGATTGTCTCAAAGCCGCCGGCGAGGACAACAGCGCCAAAATCGTGGCCCAGGCCTTTAGGGCGCGCGGCGCAAACGCGGTTTATGTCAATCCCGGCGAGGCCGGGATGTACCTCTCCAGCGACTTCGGCAACGCCCAATTGCTGGAAGAGTCATACAGCATGTTGGCCGGATCGCTGCTGGGACGCAGTGAACTGGTAATCTTCCCCGGATTCTTCGGAGTCACCAAAGACGGGAAAATCGCCACCTTCCCCCGCGGCGGGTCCGACATCACCGGATCGATTCTGGCGGCCGCTGTCAAAGCAGACATATACGAAAACTTCACCGATGTCGATTCCGTCTATCCGGTTGACCCGCGCGTGGTGCCGGACGTCAAACGCGGAATCCCAACCATGACCTATCGGGAAATGCGGGAATTGGCATACGCCGGGTTCGGAGTATTCCACGACGAAGCGGTACGTCCGGTGGTCAAGGCGGGCATCCCGATCAATGTCCGCAACACCAACCACCCCGAATTGCCAGGCACCATGATCGTGCAGTCCCGCCGGGTGATCGCCGGTGGCGTGGTGGGCATCGCGAGCGATGACGGATTCTGCAACCTGTACGTTGACAAATACATGATGAACCGCGCGGTCGGTTTTGTCCGCCGGTTGCTGCAAATCCTCGAAGAGTGCGGCGTGGCGTACGACCACATGCCGTCCGGCATCGACAGCGTGTCGGTAATCATCCGCACCCGCAACCTGAACGGCGAGACCGAAAAAATCGTGATGGACCGGATCCGCAACGAACTGCATCCGGACTCGGTCACGCTCACCCGCGGCTACGCCATGATCATGGTGGTCGGCGAAGGGCTTTACTACACGGTCGGCATGGCGGCCCGCGCCACCCGCGCACTCGCCGAGGCGGGCGTCAACATCGAGCTGATGAGCCAAGGTTCCTCGGAAATCAGTATCGTATTCGGCATCAAAGCGGAACAGCGCAACAAGGCCGTCCGTTCCCTTTACAACGAATTTTTCAATTTGAAGTGATGCAAAGGAAAATCCGCATTTACGACGCCTCGCTTCGTGACGGCACGCAGGGCGAAGGGGTTTCTTTCTCCGAATCCGGACGCATCCGTTTCGCCCACGTGCTGGACGAATTCGGAATTGACTTCATCGAAGGCGGATATCCGGGTTCCAACCCAACCGACCGCAACTTTTTCAGCGAAATGAAAAAGTCGTCGCTCCGCAATGCGCAGCTGGTGGCATTCGGCATGGCCTGCCGCCCCGGCATCGAGCCGGACCGAGACCCCGCATTGCGGGCGTTGCTGGAAGCCGAAACGGAATGGGTCACTATTTACGGCAAGTCGTATCCCTCGCACGTCGAAAAAGTGCTGGGGTTGAAATGGCGCGATTATTTCCCGCTGTTGGCGCAAACCGTGCGTTTTCTGCATCGTGAAGGACGGAAAGTTATTTTCGACGCCGAGCACTTTTTCGACGGTTGGCGTTCCGCACCCGAAGATGTCGCCCAAATGCTCGAACAACTTTTCGCGGAGGCCCCGGAATACTTGACGCTGTGCGACACCAACGGCGGCACCCTGCCCGGCGAAATCGGCTCCTTCACCGCGGCGGTTGCCGCCATGAAATCCGGGGTGCCGCTGGGCATCCACACCCACAACGATTGCGGGCTGGCGGTTGCCAACACGCTGGCGGCACTGGAAAACGGGGCTGAAATGGCGCAAGGTTGCGTCAACGGTTTCGGCGAGCGCATCGGCAATGCGGATTTAACCTCAATCATCCCGATACTGGAGCTGAAATGCCCGCAGTTCACCTGCATCGGTCCAGAACGGTTGAAAATGCTCTCCATCCTGTCGAAGACAGCCGATGAACTGACCAACCGCCGTCCCGACCCCTGCCGTCCGTTCGTGGGTTCGTCGGCATTCAGCCATAAGGCCGGCACCCATGTGAACGCGGTCGCCAAAGACCCCAGCTCATTTGAACAGATCGACCCCGCGGCGGTGGGCAACGAACGGCACGTTCTGGTTTCCGAACTGGCCGGGAAAACCAACATCTTGATTAAATCGCGGGAACTGGGCGAGCCGCTCGACCATTTGGACAAAACCGGGCTGGAAAAAATTCTCAACGAAATCAAAGAGCGCGAAAGCGTCGGCTACTCCTACGAGTCGGTTGACGGTTCGCTGAAAATCCTGCTTCAAAAGGCACTCCACCGGTACTCCCCGAAATTCGAGCTGGACGGATTCCGGGTAATCGTTGAAAAACGCGGACGCGATGTTCCGTGCATCTCCGAAGCCACCATCAAGATTAAGGTCGGCGATAGGGCATCGCTCTCCGCCGGCGAGGGCGGAGGCCCGGTTGACGCGCTCAACCAGGCCCTGCGCACCGCTTTACGGCCGTTTTACCCGGAAATCGACCAAATGTCCCTTTCCGACTACCGGGTGCGCATTCTTGATCCGCAACAGGCGGCCAAAGCCACCACCCGCGTGGTGATAGAATCCAGCGACTCCAAACAGCAGTGGTCCACCATCGGGGTCTCGGAAAACATTGTCGAGGCATCGTGGCAGGCCATGCTGGAAAGTCTGGAATACTTCCTGAACAACCGTTGAGGGATTTCCCCGCGACGGCTATTGGTTCAGCAGTATCGAGACCGCTTCGGGGAATTTGCGGTAATCGGTGATTTCGATGTAATCCATGCCTTTGATGCGGACATGGCTGTCGCCGCCGCCATCGCCGAAATCATCGCCGATAAACACCACTTCGTCCTCTTTATAGCCGTGCCGGCGGGCGTAGTCCAATGCGGCGTCGTATTTGTTGTACTGCTTTCCGGCGAAATCAAAGCTGGTTGACCCGCCGATAAACACGGAATAGTCCTTGAAAATCTCGCAGACTTCCTTATACATCGCACGGCGCTTTTTGCGGTCGGGATCGAACGCCAGTTTCTTTTCCTGCGGCGGCGTGGTGCCAAGCAACCCAAAGGTCACCATTCCCGAAGGATGGAACTCCAATGGCTCGCCGAAGTATTCGGTGTAACCGTACTTCTTGCGCAAATAATCGGTCTTTTCGCGGAAAAACGCCCGGTCAACGGTATTGGTCACCGCCTTAACCACCGTGAATTTCCCGTTTATGACCTTGGTTTCCTGCATCCCGTAATTCGCCACAATGTCAATCGGGTAATTCCCCATCTGCTTGTAAACCCGCTGCGCGTTACCCGCCGCGACCATGATGCACTTGTATTTCTTCTCCAGCTGTTTCAGCGCCGCAAAATTTTCCGGCGGCGGCGGCATCCGGTGCTCGCATAACGTCGCGTCCAAATCAAGGCAGACCAGTTTCTTTTTATTCTTGGCGATTGACTTCTTGAGCTTCATCGGCCAGTCGCTGGTGTTGAAATCCGCTTTTAACGCCAGCGAAGCCGCGTAGTCGCGGTAATTCTGCACCATCCAAAGCGTAACCAGCAACCCCTTCTGGTGAGCGTAATCCATCGCCTCTTGGGTAGTGCCGGCCAACGCAGGCGCAATGCCTTCACAGCCGAGCGCGATAGCGGTATCTACAAACTCTCGGGTGCAGGGTTTTCCGCGGATCAAACCGATCGGCGCGTCCGGGAAAAGCGTTTTCATCGTGCGCAGCGTATCCTCGTGGAACGAGGTGAAGATGTAGGTGCCCGGCTTCATGGCGGCTACCGCCTGATCGTGGAGTTTACGGCAATACAGCTCGCCTCTCTCTTTGCCCAGTTTTTCGGAGCTTTCCTTCATCTCCAGCTCCAAACGGACATCACTCCGGCCTTTGAACACCGACAACAGTTTTGCCAAAGACGGCACGCGGTCGCCGCTGCGCTTTAATGTCAGAGAGGTGATTTCGGCCAGCGTCATGTTATGGACATCGCCGGAGCCGGTGGTGGTGCGGGCCACGTTGCTGTCGTGCATAATCACCAGTTCGTCATCCTTGGTGATCCGGATATCGGTCTCAAAGCCCCGGATGCCGTTTTTAAGGCATTTCGCAAACCCCTCCGCCGCGTTGTCCTCATACTCGCCGCGACTACCACGGTGCGAAATTATCAGCGGACTCTCGTAATCACGCCAAGAACCGGAATGGAATAAGGAAACGCACCCCGCAACGACAACCGCAGCCAACATACAAAACAAACACTTTTTCATACGCTCCCCCAGAAAAAAAAATACAACATTCTGCGGACAAGCATACCGCCCACCCAGACGACACACCCCGCATCGAACATGGTTGAAATGATATCAAATCCCGCCATCATCGCACAAGGGAAAAATTCGCGACATCGCCAAACCTCAAGACGAGGGACGCTCTCCCTACGCCAGAGCCGCCGCCAGCCCCGCAAAGCACATCACCATTCGTTTACGCATTTCGTACCTCCCCGAATTTCCTTGACAACCGCAATTACACCTCTGCGCGGACAAACCGCAAAGGGTTATTTGATTGTTCCGGCATCGAATGACCATGTCACATTGGGCTTGCCGGACTTACCCGCGTCATTCCAGTACCAATAACAGTAATGCTGGCAGAAATGCATATCGAACTTCCTGCCGCCCGCGCTTTCGACTTTGAAATCCTCGCCCCGCGTCATTACCACGGTGTGGTCGTCATACTTGCCGAAATGGTTGTAGGATGGTTTGGGTGCAAGATCGAACGTGACATCGACTGGAAACCAGCCATACCGCTCAAGATAAAACTCGGCCCAACAATGCGACGCCTGCCCCTTGACCGGCCGGAAACAGGCCATCAGCCGAGCCGGAACGCCGCCCCCGCGAAGCAGAGCGACATAAACTTCGGAAAGCATTCCGCAATCGCCTTTCCGCTGCGTGACGGTCTGCGGCAACCATTCCCCCTCGCCTGACGGCAGGCCGTAGGTGAAATTGGTGACCACATGCGCGTAAGCGAGCCGCGCATAGGCAAGGGGATTCTCTCCGCTGGCAGACCGGAGACGGGACACGCTCTCCCGCAGCCACGGCAACCTGCGCAAGACCGCTCCCGTTTCCTCTGTCCGAACGTTATCCTGATAGCGCACTGTGGACGTGTCGTATGGATAGAGTGTTCGAATGGCGGAGAAATCAGTCGCGATACGATAAAACCGCACCTTGTAGGTGCACCGGATCTTAGGAGCTTCGGAACAATCGGTTCGGGTAAAAAAGAACCGCTTGTCACCCGATTCCGTATACGGCTTCAACAATTTCTCCTGAGGCGGATCGATCCATTCGATTTCTTGGTACAGACTGTTTTCCGGACATGGCACATTGAGCATGAAATCGGAGCAGATGCCATTCTGAATAACCGTCTTCACCACCGAGGTGACGGCGCACTCGCCATTCGGCTCGCGTTTCATAAACGGCGGGATATCCACCGTTTCAGCGCCTTTGACCGTTGGTTCACGGGGCTTTACATCGGAAAGAAGTTCAATCTCATACACCTTCGGGGCATACCGGTGCGAGCTTTTACCCTCTTTGAAAACCACCTTTACGCCGCCCGCATCGATGGGTGTCTTGAACGAGAGGGTGTCGGCAACGACAGTACCCGAATACGTCTCGCGCCGCACGTCCGCGACACCAAGTGCCGCGACATCGCGCCACTCGTCTTTAACCTTCAAGAAAACATTATAGCCGCCATCCTGATAGGTAGAGATAAACTCTGGCGTCTCCCAATAGATCACCGCGGAATGGATCGGCGCGGTCTCATCGAGCGCGATGCCGCACCAGTCGCCGGCATGCCAACGGTCGGGTTGGTAACCATCCTTTGTCCGGTTGCCGTCGTTGAGCGTTGTACAGTCATGCCGACCGCCGTAAACTTTGACATCGCACTGGATCGGCTTCCCGCGCGGCGCGTAATTGAAATCGCCGGGTCTGAGCGTAACCAACACCTTCTGCTCGCTCCCGGCCTGAAAGGCGGCGAATGTGCGCACCTCGCGCTTGAATTCAGGCTTCTCGGCGGACAGATGGAAAAGGTATGCGCCCGGCAGAAACGTCAACGTGCCCTTGCCGTCCCTGTCAAGCACACGGCTGTAGGCGCGTTTCGTTCGTTCGTCGCGCAGCGTGATGCGGGTTTGCGGCTCACCGGAGAACGAAACCGTGTAGAGTTTGCCGCCGAAGATATGCTTATAGAAATTCTGCGCCATCAGGGTGTATCCCGTAAGGTTGCCGTGCAACCCGTCCGCAAGAATCTCCGGCTGCCCCCAGAGCAGACGGTTCGTGTCCACTACGGGCAGCCCGAGCTTGCGGGCCAACGCGACAACGCGGTCGTGCACCTGGCCGTTCACATTCTGGTCATGCCAGCCGTTCTGCGCATAAGGAGGAGTAGAGATTACTATCAGCGAACCCTTGTCGCGGAAGGGCTTGACAAGATAGGTTTCATAATCCCGGTCGAAGTAGTTATTCCAATTCGCCCAATTATCGAAAAGCGAGTCATTCGTCCCCATCTGAATAATCACGACATCGGGCGTATAGGTAAGGGCGGAACGGTAACTCGGATCGTCATAGTAGAAATAATCGTCTTTAACGCCGTCGCCGTTCACATCCGTCTTCTCCCGCACATGGCGCACCGCCGCCGCGCCTTTGCCGTGGTTGCGCACGGCGTACTTCCGGCCGTCCGTCTGGCCGAGCGCGTCCAGACATTCGGCGAGATATTTGGGGTAATTGAACGCCTCCGTACCCGCCGTAATCGAATCCCCCACGCAGGCGACCCGGATCACGCCGTCGCCGTCGATATCCCGGACACGCGAAACGATATCTTTGCCGGTCGCATTATCCTTCGGCATACCCGCCAATGCCGAACAACCAACACACATAACGGCACAAGCAAAAACTGTCATCTTCATCTAATCATCCCTCCAATCTTATTGTGCTTTAGAAGGCGGCGCCGGTGGCGCCAACTTCGCATTCACCAATGACCGTCTGACCGCGCTCATCGTGACGCACAACCCGCACAAAGCGGGAGGTCGGCATGCCGGCGAAAGAACCTTGCCGCGCACCGATTGTCAAGACCCCGCCTTTGAACGAAAGCGGCGTTACCGCATACGCACCGTTACGATAGGCGAGCGAGTCGCCATCGTCCTCGTACCACTCCGCCTCGCCATCGTCGCCTGCCCACACATGAAGCTCGACCGTATCGTGCCAACCGCGCTCGATATGCTGGATACCTTTCGGCAGCATGGGAATAATTGCGCCAGCCTTAACGAAAAGTCCGCCGCCAATGCAGTTAGAAAGGTTTAGCGGAACCTTAACGGGACCCGTCACGCGCTCGCACGTCCACCAATCGTACCAAACGCCGGGGGGCAGATGCGCGGTGTCGGTATAACAGGCGACAACCAAGCTGTCTCCGAGATAATATGTCGAAGATAGATTGGCGTATTCGTCGCGTTCTGGATGCACAAAACAGAGCGGATGCATCATCGGCCACCCCGTCCGCGCCGCCTTGGCCGCCGCGCCGTACAGGTACGGGATAAGACGATAGCGCAAACGCACGTACTCTCGGAATGTCTCAAAATCCGCCTTAGGCTGATACCAAGGTTGATCCCAATAGTCCCAATTGTTCTGCTGGCTCCACGGCTGCAGAAAACCGAAATGAACACCCGCCACCCGGAAACGGTTTTTCTCATCGAACAGGGTCATATCGCAACTCTGGTTGGAATGGCCCGATGCCCCAAGGTTGAGGCACGAGACGAGCGAACGCGGTCCGCCGCCGGTGTCGCCGGCCCAGGTCGCGACGTACTGCTGCACACCGGCATAGCCGCCCGCCGAATACACCATCGCCCGTTTTTTCGTATGATTCTCGTAACCGACGGCCATCTGTTTGTCATAAACGAGCGGATAAAGGTTGTGAGCCTCCTCCGTCGTCATGCCGTTAGCCCACTTGCGGGCGGGATCGTGCGGAGTCACCTGGCACGCGCCATCCAGCTTGAAGCAACGTGCGCCCATATCGACGAAGGTCTTTAGATGCTCGAACCAAGGCTCGGCACCCTCCGGAACGGTTTTCTTGGGAAATATCTCATCCGACATCCTGCGCCGCGCCGCCGCGCCTGTCCTCGTGTCACGCGCCGCCGCGCCGTCTTCGATATTCTTGTCGTGAAATGTCTCGCCGGGTAGCGCGGCGGACGCAGCAGTATTCGACGGTATCGTTGCGACTTTGCCGCCGGCCAGTTCTTCCTCGTAACGATAAAGGTCGTAGTCACAGCACAACCAGAGCGAAAGTTTAAAGCCCATGCGCTGCTCCAGCGTACGCGTGAAGGTAATGCGCCCTCTGGGATTCCAACTCGGGAAGAAAAACTTATGCGGATCCCACCTTTTGCGCGTGGTAAAATCGTAAAAATGTTCCATCCAACCTGGTTCCAGACCGATTACGTCGCACGGCAGCTCGCGGTCGCGGAACTCTTGCGCCTCGCGCATAAGGGCGAACTGGTCAATCCACTGGTTGCACACATAGGTAAAGCCGTAACCAAAAACCGGCAACAGCGCCGGACGTCCGGTCAACCTTGTGTATGCTTCAAGAAGCGCGGCATAGTCGCGGCCGACGAAAACGTAGAAATCGACGTCCCCTTCCGGGATCTCGCAACGCATGACGTTGGGATCAGACTTGCCAACGTCGAAAAAGTTGCGCCAAGTGGTATTGAGCAACATACCCCAGCCGCTACTGGTAATCGCCATTGGTATCGGAATATAGCTGTTAACGTTCTTGACCCAAATCTCGTACCGACCGGGACGACGCTGAATGTTGTCGCGGCTGACATCGCCCAACCCATATACGCGATCCTCCGCTGAAAGCGGAAACGCCACATCGCCGCCCGCCGCCGTCAAACCCGTGGAAACGGTCATCTTTGCCGGAGAGACATCGGAGGAAAACGCGATGTTACCGGTTTCGCCGATTTCAACGGAAAGCGCGGAGGTCGAGAATCCGAAATCGCGGCGCTTGACGGCGGACGCGTCCGCTTTCAAACGCGGAATGACACCGTAACGGTTCATGCCGCTCTCGGTCCAAACCGCACCGCGCGTACGCCGCACCCGAAAAATGTTCTCCGCCACCGCATCGAGACGGACACGCGAACCGTCGTCAAGCTTGCGGACAACCGCCTCGCCGCATTGGTCGGGATCTTCCCAAACCGGGCGCGCAAGCGCAATTAACGCCGACGATGCGACTAGCGTGAAAATAACGATTCCACCCTTTTTCATAACGATCCCTTTTTTTTATCGCGGAGATACGCTTCCGCCCGGTGTTTTCGGACAAGGTTCCATTCCGCATTAAAACAAGTAATAGTCTATCCTAAATCAACACGGTCAGTCAATGTCTTAACGACGGCAAAAAACACATTTGGGCGCATCTGCGGATACGCCCAAAATGCAAATTAGAGCGGATTTGTAATTGACTTTTAAATCAGATAAGAGTAATGTTTAACCCGTATGTTGCGGCGTGGTGCCGCAAGACAAGAAAGGGTCATTATTATGCAGATTTTCATTTTCGACACCCCCGAGGCGGCCAGCCGCGCGGCAGGTGAATACGTCAACGCAGAGATTCGCAAGAACCCGAAACTCGTGCTTGGTCTGGCGACCGGCAGCACCCCGCTGGGTCTGTACAAGGAAATGGCCGAAGCCTGCAAAGCCGGTCTTGACTACAGTCAGGTCCGTTCATTCAACCTTGACGAATATTACGGGCTGCAACCCGACCATCCGCAATCTTACCGCCGGTTCATGAACGAGAACCTCTTCGACCATCTCAACATCGACAAGGCCAACACCCGCGTCCCGGACGGCACCGCAGCCGATCCCGCGGCGTTCTGCGCCGAATACGAAGCCGCCATGAAGGCAGCCGGCGGCGTTGACATCCAGGTTCTCGGCATCGGGTCGGACGGGCACATCGGCTTCAACGAGCCGGGTTCTTCGCTCGTCTCCCGCACCCGCGTGGTGGCTCTTACGCCGCAAACCATCAGCGACAACGCCCGCTTCTTCGAAAAGGCGGACGATGTTCCCCGCAAGGCGATCTCCATGGGCGTCGGAACCATTATGGAGGCAAAGACCTGCCTCATGCTTTGCTTTGGCGCCAACAAAGCCACTGCGGTACAGGGCATGATCGAGGGCGGCATCACCCAATTCAATCCCGCCTCTATCCTCCAGATGCACCCGGACACCCGCGTGTATCTTGACGAGGCGGCCGCCTCCAAGCTTACGCTGAAGGACTACTACAAGTGGGCCGGTTCCTGCGGTCTGTAACCCCCTACCCCGCTGTGCGGAATTAAAACGGAAGGTTGAAAAGTTGTGCGTTCGGTATGGCTTTTCAACCTTTCAACTTTTCCGTCCGCATTCTGAACCATGAATCTTAGCCAATCACCACAACCGGGCGAATTCCTGCTGCGCTGGGCCGGAGACGTGCTTGAAGTTTCCCTTGTCTCCGACAGCGATATACCGGGCCGCGCCATGTTTCGCACCAATATCGGGCGGGCCGCTATCCGGCGGCGTGAGCTGATTGACTTTACAGAGTGCGGCGAACCCATCTTGGCCCGCGATTGGCACGACATACCGATGGAAAAGGCGGCGCCCGGACGCTACACGGCCAGGATCCCGCTTTTGGAGACCGGTATTTTTTCAGGGAAAGCCTGCTTCTTCCCGGTGGGCGGCGACGACACCCCGGTTTGGCCGGAGGGCGAGAACCTCCGTATTAAAGTTGAACCGGCGCACACCGCCGCCGCCAACACCATGTACACCGCTTTTGTGCGGCAATTCGGCGCCAACCTCACGCTTGCCGCCAGTTCCACCGACTTTAAAGAAACCGAAGAAACGCTCAGCGCAGCCGGCTACACGGTGATTCCGCCGTCCGGGACTTTTCGCGACTTGAAGGCGCGTCTGGACGACATCATGCGCGAAATGGGCTTCGGCATCATCCAACTTCTGCCTATCTTCCCCGTGCCGACCACCTTTGCCCGTATGGGCCGTTTCGGCTCGGCTTTCGCCGCCCGCGATTTTCTCTCGGTTGACCCCGCTTTGGCCGAATTCGACCGGCACGCCACACCGCTCGATCAATTCCGGGAGCTGGTCGATGCGGTTCACGCCCGCAACGGCACGTTATTCCTCGATCTTCCCGCCAACCACACCGGTTGGGCCGCCACCATGCAAACCCACCATCCCGAATGGTACCGCCGCCAGCCGGACGGCGGTTTCGCTTCGCCCGGAGCTTGGGGCGTGACTTGGGAAGATCTGGTGGAACTCGACTACCGCGACCCGGAACTGCGCGCCTACATGGCGGAGGTTTTTCTCTTCTGGTGCAGACAGGGCGTGGACGGTTTCCGCTGCGACGCCGGTTATATGATTCCCGCCGAAACCTGGGGTTACATCGTGGCTCGGGTCCGGGAAAGTTATCCCGACACGGTTTTCATGCTGGAAGGTTTGGGCGGAAAAGTAGAAACCACCCGGCAACTGTTGTCGGAATCGAATCTGGACTGGGCATATTCCGAACTGTTCCAAACCTACAACCGCGAGGCGATGGAATGGTACCTTCCCCAAGCGATTGAACTGTCCGAAACCTGCGGGCCGCTGATCCATTTTGCCGAGACCCACGACAATAACCGTCTGGCCGCCAATGGGGCGGTTTACGCCCAGATGCGAGTACAACTCTCGGCACTGCTCTCCCACTGCGGAGCGTTCGGAATCGCCAACGGCGTTGAGTGGCTGGCCACGGAAAAGATTGACGTCCACGGGGCTTCCGCGTTGAACTGGGGTTCGAGCGTAAACCTGGTTGAACCAATCAGCCGACTGAACCGGTTGCTCTCATGCCACCCCGCGTTCGGCCCCGGCGCCAGAATGCGCATGATTCAGACTGGCGGCGACAACGTTCTGGCGGTGGCACGCCAAACCGGACAAAGCAATCCCCTGCTGGTGCTGGTAAATCTAGAGTGCGGTTCACGACAGCGGGTGCATTGGCATACCCAAAGTTTCCCCGCCAACGCGGCGATTGATCTCCTTACCGGCGAAACTGTAGATTCCGCCGCCAACGGATTCTGCGACCTTGAACCCGGACAATGCCGTTGCCTGTCCGTCGATCAGGAAGCCGACGCAATCGCGGCCAAGATTCAGTCCCCCGACGCGCCGGACATCTCCGCCATTGAACGCCGCCGCACCAATCTAATGGCGATGCAGGTTTGCCAATGGTTAGCTACCGATTTCCTCTGCAAATCGCCGCCCGACACTCTGGGCGCCGACATGACGGCGGATCCGGTTGGGTTCTGCGCCCGCGCCAACGGCGGTTTCCCCAATTGCGTGGTCTGGAATTGGCCGACCGACACACGGCGACAAGTGCCAGTCCCCAACGGCAGTCTTTTGTTAATTTTGTCCGACCACCGTTTCCGCGCCGAACTCTCCGCCGACGACGCCAATCCGTCCAACGGAAGCGCCGTGAAACGGGGCGATTCCGGCTGGATGATGTTCCTGCCGGTGGCGGCCGCCGCCGGTACCAACCGGACTTTAGGCGGTGCGGTCAGGAAACTGACGGTAACCGTATTCACTCCGGACGGAATCCGACGCACCGACTCCGAAATTCTGGCGTTGCCGGAACCGGAGAATGTCCGGATCCGGGTTTCCGCCACCGGGTGCGAGGTGCGCGAGGACTCGCTGCGTTGCCAAGCCTGCAATACCGAAGACAAAGCACGGCTGCACCCATACGCCTTCACCACCCTGCACACCGCACTGTCCAATCCGATCGGGGCAATGGCTTACACGCGGGCAGCCTGGGGCGAAGTCCGCAGCCAATATGACTGCCTGCTCGGCATCAATCCCGACCCAAAGGTGCCGGCCGACAAAATGGTTTTCTGGACATCTTGCCGCGCTTGGCTACGGTTCCGCGGCTACTCGCATGAGATCGACGAATCTTGCCTCACCCGGTTTTGCGCCGACCCGGCCGGACGTTTCGCCGACTGGATCTTCGACATCCCGTGCGGCATGGGCAAACGGGTTGCGCTGACTTTCCGGCTGGAGCTGGCGGTTGACGCCAATTTGTCGCGGCTGACCATCACGCGGCAGAAATGCACTAAAAATGACGGGGGACGACTGGCCGATTCCGAAGAAGTTACCGTTGTGCTGCGTCCGGACGTGGAATGGCGCAGTTTCCACGACAAAACCAAGGCGTACGCCGGAGCCGAACAAAGTTTCCCCGCCGCCGTACACGCCACCGGAGACGGATTCAGTTTCACCCCGCCCGGTGCCCCCGGCGGGCTTGGAATGAGAATCACCGGCGGGGCGTTCCATCAAGAATCGCAATGGCGTTACATGTGCCCGCATCCAGAAGAATTCGAACGGGGTCTGGGCGGGGATAGCGACTGTTTCAGCCCCGGCTGGTTCGAACTCCCGCTGACGGGCGGCGCAAAAGAGCGGTTGTTGGGCGGAATCGGTTACACCGGCGAATTCAACGCCCCGACCACGCCATCCGTTCCCGCAGTAAACCCGCTTCCATTGGATATTGCCTGTTCATCCGCGCTGTCGCTGTATATCGTAAACCGCGATGCCTTAAAAACCGTTATCGCCGGTTATCCGTGGTTCCTCGACTGGGGACGCGACACGCTGATTGTTTTGCGGGGAATGATTGCCGACGGACGCACCGCCGACGCCTTGGCGGTACTGCGCGAATTCGGGAGGTTTGAGCAACGCGGAATGCTGCCCAACATTATTCACGGCAATACCGTTGGCAACTGGGACACTTCCGACGCGCCGCTGTGGTTCTGCGTCGCGGCTGGAGATCTGGCTGGAAAATCGGCCGCGGCGACCGTTTTCAACGCCAGCTGCGGCGAGCGTTCGTTGCGCGACGTGGTGCAGTCGATTCTGGAAAACATTCTTTCCGGTACCCCGAACGGAGTGAAGGCCGATCCCGACAGCGGACTGGCGTTCAGCCCCCCGCACTTCACTTGGATGGACACCAATTATCCCGCCGGAACCCCGCGCGAGGGTTACCCGGTGGAAATACAAGCCCTGTGGATCGCGGCGTTGCGATTGGCGGCAAAGCATATCGATCCCAAGTGGACACAACTGGCAGACAAGGCATCCCAATCTTTATCCGCGCTCTTCCCGCGCCCCGGCGGCGGATTGCACGATTGTCTGCGGGCAAAGCCAAACTGCCCGGCATCCGGCGCGGAACCGGAGGACACGGTTCGTCCCAACCAATTGCTGACGGTGACACTGGACGTGCTTAATGACCGCGAACTCGCACGGGAGGTGGTCGGATCCTGCGGACAATTGCTGATTCCAGGCGCAATCCGCTCGTTAGCCGATCTGCCGGTGAGTGCTGACATGGGAATCTGGCGCGATGGCAGGCTGCTCAACAACCCGCACGCGCCTTATGCTGGACATTACCGCGGTGATGAGGACACCTTGAGGAAACCCGCCTACCATAACGGAACCGCCTGGTCATGGATGTTCCCGCTGTTCGCCGAAGCGTTGTTCAAATTATACGGCAAAAAGGCCCGCAATTACTGCGGTTCTTTGCTGACTTCGGCGGCATATCAAATGAACCGGGGCGGCTGCCTATGCCACATTGCGGAGATTTTCGATGGTGACTCCCCGCACTTTGCACGGGGTTGCGCGGCGCAGGCGTGGGGAATGTCGGAACTGCTGCGGGTTTGGAAACTTTTGAACCGGAAATAACGGCGGGGTGAAGTATGCCCGATAAAAACGCGATTTCCCTTGAAAACAAAACGACGGAGCTGGCGAACAAGGTGGTTGCCGCCGCAAAAAAACAAGGCAAGTGGCTCGCGTGCGCTGAATCCTGCACCGGGGGATTGGTCGGCGGCGCCATCACCGCCGTGGCGGGAAGTTCGGAGGTCTTTCTGGGCGGAATCATCAGTTATGACAACCGCGTCAAGGAACAGGTGTTGGGCGTTCCGAACGCGGTGTTGCGCAGCGTTGGCGCGGTCAGCCCCGAATGCGCGGCCGCAATGGCCAACGGCGCACGCACCGTCACCGGTTCCGACATCGCGGTGTCCACCACCGGCATCGCCGGTCCCGGAGGCGGCTCCGCCGCCAAGCCGGTGGGGCTGGTATATTTCGGTCTGGCCGCCCCCGGACGCACCACAGCCCATCGTCGACTTTTTTCCGGCGACCGCGCCGCCATAAGGGAACAGGCGGTGCAGTTTGCGTTGGAGTTGCTGCTTGGCGCGATTTAAGCCAAAAGAGTTGGCAACGTTGAAACGCGGCGCATCGGAACCGGTGGCCGGTAAGTCTGGTTCCAAGGCCGGTTGAATACCATAATGCCGACGCCGGGAAGTTTTTTAGCCAGCAGGTCAAGCGCGGTCGGCGAATCGTCTATCGCCACGTCAAAACCCATGCAGACCAAATCGTCCGGGGAATAATTGGCGGGTAAGCCACAGACGGCGGGAGAAGGTTTTGTCCGCCCGTATTTGTCGAGATGAATCAACGGCAATTCAGACAACCCGTAACTGTCCAGCCACGCTCTGGAACCGCGATGGCAAGACGGCGGGCGGCCGGTCACCACCACCACCTCGTGGCCGCCGGCGATCCAGCCGCGAATGGCCTCCACCGAACCTACCGTGGCCGGCAACGCCGCCAGATAATCATCGTTGTGGGCGTGGCTCATCAATTCTTCCAGCTCGCGATCCGAAAGCGAAAACGCCTCCTGCAAATCGAAAGTGGTTATCTCTTGATATGCAACCTTGCATCCGAACAAAGAAGCCGCCAGTCCCGACAGGCAGCTGGCGGTTTCGCAAAGCACATCGTCAAAATCGACAAAAACCCTCATTACAGAATTTTTTGGATGCGAGCCATCGCCTGTTCCACATTCTCGCGGCTGTTGAACGCGCTGATGCGGATGAACCCCTGCCCCATCTTTCCGAATCCCGCGCCGGGGGTGGTAACCACCTGAGCCTCGTTGAGCAGCCGATCGAAGAACGCCCAAGAATCACCGCGGATATTGACCCAGACATACGGGCTGTTGTCGCCGCCGGCAACCTCGAACCCGGCCTTGGCAAAACCTTTCTTGATGATTTTGGCATTCTTCAGGTAAAAGTCCGTGAGGGCTTTGGTCTGCTTCTTGCCGTCACGCGAGAACACCGCCTCGGCGGCGCGCTGGACCGGATAAGAAACGCCGTTGAATTTGGTGGTGTGGCGGCGGTTCCACATCGGGTGCAACGGCACGGCGTCACCCTTCCGGGTATAAGCCGCCACAGAGCGCGGCACAACCGTATAGGCGCAACGGGTACCGGTAAAACCTGCGGTCTTGGAGAAACTGCGGAACTCAATCGCGACCTCGCGGGCGCCGTCGATCTCGTAAATGCTGTGCGGAATGGATTTGTCGCGGATAAACGCCTCATAAGCCGCATCGAACAGGATCAGCGCCCGGTTCTTGCGGGCGTATTCCACCCAGGCGGCAAGTTGATCACGGGTAGCGGTGGCGCCGGTCGGGTTGTTCGGGAAACATAGATAAACCAGATCAACCGGCTCCGGAGGCGGCGCGGGGACAAAACCGTTCTCCTGGGTGCTGTCCAGGTAATGCAACCCGGAGTAACGGCCGCCAACGTTTTTACCGGTACGGCCGGCCATCACGTTGGTGTCGACATAAACCGGGTACACCGGATCCGGAACCGCGACGGAAATTTTGTCCGCGAACAGCTCCTGGATGTTGGCGGTATCGCATTTGGCTCCGTCGCTCACAAAAATCTCGTCAGCGTCGACATCCGCTCCGCGACACCGGAAATCGTTTTTAGCGATCGCCTCGCGCAGGAAATCGTAACCCTGCTCCGGACCGTAGCCGCGAAACGTCTCGCGCTTCGACATCTCGTCCACCGCCCGGTGCATAGCCTCAATACAGACCGGCGGCAAAGGTTCGGTGACATCGCCGATGCCCAAACGGATCACGGGTTTATCGGGATTGGCCTGCTGGTAAGACTTGACGCGCTTGGCGATTTCGGAAAAAAGGTACGACGCCTGCAATTTGGCGTAATTTTCATTGACACGTATCATGCTTTACTCTCCTGATTCTTGGGTTTCTTTACCGGGGTCAGAACCCAGCGTTTGTTGTACCAAAACCACTGTTCGGGGGTTTCACGAATCGCCCGGTCCACAATGTCGAGAACTTCCGAAGTCAACCGTTTCGCTTCTTCCTCTTTGGCCAGCGAAGGATCGGGATAAAGCGTGGGGAACCGGGTAAAAACGTGCTTCGTCCATCCCTCACGACGGAAAATCGCCGGAACGATCGGAACATTGGACGCAATGGCAAACATGGCCATGCCGCGCCCGGCGTTGAGGGTTCCGCCCAAGAACGGCAATTCCAAATCCGGGGTCTTCATGCGCACATCGGGCAAAATGGCCAGCACTTTGCCCGACCGCAACATCTTGATCATCTGCTTGAGCATCGAGCTGCCGCTGCCGCGTTCCAACACCGTCATGCCGCATTCGCGCTGCCGGTTCATCCAATCGTTCACCAGCGGGTTTTTCTGTTTTGCGGCGACGCTGAACATCTCCACCCCGAAAATTGCGCAAGCCCAGCCGGCGAGATCCCAGTTGCCGCAATGCGGCACCGCGATCACCGCGCCCTTGCGCTCCGTCACCAGCTGATGGACGTACGGTATTGCGTCGGAAAAATCGGGGATGTGACGCTCAACCCATTTCCGGTTTATTTTATGGGCGCGCATCATCTCGATGGCGTTAAACACGATATTGCGCAACGAAAGCCAAGCGATCTTACGCACCCGTTCATTAGGGGTGTCGGCGCCAAGCACAAAACGTATCCGGCGGAAAGTTTCCTTGCGACGGAAGCGGAGCACATGAAACGCGAATCCGGCCACACACCATCCGAGAAACAGCGCCGCCCAGTATGGCAACACATTCAAAGGCCAGGAAACCGCCCTAAGCGCGCAATATTCAAAAATGTGCTTAAAACTATATTTCATGCGTGATTGCTCGAACTAAAATTTCGCCAGCTGCAAGAAAAGGTAAAACACCGCCGGGGCAAAAACCAAACTGTCAAACATGTCAAGAATTCCGCCCAGCCCAGGCAACAACACTGAAGAGTCTTTAGTGTCGGCATCGCGTTTGATGCGCGATTCCACCAAATCGCCGAACAGCCCGACCAAAGCCAGAACAACACCCAAAACCGCTGCGACAGGGTATGGCAACGTCTTCAACGGTCCGCCCGGCACCCAGGCGTAGGTGTGCGCCAGCCAAGTCAACAGCAGACTCACCAAAATGGCGAAAAGGAATCCACCGAACATTCCCTCCCAAGATTTCTTCGGCGAAACCTGCGGAATGAGCTTGTGCTTGCCGAAGGGGATTCCAAAGGCAAAACCGCCGACATCGTTGAACTTAACCACCGCCGCCACAAAGAGCGCCAGATAGATGCCGGTACGGTCGGGTGCGATTTGCGCGTAACCGTTTGCGCCCCATTGCGCGATGCGGATCAGGAAGGTGAACATCACCGGGAGGTAGAAGAAACCGAGCAACGTAACCGCTGCGTACTCCACCGGGCGGTCTTGCTTCATGAAAAGCACCCTGGCCAGAAAAACCCCGACCAGCATAACCAACACCGGCACTGACGCCTGCGGCAGAAAACCGCCGGCGGCGGCGGCAACCGGCGGCGAAACCGCGTAACACCACGTCAACCACAGCGTTCCGAGGGAAATCCCCCACGCGGGGGAACAGCTGAAACGGGTCCGCCCGGCACTAAGCATTTTGTAAAACTCGGCTTGACAGATACCGGACATCGCCGCCATAACCAAAAACAGCATCCATCCCGGCATGAACCGCAACGCAGCCAGCCAAACCGCCCCAACCAAAAGCCCCGCCAATACCCTGTGCAACATTAAAAACTCCCGTCGTTAGATTAAACCTTGCCGTAACGCCGGTTACGCGCCATGTATGCCTTTACGGCATCCGCAAACGTCGCCTCGTCAAAATCGGGCCACAGCACCGGAGTGACATAAAACTCGCTGTAGGCGCATTGCCATAGCAGGAAATTGCTCACCCGCAACTCCCCGCTGGTCCGGATAATCAAATCCGGATCCGGCACGTCCGGAGCGTAAAGATTCGCCGCGATGGCCGATTCGTCGATTTTTTGCGGATCAAGTGCGCCGGACTTAACCTGACCGGCGATCTGCCGCACCGCATGGACCAATTCGCTTCGACCGCTGTAGCTCAACGCCACCAGCAGCTGCCGTTTGAACCCGGCGGTGGCAGCCTCCATACGCTCGATCGAGCCCAGCAGTTCAGTCGGCAAATCCTCGCGCCGCCCGATTAACCGCAATCTAATCTGCTGCGCCAGCAACTCTTTTTCGTTATCCGCGATAAAGTTGCCCAGCAATTGCATCAGACCGGAAACCTCTTCCGGCGGACGGCCCCAGTTTTCAGTGCTGAACGCATACAGAGTGAGGTAATCCACCCCCGCGTCCCGACAGTACCCGAGCAGACGGCGTACCGTTTCCGATCCGGCTTTGTGTCCGGACAACCTCGGCAAGCCGCGCATTTTGGCCCAACGCCCGTTTCCGTCCATAATCACGGCGATGTGGCGCGGAACCCGACCGGTGGCGGCTAGTTCTGCAAGCTCGGGATATTCTACTGGCATACTGTAAGCACTCCCGGATTAAAGGCCAATCCTCAAGGTTGACTCGCGGGCGGGACCGATGGACAGGATTCCCAATTTCCCGCCGGAAAGTTCAATCAGCCGGTCAACATAAGCCCGCGCTTTCGGCGGCAAATCCTCAAACCGGGTGATGTTGGAAGTCTCGCACATCCAACCGTCCATCTCCTCATAGACCGGCTTGACACGCGCGAGTTCGTCAGCCGAGGACGGCATATAGTCGATGCGGCGGCCGTCCAATTCATAAGCCACGCAGATTTTAATCTTGGGGAAAACGTCCATGACGTCAAGTTTCGTCAACGCCCAGTAGTCGATACCGTTAACCTGCTGCGCGTAACGCGCCACCACGGCGTCGTACCAACCGGTACGGCGGGGACGTTTGGTTACCGCCCCGAACTCGTTACCGCGTTCGGCCATGGTTTTGCCGTCCGCGTCCTGCAAATCCACCGCGTTGTACAGTTCGGTGGGTAACGGCCCCTCGCCTACGCGGGTGGTATAAGCTTTGACCACGCCGACTACGCAATCAATGTCACGCGGCGACAGTCCGGTACCGATGCAAGCGCCGCCAGAGGTGGGATTAGACGAGGTGACAAAAGGATACGTACCGAAATCGATGTCGAGCATGGTACCCTGCGCGCCTTCCATCAGAATTGATTTCCCCTCCGCTTTGGCGCGGTGAAGCAAAGGCACGGTGTCGATAACGTACGGGGAGAGTTTTTCTTTAACCACCGCGTAGATTCCGACAATTTCATCGGCGTCCAACTGATAATCCCGGATGACGCAACCGGGAACCTCGATATCCGAGCCTTCGTCCCGGCGCTCCTGCTTCAACATCCGCAGTTTGGCGTTGGCTTCCTCCACCTGCTCGCGAACCAGGTCCAAGAAGCGGTCGGAGAGCATATCGCCGCAACGCAACCCGGTGCGGCTAACCTTAGCGGCGTACGCAGGACCGATGCCGCGCCCGGTAGTGCCGATCTTTTTTCCGGACGGCCTTGCCGCCTCTTCCGCTTTGTCAAGTGCGCGATGGTAAAGCATCACCATCTGGGTGCGGGTTGAAATAAAGAGCCGATCTTTCGGCTCCACTCCGGAAGCACGCATCGCCTCGATCTCTTCAATCAAGTCCAGCGGATTCATCACCACGCCGTTGCCGATGACGCACGTCTTTCCCTCATGCAAGATACCGCTGGGAATCAAACGCAGCACCCGTTTCTTGCCCTCGGCGATCACCGTGTGTCCGGCGTTGCTGCCGCCCTGGTAACGGACTACGAGATCCGCCTGGGCCGTCAACACGTCAATTACTTTGCCCTTACCCTCGTCACCCCACTGGGCACCCACCAAAACCGTATTTGGCATACCAACTCCAACAACTGGTTAAAAGCCTAAAAATCCAAAAAACGAGTGAATATTTTACAAAAAAATAACGGGACGGGCAAGCAGAAAGGGATACCATAAAAAAGTTGCTACGCCCCATATAAATTGTGGCGCGACGGGATTGCCGTCGCGCCACAATTGCCGCCGCTAGCGGAACAGAATCAGCGTTCCGCCGGAAGAGACGAACAACCCTTCATCAGTACGGAGGATCGATGCCGACCCGACCGACTTGCGCAGTAAGTACTTGGCCGGTTGTTCACCGTCTGCGCCCCAGGCGACCAGCTGGTCGCCCATATTAACCTCGCGGTCGCCGATATCGATATAAATCTCGCCGGCACCGTAAGCCAATGCAAGCGAAATATCATCGCCGCCGAACACGCCGTCCAATCCGGAAAGATCGAGCGTTGTCCCGTTGGAAAGCAGCAATTGGTCATTGTTGGCGGAAAGCGCCTCCGTCGCTTTAATGGTGCCGCCGCGGACATCGACAATCCCCAAATAAGATCCGCCCAAGCCATTAAGCACCAAGGTTCCGTTACCGGTCTTGACCAAATTGCCTTCGGTCGGGGCGGCCACGGTCAAAGTGCCGTCGTTAACCTCAAGCACTTCAACATCCAACCGGTTGGGGCACCCTTCAACGGCGTTAACGAACGAATCGCCCACCGAATAGAGAGTGCCGCCGGCGAGGAAAACGCCGCGATTATGCCAATTGGCGGTAGTCCCCGCGAAAAGCAGCGTGGAGTTGTTCAACTCGATTCCCTCGACACGAAGGTCATACTCCTCGTTGGTGCCGTTGAATTGGACGGTGCCGCCGTTCTCAACCACGAAGACCGGGGCTTTACCGGGATCACGGCTGAAGATGTTGTTTCCGTTAACCTCGATGTATCCGCCGTCCGCCTTAATCACGGAACCGTCCGGGAAGGTCTTGGTGATCCAATTTTCCGGACTGATCAACAGATAGCCGTCCTCGTTGACCAACAGCGGATTGTCGCGCGTTGCGGTCATGTTCGGGAGACCTGCGCTGGTGGTCGGAATCTCCACCCGGCCTTCGTCAATCACCAAACCGCCGACGAAACTGTCAGAACCGGCGTGCAGCTTCAAAGTGCCGGCACCGGTCTTGTGCAGAACCACCCCCGACGGCGCGGTAAGCGCAGGGGCATAAATGTTAACCGTGCCGCCCTCGGCGACATCAACAACCGGCTGGAGATTGGCGCGGAAGGTGAGATTGGACACATTCAGCGTCCCGGCCGTGCCAAGCAAGGCGAGGTCATTGTCTGAACCAATCTGGAAGATGGCGCTGCCAACCGTACCGCGAACATCCCTGAGCGCCGTCCCGCCGCCGGCGGCAGAGATCGTGCAACCTGACGTCACGTTCAAAGTGTTGTTGACCAGCAACGCCGCTCTGCCGGTCTTGGTGACGGTCGGAACGGTCAGATTCGCGCCAGTCAGCAGATAGGATGTAGTGTCGGAAGTGAACCCGAACCCGGTCACAGTGAAAGCGTCGACCACGTCGATGGCCTCATTATCCTTGCCGTTCAATCCGGGGAAGTTCACTGCATCGCCAATAAGGAATGCCGCGTCGGCACCGGGGGCGGAATTTTCCCAAACCGTGTCGGCATCCCACTGGCTTTGATCGTCACCCTTCCAATTCAAGGCGTAGTTGCCGCGGATAATGCTCAAACACCAGCAGCTGGTCTCGTCGTTGAAGAACAGCTCAAACGTGCGGCCCAACGTGTTCGCCGGCGCGATTAAAGTCACCGAGGCGTCTCCGCTGGAAATACCGGTGAGCTGGTTGGTTTGATTCGGAGTGTACAGGTCAATCGGCCAGTTGGAATAATCGAATGTCAGCGACGCGCCGGACTCGATGGTGAGCGGTCCGCCGGAGACGGTTGCCGCACCATACTCGATTACGACATCGGCATCGATAAATGTCGCGCCGTCGTTAACCGCGGTGCCTCCGCCCGCCGCCAACGTGATTTTCCCGTCCCCGTAGAACGAGAACGATTCGAAATGCTGGATGCCTTCAAAATCCGTGGCAAGCGAAGCGTCGTTATCCGAGTTGTTGTAGAAACGCAGCACCGCCAATTCGTCCGGGGCGGCAACCGCCACCGAACCGGATTCGGTAATTTTCGTCCATGCTCCATCGCTACTCCACGCCTCGGCAGTCGCCGAACCGGTAAGCGAGCGGGAGAACAGGCCGTTCGGGGAGACATAGGGGAATTCGGCCGCCAAAGCGTCCAACGCCGAAGCGCTGAGGGCGGTGTCATAAAGCCGGAGCATGCCTATGTAGGAAGTGCGCAACGCCGGCTCGTCGTTGAAGGTGTTGTCACTGCCAAAATAACGCCAACCCCAACGTTTGATTCCGGTATTGCCTTCGCTGCCGTGGACCGACCCCATTTGGAAGCCGTTTCCGAAAGAAATGGAAGATTCGGAAGTATAGGTGGTCCACAGTATGCCGTCCAGGTAGATATCGATGTGTTTGTCGCGCTTGGAAAAGACATACAGGTGTTGCGCGGTGCTGGCATTCGGCACCGTCATCGAGGCGAGTACCGTATAATGGGAATTTCCGGTGGTGCGTACCAAAAGCACTTCATTTTCCGCAGTGCCGGCGATCAGGCCGATCAAGCCGCCGCCGTTAGTACCGAAGGTCATCACCGAAACTTCAGGATATTGCGGGATAGTGGCATAGATCGCGGCCGACCACTGATTAGGATATGAAATATCCATCCAGGCTTCAGACGCGGTGTAAATTGAATAAAGGTCTTTGAAGTTGTTCTCCGTGACCCCCAAACCGATACCGTAAGTCGCATCAAAAGTCATGGTCTTATTGTTGTAACCGATACTGGTAACGGAGTAATTGTCGAACTCAAAGTCCATCCAGCAGGCAACACCGGAAACCTGAGGCACGTCAAGCGGCGTGTATCGGATACGCTGGACTCCATTCTCGGTGACCACCTCCGCGTCATCGATCAGCGTTGTGCCGTCGGGGCGGTACATAACCACGTTGGGGGTACCGGAGAAGTTCAAGTTGACATACCCGTCCTCGTCCGCCAACGACTCTTTCAACACCAAAGTGCATTCATCGGAGAAGACGATAGTGCCTTCGGGGCGGCTACTGCTAAGGTTGATTGTAACGCCGCCTTCAACCGTAAGGTTACCGGTATAACCGTTCATTGAAGGGAACGCCACCGAACCGTTACCGGCGACGGAAGAGTCGCGGACAATCACCTTGCCGCCGCCAAGGATGGAATTGGAAAACGCGATGTTCAGACCGTTAGGGTCAACCAAAGTTCCGGCATCCGCGTTATTGAACGTCACCTGCGAGGTATAGGTCCAACCGTCGGAACCTTCGTAGGAACAAGCCCGAATGGTACCCACCTCGCAAGTAAGCGGAATCGCCCCGCTGTCTTGATAATCGGCGAATTCCAAGGTCCCGCCGTTATAGAGCCGAATGGAACTGTTTCTGTAGCCGCTTCGGGCGTACAACCCGCGCACTTTCACAGTACCGCCGTTGATATTGATCTGCTGGGTCTTGCTGGCGGAATACACGGTTTGCAGGTAGGCGTGTTCGCCAACCAGTGTACCGGTGATGTTGTATGTGCCGGTTCCGTCCCAATGACCGAACAGGATGCCTTTGAAGTTGTTACGCTCGCTATAGACATCGTAATTGGTGTTGGTGGAAACGACATTCACCGTACCGTTAATGTTGAGCGTTACGGAGTTGGTGTTGCTGGAAGCGTTCAACATCCGCAAGTGGGAGACGGTAACTTCCTGATCCGCGCCAATTATGATGGTACCGGAACTGGCGCCGAGGTAAGTGGGTTCGGTCTCAACCAAGCTCGGCACGGACAGACACACCCCCTGGTGGTTTTTGTAGTACTGATAATGCACCGGGGTTCCAATATAGGTTACGGAATCAGCCAGCAACTGCTCCTTCTGTTCCTCGGTGAAAATCGAATTCCAAGCCATCATATTGCAGTAACCCATGTGGTTGGCAGCCTCCGAAATGCTTGCCCCGCCATGTATATTACCCAGCTGGAATCCGGACGCCAACTCATTCATAGCGCCGGAATAAGAGACTGTGGCGAGATCGTCAACCTTTAGCGACATCCCGTCCGCAGTGGAGAAAGTGATGGTGAACAAATGGTATCCCAGCGAAAGGGACGGAACGGTCACCGTGCTGATTTTTGAATAATTGCCGGTATTGCCAGAATCTGCAGAACGGCAGTACGCCAGCTCGACGTCCTGCGAATTCAAAAGTTTCAGCAATAACAGGCTGTAGTTGCCGCCCGCCTTGCCAGTGCCGAAATCGACCAATACCGCTTCTTTGCTGGAAACGTCAACATCCGAGATATCCGCCAAAAACGAGAAGGTGAAACTGGTGGGCAAGGTTAAAGAAGAAAGGTAAGGGGTATGCCGGCCCCTATAGGTTGCCAACGTTTCGCCACCCTTCGGCCCTACTCGATAATATTCGTTGTTGGCCTCACCACTCCAACTGCTGAACCAACCGGACGGAGAAGCGAACGGCATACCCGACCAGATCAAATCCGGAGCCGGCAAACCGGGGCCGTCCGGCACCTCGACAATCTGAATGGCCGCCAAAGACGAGCGGAAACTCACACCGTCCAAACCGGTGCCGCGAGCCGGGCCGGCCACCGTCAGAGTGGAACCGGAAATACCCTTTACCCGCATAACGTTGACACCGTATTCCGCAACCGGGTGACGGGAAATACCCCAACTCTGAAGGGTGTTGTATGCGAGCTGCGCCTCGCCGCTGTCGCTGTCATACGTCCAAAGCATTCCGTTCACATAAAACGGGCTGAAACGGACGTTGTTATTGTCGGACGCGGTGTAAATCACCACGTCGTAGGACGAATACGGTACGCCGGTCACCGTAATCTGCACGGTGTTGCCGTCATCCAGATAGTCCTTGATCAACGCTTCCTGAATACCGTCGGTATAGGAATACATGTTCTTTGAAGACCAAGTGACAGAAAGCCCGTCAATGCTTTCCTGATTTAAGCTCCTCAAATCGGTAGCACTGCCGTTCTCGCCGGTAAAGTTGTTCCATGCCGAACCCGGCACGCCATCCACCAATCCGGTAACCTCTGTCCCTGTCACGGCAGTCTGGTTTCTGTCCGTCGCGAAATTCAGACTAATCACATCCGCCGCAGCCGCGGAAACGCCAAAAAACGCCGCCGCCACCGCGGTTAACACATACGTAAACCCCTTCATGCCAATTTCTCCTTACGTACCACGCCATAAAAACAGAACTAGTTAAAAACGATATAAAATTTAACATCATATATGATAAAAGTCAAGCCCCCCAGAAAAGTTTTTGGGGTAGTTTTCACATTTGCCTGTTGACATTGCCTGACAAAAGGAGTAATATCCCGCACCAATTCCTTCTGGGAAAGTTTTTTTAATCAATAATTCAAACAGTCGGGGTGAATTTATGGCAAAGAAACAACTTTCTGCTTTCGTTTTCGATTTTTCTTTTATGGGCGCATTCAAAAACTGCGTCACGGTGGCGGAGCGTCTTGACAACGCTCAAACTGCTAACGGGAAACTTTCCGCCGCTGGGCTGCTTTAATAGCCCGTAAAAAACCTTTTCCCCTCTTTTCAAGGCGATCGGGTCTGCCTGACCGCCAATCCTTTGTGCTGTTTTGCACTCCGGCCAATGCCGCGACGTAATGTCGTCGTGTCCCGCCGCTGCAAACCATAAGGGGTTTTTGTGTCTTTTGACAACGCTTCCAACGATTTTGTTCGAGGGAAAACCATGGACTCTGATGATTACGACACCGATCTTTTTGACCAACTTGATGACGACCTTTATGACATGATTTTGTCACCGGCCAGCGTTATGGCGCGCTCGCGCCGCAGCGACTGGCTCGAATACTTCAAAAGAGCGGAAATCGAGATGGTGATGCGTATTTACGGCTATTCTCAAGAAAAAGCCAAAGCATTGATCGCCAAACGTTTGGCAAAAAAAGGAGAAAAACCATGAGTGAATTTCAACCCGTGGCTACCACATTTTTACTTCGCAATATGGCCCGGTTCTGGATGAATCTGGTCAGATACCTCAAGCAAGACATCACCAACCAGAACTTCTTCAATCTGGTACATTACCAGTTTGACCGCGATTTGGCCATCGAACTGGTCGAAGTGGCGTTCAGCGAGCAGGAGCTGGACGAAATGAAAAACGATCGCTGCCGTTTTACCCAACTGCGGATGGACGATTCCATCAATTGCGTGTACCAGGCCATTTGGAACCACGAACGGTACCGCGAAAGGGCTAGAGTCATGCTTGAAACCGTCGGCAAATGCATTCTGGCCAACTTTGGGACGTCAGGCCCCGAAGAGCAGATGGAAAAACGCTTCGGAGAGTTGAAGCGCCGCATGAAACTCAACGACCACGAATACGCGGCAATGATACTGGCCTATATGTTGGAACACACCTACTTCGATTGGCCCTGCGGTTTGGATATCACGGACAAACCGATGTTCTACGCGATGGCGCTGAACATCTCGCTTTCCGAAATGTCAAACAAGGTAATGGTACCCGACGGACGGTTACGCAAATTCAATCTGCTGGACAATGGATGGGATTGGAACCACATTGTTTACGACTCATATATCAACGGTACCGGCAATGATGCGGTGGACCGGCGTTTCTACCGGGTCGCCGATCTTTCGCAAACCTTGCCGTGGGAATATTTCGGTTCGCTCGCCGAATGGGACGGCGAACTGCTGCGCCGGGTCATCACCCCCGGTATCGGCAAAAAACACATTCTGCTTTACGGCGTCCCCGGTACCGGAAAAACCAGCTTCGCCCGCGCACTGGCCAAACAGTTGGGGTTCACCGCCTACGAAATCAAGCAAGGCGACCGGCAAAACATGTCCAATGAATTCCGCCTCACCGGAATCCGGGTCTGCAACGAATGCGAGAACGACCCAAGAGCCTTGATGATCATCGACGAAGCGGACGAGTTGTTGCGGAGCGGCGCCGGCACGGCATCGGGACGGTTTGATATCCGCAATACCACCGAAAAGGGACTCACCAACAACATTTTGGACGAAAGCCGGATGCCGGCCATCTGGATCTGCAACTCCTCGCCGAACGAGATCGACGAGAGCGTGCGGAGGCGGTTCGACTACTCGATCCATTTCGACAAACTCTCCAGCGAACAGCGCGAATTCATTTGGCGCAACACCGTGATCTCCCTCGGGATGCTGGACGTTGTTGACGATTCGAAAATCAAGCTTTACGCAGATAAATACCCCACCTCCCCCGGCGGGATTTCCATGGTGCTTACCAACGTCAAACAAATCGGCGCCACCGCCGATGACATCGACGAGCTGATCGACCGGTTCATGAAACCGCACTGCCGCCTGATGGGGATTCAGGAAAGTAGCAGCAAAACCGAGCCGGCCAAAGAGTACTCGCTGGAAGGCTTGAACATCAAGGGCAAGGTGCCGTTGGACAATCTGGTGCGGGCCGTCAGAAACTACCTCGACGACGATTTCAACCGTGACAGCGCCGACCGGCCAAGGATGAACATCCTGCTTTGGGGTCCGCCCGGCACGGGGAAAACCGAATTTGTAAAGTTTCTCGGCGAACAGCTCGACCGAAACGTGCTGGTAAAGTTCGGCAGCGACCTGTTCAACAAATGGGTCGGCGGCACCGAAGAAAACATCGCCGGCGCCTTCCGCCAGGCGGAAATCGAACACTCGATCCTCTTTTTCGATGAGATCGACGGGATTGTCCAAGACCGCACCCACGCGCACCAAAACTGGGAGATTTCCCAAGTCAACGAACTGCTGCAGCAGATGGAGAATTTCGACGGGGTGATGGTGGCGGCCACCAACTTCAGCAACAATCTGGACTCCGCCATCATTCGCCGCTTCACCTTCAAGCTAGAGTTCGATTATCTTGACGACACTGGGAAAAGGATATTTTTCGAACGGATGTTCAAGACCAAACTCTCCGCAGCCGAGGCCGAAGCGCTCAACGCCGTGAAGAACCTGACGCCAGGCGATTTCCGCACCGTGCGGCAGAGCCTGTTTTATCTGGCGAACCAGTTGACCAACTACGACCGCATCGCCGCACTGCGCGAGGAAACCTTGGCCAAAAAGGACATCCCTTCCGCAAGAACGACGACAATCGGTTTCGCCGGCAGCCCGCCCGCCGCGTAACAAGAAGGAATTGGGCGGGATTGGAAATCAAATTTAGCTTATTTTACCCTTGCGCTACGCAAGTTGATGTGATATGCTTGCTATAGTTTTTAGTTAAGTGGATTACGGTCGGGTGGCCGTAAACTTTTCCCGGAATGCGGCGGCGCGTCCAAGCAGATTGCGCCGCAATGCCGTGAAAATTCCATTTACGGTGTCAATCTGTAGCGGAGTACTGTTTTATGTCTAAAACGGCGTTTTTTCCCACGGCGGCAGCTTGCCTAACGGCGGCGGGAATCAGCTTTAACCTTCTGATCGGCGCAACTGGGTGCGCAACGGCCGGAAAGTGTACAACCTGCCCTTGTGGGCGAAAGGAGATCAGGCAAATGGCGAATGATGCGTTCTACAAAGACGGAAAATTCGATACGGCGGCAGCGAAGCAGGCCTATTTCGACATGTTCAAACGGTTCGGTTATCCAATCTTCCCCTCGTTCCTGAAGGATGACGATTATTTCTGGGTTCTGGATTTCAAACAGAATGACTTCACCAGAATCGGCATGGGCGGCGTAATCTTCGTAAATGAGAAAGATGAGGGTTACTTCGTTCACGACATCTTCCTGCTGCCGAACCAGGCGATCGCGGAGCACCGTCATCTGGCCACGAAGGATGCCGACGGCAAACCGATCCGCTGCAAGATGGAGTCTTGGGTAGTCCGTAACGGTTCCGTTTACGGCTTCTCTGAGATCGGCGAGCCGAATCTGGACAAATTCCCGGAAGCGAAGGCGTTGCTCTCCGCCAAACAGCTCCCCTATCTGAAGTCAGTCCACGTTGAGAAGTGGGTTCCGGACGGCATTGCCCACAAGCTTCCGAAAGACGAAACCTGGCACTTTATGTTGGCAGGTCCCGAGGGTGCGATCGTCACCGAGGCGGCAACCTATCATGACGGCGCGGGACTGCGTTTCTCAATCCCCAGCGCACAATTCTAACCCCAACGCGGCGGACGCCTAGCCGTCCGCCGCATCCGAATCGAAAGGAAAAAATCATGACCTACAATCACACTGGCATCCCGGTTTACGAAAAGACCGATAACATGGTTTTCATCGAGTCGCTTAAGGTGTGGATCACCGATGCGGCTTCCCATCCCTACAAAATCGAATACCTCTATTTCGAGCCGGACAGCCCTATGGCCGCCGCCATTCAGGACGAGACCCACGTTGCCTACGTAGTGGACGACATCGAGGCCGCCGTCGCCGGCAAGAGCATCCTTTGGCCGATTTGCCAGCCCGCGCCGACAATGAAGATCGCCTTCATCTATGACGAGGGTCTGCCGGTTGAACTGATCCAGCTCATCTAACGGGAGACGCAATCATGGCGATGAAAAAATTCCTGAACGATCCCGCCAACCTGACTACCGAATTGCTGGAAGGTCTGGCCGCTTGTTACAAAGACAAGGTGAAGCTGGTCAACGAGCGTATCGTTGTCCGCGCCCAGCCTAAATGCTCCTGCAAAGTGGCGGTTATCACCCTCGGCGGTTCGGGACACGAACCGGCGCTCTCCGGCTTCGTCGGAGAAGGCATGCTCGACGCCAGTGTGGTCGGCGACATCTTCGCGGCACCGGGTGCCCAGAAGCTTTTCGAGGCGTTCGAGATGTTCCAGCGTCCGGCCGGCATCCTGTTGATCACGCTGAACCACAACGGCGACCGCATGAGCGCGAACAAAGCGCTGCGCATGGCGCAGAAAGCCGGCATCCTGGTCAAGGAAATCGTGGTCCACGAGGATATCGCCCAAGGCATCGACACCCCGATCGAGGATAAGCGCGGTCTCGGCGGCTGCATTCCGCTGATTAAGGTAGTCGGTGCGGCGGCGGAAGCCGGACAGTCTCTCGACCAGATTTGGGCATTGGGCAGCCGGTTTAACGACAATGTCGCGACGCTGTCCGTCGCGTTGCGCACCGCGACCCATCCGCAAAACGGCGGGGAGATCGGCACAATCGGCGAATGCGACATGGAGATCGGGATGGGACAGCACGGCGAAGGCGGCGGCGGCATTATGCCCGTCAAGAGCGCCAACGAGACGGCTGAAATCATGCTGGATCGCCTCATGCAGGCGACGAAGCTCGTCTCCGGAGACCGGGCGTTCCTGATCATCAACGGATCGGGCGCGACCACCGGCATGGAGCAGCTGATCGTCTATCGCCGCGCCGCGCAAGTCATGGCGGACAAAGGCATCACCGTGATTCCCGGCATTGTGGACGAGATCCTGACCGTGCAGGAGATGGCGGGATTCCAGATGATCCTCGCCAAGGTGGATACGGAAATTATCTGCGCCTTGCGCGCCAAGTCCAACGCCCCCTACTGGGTCTGCAACGGTTAAAGAAAGGGCCGGGGCCGCCAATGCGGTCCCGGCAATACGCGATCATGACGATCCAAGCATTCAAACAGGCGTGGGCTGCGGCACAGCAGGCGGTTGCCGCCAACGAGAAACACTTTTCCGAACTCGATGCCGCGACAGGCGGCGACGGCGACCACGGCACGGCGATCGTCGCGGCTATGAACGCCATCGTCAAGGCGGACGGCGACGATTACAAAACCTTGATCGCCAACATGGCGGAACAGATGGAATCCGAAGTAAGCGGTTCCACCAGCACCCTCTACGGCTCGTGGCTGGAAGGCATGGCGGAAGCCGCCCCGGCAACCGGCGAAATCGACGCCGCAACGCTGGCGGCAATGTTCGAAGCGGGCTTGGAGGAAATCGGATTCGCGACCAACGCCCGCATAGGCGGCAAGACCATGATGGATGCGTTGATTCCGGCAACCAAAGCCCTCGCGTCCGCCCAAGCGGACGGGATTCCGGCGATGTTTGCCGCCGCCGCGGAAGCGGCCCGGAAAGGAGCGGACGCGACCTGCGGAATGCGGGCGACGTTCGGGCGAGCCAAGAATCTGGGTGACCGTTCCATCGGCCCGATGGATGCCGGAGCCGCCTCAATGGCATGCATCTTCATGGCTTTTGCGAGTGCGGTTTAAGACAATTCAAGACAACCGATAAAAGCGGGGCCGGCGGCTCCGCTGCGAAAGGACAGCAAATGGCAGACAAAAGCTTTTTCTTGAAAGGTTCCAACCATCTCGATTGGGGTATGCAGAGCCGGTTGAGCCGGATCTTCAACCCTGAAACCGGACGTAGCGTGATGCTGGCGTTCGACCACGGTTTTATCATGGGCCCGACAACCGGAGTGGAACGGATTGACCAGAGTATCGTTCCGCTAATTCCATACGCGGACTGCCTAATGTGTACCCGCGGTATCCTGCGGTCCATGATTCCCCCCAGCTGCAACAAGCCGGTCTGCATGCGTTCCGACGCCGGTTCGTCGATTCTGACCAAGCTGAACAACAACGTGGTCATCGACATCGAGGATGCGGTGCGGTTGAACGTCTCGGCGATGGCGGTCATGGTGGCGGTCGGCGATCCCGATTTCGAGGCGCAAACCGTAGCCAACCTGACGGAAGCGGTGGACGCCGGGCAGGCTGCCGGCATTCCCATCATGGGCGTGACCGCTGTCGGCAAAGATATGGTTCGCGACGCGCGGTATTTCGGGCTGGCTTCCCGTATCTGCGCCGAAAACGGCGCGAATATCGTGAAAACCTACTACACCGAGGGTTTTGAAAAGGTCGTCTCCTGCTGCCCGGTTCCGATCGTGATTGCGGGCGGAAAGAAGCTGCCCGAAAAAGAGGCGCTGGAACTCGCCTACAACGCCATCCAATGCGGCGCGTCCGGGGTTGATATGGGTCGGAACGTATTCCAGTCCGAAGCCCCCACGGCTATGATTCAAGCGGTCTCGGCGGTAGTCCACAAAGGCATGAATCCGAACGACGCTTTCCAGCTGTACAACGACCTTAAAGCGTCTCGTTCATAACCACGCGGAAAAGCGAAACCGAATCGTTCCGCAGACGATACAAGACCGCCCCTCCCACCATCATAACACGGTGCGGGAGGGGCGAGTTTTTTACTACCTTATAACGCCACTGACAAATGACTAGGCGCTGAAAAACGCCCGGTAAGCGCGGTACGTCATGTAGGTGTCGAGCTTGGAGGCCGCTTCCCACGGCGCGTGCATATTCAGCAGCGGCGTACCCATGTCCAGCACGTCCATACCGTAATAGGCCATGAATTTCGCGATCGTGCCGCCGCCGCCTTTTTCCACCTGCCCCAGCTCGCCGATCTGCCACACCACGCCGTCATCATCAAACACCTTGCGCAGCCGCCCGATAAACTCGGCACGGGCATCGCTGGCGCCACTCTTGCCGCCCGCGCCGGTGTATTTGATCATTGACGGCCCGGCGTTGAATTTCGCCATGTTGTTGGGCGAATCCGCAGTCGGGAAATTGGGGTCGGACGCGGCGCAAACATCCGCCGACAACATGCAGGAAGCCTCCAGCGCGCGGCGAACCGCGATATCCCCCGCCCCGGGTTGCTGACGAACCACAAGCTCCGCGATGGAATTTTCAAAGAAGGTCGAATTCATTCCAGACGCGCCGACCGAACCGATCTCCTCCTTGTCGCAAAGCAGCACCACGCCGGTGCGTTCAGGAACCTGCTTCAAATCCATCAATGCCTTAAGCCCGGCAAACGCGCAAATCCGGTCGTCATGACCGTAACCGACGATCATGCTCCGGTCCAACCCCAAATCGCGCGGTCCGCCGGCCGGCACAATCTCCAATTCGGCGCTGGTCAGATCTTCCTCGCTGATGCCGTATTTGGATTCCAGCAGCTTGACGATGTTATGCTTAACCTTGTCTTTTTCGGCTTCGGGATCCGGAACCGAACCGATCAGCAAATCCAACGACTCCCCGGGAAACGCCTCGCTGACCTTTTTCGCCGCCTGGTCTTTGCCAAAATGCGGCAGCACATCGGAAATCATGAACACCGGGTCGTCAGGGTCATCGCCGATCGCGATCTCCACCACCTTACCATCGGCTTTCACCACCACGCCATAAAGCGCCAGCGGATGCGCCACCCAATGGAATTTTTTCACCCCGCCGTAATAATGGGTGTCAAAATAGGCAAAGCCGCCTTTCTCGGTCAGCGGCACCGGCTTTAAGTCGATGCGCGGCGCATCGGTGTGACCGCCCACCACCCGAACGCCATCCGCCACCGGCTGGTTGCCGATTACCGCCGCAAACAGCGTCTTGCCATGATAACCGCGATAAACTTTGTCGCCGGGTTTCAGAACATCGCACTCCGCTAACGGGCGGAATCCGGCGGCAGTCAACAACCGCACCGCCTCGGCATAAGCCCGGCGTTCGGTTTTGGCAATCCCCAAAAACCTTTTGTAAGTGTCGCAATACTCGCCCATTTCGACGCGCTCTGCATCACTCAACAGCGCGGTAGCGTCTTCCCGATTTAAATTCCTCATCGCATTTCTCCTGAAAAAAATGAAAACGGCGCAATCATACCGCAACGGGTATTTTTTTGCAAGCCAGTAAAGTCTGGCCGCGTCAAGGGTTGGTCGCAGATACCAATCCTAAAGCGACTCCCAATTTGCAGGAAACCGAGAACTGATCGTCGCCGGTTCGCAACAGCGCGACGCCCTCCCTAGTCGCCGAGTCGAGCATATCGTCCGGCACGGGACGTCCATGTACCAGCACTACCGCCGGCGAACCTACCAAGGTGCACACCGCGATGGAGTTCTTGTGGTTTTGCACCGTCACCAAGACCGATCCCTCCTGGCAGTGGGCCATAACGTCGCTCAACAAATCCGAGGTGTACACCCCGGTGACCTCTGTTTCCAGATCGGGAGCCAGCACAATCTCCAACCCGCACAATTCTGCCAATTTCGCCAATTTCATTTTCCGCCTACCTCCGATTCCAGCACCTTGCGCGACAGGTACGAATCCAATTTTCTGAAAACCTCTTCCATCAGCTCCAGCCGGTCACGGTGAACCAGTTTGAACGGCAATTCCATCGAATACGCCTGCAAAAGGCCGATCATCCGGCCGCCGCCAGCCTCAATCACGGAAGGATATCCGCCCATCATCTCGAACAGCGAAATGAACGCGGTGGAGATGTCGGACCAAAGATGCTCGATCCCTTTGACGGCGGAAAGCGGCCCGGCATGGTAAATGTCATTGCCGTTTTTATCCGCCGCCACCAGCAGGTATCCGGTGGAAGGCCGGCGGAAATCGACCAGCTCGACCTGCGGCTTGCCCAACGATTCCAGACTCGGCATGGCCGACATCACCCGCACATCCATCTGCACGGCAATCGGCAGCCGTTTCAGACGGCGCAACCGCGTACGCTGATCGGCGGTGAGTTCAAAGTTTAGTTTCAGCGGCGGCAACGGTATGACCGGCACCAGCGAATCCGCCCAACGCCCGCACTCATTCTGGCGCAACACCAATGCGTAATCCCTTGGGATCCGCCGCCTCCACCCCGGGTCGTTCTCCAACCGCAACGCCATGCCGTAGGTCTGGTACAACAGGATGTCGATCCATTTCCGCTCGTCAGGATCCGGGATCCACGGCTGGTATCCCACCGACACCGACCGGAAGGCCGGCACCAAAGCGGTGCCGTCTTCACCCATCAGTTGGCTAAGCAGCTGTTCCACCGGAAATAGCATCTGCTTCGGCAGATAACACAACTCGAACATCGGGATTTCCAGCAACCATGAGTTGATTGGCTTGACATTGCTGGAGGCGTTGGCAAGAAAATCCCGCAACGCATACCAACCGTAAAGGTACCGCACGATATGGGCGCCCACACCGAACCCTTCGAAAAAACAGACGAAATACGGCTCTTCGACATCCATCGGCTGGATCCCGAAAACATCGCCGGGTTTTATCCACCCCCACGGCTGCAGTCGTTCAATCGATCTCGCCAAATCGTAGAGCCGGCGATACTCCTTACGTTCGTCGTCGGTAACCGTCAATTCAACCGGCATCGCCCACCCCGTTGATTAAAGCTGCTCAAACGCGGCGGCGGCGCGGAACAGCACCTCCTCGCGGAACGGGGCTCCCAGCATCTGCACGCCAACCGGCAAACCGCCCGACGTATTTCCGCACGGCAGCGAGAATCCGCACAGCCCGGCCAAATTGGCAGTCACGGTGAAGATGTCGCCGAGATACATTTTAAGCGGGTCGTCCGCCGCCTCGCCGATTTTATACGCCGGAGTCGGCGCCACCGGAGTCATCAGCAAGTCGCACTGCTTAAATGCTTCGGAGAAATCTTTGCGAATCAAAGTGCGTACCTTCTGCGCCCGCCCGTAGTAGGCGTCATAGTAACCGCTGCTCAACACGTATGTGCCCAAAATTATGCGGCGTTTAACCTCGCGCCCGAAACCTTCCGCCCGGCTCCGGGCGTACAGATCGAACACCCCTTCGGGATCGGCCGCCCGGTGGCCGTAGCGAACCCCGTCAAACCGGGCCAGGTTGGCCGAGGCTTCGGCGGTGGCGATGATATAGTAAACCGAAATCGCGTATTCGGTATGCGGCAGGGAGACCTCCACCAACTCCGCGCCGGCGGCGGAGCAACGCTCAACCGCCGCTTTAACCAGCTTCATAACTTCAGGATCGGCGCCATCAACGTAGTACTCTTTGGGCAGACCGATCTTCAGGCCCTTCATGCCGCCGTCCATCGCAGCGAGGTAATCCGGCACCGGCAACCGCTGGGTGGTGCCGTCGTGCGGATCGTGTCCCGCCAACACCTGCATCAGCATCGCGGCATCACGCACGGTTTTAGTCATCGGGCCTACCTGGTCCAGCGAAGACGCATACGCCGTGACTCCGTAACGGGAAACCCGCCCGTATGATGGTTTGAAACCGACGCACCCGCAGAACGACGCGGGCTGCCGGATCGACCCGCCGGTATCTGTTCCCAGCGCGGCGATCGCCTCGCCGCCCGCCACCGCCGCGGCGGACCCGCCGCTCGAACCGCCAGGCACCCGAGTGGGGTCGTGGGGGTTTCTAGTGACTTGATAGGCGGAGCCTTCGGTGGAAGACCCCATCGCGAATTCGTCCATATTGGTGCGCCCGCAGAAAACCGCTCCGGCGGTGCGCAGTTTGGCGGTAACCGTGGCGTCATAAGGGGAAATGTAGCCCTGCAGGATTTTTGAGGCGCAAGTGCAGGGCTGCCCCTTGACGTTAATCAAATCCTTGACCGCCAGCGGCACCCCCAACAACGGCGCGTCCGCTCCGGCGGCGCGAGTCTGGTCAGCCGCCGCCGCCTGATTCAGCGCCCCCTCCGCATCAACGGTAAGATAAGCGTGAATCGCGCCATCCTTCTCGGCGATGGTGTCCAGCACCGCTTGGGTAAGCTCAACCGACGAAAACTCTTTCGCTTTGAGTCCTTCTACCGCCGCGGACAATGTCAAATCGTCTATTCTCATCTCAGATCTCTCTTCCACGCGCAGAATCAGCGCGGTACACTATTCCAACCCCGCAAAAAACAGTGTTATCATACCGTTTTCACGCCAAAGAAACAAGCCGAAAAAGCCATCCGCGGAAACATTGCCTACGATGGCATTATTCATCAGCCCGTACCGTGACCGCTACGCGGGCGGCGGGCAAACAGGATTCCGCGGTGGCACGGTCCCGCGCCAAAAGCCGCATCAGCGGCTGGCCCGCCTCGACCTGCTCCCCAACTTGAACCAGACGGTCAACCCCGGCGGCGGGATCGATGGTGTCGGTGACCTGCTGGCGTCCGCCGCCTAACCGCAACACCACGCGCCCAATAGCCTCGGCGTCCACATCGGTCACTTTACCGCCGTTCACCGCCGTCACCTCCACCGCCGCGCCGGGCTGAGGCAAACGTTCGGGATGGTCGATAAACGCCGGATCGCCCCCCTGCGCCACCACCATGCGACGAAACACCTCCAACGCCGACCCGTCGTCCAATTTGGCGTAGAGAGCTACCCTCGCCTGTTCCAAATCCGGATACGTCCCGGCGGTTACCGCCATTCTCGCCGTCAGCTCCACCGTCAGATCGCGGGTGTCCTGCGGGCCGGCTCCGCGCAACGTCTCCACCGCTTCGCGCACTTCCACGGCGTTTCCGGCCGTCCGACCGAGCGGACGGTTCATGTCGGTGATCAGAGCGTCGGTCTTGCGTCCCAACGCCCGCCCGACCCGGCACAGCGAATCCGCCAACCGCCGCGCGTCTTCCGGGGTGCGCATAAAGGCGGCCCGGCCGCATTTAACATCAAACACCAGCGTTTGCGCCCCTTCGGCGAGTTTCTTGGACATAATGCTGGCGGTAATCAACGGGATGCTGGGCACAGTGCCGGTCACATCGCGCAGCGCGTACAGTTTCTTGTCCGCCGGGGCGAGCCGGTCGGTCTGACCGATGATGGAACACCCCACCTCGGAAACCACCCGCTTAAACGAATCGACGTCAAGCCGCGTGTTGTATCCCGAAATGGACTCCAGTTTGTCCAGCGTTCCGCCGGTGATGCCCAAACCGCGCCCGGAGATCATCGGCACCGCCAATCCGGCGGTTACCGCCAACGGCGCAAGCATCAGCGAAATTTTGTCGCCGATACCACCGGTGGAATGCTTGTCCGCCGTGGGGCACGGCCAGTTGTCAAACGAAAGCAGATCGCCGGAACGCATCATCGCGTCGGTAAGTATCGCGGTCTCTTCGTCGGTCATTCCGCGAAAGTAAATCGCCATCGCCAGCGCGGACATCTGGTATTCGGGGATATCCCCGACGGTAAAACCGCGAACGAACTCCCGGATTTCCGATTCGTCCAAAACCCCGCCGTCGCGTTTCTTTTCGATAACCCATTGCGGTACCATAGCAACCTCCGTCGTTCGCGTCACGCTTCCGGCAACAACCGGTTTTTGCGCCGCAGCGATGACAATTCGCGCCATGCCGCGCCGCCGCCGAGCGTCACCACCACAAAATCGTCAATCGCCCCCACCACCGGCAGCGCGTCGGGAAACAGGTCGATAGGCGTGAGCCACCACAGCAAAGCGATCGCGCCCACCACCACGCTGCGAGGCACCAGCGCCACCTCCAGCCAACTCCGGTCGCAAAGGTACAATCCCGGAGCGGGCGAGAGCGTTCCCGCCCCCTGCGCGTAAGAAACGGCCAGCAGCTCATGCTCGGAAACCAGCCGGTTGAGAATCGCCGGGGCAATGATGTTGTGCACGGTTTCGGAATCTACCCCGAACTGCTCAACGTAACAGCGACGGATGATTTCATAGGCGGTTTTGGGCGCGATTTTCCCGTCGGCGCACACTTTCTTCAGGATGCGGATGGAACAGCGACGTTCCGCCTCGTCGGTCACATTGCGCAACCGCAGCGCGATGTTGCGGTCGATAATCTCCGGGGTGACATCGCGAAATTGCATGGCGATCCCGGTAATCATCAGCAGCACCCCGGCCACGAAAGTCAGCGATGGCGGGCAAACCGCATCGGACAGCGTGAACGCAATCAGGAACACCAGCGTGGTAACCACCAGACCGACCTTGAGCATCTTGTTTTTGGCGGCGGTGAGCGACATGCATATCAGCGCAAACAGCAGCGCGGCTTTGGGCGAAGCGAACAATTCCTTGATGGGGTTGGGAATCAGATCCAGCAACCCCACCAGATTCGCCCCGGATTTGAATGCCGACTTTACGTGCCCCAACAGCGAACCGCCGTTTACCACCATCCGTTCCGACGGCGCGCCGATCAACCGGCCCAACATCATCGCCACCGGAAGAATCAGCAGAAACTGCAGGACAAGGTTGCCGCCGCGGCTGTGGCCGAGGTAACACCAGTCAAAACTGATTGTCGTGACCAGCACGAAACTGATCAATATCACAAACCCGCCCTGCGCGTAGGTGAAAAGGTCCTGTCCGTACCACGGATCCTGCGCCATCAGCACCGCCGCAAAAAGATACAGCAGCGCCACGACGAACCACTTCGGGCTGTAAAAGCTCTCCACCCCGGCGGCTGGGAATCGGCGTTGCCGGGAAAAGAACTCGTCAACTGCTTCCAACAATTTGCTCATTGCGGCGCCCTCCCGCCAGTCAGTTTGGCCTCCAACCGGGCGATCCGGAATTCAACCCATTTGCGATCCACCGCCTTGCCGTCCACCCGTTTGCGGAACCAATCCCACGAATGCCACACCTGAAGCACGTTCAGCAGCTCTTTCCACAGTTTCAACTCCTGCCGAATCTGCGCGTCCGATTCCGGAACCTGATTCACCTCGCGGACGGCGTCGGAAAAAATCTCCAGCGAATCGTCGTCCAGTTTTCTCCCCATGCAAATCCAGCGTTTCAGCAGCGTGTCGCAAAGCAGCAGACGGAACCTCCACTCGCGCTCCCCCAGCTCATCCGAGTCCTTGCCGCCGGCGAGCCGAGCCTGCGCCATCACGCGCAACCGCATCTCGCACTCGCGCTGAATGGCAGCCAGCGATTCCAGGGTGTTGCGCCGCGCCTCGGCCGACGGGCTACCGTTACGGGAAAGTTGGGCCGCCACCCGGTCCAACCGCGACCGGGCGCGGTAGTAAACCGCCACCTCGGAATCCGGGTCGATGGTCAACAACCGCTGGCACTGCTTGGTCAATTCCTGCGACTGACGCAACAGGTAAAGCGCGTCCAGATACACCGCCCAGACCCGAATCCATTTGCGGTTGGTCTCACGGTCGCCCCCCAACCCGTTGAGGGTGACAGCGCAAAAATCCACCAACTCGTTGAAACGGCGCTCGCGCCTAAAGCCCTCGATTTCCAGCAGCGCCCGCTGTACCGGCGACGGCTGTTTGAGTTTGGCCGCGGCCTTAACCTCGTCGCCGCTCAGCACCCCGACGAACACATCCGGCACCGTCGGCACGGGGCGACGGAAAAAACGGCCCCAAGGTAAAAAACGATAACAAACCGCAACGCTGATTGCCGCAAAAATCAGTACCGGCACCAGCTCGTAGAAAGAACGGCTGCGCTTTGGGCTTTCCAGTGTCCCGATGCTGTTGGTCAACCCCTCTTCGGCGTCAACCCGGGACAAATCGGCCGGACCCAGTTGGCGGGTCACCGGCAAAGGCAACCCCCGGGAATCACCGTACCCGGTCAATTCCCGTTCCAACGTACCGCTCGCCACCATCAAATCGCCATTTTGCCCATCAGACTGCATCATCTCCACCTCGTTTCATACCTTACCATTAACGGGCATGAAATTCAAGGTAGATTTTCCAAATTCTACACGATCTGCATGTTCTGCACGGCTTCTTGTCTCAACACCTCATTCTTTTTTGGCCGCAAAGGACGCATAGAGCGCAAAGATTTACACGCTCTATACGTTCTACACGGTTAAAGTTATCAAAATAAACGTTCCCGCGCGGGTCAATGGCGGCTGGCTAACCGCTACCGACTAACGGCTATCGTCTACCGACTAACGACTAGCGACTAACGACTAGCGACTATCGACTAACGACTATCGTCTACCGACTAACGACTAACGACTACCGACTACTCCCCTACTCCGCCGGGATTTCCACGCACTCGCAGTAGCCGCCGAACTTCCCGGCCTTGGGCGGCAGATAGACGAACGCCACGTACCCGCCGTCCGGCTGCGGGCACAGCACCGCGCTGCCGCTGGCGCTGTACACCACCTCTTTTCCGGTCCTGGCGTCCGCGCCGGTAACGAACCGTGCCGCAACCGTCACGTTACCGGTCGCCTGGAGCTTCAGCGACACCTCCCCGGCGTTGCCGTCCGCGTCCTCGGCCTCGTAGGCGTACACCGTGTTGGCCAGCTCCTTGCCCAGCGTCTTCCACGGCTCGTTCTTCCAGTTGTTCTGGTAGGCGATGAACAGCCCGTCCGCCACCGCCACGCCGCCGGCAACCTCGGCCCCGAACGCCACCGCGTTGGTGACCACGTTCTTGCCGCTGGTCCCGACCAGCGTCGCGGTGTAGATCGCCTCGCCCGCGTCCCAAGTGTCGAACCCGTTCGCCGCCAGCGTCCACGTCAGGCCGCCAGACAGCCACTTGCCGGTGATCTTGCCGGTCTTGGCGACCGTCAGCGTCGCCTGGCCAGTCTCGCCGCCGCCGTTGAACGTCCCGACCGCCCACTCCGCGACCGGCTCCACCGTCATCTCGACGGCGTAAACGGCGGTGGACTTGCCCGCCGTGGTGACGGTAAACTTCACCGTTGACGGCGCGTACCGGCCGGTTTTC
>JAFTCL010000053.1 GCA_017454745.1 Kiritimatiellia bacterium
CCTCGGTAATCTTCAAAGCGCCTGAAGAACCTAGGTTCAGACACTCCATCTGAAAACCTTTTGGTGCTGAAAACGAGGGACAATTTACCACAAACGGCAGTGTAATGTCAACGGGAAAATTAATTTTTTTTTCATTAGCCTTATTTTTTGTTATTTTTCACCAGCCTTATATGCGCCAAACCCTTATAAAATAAGGACTTCGCATGTTTTTGCTACAATTTCGCTATCGCGGACGCGACCGCGTCCAGCAACGCTTTGTCGGTGGGTTGGGTATATCTGGCGTGCATTCCTCCTGCGGCGTGGCCGGTAATCGCGTCGGTTATGTACGGCGCCACGCCGCCCTCGTCCATCATGGATATGAAAGTGGCTCGAAGGGAATGGAACGATGCGCGCCCGGAAACGTTGGAAAGTACCCCGGCCTGTCTGAACGCGGCCGAAAGTCTGCGGTTTACCTTACGGTTTACCAGTTCCGGGAACAGCCACCGGGCGGCGTTTTCCGCCCGCTTGCGGACAATTTGCCGTGCTTCGCGGATTAACGGCACGTGAATTGGCGTATGTTTCCGCATTCTGGTTTTATTTGGCACGATATAAAGGAAATCGCGGGAGGGAGACAGTTCCGAAACTTCCAGCTGGATGATGTCGGACCGCCGCAGCCCGGTATAATAGCCGATGATGACCGCTTCTTCCAGCGCGTCGCCCCGAAGGTTATCCAACAGGCGGCGCACTTCCGCCAACGAAAGCCTGCGGTACCGCTGCCTCGGAAGGCTGGAGCTGACGCGGGTGCGCGGCCAAACGCCGTCCGGCAAACCCAGCTTCCGCCACACCCGCCGGTAATGCGAAACCATTCGCGGCGCCGACACGTAGCGTGTACGGATTTCGCCGGTGATGTCTTCCGCCTGCCCGGCGGTAAGCGACACCGGGTTGGCGGCCCGTATTTTTTCCGCCTCTTGGCGCAGGATGTCCAGCCAGCGTTTTTGGGTGACGGCCGCCGTGGCGGACGGCGGGTCGTTTTTCACCGCCTCCATAAAAACGTTGTGCAGATTCTCCCAAGAAAAAACTGTCGCCGCCTTCAGTTCCCGCAACTGCCGCGTGGCCGATTCCCCGACCTTTCCCAACCACTCCAGCCAACCGTGCTCGGATTCGTCCGGCAGCGGATTCGCCATCAGCTTGGCGACGCGGGCCTTGGCTGTCGGCAACGAATCGGTCTTAAGGGAGAGCCATTTCTGCTTTCCGGCAATGCGGGTCACCAAATAGTAGCGGCGGTTTTTGCGCTGTATCGAACCTTTGGAAATCCTCATAAGCTAAATGCTTGTAAAAATGACAATTGCCGGGGGAGTTCCATAAATCCCCCGGCATTCGCTGGCGTGGCAAGCACGTCCCTATCCCCACGGCTTCGTTTGGCTCACATCTCCTCTTCGGCGATCTGTTCGATACGCGCCAGCTCCGCGCCGCGGAACTGGAAGACGATCTGGTGCAGCGTGGTGCCGCGCGCCAGGGCCGGCACCGACGGGTCGGCGCGATACCTTGCCAGCTGCGATACGCCTTCCGAATACTTCGCGGCCAGCTCGTCGTCGGGCGCACCGGCCTTCGAGTACTTAAGCTCGATAATGTAGCTGTGCGTCGCGTCGCCGTAGTGGAGCCGTTCCGGGAAGAGGCAAAAGTCGCAGAAGCCGCGCGACAGCTCCATCTCCGGTGCCAGATCATAAAAGTCGAGGTGGCCGAACTCTGCCTGCATGTAGCCCTGGATCCGCACCTCACCCTGGATCCCGCCGCGCACCGGAGTCGTCTCTGCGAAGTCCGACGCCAGCCGCTCCAAAAACGGGCGCCAATCGCCGTCGTACGCGAAAGCCGACGCCAACCGCGCCCATTCCAGCCAATCCGGCTTGCGGGTGCGGACGTAGTGCGCCCGCAAATAGTCGAATACCTGCCGCCTCACGCAGATGTTGGGAATCGCGAACCAGTCGCTCCCGCGGCGGCGCTCCTTCATCGAGACAATCCCATAGTAGTAGAACAGGGAAAGGAAGTTTTCCGGGTTCTGGATCTGGTCGGCGGGGAACGACTCTACCAGCGGGAAGCTGATCTCCCCCTCGGCGGCCAGCGCCTCCGTCGGCGGCAGCGCGTCCTCCGCCCGCGCGGGATCGACCCGCCGCTGGAGGTCCGCGATGATCTGGAGTTTAGAGTAGTCCGTGGCGATGTTCCGGTCCACCATCCGCTCCGGCGCGGCACCGGTGTTGACCAGCGAGTTCAGGAAGTACAGCGCCATGTCGCTGTTGAACACGCTCTCCCGGCCCCGTTTGGACATCGCGAAGCAGTAACCGTCGTACCACGGCTTGATCTCGCGCACCCACGCGGACGGCTCGCCCTCCGTGTACTCGCCCGTCCCCTTGAAGTCGGTGTACATTCTCAGCACCTCTTCTTCCGAGAAACCGAGCATGGCGTTGAACGCGGCATTCTGGGAAATGTTCAGCGCGATGTTGAACCCGCTGGTCAGGTCATCCATCGTCACCGGCGACACCCCGGTCATGAAAATCCGGTCGAAATTGCCCTTGAAGCCCTTGAACCACTCGCGGTAAAATCCCTGCCCGTGCGTAATCGAGCGGTAGTCGCCATTGCCATCCGCCCGCAACATCGCATTCGTGAAGTTGTCGTATTCATCCAGCAGCAGGTACAGGCGGTAGCCGCGACCTTTAGCGAACGCGGTAACCGCCGTGAAAAGCCCCATATCCGGTGAGTCCGGGTTCTCGATTTTGAACATCCCACCGTAATAAGCCGCGTATTTGTCCAGAAAGCATTGCAGGCGGATGTTCATATAGTTCGCGAAACGCTCCTGCAGCGTCTCGCCGCCGCAGATGTTCACCTGCGAGAAATCGAGGGAGAGAACTTGATAGCTGCTTGCGTTCTCGGTCGGGTCGCGGCCGATGTCTAACCCGCCAAAGAGTTTTTCAAAATCATCTTTTCTGGAGATGTCGTAATAATTCTCCAGCATATTGATGAACAGCGACTTGCCGAAGCGGCGCGGCCGCACGAAAAACAGGAACGAGCCGTACTGCTCAAGCCGGCGGATGTACGCGGACTTGTCCACGAAATAGTACCCTTCGCTGCGAATCCGCTTGAAGTCGCTAATGCCGTAAGGAATTTTCAAGTTGTCGCTCATGGTTCGGTAATGTAGCAAATTTCACTCCCCCGCGCAACAAGTTTTTGCCGAGCCCGCGGAAGCGGGTAATTCCACCGGACAAAAAAGCGCAAGGGATTAACCATACCCTAGTGGTTTGGCACATTGGCGATTGGACAAATTCGGGGCATCCGCAAATCGTGCAAACACGGCGGACAGGGTGGGAGATCGGGAGGGACGCGCTCCGTCGCGTCCGGGTTGCAGGCTTGGCTGTCATCCTACCTTTGCGTTCCTTGCTCTTGGCGGCCGAAAACAAACGGATTTGTTCGTGACTAACGCCGCTCACGGGAATGTTGCGGAGCAACCGATTTGTGCGGATTTGTGTCACCTTACGGTTCACAGCGGACGCGACGGAGCGCGTCCCTCCCTTTGCGGCTAAAACTTTCGCGGGTTGCCGTTTGATTTCTGAACCTTGAATAAACCAAAATGTCTATGTGCCATACCCTGGTCTAACACCGCTTCTAACAAATTTCGGGAATTTCTAACAGGCCGGACAACGCCATTTCCAAGCCGATCGCGCCTACAGCCGCGCAGATCCCTCGTTTTCAGCACCAAAAGGTTTTCAGATGGAGTGTCTGAACCTAGGTTCTTCAGGCGCTTTGAAGATTACCGAGGGTGTTGGGAATATGTTGTAACAACGACGGCGAGTCTTCGGCTGGCATGGTGCCGGCAGGAG
>JAFTCL010000054.1 GCA_017454745.1 Kiritimatiellia bacterium
CCCCGGCGCGTTGCGGCGCCTTTTTCCCGGACTTTAGCTTGCGGTTTTTCCCGGTGGCCAGAAAGGGGAGGAAACACCCGTTCCCATTCCGAACACGGAAGTGAAGGGCCCCGTTGCCGAGGGTACTGGGCGGTTTGCGCCCGGGAGAGTAGGGAGCCGCCGGGACTTTTTTCCGGGGGCCGGCGCAACGCGCCGGCCCCCTTTTTTGTTAGCGTTATCCTAAAATACTGTGCACCAGCAGACCGGAACGCAGTTTCGGTTCAAACCAAGTGCTTTTTGGTGGCATGATTTGCCCGGCGTCCGCGATGTCCATCATTTGCGCCACGGTTACCGGACACATCGAAAACGCCACCGCGTCACGTCCCTTGTCCACACGTTTGACAAGTTCTCCGGTGCCGCGTATGCCGCCGATAAAAGAGATCCGCTGATTGGTGCGCGGGTCATCGATGCCTAGCACCGGTCCGAGCAGACGGTCTTGCAACACACTTACGTCCAGCCTGCCAACCGGGTCGGCGTCAAATGCGTACCATTGCAAAGAGTACCATTTTCCGCGCAGGTACATCCTGACTTCGCGGGCGCCGGTCGGATCGGCTGATTTTACTTCAGTGGTCTTGAAGATGCCGCCAACCTTGGCAAGAAATTCATCTGGGTTGAGTCCGTTCAAATCGGCCACGCATCGGTTGTATGGCAGGATTGCCAGCTGACTGGCCGGGAAGAGCACCGCCAGAAACCAATTGTACTCTTCGGAGCCGTTATGCTTGGGATTTTCTGCTCGGCGTTGGCAACCCGAACGGTAGGCTGACGCTGCACGATGATGGCCGTCGGCGATGTAACAGAGCGGAACTTTGGAAAAATCCGCCATCCACGGATTCGCATCGCCGTCAATGCTCCACACGGTATGCCGCACTCCGTCGGACGCGGTAAAATCGTAAAGCGGATCGGTTTGCTGTACTGCGGCAACTTTGGTATCGATTTCCGGACGGTCGCGGTATGTCAGAAAGACCGGCCCGGTGTTGGCGTTTAAATCCAGAACATAACGGGTGCGGTCGTCTTCCTTATCCTTACGGGTTTTTTCGTGTCGGCGGATAATGTTGTTCGCGTAATCGTCGATGTGGCAGCAGGCCACAATGCCGGTTTGCGCGTGTTTCCCCATGATTTGGCGGTAGGCGTAGAGACGCGGCGAAGCATCTTTTACCAGTACGCCGCGGTCTTGCAACGCTTGAAACGCCTTTACCCCTTGCTCGTAAACGCGGTCGTCGTAAATACCGATGTCATCGGGTAGATCGATTTCCGGCCGGGATACGTGAAGAAAACTGTCCGGATTCCCGGCGGCCAACGCACGGGCTTCAGCGGTATCTACCACGTCATAAGGCACGGCAGCCACGACTGCCGCCTTATTGATGGTGGGCCGCAAAGCGCAAAACGGTTTAATCTGCATAACTTATTCTCCTGAAACGTTCAAAACGAATGACTCCTGAAAGAACAAAACTTTCACCACAATCAGTCAACGCGGGATAGTTCGATTTTATCGATATATACCGCCTTGACGGTGGATTTACCATTGGTAAAACGCCCTGGTCCCATCCAAAAACCATAAGAAGGTTTGGGCTTGAAGACGCCGATTTCGTACCAAGCGTAATCGTCGGTGGTAATCTGTTCGCATCTGGGATCTTGCTCGCAGATGCCTTTCCGGGCTTTCCAATCGTAAACGCCGGCCCAGAATGCCTCGCCCTGGATGTCGGGGTCTTTTTCGACCCTCGCCCGTACCCGCAGCCGGTAGGAGGTGTTTGGTTCGAACTGCACATTGCGTAACGAGAAATTGGCGCACCATTCATAATGCGTGTTGAATAGTTTTAACGCTTTCCCGTTACCGGCTTTCGGATCGTCAGTGACAATTCCGTAGGTGCCGGGCTGGACGATGGAGATGTCGCTTTCCTCCACCTCGCCCGTATCGGCGGGATGCCATTCGGGGAGCTTCTCCCGCTTGGCGATTGTCCGCCAAAGGTTTACTAGGCTGTTGCAGCGCCCTCCGTCTTCGCTAAGCCGGATGTTTTTGGCTTCGTCCATCCGGTCCAGCAGCGATTGCGCCAATTGCCGGTTCTGCAAAAACGCGGTCTCGTCCGGTTTGGTTCTGGTTAGATTGAGAATCTTGCTGCCGTTGTCGTCACGCTCAACCCGCATGTAATCGAAGGAGAACGCCGCCATGCGCACGTTGTAGGATGTCGCCGGATCGTCCTTGACTGCCGCGATCGCCTGTTTCCAGCATTCCGCCGCGAAGACGTTGATGTCGTCGGGAATGGCGGGATTGTCGATATCGTCAAAAATCTTCAACGGTTTGTCGGGCGCGACCGAGTAGATGCGCTGGAGGTGATGGATGGCTTCGAACCAGTCGCGGACATAGGGGGCGGCCTTACCGTAGTATCCGGGGAAAAACTCGTCCAGCAACCGGCCCATCGGCAATTCCGGATCCCACATCCATTTAGCCAGCAACCATGCTTTCAATTCGGCGAAATCGGCGTGTCGTCCTTGATATGCCCCCTGCTCAAACAACTCTTTAACTTTGTTGTCGCGGAAGAAACGGATGTTGCCCTGCAGAGCGTAAACATTGGGAAACGGCAGTGTATAGTGGCGGAAGTTCGTGGTGTAGTCCCAGACATAGAGCTGGTCCGTCATCGCGCCCCACCCCTTGATGTCGTTCATAAAAGAACGGTTTTCCTTGTAGGGGCTTTCTGGAATCGGCCGCGCGAAGTCGCACTCGATTGAACAGAGGCAGGGAACCACATTGTGGCGTAGCCGGGTCTTTTTGGGCGGTTTGCGGGTGTACTGGTAGGCGAGTGTCTCGATGATCGCGTTGGGGAACTCCTTTTCCACCGCTTCGGCGACGGCATTTACAAAACGCACCATCGTTCCGGCGTTGGATTCCTCTTCGTCGTCAATCGCCTTGCATTTTGGGCAGGTGCAGAAGTTGTACCAGTCGTTCTGGCTGACTCCGTAGAACTTCGCGCCGGGATCCTTTCGGATTCTTTGCAGAACCCGTTCCGTCACGATCCGCAACACGTCGGGGTTGGTAAGGCACAACTGGGTGCGACCGCCGGTCCGCTTGCCGTTTATTTCGCTGAAATATTCCGGGTGGGTGTCGAAGAACTCTTTTACCGGCATCAGGGTTTCGAAGGTGTGGCAACTTGCCAGCCCTCCGCCGAAACGGAAGGAGTCGCCGCCGAATTTAGCTTCGGAGTTGTGCCACGGACGCGAATTGACCCGAAGGCGCGCCGCGAATTCGGGGTGTTCCATTACGTCGAACCAATAGGGAACGCGCATTTCAAAGGCGGGGACTTGGGTGTCGTCCAGATTGTCGGGTACGGCAAAGTTTTCGAGCCGCGGAATGACGCTGTGCCATGAGGCGTACCACCGGCAACCGCCAAAACGTTCCAGCAGTTCGTAAACGCCGTAGAGGCAGCCGCGCTGGCTTGACCCCAGAACCAGCAGCCGATTGGGCCGGGCGACCAACCGGAACCCATCTTCACCCAATTTCGCGAGGTCGATTTTTTCCCCCAACGTCTGCGCGGATGACTGGGTTTCACTGATTATCACGGCTCGTTTGGGTAGCGGTGCGGCATCGGTCGCGATCGCCAGTTTAACGCCGGTCATTTGCTCGGTAAAGGACTGCAACTCTTCGGCGGCATAGCGTTGCGACGGCGATGCCGTTTCTGGAATTATAATGGAACAGTCCGCGTCTTGCCCGCGTTTCGCGATTGTCCAGTCTGCCAAAGCAACTGACGCCGCCAACAAGGCGGCAGCCGTCGTGTAAATCACTCTGTTCATGTTTTTGTCCTTAGTCTTCTTCGGGGTCGGCTTGCGGTGGATCGATCGGTTCGGTATCCTTTTCGGCCTTTTCGATTTCGGTTTTTGCGTCCGAAAATCCCATAGCCAACGCGGCAAAGCCGTCGCCGTAGCGGTCGAACATGTGGCACGGTATGCAAACGCTGTCCAGAATCACCCGTTCGGGAAGCGTTTCAATATTATTGCAGTTCACAAAAACCTTATAGCGGATTTCGCCGTCTTTCACGTCCAGTTCAAAATTGCCGTTGCGCAGGCCGTAGTTGGCTTGCGCCAAATACCGCAAGATCTCGCTGAGGTCATTTGGATCGGCGTTGATGGGCGAATAAGTGTAAACCACATAAGAATTGTCACTGACATCGATGATGATTTTTACATTCTTGATTTTCGATCGGATGCGTATCCCGAAATGGATGACGCTGTGTTCGGCGTCATACTCATAATTCCAGTCGTTATTGTCCAAACAATCGCGGATTGCGTCAATTATTGCCTGTTTTTCCATGATGGGTAAACCTTTCTCGTTTTCTGACAATCAAAAACCAATGCTTTTCCGGTTGTTGGTTTTTTCCAACAGCTGGCGGAATTCGTCTTCCTGTCTGGCGCTCGCAAGATCAGAATCCAAAAGCTTGAAAGTCGCTTCGCCGCTCATGCTGCGCCGGTAAGCGGCTTTGCCCCATACCCGCTCGTAGAGGTTTCTCACTAGCCGGGCGTTGCTGAACTCCCGCATATTCAACGCATCGTCCGGTATGCTTTGGAAGAACTCATGCACGGCGTTGCGGAAGTTGCGGTCGTACTCAAAGTCATCGGAAACCATCGAGAAGAAGATTTCCTCAAGTTCCTCGCGGCTGTAGTTCGGGAAATCCAGCTCGTATGGAATGCGGCTGCGCATTCCGATATTTCCCTTGAGCATATTGTGCATTTCGTCACGGTAACCCGCGAAAATCACGCAAAAATCATCGCGGTGGTTTTCCATTTCCGCCACCAGGGTGTCGAGGGCTTCGCGCCCAAAATCGCGGCTGCTGTCCTCTTCCGAACGGAAAAGCGAGTAAGCTTCGTCGATGAACAGCACCGACCCGTAAGCGTCGCGGCAGAAGGCGCTGGTTTTGGGCGCGGTTTCGCCGACGTAGCGTCCGCAGAGATCTCGACCGCGAACTTCAACCAGATGGCCTTTGCGCAAGATCCCGTGTTTTTTCATGATTTGGGCCGCGATTCGCGCCACCGTGGTTTTGCCGGTTCCGGGGTTGCCGGTAAACAGCATGTGCATTGAGGGGCGCACCAGCCGTTTTCCCCTGCCTCGTGCTTTAATGGTCTTTTGGGTCTGAATCTGAACAATCAGTTCTCTAAGCTTTTGTTTAACGTTCTCCATCCCGATCAGCGATTTGAGTTCTTCTTCGGGGGCAGTCACCGAATCGATGATGGTTACGAACGGAATCAGGTCGTCTTTGCCGATCAATTTGGACACGTTGCCCGTTTTGCAGTTGTTGACGGCCTTTTCGTAAATCGTCCTTTGCACGATTTTGTCCAGCGACTTGTAGCCGAAGAAGCTGTCGTCGCTCTTTTCCTTGAGAATCCACTGTTCCAGACGGGCGATGCCGCCGCTGTCCAGCCCAAACCCTTTGCGGGCGAGTTTTTCCCGCACGTAGTCAACCATGTCATCGATACCGTTGGGCGGTGCCACCAGCACGTCCACGTTTAAGATGTCGGAAAGCGACTCGGCCACGCCCTGAAGCACGTGGGACTCCAGAAACGGCACCCGGAACACGCAAAGGAAGTTGGTGGTCAGATCGTTGATTTCGCGCAGGAAAGCCTTAATTGCGGGTTCGTTCAAATGGGAGTGCCATTCGCTGATGTCCAGCGACAGTATCGTGCAGGGCCGCTGGTCTCGCGGTCCTTCGTTGCGTTGGTGCATTTCCTCTGCCGCCGCCACCGCCATCTTCCAACCGTCATATTTTTCATGTTCGTTATCCGGTTTCCCGATGACGATTTCCTGAAATCCGCCGTTTTTAGGGTTTGCCCGCAGCAGGTTGAACGAGGTGAACATTTTCGCCAGACATTTAAGAAAAGATGTCAGCCCCCAACCGGCATCGATCGACACCAGCAGACTCTGATGCCAGAAGGCGCTCATGGTGCCCATCTTTTGCAACATCGGAATGACTTCTTTGGTCTTGCGGAAATAGTCGATGAATTCGGAATCGTACTTTATCGGTACGCTGGAACAGATCTTTTCCACTACCGCATTCGGGGAAGCGGCTTCTTCTTCCGTAGCCGGGGCGGCTGGTTGCGGTTCGGCGGGGCTATCCGTTTTTGGCGGAGCTTCCTTTTGTTTTTGAGGCGGTTCCGGTTGCTGGACCGGCAGGTCGATGCCGGCGAGGTCACCGGTAAACCACACTTTACCGTCCATCGCCTCCCCGTTGAACAATTCGTTCCATTTTTTGGAGAAACTGCCGGCGAAATCGTTTAATGACGACCGTTGGATAGCAAATTCCAACGAGGTCGAGTTGCCCCGCTGTAATTTCCCCAACGCTTCGGAGGTTATCCATTTTTCAACGGTTCGCACAATCCTAACCCCTTCCGAAAGGAGTTTCTTCATCCATTGTTCCTCAAAATGGATTCCGATCAAACAAATGTTATCGTCTCCCATAAAAATAATCCCCCCCCAATGCCATATTCCGGCACTATGCGTTTAAAAAACGCGGCAATTCTACCATACCCAATGTATAAACCTCAATAGTAAACTTGCAAAAAAATGGAAAGGATCACCGTTTCCCGTCGCCCCATGCCCATCCGCAAAGGAATTTGCCCGTGCGGGCCACGCCCTGGTTCGGATCGGTTATTGGAAGAAATTGGTGATGGCTTGGGTTTTGTCCGGATCAACCCCGTGAGGGTGGTGGCCGAATCCACCGCGCTTGTTTACGGTTATCTTACCGCCAGCCGACTGGAAGTGTTTAACGAACAGTTCGCTGTTCAACGCCGGAGGCACGGTTTGGTCTTGCCCGCCGTAGAGCAGCAGAATCGGGATGCCGGCCTTGGCGATTGGCTCGTACAGGTTGACCGGCATTCTCGGATCCGGTGTCCATTTGCCTCCGTCGGGCAGGGCGTTCGCCCACGGCCCGATCCGGTTGGCGTCGAAAGGACCGAATCCGTCAAAGTTAAGCAGCGGACCGTCCAAATAGATGCGGCGCACGTTGGCGGGATGGGCGGCGGCGTAGCGGATCGAGAAAAATCCGCCCCAGCTCATTCCCACCAGATTCGCCTGCTGTGCAAAGCCCAATTCGTTGACCAGGAATTTTTGGAACTCCGCGAACTGGGCGACGCCCTCATCATTCGCGCGGGTGTCAAACGCTTCCAGCGTGACATGGTGGTATCCGCGTTTAAGCAGATCCAACACCCCGGTGCGGTCCACAAAAGCCTCGGCCCATTGCATGGTCCATGTCCAGGGTGTGCCTGCCGCCGGCGTTACGCCCGGTTCCACCACCCACGCGGTGCGTCCGTTCAATTTAAACTTGGTCCGGCGGTAACCGTACCACATATCCTCGCCCGTGATTTGGTGCGACTTGGCGATTTTTTTGCGGATAGTCCCGCCATCGCGTTCCGCGTCCATTTGCGCGTTCACGTGTTTTATGATGTCGATCTCTTCGGGGTCGTAGGGGCGCAGCGACGGGCGGAAGAGGTCGTGGAACCACTTGGTCATTCGGTATTGCCTGCCGCCGCCTTGATCAATCTGCCGCCACATGCTTTCCCATGGTTCGTATGTCTGGTATTTGCCGGCGACGAATCCCCAGCAGGTACAGCCGATTTTCTCTTGCGCGAAGAAAGGATAACAATCCTGCACGTCGCAGCCACGGATTCTGGCCAGCCACTCGGTGTTGATTAACGGGCGGTTGAACTTACCTTTGAGTTTTTGTGCTAGCTTAATCTGGTCGGCGAGCGGGCTGTAACTGTGGTAACTGATAATGTCGCTCAGCGCTGCCGCCACCCCTTCAGCGGTATCCATGTTGGGTTCCATCCGCCCGTTCCATACGTCCGCCGCGCAAGGTTGTTTTACATCGATTTTCCAAGCCAACTCAAACATTTCGCGCACGAGCGGCGCGGATACTTTGCTGCGCCCGTTGTTGCCTGGCTCGTTCCAGATGTTCCAGAAGATGATTCGCTCGTCCTCGCGGTATTTCGCCATCACCTCTTCGCACATTTTGAAAAATTTCGGTTTCAGTTCAGGATCGTCGGCGCTGATGTAGCCGATCGCTCCCGGAAAGCTGCCATGCTGACTCTGCTTGCGTCCGCCGTGATAGCCCCAGTCGCAAGGTTGCGGGCCGGGTTTAGGGATTGACCACAGTTCTTTCGGGCGCGAGCAGTCGTTGCCGAGGCAGACGATGGCACGGATTTCGTGTTTAGCGCACAAGGCGAGGAACTTCTCGAAGTTTTTCATAAAGTCGTCGTGTTCGTAAAACCACGCGCCGAAACCGTTTTCTTCCAACAGCACCCGCACGGCGTTGAAGCCTATGGAATGGGCGAGCGCCAATTCGCGTTCCATCTCCTCGAAACGCTCTTTGCTGCCGTATTCCTGCCACATATCTATGCGGTTCGCCGCGCTGGCGGGCATATAGTTGCAGCCGCGTATCCACGGCTGGCGGTTGTACCATTCCCATGCCTGCTCTTTGGTCCACGGGGCGGAACGTCCCGCAAACGATGTTAAAGCCATAGACAGCGCAAGACATAAAAGCGTGGATTTACCCATTTCGGTCTCCTTTAAGTTTAACGCGAGGGTCGCGCGGCGGTTTCGGTAAGGCCGTGAAGTTCGATCGGCGATTCTTTAACCGGCCCGGAACTGAACTCGGGAATGTTGTACGAAAGCATCCGGCGGCGGTGTTCGGCCGGGTCTTTGGCCGGCAGAATGAACGGCTTGGAGAATTTCCCGGTTTCGGGATTGAATGCGGCGATGTACGGGCGGGTGTAAGCGCCATCGTCCCTGCGGGAGGAGAATACCATCCATCTGCCGTTTTTAGAGAAGCAATGGTAACTTTCGGTGTCGGTGCTGTTAAGCTCGGTCAGTGCGCGTGGGCGGTTTTCCTTCAGATCCAACATCCAAAGGTCGGCGGATTTGTGCCAAATGTGGAAACATCCGTACGGCCCGTTGACAAAGACCAGCCAGCGTCCGTCCGGGGAGATCCTCGGCAGCGTAAAACTCTTCTTCGACTTTACGGCGTCGATTAGAATGCGCGGTTCGGAGAAAGTGCGGTCATTCAGATTAAATGTCCTCACCACCAGATCATACCAAATTTCGGCGTATTGCTTCTGCATTTGGCTTTCGCGTTTGGTTTTGTCGGCGGGAATCTCGGTGAACGGTGAACGGGCGCGGGAGGTTACCAGAAATTTTCCGTCCGGACTCCAGGTCGGGAAACATTCGAACAGCAGCGGGTCGGTTTCCACCATTGTCACTTTGTCATCCTGCAAAGAGTAGAGGAACAGGTCGCTCTGCGAATCCATCACTTCGATTTTGTCCGGGTTTCGCTCGTAAAAGATTTGACTGGTGTCGTTGCAAGAAAAGGCGATGAAGTCGCCGCTGGGGTGCCATGCCGGATAAACCCCGCCTTTGTAACCGTTGGGGATTTGCGGCGCGATTTTCTTTTTGCCGTATTTGGCGCTGACCACGATAGTTCCCGGATTGTAGGCTCGGGAGTGGAAAAGATACTGTTTCGGGTCAGAGGCGTTGTAGGTGTGGCAGTTGACGCACTGCAGCCGGTCGGATTGCGAGTTGCGATATAACGGCCGTTCTTTGAAACTGGTCAGATCGCGCTGATAGATTCCGACCTCGGAGAACCCGGAATAGCTCGGCGGAATCAACCGGTAGGTCAGATGCGAATCAATTGCAAAGGCGGAAACGCGGTTGGTGAATACGGCGGTGGCCCCGTTCACGGTCAATATGCCGGTAATTTCCCGGCCGGCGTTGGCGGAAATGAACTCTCGCCAGGCGCGTTCCCCGAAACGGATTTTGTTGCCGGACGCGTCGATATGCGAGCCGTTGTCCGCCCGGTAGGAAAAAGTTATTTTGGCACCGGCGTCAGTGCCGGTGATGTCGAAATTCAACGGCGCGATGTTGGGCGGGATTTCAATGCCGGTGTAATCCGGCGTTACGGTTACCCCTCCTGCGGTTTGCGGAGTAGCCAGAGCGCATAGCCAAACCAAGAGCGGCGCTGCGATAAGTGAAATTCTATTTGACGTATTCATAGTAAAAGAAATAACTGTTTGCCCAGCGGTTTATGAAAGCGTCCCTCGAATTATCGTCGGTTTGCCGTGCGGAGTTTTTAAACTCGGTGAATTTCTTTTTTATGCGGTCCGGGACCATTGCCGGCACCGGTTTGTCCGGCGCGGTCAACATGGCCTCATAGACGCAATCTGGTATTCCTTTGACACCGAACAAAGACTGGAGCATTCCCTGATTGTTGTGCAGCAGATTTTCGTCTTTGTTGAGCATTGCGCAGGCGATGCAGAGTTTCGCCTCGGCGGTGTCGCCGTTCTTTATGCAGGAAAAATGGTTGTAAATCAACTGTTCGGGGTTTTGGTTCAAATCAAAGAAATCGGCGTTTTTCATGGTGTCCAACATCGTGAAGAGGGTCTTGGCGGCCTTGGCGATGGACTGAAGATCGTCCGGCAGATTAACCGGGTCGGCATGAATCATGTCCAACCGTTTCTTAGCCAGACTGCGGTAGTAAGGGCAGCGGGAGAGCTGGAGGTAATTCCGCTCGGCTAGATTCAATTCTCCGTAAAGGGTGGCGATGTCGCCCAGAATCAAAAAATGCCGGGGCATCCACCCTTTGGTGGACATCGTTTCGTAAAGATACCTTCTGGCCGGGAGCAACAGCCCGTAGGCGAACAGTAGCTCGTGGCCGTCCATAAGGTTTTCTTCGGCATCGGTGGATTTCTGGGTTGACCAGATGGGTTCTTCGAACAACCGGTCCGGCAACTGGCCGGTTTTGTGCAGGGCCAGAATCCGATAGGCGCTCTCCATTCGCAACGCTCTGCCGTTGGAGAGCGGCACCTTCAGGGCATCGGCGTAGCGGCCTTCAACAATGGCGCGTTCGCGGCGGAACTGGCTGCGCATATCGGGTTTTCTGATGCACATGGCCAGCGCGGTGCCGGTCAACACCGCCATTAGCATCAGCGCGGCCCAGCGCGCGAATTGCGGCATCCGCCGTTCGCGGGGCGCGGGAAGCCGGCGCGACAATACGGCGGCGGCGATGAACGATGCGAACCCCAAAACGTTCCAGACGTTCAGCGGGGTCAAGCGGAAGAAATTCAGTATCGAGCCGCATTTAAGATAGGCGTACTGCGGCGCGAGGTCATAGTAGAACAGCGCGGAATAAAGCCATGGAACCGCCAGCAGCGGAAACATCCAGAGATTGGCGGCAATCGCGCCCAACAGCGGGTAGATGCCCAACGGCGGAACCAACAGCGCCGTCACCGGGATGCTTACCCAGGGTTTGGATTTTGCGGTAATCAGCCAAGCGCCGAACGCGCACCACAACCCTAAGGTGTTACGCCAGGCGGCGGCGTAATCGTTGGCCAGCCAGACCCCGGTGCCCGACAAGAGAGCCGGGTAAAGCGCGATCAGCGCCGACGGGAAAACTAGCGCCGGCCACAGTCCGCGGTTGAGTCTGGGAAACGACTGTCGCCACATCCACACGGTAATTATGGCGGCAATCGGGTAGGGGAGCCAAAACAGCGGCCCCAGCCCGGTTACCGAGATGCCGCGGGCTAGCCAGTCCAGCAAACCGCCGGGGGCGCCGTTGCGGCTCATGAGTTCCCTCAAACCGGCGAGATCGGCGAAGAACAGAGTCTGTTGCGCGAATTTCCAGACAATCGGTGAATACGCCGCCGCTAGACAAACGGAAACCGCCGCCGCCGCTAAACAAAATACCGCAGTCTCTGTTAACTCCGCCGTTTTAGCTTTCACCGCTGATTAGCCTTAAAATTGCGTGTTGGCCGCCGGTGACGGTCACATGAATTTTCCCATGTCGCAATTGTCCATGTCGTCGAACTCTTGGTTTTCTCCGCCCATTGCCCATACGAATGCGTACGCGCCGGTTCCCGCGCCGCAGTGTATAGACCACGGCGGGGAGAGTACCACCTGTTTTTCCCGCAGCATCACGTGGCGGGTTTCATCGGGTTCGCCCAACAGATGCATCACCATCCCGTTTTTCGGCAGGTCGAAGTAACAGTAAACCTCGGTGCGCCGATTGTGGGTATGCGGCGGGAATGAGTTCCACACGCTTCCCTCCTGAAGTTCGGTAAATCCCATCACCAGCTGGCAGCTGGCGGTGAATCCCGGTCGGATGAACTGGTGGATGGTGCGCCGGTTGGATTCGGCCAGCGAACCGAGCTCGCGATTGTTCGCCTGCGACAATGCCATCTTGGTGGTGGGGTACGCGGTGTGGGCCGGGTAGGAAACCAGATAAAACTGCGCGGGCGCGGCGGGATCGTCACTGCGGAAAGAAACTTTTTCGCTGCCTCGGCCGATGTACAGCGCCTCGCGGTTCCCGACCGGGTAGTCGGTGCCGTCCACTGTGATTACGCCCGCTGCCCCAAGGTTGATGATGCCGGCTTCCCGGCGTTCGCAGAAAAATCCGCATGCCATTTCTGCGCCGCCGGTCAACTCCAACGCCGTGCCGGTGGGGACAATGCCCCCCACTACCGCCCGGTCAACGTTGGTGTAAACAAGCTGAATGCTTCCGGGAACGAACAAACCCTCGACCACGAAGTTTTCGCGCAATTCCCCGGTGGTCATTCTACGGTATGCATGGCGGTCAGCAGCTTCAATCGTCCGCATTTTTGCTCTCCTTTAAAAATCCGTTCAACGCTCAAACGCCCGGTGCGCAATGTCCTTGCGGTAGTGGGAACCTTCGATGCCGATTTTGCCCACCGCCTCGTAAGCGCGGTTAACCGCGGTTCGAAGGTCGCTTCCCAGCGCGCTTACGGCGAGGATGCGTCCGCCGGAACTCACCACCCCGCCGTCGGACATCTTGGTTCCGGCATGGAACACAATCGTGTCCGCCATTTGGGCGGCGGCGTCAAGACCGGTAATCGGTATGCCCTTGCGGTATGAACCCGGATAACCGCCGGCGGCTACCACCACGGTGGCTGCCGCCTCCGGACGGATCTTGACCATTTCTTCGGTAAGGTTGCCGTCGATGCAGGCTTCGAAAATCGGAGCCAAATCCCCCGCAATGCGCGGCAGCACCACTTGGGTTTCCGGATCGCCGAAGCGGACATTGAACTCCAGCACATTGATTGACCCGTCGCGCCCGATCATCAGCCCGGCGTAAAGCACACCCCGGTAAGTGATGCCGCGCTTCTTGAGTTCGTTAACCACGGGAAGGATCACGGTTTCTTTGATCACCGGCAGCATTGACTCGGTAACCACCGGGGCGGGGGAGTAGGCTCCCATTCCGCCGGTGTTCGGCCCCTGGTCGCCGTCAAACACCCGTTTGTGGTCTTGGGATGCGGGCAACAGCACCGCGTGTTCTCCGTCGATTAGCGCTAGTATGGAGGCCTCTTCGCCGTCGAGGAAAGTTTCGATCAGCACCTCGGCACCCGCCGCGCCGAAAATCCCGCCGTCCAGCATCGAACGGATTGCGGATTCAGCTTCTTCGCGGGTTTGGGCGATGATTACCCCCTTGCCGGCGGCCAAACCGTCAGCCTTTATCACGACCGGCAGCGAGAAGTTGTCCAAGGCGCGGACGGCCTCGTCCGATCTGGTGTAGATTTCGGCGCGCGCCGTCGGAACGCCGGCGGCGGTCATCACCGATTTTGAGAAACTCTTGCTGCCCTCCATCTGGGCGGCGGCTTTGCACGGGCCGAATACCCGCAATCCCTCGGCGGCGAAGGCGTCCGCCACGCCGAGACAAAGCGGTACTTCCGGCCCCACGACCGTCAGATCGGGGCGGTTTTCCTTTGCCCAGCTTACCAAACCGGCGATATCGTCGGCGGCGATGCCGACATTTTGCGCCAATTCTGCCGTGCCGGCGTTGCCGGGTGCGCAGAACAGCGTGTGGTTCATTGAATCCTGGGCGAGTCTCCAAATCAGGGCGTGCTCGCGTCCGCCACTACCAATAACTAAAATTTTCATGGCTGGTATGATATCATTTTTGCTTTGCGGCAATCAAGCCGTAAAAACGTTTTACGCAAAATTGGGCGCATCCGCGAATCGTGCGTCGCTTGGCGGGGATCAGAACGCGCGGAATCTCCGCTCCCCCGCGGCCCCGCGCGAGCAAATCAATCCGTTTCGCCTTGCACGGTCCGCGGATGAGTCAGAGGTGCGCGCGCGAATGTAAATGCGCTTGTGTTGCGGGCGGATTCTGTGGTAAACTTTCGCTCGTTTTGGGATATCTGCCTAAAGGGGGTTAAATGGAACAACGCAACGGTGATGCCGCATTGGTGGACGCGCTGCACGACGCGTATGGGAAACTGCGCAACCAGCTGGCCAAGGTTATTGTTGGACAGGATTCGGTGGTTGAGGAGTTGCTGATTGCGATATTCAGTCGCGGCCACGCGCTGTTGGTCGGGGTGCCAGGGGTCGCGAAGACCTTGCTGGTGCGGACGGTAAGCAGGGTGATGGAGCTTTCTTTCAAACGGATTCAGTTCACCCCCGACCTGATGCCGAGCGACATAACCGGTTCGGACGTGCTGGAGGAAGACCGCACCACCGGCAAACGGGCGTTCCGTTTCGTCAAGGGGCCGGTCTTCGCCAACATGGTGCTGGCGGACGAAATTAACCGTACCCCGCCGAAAACCCAGGCCGCGCTGTTGGAGGCGATGCAGGAGCACCGGGTGACGGTTGGCGGCACGGATTACGCGTTGCCGGAACCGTTCTTTGTGCTGGCCACCCAGAACCCGATCGAGCAGGAGGGAACTTATCCGCTGCCCGAAGCGCAATTGGACCGGTTCCTGTTTAATATCGTGGTGGACTATCCCAGCAAGGACGAGGAAAGCGCGGTCATCCGCCGGGTGACCTCTCCGGCGGACGAGGAGTTGGAGCGGGTGTTGGACGCGGGACAGGTGCTGGCGGCGCAGGAGCTGATCTGCCGGGTTCCGGCGGCCGACCATGTGGTCGACTTTGCCCGCGATCTGGTGCGGGCGACCCGTCCGAACCAACCGGAAGCCCCGGATTTTGTGAAACAGTTGGTCGCGTGGGGCGCAGGCCCGAGAGCGGGCATCTCGTTGATCACCGCCGCCAAGGCGCGGGCGGTGCTGCGCGGTCGTTACCACGCCACCACCGCCGACGTCGCGGCGGTGGCGCATCCGGTGTTGCGCCACCGGGTGCTGACCACCTTCAACGCCGAGGCGGCGGGGGTGAAGAGCGACGAAGTGATCGACCGGCTGCTCAAACTGTTGCGCCCGGCGGAAGAACTCGACATTTAAACCGAACGGGAGAGGCGATGCCGGTGCAGGCTCCATCATATATGCGTTTTTTGCCGGAAGACGCCCTTTCCAGACTGGGCGGTTTGGAGTTGAAGTCGCGCGGGGTGATGGCGGGGTTCATCACCGGACGGCACAAAAGCCCTTTCAAAGGCTTCTCGGTTGAATTCGCCGAACACCGCCAGTATGCGCCCGGCGACGATCTGCGTAACCTCGATTGGCGGGTGCTGGCCCGGAAAGACCGCTACTATATCAAGCAGTATATTGAAGAGACCAATATGCGGGTCACGCTGCTGCTGGACGCTTCCGGGTCGATGGCTTACTCCGGCGCGGCGGCGGCGCGGCGAGGCGGCAAGCCCTGCTCGAAATTCGATTACGCCCGTTATCTTGCGGCGGCGCTGGGATACATCGCGGTGGGGCAGCAGGATGCCGTGGGGCTGGTCATGTTCGATACTGCTGTGCGTGAATATCTTCCCGCCCGCGCCCAGACCAGCCAGATCCGTCATTTGCTGGAGATTATCGAGCGAGTCGAAACCGGCGGGGAAACCGGTTTGGGCGGAGTGTTTCACGAAATTGCCGAACGGATCCCCCGTCGGGGCAAGGTGGTGATTTTGAGCGACCTTTTTGACGATCCGGAGAATTTGGTCTCCGCGCTGCACCACTTCCGTTTCCGCAAGCACGAGGTCACGCTGATGCATATCATGGCGGACGAGGAGCTGACCTTCCCCTTTGACGAATTCGCGGTGTTCCGGGATTTGGAGTCGCCCGGCAATGAGTTGCCGGTGGAACCTAAAGCCTTGCGTACCGCGTATCTGGAGCAGGTTAAATCATTCTGCGAAAACATCAGGGCCGTTTGCGGCAACTTGTCCATCGATTATGTGCCGATGAACACGCGGGTTCCGTACGAGGCGGCTTTAACGGAGTATTTGTCCAGATGAAGCGGCGGTTGGAATTTTGTCGGGGGTAACGGGAATGGTTGAGATTCGCGATAAGAAAAAAGAGAAGGAACGTGAACCGTTTGACAGCGCGGCACTGGCGAATGCCGGTAAAGAAGAGATCAGAAACGCGGTAAGGGCCTACCGCCGTCTGTTCAGCGAAAGAGAGCGTCGTGACGCGGCCCGGGCGGTGACGGACAATCTGGTGCAGCTGCCGGTCGGTCTGTTCACCCGAACCCAGACCGTGAGCGTTTACCTCAGTATCGGCCACGAGTTGCCGATGCGGTATTTGATCCGTGCGGCCTGGTCGCTGGGTAAGACCGTTTGCGTACCGTCATGGAACGAAGAGACCAAGCGTTACCGGTTTGCGTTGCTGGCACCTAGAATACCGTTGCGCACCGGGAAATTCGGTGTGCGCGAACCGGTAGAGGTCATCGAAGTGCCGGCGTGGAGCATAGACGCGGTAATCACCCCCGGTTTGGCGTTTGACACCTGCGGCGGACGGTTGGGCTATGGGGGCGGTTATTACGACCGGATGTTCAAGGATATGCGCCCCAGCGTGTTGCGTTTCGGGGTGGCATACGATTGGCAACTGATGAACTTCAGTCTGCCATCGGAGACGCACGACATAAGGGTCGGCACGGTAATAACGGATAAACGGGTGGTGAACTGCGTTTTGCCGAAAGTGGAAAACCCCGGCCATTCCGAGACTTAAAGCCGAGGCCGTTTGACGGTTTGAAGTTTGACGGTTAGACGGTTCCTCCTCCGCCGAGGCTCGTGTCGTGTCAAGTCCCCGTTTAAAGTTGACACTTCGTTGTTGAGTTGCGCTGCTTGACGACAAGGCGGGACTTCCGCCCCAGCTGCGCTGTGCCCTGCGGGGAGTCGGGCGTCCCCGCAGGGGTGCCGCGAAGCGGCGAGCCCGCGACCCGCAGGATACAGCGTGAAATTTTTTCCGGCTGGCATCACGCCACCTCCTTCCACTCGGCGCGGAATGCGGCAGGCATTTTGTAGTTGAGCTTTTCGTGTAGGCGGCGGTGGTTGTAGATTCAGATCGCCTCCTCGACCGCCTTGCCCGGCCCGACCGCCTTCGCCGCCCGGACTCGGTTTCCAGCGTGTCGCTCATGGCGTACCCGACGATGTCCTTGGCGAACATCTCCATCGGCAGCGAAAGGTAGACGAAGCCCTCTTCGGTGTAGATGTACGTGATGTCCGAGCAGATCGCCTGGTCCGGCGCCGTGAGCCGCATGCCCTTGCCGAGGTTAGTGACGAGTTTGGGAATGAAGAATTGGGAATGGAGAGAGAAGAATGAAGAATTAGGGGATTGGGGGAAGCGGTGGGTGATTTTTGCTGGGTATTTTCAGCCTTAGGGAATAAAGCCTCTCGTCATCGCTGCTGTTGCCGTCGGAAATCATCAACAGGGTTTTGTCTCCGTTGTTTAGTTGCGGGCCTAGACAGATGCCCTCGTAGTTGGCGCTACCGGTGTCGGCACCGAAGAGCAGTTTTTTGGCGATTGGTTTGCGGGGATTGAATTTGTAAGTCCCGGTGGGGCGGACCGCGTATATGCGTGAGCGGTAAGACGGGGTGACGCCCTTTAAACTTAACTCACGTTCCAAAACCAGTAAGGTGCGGTTGTCAATCGCGCACAAATCAGAAACTCCCGAACGGTTGCGTTTGGTCGGCATTCCGTCAATGGAGTCGGTCATATATGCCCATTCGCTGTCAAATTGCCATGTGCCGTATTTATTTTTGACGAAGCGCACCAGTCGGACGACGGTTCCCCGTTCATTGGTGGAAAGCTCGCCGTCGGTTTTCAGCGCTTCTTCGTTGGCGGTCCACAGGAAAAGACCATCGGGGCTGATGCTCAAAGATTCCATCCCGCGGTTGCTGCGGTGTTTTTTCATGGATTTAGGAATTTCCAAATGCCCAAGCACTTCGCCGGTTTGAGGGTGGATTTTGCTAATGGTTTGCGTTTTTTCGTCAGCCATTAAAATGACACCGGTGTTTTTGTCCCATGCGATTGCCTCGCAATCTCCGGCGATGGGAAGGTTGCCGATTACTCGGCAGGAGTTGATATATCCTGAATCCGGGTCTTGCATGATTTCAAGTTTCCAGATCCCGGTTCCGTCGTCGCATGCCGTGAGGTAGGTGTTTTCGCCGATGCAGACGATACCGCTCAATTCCTCCGGTTTTTGCGGGCGCGCGGTTTCGCCGATTGCCGTAATTTCAGGCAGACCGCAGGTGTTCATGTCTTTTGGAATTATGGGGAGGGCGGCGGAAAACACGGACGCGATGGTTAAGGCGCTGGCGGTTACCGCCACGGCAAGCAATAACCATAACGCGGTGCGGCGCGATTTTTTAGTCCAGTGCGACCATGGCGCGGCGCCGGCGGCGGAAAATCCGGCGGCCAGCCGCCCGATGCCGCATTCCAGGCAGGCACTGATCCGATGATGGCCCTGCCGCAGCGAATCCTTGTAACCGTGCGAACGGCACAGCATGATGTTGATGGGTTTTAAATCGTCGTATCCGTTGTCGCGCAGATTTTGCTCCAGCTGTTTCATCCGGCTGGTCCGGTCAACACCCTTGCGCGGCTGGGGATTGTCCAAGGTGCGGATTGCCCGCTCCAATCCCATTTCACGGATGTCGGACGGCGAGAGATGGTAGATGTTTGAGCTGTGGTAGCGGTAGGGGTTGCGCAAAACCCGGATGATGGTTTTTGGCCAGTTCCACGGCGGGATGGCCGGCTCGAACACCACGCGAACCATAATTTTGGGGCTTGCCGCGTATTTAATTTTTTCCCGTCCCCGCAGTAGGACGTCGGGACGGTTTTTACGGATGAACAGGATTACCGGGTCGGGTGGCAGATCGGCATCGCGGATCGCCGGGCCGTCGTAATCCGGCAAAACGACCAGTTCGCCGCATTCCAGCGGGTAACAGTGCGAAGACCATCCCAGAAAACGGGATTTGGTTTTAGCGCGTACCGGTTTGTCGGGTGTTTTTGCCATTGTCATTCAAAGTAACGGTAAAGGAATCTTCCATCCGGTGCCGCGTCACCGTGCAGGTAGAAATCGAGCATACCGTCGGCGTTGTCCCAAATGGTATTGTCCGCCCACTTGAAATGCAAATCGATTTTCCGGCCTTGCAGCCCGAGGGTCTTGCGGGGAATGGTGACGGAAAGGGTTTTGCCGTCAAGCCGCATCGGCACTTCAAAGCGGTGGCCTTGGTCGTCCTCCAGCACTGCGGTGCGGTCGTCGGGCGGCGGCGTAACGTTCACCGCGTATTTGAAACCGTGCCAATCGCGGTTCGTTACCGTGGTGCCGGGCAGCGCGATGAACAACCGCATCCAGTTGGGATCGGTGCGCGGGGTGATGGCATCCGCGCAATGGACGAAGAATGTGATGTCGGTGTCGGTGTGTTCGACCTCGCACGACTCAATGTCGTTGCGCCCGCTGCGGTCGGTGTAACGGATGTTACCATAGCCTACCGCGTCGCGGGGAAGGGTGTCATGCACGGCATCCAGAAAAACCGGGTGTTCCGTTGCGCGGCGCTGCGGGCGAGCGCCTTTGAAACGGCGGACCTCCTCCACCAGCAGGCAATAGAAGGTGTCCTTGAGTATGCCGGCGGAGGGTTCAAGGTCGCGGCTGAATTCCGGGGCGTACTGGTCGGGAAACGCGGTTTTGGTGCCCATCCATTCCGTGAACATTCCGGCGGTCCACTCGTTCCAGCCGGTGATGAATAGGTAGTCTGGATCAATCTTTCTGGCCCAAGCCATTTGCTGGGAGAAATTGTCGCCCCACATAAAGCGGTTGGGCTCGTTTTTTCTCGGATTGCGGTCCGGTGCGAACCGCAGCCGTTCGCCGGGTTTAAGTTCCGCTGCCGACGGTCCCATGTAGGCGCGGCCGAAAACGTTGATGTCGTTCATCGCCGCCAGCCCCGCGCGGCCGTCGCGCCCTTTCCAAGTGTGGTTCTGCGCCACTCCAGCGCCGCACATTTCAAAGCCGCCGCCGGATTTTTGCACGTAGCCGTGCTGGGGGAAGACCTCCAGCCAGCACCACTCGTTGGGCGCCGAGGGGCCGACCGCATACGCCGCCTGCAACGGACGGAAGGTGAAGAAACGCAGTATCTCGTCGAAGTCTTTGCGGTCGGCTTCGGGGCGTTTCGGGTCGAGTGACGCCTGATAGATGACAATCGGGTTGGCGTGCACCAGCGGACGCCCGTTCCAGTAATGCCACAGATCGCGGTATTTGCCCGGACGGTAGATATCGCGGTAGATTTGGAGCAGGCTCACGCATTGCACCGGCTGGTGCCAGAACGGCAGCATGTAGGTGAATTGCGGAGTGCGCAGCCCGTCCCGGCGCATTGCGCTCCAAGTCTCCAGCAACGCCCAGGTGGAGTCCATCCATGTGAAGCTGCCGTTGGTGGCGTCGAACACCGCCACATCGATTCCGGCCGCGTTGAGGAGTTGGGCGTGGCGGCGCAACACCCATTTGTCGGTGGTTTGGTAGTAGCCGAAGAGCGGTTTGTCCCAATGATGGCGGTGTCCGAACACACCCCAGCCGGGGTCTTCTGGATGTTGCGCGAGACTGGGTTTGGCCGCCAACAGTTCCGCGTTGTTGCGGGGCGGGTTGATGACCCCGTTACCCTCGTGCCATGTCCAGTAAAAAATCCCGACCTCTTTCCGACGCGGCGGGCGCGGGGCGGGGGTAAGCGCCCGGCCCAAGTCGTCAATCGCGTCCCAGGTGTCGGCGAACAAATCACGCTCGCGGAATTTGATGCCCGGCAACAGTTTGCCGTCCGTTCCGGAGACACCATCCGTCGGTTCCGGGCAGGTTTTCTCGCCGGTCAATTTTTCGTACAGCGCCAAATCCCCGGAGAACGGTTCCTTGGCGTCGGTGAATACTATCGCCAGCTCCAAGGTTCCATCGATCGGTTTCCCGCAGAAAAAGGACGCCGTCTGGGGATTGGTCGCGGAATTAGATTCCCACACCCCGACTTTTTCCTCCGGGTCGCTCAGCTCGGCGTAATACGTTCCGGGCGGCAACGGGGTGAACTCCAGCGCCAGTTTTTCGTTGTCGCGGAAATTAACGAACCGATTCGAAGCTAATTTGCCGCTTTGGCGGGAATGCTCCACCGAACCTTGCCAGCGGTATAGCGTGAAGGTCAACGAACCGATACTGTTATTGTAACTTGGGCAAATAAGTTTTACCGAGATAAAAGGCGATGTCGCGTTGAAGCGAATCCCGGCGGTTGCGCCGGTCGTGATTTCGAGCGGGGAATGGTTGCCGCCGGGGGTGTATTGGAGCAGTTCCGCTTGGAACCGGGTCTCGCCGCAAAATGAGACCGACGCCAGGAATATCGAAAGACCGGTTATGTTGAGACTTTGTTTCGTCATGCCGAAGTACCTTTGATTTTTTCCAGCAACTGCGTCACGGTGACATCGGGTTCGTCCGGGAAACGAAAATCGGGTGCGATTTGCGCGAGCGGTTCCAGCACGAAAACCCGTTGTTTGGCGCGGGGGTGCGGCAGGGTTAATTCGGGGTCGGAAGAGATCAGCCCGCCGAAGGTTATGATATCCACGTCCAGCGTGCGCGGTGAATTTCGCACTGGGCCGCGTTTACGCCCCGCCTCGTCCTCGATACGGTGGACCAGCCGGGAGAAAGCGGCGGCATCCAAGCCGGTTTCCACCATCAGCACCTGATTGAGGAATTTGCGGTTTTTAAACTGCTCCGGAACTCCGACCGGATCGGTCTCGAAAATGCCGGAGCGTTTGACAATCCGCACTTCGGGGGCGGCCGACAAACGGTCAGCGGCGAATGCCAGCCAGTCTTGGCGTTCGCCGAGGTTGCTTCCAAGCGCTATTACTGCGGCGGTCATTCAAAGCCCAGCACGTGGCGCATGGTGTAGATGCCGGGCTGTTTGCCTCCGACCCACAACGCGCCGCGAATCGCGCCTTTGGCGAACACCTCGCGGCTGGATGCCTTGTGGGTGATCTCGATCCGCTCCTCGTCCGCGATGAAGTGCACGGTGTGGTCGCCCACGACCGAGCCGCCGCGCAGGGCGTGGATGCCGATTTCGCCGTATGGACGTTCGCCGACAATCCCCTGACGGCCGTAGCAAGCCACATCGTCAAGCGAAACCTTCCGTCCGGACGCCGCCGCTTGGGCGAGGCCGATGGCGGTTCCGCTTGGGGCGTCCTTTTTCAGTCGGTGGTGGGTCTCAACGATTTCGATGTCGTATTCCGGACCGAGGATTTCGGCGGAGCGGCGCACCAGTTCTAGCAAGAGGTTTACGCCCAGACTCATGTTGGGCGCCCAGATGACGGGGATGGCCTTGGCCGCGGCGTGTACCGCCTCCTGCTCTTCCGGGGTAAGCCCGGTGGTGCCAAGAACGTATCCCTGGCCGTTGGCCGCTGCGTTGGAGAGGTTGTTCGGGACGCAAGAGTGGAAGGTGAAGTCAATCACCACTTCGGCCCCGGCGGGCCATTGGCTGGAATAGGTCAGTCCGGCCGGAACGCCCGGAACCGCTACCGCTGCGCCGAGCAAAGGATGGTCGGGCCGTTCCACGGCGGCAACCACCTCGCAGCCTTCGGTTTTCGCGGCGGTGCTGAGTAGAAACTGCCCCATTCGTCCGGCGGCCCCAAGAATAGCGATCTTCATGTGCTGCTCCGGTTAGATAAGATTTAACGCCTTCATGGTTTTGGTGAGCTGGGCGGTTACCGCCTCCGACGGCTCGCACAGCGGCAGACGGAACACCGGCTGGATCCGCTTCATCAGCGCCAACCCGATTTTGGCGGGGATAGGGTTGGTGTCGATAAACAAATCGTGGAACAGCTGGTACAGTTTCCGGTGCTGTTCGCGGGCGGCGGGCATATCCCCGACGAGCGCGGTACGAATAAAGTCGGACATCGTTTTCGGGATCAGGTTGGACGCCACGCTGATAACGCCACTGGCCCCGACGCTGATCATCGGGAGAGCCAGCGAATCATCGCCGGAAAGCACTGTCAGATCGCAGAGATTGCGGATGGCGCTTACGCGCTCCACGCTGCCCGCCGCCTCTTTGATGGCGGCGATCATCGGGTTGGCAGACAACCGGGCCACCACGTCCAGCGGAATCTCCTTGCCGGAGCGGCCGGGCACGTTGTAAAGCACCACCGGAACGCCGAGTTCGGCGACTTTTGAAAAGTGGCGGTACAGCCCTTCCGCGTTGGGCTTGTTGTAGTACGGGGTGACCTGAAGCGTGGCGTCAACCCCCAGCTCTTTCGCTTCGGCGGTGAATTCGAGCGCCTCGGCGGTGGAGTTGGAGCCGGTGCCGGCAATAATTTTGACCCGGCCGGCGGCGGTCTCAACCGTTGCCTTGATTACCTCCAAATGCTCTTTCGGGGTAAGGGTAGGGGACTCGCCGGTGGTTCCGACCGGTGAGATGCCTTCGACCCCGTTTTCGACCTGCCATTCGACCAGATCGTTCAACGCCTTGAAATCCACCGTTCCGTCCTGGTTGAACGGGGTGATTAATGCGGTAAAAGTGCCGGAAAGCATAATGTTAACTCCTTGTTGTTTTTACATGGTCAACCATGGGAAGAGGGTGACTCGGATTTGGGTGCTGCCCATTGGCACGAGGGTGACGGTTTCGACCGGCCCGATGCCTTGGCCCTTGATCGGGCTGGGGGGTGGATCGACCGCGCGCCCGGGAAGGTCGGTGCGGAAGTTGCCCCAGTCGCATTCGCCGGTGCGGACAGCCTTTACCCGCAGGCAGATTGGCGCATGGTCGGGGTCGAAGGGTTGGGCGTCCACGGTCGCGGAAGTCTGCACTTCGGCGTCGATGGTGTCGGGCGTACGCATACAGAGCGCGTAGTTCCACGGTCCGCCGGGGGTGATCTCTCGGGTGGCATACCCGTTGCCCCAATCCTTGGTTACGGTGTACTTGGGATTGGCAATTTTGAGCGAATAAATGAGCGGGCCGCGCTGGACCGCCACGGAGTTGAAGATCCAGTGCGAACACTCGATGCGCATCGGGAGTTTAAGGGTCACGGTGTCGCCGACCTTCCAACCGCGCTCAAGCTTGTAGAACGTGCCGGGCGCGGCGGCTTTGGCGGAACCGCCGTTCAGCGCCACGGTGGCGCCTTCGCACCATTCCGGGATGCGCATCAGAAGCGGGAATTTAGCCTCGCCGTCCAGAACTTTAAAAGTCACGGTATCGTAGAAGGGGTAGTCGGTTTGTTCCAGAATCTTTACCGTCTGGCCCTTCTTGCCCACGGGGTAGGTCACGGTGTTCGGCCCGTAGGCGATTGCCGCCAAACCCTTGTCGGGGGTAGCCATCCACATCGACTGGACGAACTTCGGCCACGCGAAATGGTAGTTGCTGCGGCAACAGCCGTAACCGGGTTCCGGGCTGGGGCAGATGGCGTTATTGTCGCGGTTGCAGACGAAACCGAGATTCTTGTTGACGCATTGCGGCTGGTTGAGTAGCGTGTAGTAGCGCAATCCCTTGCCGTCGGTGGTGAGCTGGCCGGGAAGGGTGTTGTAGGCGATTCTTTCCATCTGGTCGGCGATGGACACGTCGCCCAGAATACTCATCGCGGTGAACGCGCTGAGGATGCGTTCCGCGACCGCGCACAACTCCGTTCCCTCGGTGGAGCTGCGGTTGGTGAGCGGTTCGGTACCGTTAACCATGCCGTCCACACGGCCGCATTTCTGCATTGCCCAACTGTCGCCGCGGGTGGCGTTGTCATATCCGGTGCGCTCCAGCGGGTCGCGGGTGACGCGCCACTTCAACGCCGGGGTCTTCATGCCCTGGTTGAAGTTGACGATATGTTTCTGGTAGCAGCGGTCGTTCTGGTAGTTGGTCGCGTAGCGGTCGATGCTGGCATACCATCCGGCCCAGTCCGCAGTCTGCTCGCAAAGGATCTTGGCCAGTTCCATCAGTTTGGGGTCGTGGTTGCGCTCGTAAAGCCACAGCACGATCTCCAGATTGTCGCCGCCTCGGGAGGCAGCCCAGTTGGAGTCCTTCAGCAGAGGATGGCCGGGCAGGGCGTGGAGTTGGAATTCGAAGTAGCGGGCTAGGAAACGCTCAATCCGTTCGTCGCCGGTGACCTCGAATACGTCGCGCATAAAGTGCAGCACGATCATGTTGGCCCACCAGTTGTTCGAGCGCGGGCCGAAATCGCCGTTGGGGCGCTGGCTCTTGAGCATGCTCTCCACCCAGTTGCCGGCTTTGGCCTTCAACTCCGCGTCGTCGATGACGTAGGCGAGGGCGATCATACCCTTGGCGTAATACGGGCCGCGTTCCCAGGCGAACTGTCCGCCGACCGATTTCCCGGTCAGCCAGTCACTTTTGCCGATGTCGTCGAAAATTTCGTCCGCCTTGCCGGTCAGTCCCTTCGCCTGCAATTCCAGCTGGTTCCGCAGCCAGGTTTCCGGACGCACCGCACCCAGCGGAAGGCGCTGGAAAGCCTGCGGGGCCAGTTCGGCGGTAGCGGCGGAAAGCGTTCCGGCGCTTAAAGCCAACATTCCGGTAATTAGTTTATTCATGGGTTTCCTCGAAAACGTTACCTCGAAAAATGAAAACGGCGGATCTCCCGCGCCCCCAAAAAAACAATAAAAATATTAGCAAATTTGCGTCGGCAAGGCAATGCGCAAATTGAACGTAGGCTAAAAAAGGTGTGATTTTCGGGCGTTGTTTTTTTCCTTAACCGCGCTATTGACTTTGGCGCGGCATTATAATAAAATTTGTCTTTCTTTCAACGAGTGAGGTATTCATGTACACTGCATCAGACTTACGCAAGGGACTAAAGATTGAGATCGACGGGCAACCGTGGATTATCACCGATTTTGATTTCAGCAAACCTGGGAAAGGCCAGGCGATTTACAACTGCAAGCTCAAGAATATGCTTACCGGATCGACGATGAGCCGCAGTTACCGCTCAAACGACAAGTTTGAAAAGCCGGAGCTTTCCCAGACCACCATTCGCTTCTCTTACGAGGACGGCAACGCATACGTCTTCTTAAACGACTCGTTTGAAGAGATCCGGGTGTCCGGAGACGTGCTGGGCGACAAGAAGTATTTCCTCATGGACGACATGGAGGTTGACGCGCTCTTTTTCAACGGCGAGGTGATCGAGGTTGAATTGCCGAATCTGGTCGAGCGCAAGGTCATCAAGTGCGAGGTGGGGGCCAAAGGCAACACCGCGTCCGGCAAGGTCACCAAGCCGGCGGTGGTAGAAGGCGGTTACGAACTGCCGGTGCCGCTGTTTGTCAACGAGGGCGACATTATCCGGATCGACACCCGGACCGGCGAATATTCGGACCGGATCCGTTCGTAACCGTCCCGTTGGCGCGGATTTGCAAAAAGTTTAATTGCGCGCTTGCAAAGCGTGCCCCTTTTTGTTACACTATTCGCCTGATTTTTTTAACCGATAGCAGGATTGTTTGGTATGGCTGTGGTTTTGGGGTTGCCCAAAGGAAGTTTGCAGGAAGCGACTTTCAACATGATGAAAAAGGCGGGATTTAACGTCTCCGCCGCTTCGCGTTCGTACATGCCCAGCGTGGACGACAAGGATTTGACGTGCCGGCTGATTCGCCCGCAGGAAATTTCCCGTTATGTTGAGTTGGGGTTGCTGGACGCAGGCATTACCGGTTACGATTGGATTTACGAAAACGGGTCGGACGTGGTGGAAGTGGCCGAGATGTGCTACTCCAAAGCCACTTCGCGGCCGGTTCGCTGGGTGTTGGCGGTGCCGAACGACTCCCCGTTCCAAAGCGTCAAGGATTTGGAAGGCAAGCGGATCGCCACCGAGGCGGTGGGGCTTACCAAACGTTACCTCGCCAAGCACGGGGTGAACGCGGAGGTCGAGTTTTCGTGGGGCGCCACGGAAGTTAAGGCCCCGGAACTGGTGGATGCCATTGTGGAGCTTACGGAGACCGGTTCTTCGCTGCGGGCGAACAAACTGCGCGAGCTCGACACCATTTTGACCTCAACCACCAGGCTGATCGCCAACAAGAAGGCTTGGGAGGATCCGGCGAAGCGGGCCAAGATCGAGCAGTTGTCGATGTTGCTTCAGGGCGCGTTGGCGGCCGAATCCAGGGTGTTGGTGAAGATGAACGTCCCTGCAGCCTCGTTGGAGGCGGTGGTTAAGGTGCTGCCTTCGTTGCACGCCCCGACCGTCAACAAGCTGAACGACGAGGGGTGGTTCGCGGTTGAGACGGTGGTGGAGGAGTCCGTGGTCCGTGACATTGTCCCGCCGTTGCGCGAGGCGGGCGCAACCGGTTTTATCGAGTTGCCGCTCAACAAGGTGATTTTCTAGGCTGTTTGTTGTGAACTAACCAGCCCCGCCGGTGGTAGGCGCGGGCTTTTTTCAGGAGAAATGCAGTGGGTTCGATCAAAAAGAAACGCCGTGCAAAAATGTCGAAGCACAAATACCGTAAACGCCTGAAATCCTTGCGTCACAAGAACAAGTAAGGATGGCCTGTTTGCATTCGGCGGGCGGGTTTATCCCCGTTTCCGCCGCAATGCGGGCGGGTTCGCGTTTTTTGTGTCAGGATAGACAAAATGAATATTCGCCGATTGGTCTTTAAAAAAATTCCCATCGGGCGGATATTTGTTTTGTCTTTTTTGTTTTTATCCGCAGGTTGCGGAACTTTGGAGCCGGTAAACACGCTGCCGCTCGAGCGATCGGAGTTGCGCGAGTCCAGGGTCAACGCCATTTTGGCGGAGGCGGCGACGGTCAACGCCAACAGCGGCCAGACCGAAAAGGAACGGGAGGAGCGCTGGGAGTCGCTGGTGCGCAAGGCGATCGCCGAGGATCCGGATCGGTCCGCCTCGGTGCTGCTTTTATGCGATTTTCTGGTTCGGCGGCAGAAATCGGCGGAAGCCTGGGAGTTGTGCCGCGAATTTCTTTCCCGCCATCCCTGTGATACCGAAGTGCTGACTGTCGCCACTGAGTTGGCTTTTTTGAGCCGCGACAAGGAGAAGTTCGGCCATTGTTTGCGGCTGTTGAGGGCGATGCCCGATCCCGATTCCCAACTGGTCCGATCGACAGCGTTGGCCGCGTTTGAGCTGGGGTTGGATAATGACGGGTTCTCCTTGTCCAAATCGGCGGTCTGCGATAACGCGGAAAAAAATGAATTCTGCAATGAAATCGCCGAAATCGGCACCGGGTTGCTGCGCGACCAGCTTAAGCCGGTGCTTGAAAACAATTTAGCCATCTCCGGTGTGGCTTCGAACGAAATCAGGCGGGCCAAATCCCTTTACGATTTTGCCGTTGAACTGTACGGCGACCCGGGCGGAGACTCGGTGGCGCTGGCGTCGATATTCCGGCTTTCGGCTTCCTGCAGCGCGGCGCTGGGCGATTTGCGGGGCATGGTGGATTGCAACCACCGCGCTTTTCTGCTGGCGGATGATGATTATTTGCCGTTGAGCGAGATTGCCGTAGCGTTGGCGACGGCGAAGGACCCGGAATTGAAAAAGCACTTTGATTCGCTGGTCGACGGGCCGGAACGCCGCCTTGAGCGGGGCATGGTGGAGGCGTACGTCGATTTCTTTTCCGGCCGTGCCGCCCGCGGCGCGGCGCGGGCGTTGGCGCTTTACCGGCAGCTGGTTGAGGATTTCGAGATTCCTCCGGTGCATTTTTTCTTTGCCGTAAGCGATATGCTTAGCCGGTCGGGTCGGGGGATGGAATCAATCGAGCTTCTGCGCGATGCGGTTATTCGCCATCCGGAAAGCGGCACCGCCAAGAACAATCTGGCCTTTTCGCTGTCGGAGCATAATCTGGAGTTGGATCTGGCCGGCCGCTTGGCGGTGCAGGCGTTGGAAGAGGAACCCGAGTCGCCGGTTGTACTCGACACCATGGCATGGGTGCGGTTTAAGCAGAACCGGGTCTATGAGGCGTTGCAACTGTTGCTGAAGGCGGTTTCTCTGGAAAATGACAAAAAAAGCAGCGATCCGGAATTGCTATGGCATTTGCGGGATGTGCTGTTGACCACCGGAAACGAGCCGGAGGCACGGTTGGTAGAAAAAAGTTTACGATCAAGGTCTGGCCGCAATGTGGAAACTGATTAAATTTTTCGTTTTTTTATTCAAACTTTTGCTGGCGCTGGTTTTCATCGCCGTTCTGGCGTTGGCGGTGGCTTTGTACATTGCCGAACGCGGCATACCTGGCCAATGGCTGCGCCGGTTGACCGAAAAAATTTCCAACGAGTCTTATTCGGTAAAGGTCGAACGTGCCACGTTCTCGCTGAAGGACGGTTTCCGGATTATTAGGCCGTCGGTCTATATCCACCCAGGTTCGGTAGCATCGAGCCGTTTCGTCTCGGCTGAGGAAATCAATCTCGGCGTGTCGCTTGATCCGTCGCTGGGCTGGACCAACCGGATTACCGACGTTACCGTAAAGGGGTTGCTGTTGCCGGAAATTCCCGACCAGATGCCTAAACCGGAAAAGGAAGACCAGGATTTTGAGCTGCCCAACCTATCCCCGTTCCGGTTGACGCTGGAAAATCCCGACATCTTCGGGATTCGAGCTTCGCGTTTGGATGGCGTGGTCACGGTGACTTCCCGGCAGGTGGAATTGTCGGAAGCCAAGGTGGCGTGGCTTAACAATGACTGCCCGGAAGGGGTGAACGGGAAGTTGCTTTTTGACGCATTGCAAAAACAGCTCACCATTAATGTTTCCGGACAGGCGTTGCCGTCTTACATCGTGCCGATCATGGATGCCAAGGTTCTGGACTGCCCGGAAGTGGCGCTTGAGATGAATGCGTTCCAGTCGGTTCGCCCGCCCGTTCAGGCGGCGGCGGACATTTCGGTTTGCCTCACCAACAGCGATTATACTTTGTCGTTGCGCATCGACGATCCCAACCCCTGCGTTTACAAAGGCGTGCCGGTGCAGTCGCTTAAGGGCGAGCTTACCGCAGGGATGAAGAGCAGAAAACCGTATTTCACCATCGGGCCGTTGGTGGCAAAAGGCGGCGAGCACGGTGAATTGAAGGGGAAGCTCAGCTACAGCGATCACAAATTGACCTTCGACGCCGACTCGTCACTGCCGCTGCCTCATGTGTTTGACATTATCGGGATATTGAACCACGGTGAGTTGGATGTCGTGAAATGCGACACTCCGCCAACGTTTGTCGGCGGCGGGTCGATTGCCACCGAATCCACTAACGCGGTGCAAAACTGGATTAACGGGAAAGTGTCGATGGGCAGCGGAAACATCCTCAACCTGCCGGTGCGTCAGGCTTCGGCGGAATTTGTGATGAATGCCTACACGGCGCGTTTCGACCGGGTGAGCGGAACCACGCGGGGCGGCGGCAGCGCTAAAGGAACGGTGTCGTTCCGTTTCCCCGACTTCGATCCGGACCGCTGTGAAGTCTTGACCGATCTCATTCTCAAGGACGTTCCGATCGCAGATTTGGCGAAGATGAGCGGAATCACCAACGAATTGGTAGGCGTGGTTTCTGGCAGTCTGACCACGTCATCGTTGGTGAACACCAATCAGCTCGGGTCGATTAACGGCGAGGGAAAAGGCGAAATGTCCGGCGGGGTGATTGCCCAAATGCCGCTCTTCGCGGGTTTGACCGAATATTTGTCTAAACACGTTCCGGGCGTATCGTTTCTGGTGGACCAGTCAAACGGGTCGATGTCCTTTACTATTACGAACGGCGTGCTGCGCTCGGACTCGGTATTGGTCGAAGGATCGGTGTTCAGCATCAGCGGGTCCGGTACATACAATATTCCGGAGGACCGGTTGGATTTTTTGGTGCGGGTGAATATATTTAAAAAAGCCTCGTTTTTGGGTAAGATTACCCGTTTGGTGACGGTGCCGGTCACCAAGCTGCTGTTGGAATTCAAAGTGACCGGTACGCTTCAGAAACCGGAATGGTCATACCACAGCGTGGTTGAAAAAATCACCGATATGTTTTCTACCGAAAAAACGAAGGATAAAGAACGGCAATAGGCATTTGACGCGGTCGCGTTGCAATGCGCGTGTTTTGGTTTGAAAGAGGGGTGTGAGATGGTTGCAAGGATTGTATTCGGTTGCGTGGCGGCTGTCGCCACTGTTTGCATGGCCGGGTACCGCTCGGGGGAAATCGCGCTTGAATCGTCATTCGGACATGGCGGCGACATCGCTTGGCGAATGGCGAGGCTATCCGACGTAAAGGGAGGCGGCGCGGAGATTTCGTCGCCGGATTATGTTGCAACCGGCTGGATGGAGGCGATCGTGCCGGGGACGGTGCTTAACACCTTGGTTGCGAACGGGGTTTATCCGGAGCCGTATTTTGGGCTTAACAATAAACTTGGCCACGGGATTCCCGACCTCAACGCCGCGGGCCGGGATTTCTACACCGCGTGGTTCCGCGCCGAATTCAAGGTGCCGCAATCGTTCGACAAAAAGCAGATTTGGCTGCGTTCCGACGGCATCAACTACCGCAGCGAAATCTGGATCAATTCCCAGCTCGCCGCCGTTACCGCCGGTATGTTTTCCCGTCCCACGGTCAACATCACCCGACTGGTAAAACCCGGCTCTAACATAATCGCGGTAAAGGTCTTTCCGGTGGACAGCCCAGGCAGCACCATGCCGAAAAGCTGGGGCGCGGCTAACGAGTTCCATAATGGCGGCAATGGCGAGATCGGCCGTAATGTGACCATGCTGATGTGCGCTGGATGGGATTTCACCTTTATGGACGGGGTGCGCGACCGCAATGCCGGAATTTGGCGCGAGCCGGTAATCTTCGCCACGCCCGGAGTTCGGCTGGACTCGCCGTTCGTGCGCAGCAAGGTCAACTGGCCCCAAGGCAATGAGGCCGAGGTGACGCTTTCGGTGGAGTTGCACAATCCAGGAAACGGCGGCGCTTCGGGAGAGCTGTCGGCAAAGATCAGCGGTGTCGCCGAGACTTTAAAACGCCAGGTAAAGCTGTATCGCGGGGAAACCCGTACCGAAACGTTCACGGTAAAGATCCGCAATCCGCGCATCTGGTGGCCGATTTTCAAAGGGGAGCAGCCGCTTTACCGGGCCACGTTCACTTTCGCCGATCGCAGCAACCGCGATGAAATCGCGACCGATTTCGGTATTCGGAACGTCACCAGCGATCAAAACACCCCGGACAAATCGCGGCTGTTTTATGTCAACAACCGCCCGTTTTTCGTTCGCGGGTCAAACTGGATTCCTGATGCCATGCTGCGCACCGACGATGCCAAGTTGGAGGCCGAGATCCGCTACACCGCGCAGTCTGGGATCAACATGCTTCGGCTGTGGGGCGGGGGAATCGTCGAGCGCGAAAAATTTTACGAACTGTGCGATAAATACGGCATCTTGGTTTGGCAGGAATTTTGGATGACCGGCGATACCCGCCATCCCGACGATCCGTCGGTCTATTTGGCGAACGTCTCCGACGCGGTCAAGCAAATCCGCAACCATCCGTCGTTGGCCTACTATGTGGCTTCCAACGAATCGACCATGATATCCGGCACCAAAGAGCTTATCGAATCGCTTGACGGCACGCGGGGGTTCCAGATGCAGTCGGAATGCGACGGCATCCACGACGGTTCGCCGTATAAAACCGTGAACCCCATGCGCCATTACGAAAACACCGCCTCCGATCGCGGCAGCCGGGTGGACGGGTTCAACCCCGAATACGGCACCCCGTGTCTGCCCACGTTGGAATGCTTGCGCGAAATGATGGACGAAAAAGACTTGTGGCCGATCAACCGCGAGGTTTGGGATTACCATGACGGCGACGGCTTCAATATGATTACCACCGATTACAAAACCATGACCGAGGCATACGGGAAGTGTGGCGACATCGGGCAGTATGCGCGTCAAGCCCAGGCGGTGGGCGCCACCTGCTACCGCGCGATTTGGGAAGTGTGGAACGCCAACAAGCTCAAGTACGGCAAACGCTGGTGCAGCGGAGTTCTCTTCTGGTACCATAACCCGTGTATTCGCACCACTGGCGGAAGGATGTGGGACTGGTCGCTTGAACCCACCGCCGCGCTTTACTACACTCAAAAGGCGTTGGAACCTTTGCACGCGCAGTTTGATTATCTGGACAACACCGTTAGCGTGATCAACGATACCCGCAGCGATGCCAACCTTAAAGTGTCCGCTGAACTATACGACTTTAACAGCAAGCTGGTTAAAAGTTGGACGGGCAAACCCATCAAGGTGCCTGCGGAAGGAGTGGCCGACAATGCGCTTAAGCTGGAGTTCCCTCCTAACCTGACCCAAGTGCACTTCATAAAACTGGTCTTGTCCGACGTGTCGGGGAAAGCGGTGTCGGACAATTTCTACTGGCGCAGCAACAGCAAGTACGAGGGGCGTAAAACGCTTACCGGACCGTGTGCTTCCGGTTTTGAGGACCTTGGCACCAAGTTGGCGAAGACCAAGCTTGACATTGTCAAAAAGGTGGCCAACGGCCGGATCAGCTTGTCGTTCCGCAACAGCGGAGACGCGGTTGCCTTCATGACCCAGATTAAAATCTTCGGGAATGACGGCAAGTTGTTGCGCCCGACCTTTATGAGCGACAATTTCTTTTCGTTGTTGCCGGGTGAGACGAAAACGGTTTACGTTGAGCCTCGGCTTATGCCCTCCAGACCCACGTTGACCGTGCAAGCCTGGAATACGCCGGAGTACCGGTTTTAGAAAGGAGCGCCATGAACGCCACAATCGCGATTCCGTTTGAGAACGGACAGATTTTCCAGCATTTCGGCAAATCAAAAGCTTTCAAGATTTACACCATTGAGAACGGGCGGATGGCCAATGCCGAAGTACGGGAAACCGATGGGGTGGGACACGATACGCTGGGGCTTTGGCTGGTCCAGCAGGGGGTTGACGCCGTGATTTGCGGCGGCATCGGTCCCGGCGCGATGGGGGTGTTGGCGGCGGCCGGCATCGCCGCCATGACCGGGGTGGAGGGCCCGGCGGATGATGCCGTCGCCAGTTTTATCGACGGCTCGCTTACCGCGTCCGCTTCACCAAACTGTGACCATCACGCCGGGGAATGTTCCCCTTGCGGGATCGACGGCGGTTGCGGCGGTTGCCACCGTTGCGGACACTGACGTTTTTCCCCACGTTCTATCGGCGCGGGAAGAAGAAATGGAAGTATGCCACAATCGCGAAAATTAACACACCGATCCCGATCATTAGCATACATCCTCGCTCAAACCGCTTTTGCTCCAAATCTTCGTTGTCGGGAGAAATATTCGATAGCGGAGTATGGTTTTCTATTTCATCCGCTGGAGTGTAATCGGTTTTAGGCCTGTCGTTAGGCGCGTGATTATTTTGCTTGCGTTTTCGCAGTTTGGGTTTATGCGAATTGTCTTTAACCCGTTTCAGTACAATGATTCGGGGTTCTTTCGCTTGGGGCGGATCGTCCTTTACGACCGGAACTTCCGGCGTTTGCCATCTCGCGTTGCCAAAGCCATAATTTTCGTCCGGATCTCTGCCGTCAATAAACCTTGGCCCGTACTCTTGCTCCAAATCGCCGGGACCGTGTGCGTCTAGCCATTCGCGATGGCATTGGTCGCAGTACATTCTCCGGTAGCCGTCGCGCCAAGCGGCTTTGGTGCGACGGTTGTGCTTGAACCATATCCCGCATCCAAAACACCTAAAACGTGCCGGGACCGGGGTTTGCCGTCCTGATCGGGATCCATTGTCCGAGCGGATAAAACAACGGATTACAATCACCAAAATCACCGCCAACACCGCGTAGATGTAAATCGCTTTGGGATAGGACGGCGGGGATTTAATCAGTTCGCAAAAGGCGTCCCACCTTTCAAGAAGTAAACTCTGGCAATAGTCGGCAACTTGGAAAAACATAAAGATTCGAACGAGAACGCCGTTGTGCTAACGGTTGTAACCCTTGTGGTTCATGAACTCCCAGATCCGGTCCAGCCAGGTGTAACTGCCTGTTTCCGGGGCGGCGTTGTTTTGGAAGCAATGGTTGCGCGTGGCGAGGGTGTGGAGATCGCTCTGGATTCCCATCCGGCGCAACTGTTCCCAGCATTTAACCGAATTCATCGACGCCCAACCGTCGGCATCGCCGTGGATGAACAGTATCGGGCAGGTGGCAAGGTCGAAGGAAAATTCCGGTACCAACCGCGAGTCGTCCTCGTTGCCGCCTTGGGTGTTATGCATATCGAAACCGTCGGTAAGCGCGTAGGCGGGATAGATCGCGACCGCCCATTGCACATTGCACGGGGTTTGGTCCAATTTGTCGATTGGCCAGTAGGAGCGGTGTTTGGACGACGTCGCTCCCATCAGGGTGAGATGCCCGCCTGCCGACGAGCCCATAATGCCGATGCGGTTGGGGTCGAGGCCCTTGGCGGTGGCCTTGGAACGCACGATACGGATTGCGCGCTGCAAATCTTGCCACGCCGTGACGTGCTTCATCAACCCGTTGCCCGGTCGCGGGGTACGGTAGCGAAGCGTAACCACCGTCATGCCCTTTGCGTTCAGGTAACGGCGGGCGGGGGCGACTTCAAAACCGTCGGGGTCGTTGCCATAGTATCCGCCGCCGGAATAGATAATCTGGATGGCTTTGGTTTTAATTTCTTTCGGCAGATGCCACTCCAAATATGGCTGGCACTGGTTGTCAAAAACCGAGGGCATCCTGCCATTCGGCCAAACGTCCTCCTTTTCGTAACTGCCGCGGGCGTCGTCGTTCGGGAATCTGGACATCAGCGAAACTTCTTTGCCCAGCCGCCCGTCGTAATTCATCTGACGGATAAATTCCAGCGCCCGCCAGAACCAGTGGTCGGCACCGTCGCCGTCGTCGCCTTTGTCCATGTCGCCGTGGAAACCGTGCGTCCGGTCGGCGTACAAATGCAACTCGGCGGGAATTTTCATGCGGCGCAGCCGGCGGTAGATCTGGGTGGAGCCGTTGGGCGAATAATCGTCTATACCGCCCTGGAAAAAGCACATGGGGCAGGTTTGCGCGTCGAACTTCAGTTCCGGCACGATTTTCACGTCCGGCGAATCGCCGTCAAGCCAGTTCGCGGTACCGTTGCCGTCGGACAGTACGTACGCCGGAGCCTGGGGCAAAGCGAAAAGCAGATTACACGGTAGCTGGTCGATCTCGTCCACCGGTTCGTATGCGGGGGTGAGCGAACTGGTTGCCAAAAGCAAAATGGTCTTTGACCCGGCGGAAATGCCGGTCGCGCCGATTTTGCCGGGATTGAATCCTCGTTTCTCCGCCTCGCTGCGGACCACTCGGACCGCACGCTGGGCGTCTTCCCAAGCCGACTGGTGGATCGGCAGGTTTTTGGGCCGCGGGGTGCGGTAGGTCAGATTCGCGACCGTAATTCCGGCTTGAACAAAACGGTCGATGGCGGGCTGCAGCCGTTCGGCGTCGCAACAGCTGTTGAAACCGCCGCCAGAAACCACCAGCACGCAAAGGTCGGTCGGATTTTCGGGATTCGGCTTAAACCACTCGATGTACGGGCGACGGGACTCGTCGGCCTTGAAACCCGGTTTCCCGACATCGCCGGTTTTAGCCGCGATTTGGTGCGGTTGGGTATCGGGCATTTTCCCATCGGGCCAGATGTACTGGCGCTCGTATGGTTGCGCGGAGGGATTGAGCGGACCAAAGCCCCGCCCGAAAGCCGTTACGAAACCGGTCAATGCCACCGCGGCCATAACCGCCAACCGATAAGCCAAACAAACCTTACCCATGATTTCCTCCTTAATCCTGCTTTTATCTCTCACGCAAAGTCCGCTAAGTTCGCAAAGCAACCATAAAACCCGACTTCGCGTACTTTGCGTGAGATGTTTTCTAGGGTTTTACAATTAACTCATAAAAAATTTTAACACACCGCTACCAGACAATCAAGGGTAAAGGCGCAATTTAAAAATGGCGGATGGGAAAAAAACGCATCTGTGTTTTTCCCATCAGAAGAAATTCCTCCTTGCGCGCCAAATCGAAATATGCTAAATTATTTCCCGTAGACGGGAAAGTTTTCGGTGCGAAAAACACACTTAAACAACATCGCTTCGCAAAGACGAAAGGAACACACACAATGGCCAGAATGTTGAAAAAATGGACTGGACGGCTTTTCGCCGCTTTCGCTACGGCCGCGTTTGCCGCACTCGCGCTGGAGTACGTGGGCGTAAACATCTGGAGCGAGCCGCCGACCGCCGTGCCGGAGTCAGGCATCGTGTCAAGATGCGAGTTTACGGACGGAGGTCTGCTCTTGGAAGTCACGGGCGGGGCGGACGATGTTGAGGTTCTAGTTGACGGCGTTGGCGACACGCCGCTCGGCTACCAGATACTTTCGTTCGGCGGCGAAGTGCTGTCGGACGGCTATGGGGATTGCATCCCACTGTCCGAATGGCCTGAAGCCGCCGCCGTGTTCCTGTTCGCCACCGACGGAATGCCAATAGACGCGGGAACGGGCGTTTTATGTATTCCTTTTGACACACCGCTTGAAGGAGACGCAGCGACTGTCACTGCGGGAACGGCAGCGCACAGAGGGACTGTTCCCGATACTGCGGACTCACCCACAGCAGGCGCGTTAGCGCGGCTCGAAGCCGCGCTCCGCACCCCAGACGGAGGCTATCCCGGCCTTGACGGCACCTTCAACGTGCAGGTGGGCATCGCCGAGCCAACGGAGGGTTTCACGCTCTTCGGTTTGGCGGCGCCGGGCGGTTCGTTCACCTCGAATTCGATTCCCGAGTTCGCTTTCGACGCGCCCAGATGCAGCAATGTGTGTTCCGTCGTGGCGACGGGCGGCTGGTTCACGCCGGCGGTGACTGGCGAATACGCTTTCCAGGTGGAGGCCGACGATGACGTGTGCCTTTCCGTTGGGGGCTTGGCCGCGGTGTCGCAATGGCCGGACAACACTCCCGGAAAAGTGGTGAAGGGCTGGTTCGTGGCGGGGACGCGCTACGATGTCTCTTTCAGCGCGAGCAGCATAGGCGGGCCCGCCATAGCGTCCGTGCTGAAGTTCGCCGAGTTCGTCCAGAGCACTAATTTCGTGGGGATTGTGGTAACGCCGCACGAGGTCAAGTTCTCCCGCAAAACGGGGGTGGCGGAATCAGCCGTGGCCCAAATGGTGGGTACCCCGACGCCGGACCGATCTTACGAAATACGGTGCGTGAGGTGCGACCCGGGACTCGTGGCGACAAGCGCGTCGGCAAGCGTGGATTTTGGTTCGCCCGTCTGGGATGGCACCAACCGCACGGCAACCGCAACATTCGCCCTCTTCGAGGACGGCACGCAGATCGACTCGGACAGCGCGGTGTTCACCCCGCTGCCCGAAAAGGACAAGAATTGTGACTGCGACTGTAACGAGGGCACTTACGCGGACACGGGGTGCGTCGAGTTCTCCCAGCGTTTCGGGCGTACCCCGTGGATCGCGGGTCTTCCCGTAGGACGGCTCGCCATAAGAGAAACCGAGCCGGCCGAGCGCCTTTGGACACCGTCGGCGCTTGTTTACGACCACCCGATGTGTCGGCGCGTGGCAGTGCGCAGAAACTCGAATCCGCTCGACGCGGTCATCCTCGACCCGTTCGGCGAAGGCACCGAGTACAAGGACGGACGCCCGGCCGGGATGTCCGCCGGGCTTGCAAGAGGCATCCGCTACGACGCGGACGGGCTTCTCGTCGAGACACTCGAGGACCGGATGGAAATACGATATGATGCCGACGGTTCCGTTAAGTCGCTGAAGCCCGCCGACGGGCTTCCCGTGGCGGTGGGAGATCTGGGCATACAAATACACCGCTCCGCGTCGTCCGGAGCGGTGACCTCGGTCGTGTCGCGCGCCGACGGGCGCATGGACGTGGATTCGCTGTCGCCTACTTCCTACCGCGTCACATGGCGCGGCCCGTCCGGTGCCGTTGCAAAAACGTTTACCTTTTCCGGCAACGGCTCGTCGGTCTTCCGTTTGCTGGAATACCGCAACGAGGGTGTGCAGTTCGAGTCCGTATGGAACTACTACGTCTCGGCGCAGGACTGGACATTCACGAAGGCGCCCAATACAGCGGCGGCGAAGACTTGGGCAAAGTCAATCTTCTACGACACCACGAACCGCGTCTGGTATGCGACGCGCAGTACCATCGACGCGACCGGCGGGGTTACCCGCGCGGAATCGTCCGCCCTTGACGTCTGCGACCGTTCGATAATGGAGACTTCGCGCACCGTGGGCGGTCGGCCGATTTACTTCGCCGAGCGCAACGCCGAAGGCACCGTGGCCTTGGACGTCAACGCCACCGGCCTCGTGACATCGCACCTCTATGACGGGTGGAACCGCGCCACGAATGATGCCGCGACGGTTAAGGGCGGAATCCTGCGCACCACCTCGTGGACGTATTCGGATGACGATGCCGACGGCGGCGTGATCGACCGCCGCCCGCGCCGCCGCGTAGTGACGGAGAACGGCATCGTCGTTGAGGACGAGGAGACGCTGTACGAGTCGAACCGCGTCACGCGCGTCATCCGCGCGGGGACGGGGGAGCGCGCGAGCTTCCGCGAACTCGACGAGCGCGGGCGCGTGACGCTCTCGGTGGACGAGACGGGGCGCGCCGTGCGCACGGAGTATTCGCCGTTCGACGCGGGCGACTTCTCGTGGACCGAAACACGCGACGAAGGCGTGTGGGCGGAAACGGACGGTTTCTTCGCCGTGGACGGGAAATCGACCCGTCGCGTCACATCTTACGACGCATCCGGCAACGCCGTCGCGACGCGCGATTACGCATTCGTCGGCGGCGAATGGCGCGAGACGGCGTGGACCACTAACCGCTACAACGCGGCGCACAAGCTAGTGTCGTCCGTGCGCTCCGACGGCAAGTCCGCCGCCGCCGACTGGATCTGCACCGGCCCCCTGTGGCGGGTGGGCGAGGACGGGGTGGCGACCACCAACACGTTCGACGCCGCCAAGGCCATGTCCACCTCCACGCGCTACGGCCCGCACGGGGCGGTGACCACCGCTTACGAGCGCGATGCCGAGGGGCGCGTGGTGCGCGAGACGGACACAGCCGAAGGATGCGGAACACTGACCCGCTCCCGCGCATACGACGAGGAGGACCGGGTCGTACGCGAGACGGACGAGCAGGGCCGCACTACCCTGTACGCCTACTCGTCGGACGGCAGGACGACAACAGTGACGTTCCCATCCGGCGGCACGCGCGTCACCACGGTCAACCCCGACGGCTCACTCGCCTCTGTGACCGGAACCGCCGTGACGCCGGAGTACCACGCATACGGCGTCACGGCCGACGGGCTGAGGTGGGAGAAGGTCTCGTACCTCGCGCCGGACGGCGCGCGCTGGACGAAGACCTACCGCAACGCGTTCGACGAAGTCGTACGCGAGGAGCGCCCGGGCGCGAACGGATCGACGCTGACGACGGAATACGCCTATAACGCGAAGGGGCAGCTCGTCTCGAAGACGGCGACAAGCCAGCCCACCGAGACGCGCGCGTACAACGCATGGGGCGACATCGCGTCCGTCACGCTCGCGGCGGACGGCGAGACGCGCACCGCCGCAAGCGAAACGGCGTTCGAGATGCGCAATGGCGAGGTATGGCGCGTTGCGTCGCGGGAAGTGTCGTGTTCCGACGCGGCAATCGCCCCGCTCACGACGACAAACGCGCAGCAGGTGTCTGGGCTCTCGCTCGCGAACGAGTCGCGCAGCGTCGCGACGGACGTGCGGGGCAACGCGACGGAGACATGGACGACGTTCGACCCCGCGACCTCAACGCGCCTCTCCTACGAGCGTGTCCCGGGGGCATCCAACATCGCGCTCTCGGAGGCAATTGACGGGGCGCAGGTCCGCACCGTCTCGCACAGCGCGGTGACCAACGCCGTCGCGTACGACGCATACCGCCGCGCGACGGTAATGACCGACGGGCGCGGCAACGCGACGACGAACGCCTACGACGCGGCGGGGCGGCTTGCGTCCGTGACCGACCCGACCGGCGCGGTGACGCGCTACGCCTACGACGCGGCGGGCAGGCTTGCCGCAGTCACCAACGCGCTCGGTATCGCGACCACATACGACTACGACGTTCGCGGCAACAAAACCTGCGAGGGCGGCGGTACGTATCCGGTCGCATACGCCTACGACTCGTTCAACGTAATGACGAACATGACGACGTACCGGGCGGAGGGTTCGCAGAACGGCGACACGACGACCTGGCTCTACGACGAGGCGACGGGGCTCCTCCTTGTCAAGACCCACGCGGACGGCAACGGCCCGGCGTACACATACACCGACTCTGGCAATCTTGCCACGCGCACGTGGGCGCGCGGCGTTGTGACGACATATTCCTACAACGGATGGAACAGCCTTACGAACACCGTTTATTCCGACGGCACTCCCGCGGTCTCGCTAATGTACGACGCGCTGGGGCGTCAGACGAACGCCGTTGACGCAGTTGGCACGACGAAGCTCACCTACGATGCATACGGCTCGCTCGTGCGGGAGAAGGTTTCGGGACTGTACTCCAAGACGCTCCAGCGCCACTACGACGACTTCGGGCGCGGCACGGGCTACACGGTTGACTCGACGCGCATGACGAAGGTGGGGTACGAGGAAGACACGGGGCGCATCCACGGCGTGAAGTCCGGCGGTGTGTGGCTCACGAACCGCTACCTCGCGGGAAGCGACCTCCGCGACCGCATCAAGTACGGATCAAGCGGCTACACCTACTACACGTATGAAGATAGCCGCGACCTCCTCGCGCAGGTGAGGAGCGAGTTCGGCGGAGTGACGATTTCGCAGTACGACTACGAGAACGACGCGCTCGGACGCCGGACTGAGATCGCCCGCTCCGGCACGGCGATGAGCAAGACCCGCACAGACGCCTACGGCTACAACGACCGGAACGAATTAATCTACTCACGCAGAGGAGCGGAGAGCGCAGAGATCACGGAGTATGCGTACGCCTATGACGACATCGGCAACCGGCTTTCGTCGCTCGACCTCGGCACCAACCGCACCTACACGGCGAATAACCTCAACCAATACACCCAAATCTCAAACCTCTGCGACACTGCGTCTCTGCGCGAGGAATTCGTCCCCCAGTACGACCTCGACGGCAACCAGACGCTCGTCAAGACCTCGACCGGCATCTGGTCTGTCACCTACAACGGAGAGAACCGCCCGGTCAGCTGGACCTGCGGCACGACGAACATCGTCATGTCCTTTGACCGCATGGGCCGCAGGGTGTCGTACCTGGAGACCGTGTCGGGAGGGTCGCAGTCCCTTGCGACCGTAACCAACGGCAACTACAACTTCGTCTATGACGGCTATCTCTGCGTACAGCGCATCCACGGCGCGACGAAAAACGTGAAGCTGATCTTCACGTGGGACCCGTTGGCGAAGGTGGCCACTAGACCCTTGATGATAGAGAAGCCCGGCAGCTACAAGATGCACGTCACGCACGACGGGAACAAGAACGTCTCGGAGCTGGTGTTCTTCTCCGGCGGCGGCATCGCGGCACACTACGAATACGCGCCGTTCGGCGCACTCACCGCGTCCACCCGGAACACTTCGGTAGCCGACTACGACTTCCGCACCTACAATCCCTTCCGCTTCTCGTCGGAGTATGCGGACGACGCGGTGGGACTGGTGTACTACAACTATAGGCACTATGAGCCGATAAAGGGAAGATGGTTAAATAGGGATTTTGGGGGCCTAAATTTATATGAAGTAGAGTTGAATAATTTTATTTCATTGTTTGATTTTCTTGGCAAAATGGTAGTAAATCCAGAATATCACACTTATGATAAATTGCTATTAAATAACCCAGACTTAATAAGACCCGCCAGCAAATTTCCAGTGCAACACTCGCTGCATAAGCAATGCTGACAGTGCTTTCTTGTGAACGTAAGGTATTTTAGCACATTCCGATTTGTGGTTGCAAGGGGGAATTCCGGCAAACCGGCGGTCGCGAGGGCACGCCTGTCCGCGGGGGCGGGTGGAGCCGTCC
>JAFTCL010000007.1 GCA_017454745.1 Kiritimatiellia bacterium
CTGCTGGTGTTGCTGCTGCTGTTGCTGCTGCTGGGACTGACCTTGATTCGCTTGGCGCGGCAACAATGACCGCGCCTCCAGCAGATCGTTCAACGCCTGTTCGCGCAGGCTGCGCCTCGATTCCTCGTTGGCATCGGGATTGACGTTTTCCACCAACTCTTTCTGAATGCTTTGGGCATGCTCAACCAGCTTGTCCACCTTCAACTGGTCTTCTTCCGAAAACGGCGGCATGTTGGTGTTGCTTTGCGCCTGTTGACGGTATTGCTCGGCCCATTGCGGGAAGCGTTCACGAAACATCGCGCTCAAATCGAAAGATTCGCGCTGGGTATCCCGATGTTCATACCAGGGCAAGTCGAGCGATTTCACGGTGTTGCTCTGGCACATGATATCCTCATCCAGAACGGCGTCCGGCGGAGCCATCATCTTCCAAAAATTATAAACCGGCGGTTCCGACTGGGCGGATTCGCTCTCCGCTTCCGGCAGCACGTCGCGCCACGCCTCGGCAGAACCCTTCATACTGTCGCGGACCAGTTCGACCTGTTTTAGCACTTGTGCCAATTGCTGCTGGTTGGTTACCGCCTGCGTCAAAGCCTGTTTCAGGGGAATCCACAAATCACTCTGCTTTTCCTGCCGCTTGGCCAGAACCTCCGATTTCTCAATCATCGATGCGGCGGAATTGGTGAACACGCCGGTCGCGTCGCGCATGATGCTCCGTTGCTCCTGCAGCATCTCACTGATCAGCTGTTGCGGCGGAGTCTGCCCTTTTTCTTTCATCACTTTGGCGACATGCGCGTTCTCGCGCAACTCCGGTAAGGACGAAACCGCCCGGGTCAAATTCCGGTTCCGGCGCTCATCCTTAGGCGTATCCCTCAAAGCGCGCTGAAAACCGCGGGCGGCCAGTTCCTGCGCCTCCAGCTTCTCTTCGGGACTCTCCGCCCCCGCAGCCTTGGCGGCTTCCATCCGAACCAAGCCCAACAACTCGCCTGCATTGGCTCCGTAACGCTTGGAATCCAGCAGCATAACCAGCGTTTCGGAAGCATCCTTAATGTTACCCGCCTTCCAATAGGCGTAAGCGGCGTTGTAACGGTATTGATCGGCCTCATCACGGTCGGCACCGCGGGCGGCGGAAAGAAACGCCTCGGCAGCCTCGCGGTATTGTCCGCGTTTCAGATATCCTTGGGCTTCCCGCGCGCCGGCACGACCGGGGGCTACCACAATCGGCGGCGGAGCGTTGGTGGTATCAGTCGCCGCAGGAGTAGCATCGGCATCGCCGACCGCCGCCGGAGATGAGGCGGATGTCGGCACGGAAGAGGTGTTTTGCGCCGACAGCAAGAACGGCAACAAAACCGCAAAAGCGGCCAGCGCTTTCGTTTGCCGCGAGATTCCGCCGCCGCGCAAACGTCCTCTGGAAAAGGCGGCAGCCGCCAGCATGCACAGCAACGCCGGAATCAAGAAAAACTGAAAACGCTCCTGATAACGATTCTCCACCAGTTCCTGCTGTTCGCGGGCCGCAAGCTGGGTAAGGTAGCGGCGGTAAATCGCGCCCAGCGTGGTATGCGCGGTTCCCGCGGTGCCCAGCGGAATATAACGGCCGTGCGAAGCCTCGGCTATCGCGGAGAGAGTTTTGTCCATCAAGCGAGATTTAACCTCGGTACCTTTATATTTAAGCGTCCCTTTTCCGTTTTCATCCGGAACCGCCGCGCCTTCCGAATCGCCGATACCGACGGTGAAAATCGGAATGTTACGTTTGGCGGACAATTTCGCCGCTTCCAGCACATCGCCCTTAAGGTCTTCGCCGTCGGATATCATCAGGATGGCGTTGTACTCGTCGGAAGCGGGATCCAAGGCGGCAAGCGATTTACGGATCGCATCGCCGAGATCGGTTTCGCCGCGAGGGGCGGATTCGGGGGAGGCCCCGTCCAGCTGTTGGCGCAAAAAGGCGTAGTCGGTGGTTAACGGGCACAGCAGCACACCCTTTTGGCGAAACGCCAGCAGTGCGGCACGGTCGCCCTTGAGGTCGTCAATCAAATCCATAATGTCGGTCTTGGCCCGTTCCAGCCGATTGGGGTGAACATCGGCCGCCAGCATGGAACGCGACACGTCCAACGCCACCACCACGTTACGCCCGCGGGAAATCACCTTTTCGTTTTTGCGCCCCCACTGCGGACGGGCCGCCGCCACCACCAGCAGTAAAAGACCGGCCATTATCAAAACCAGTTGCGAGTAAAAACGCCCGCGGGAAACAGCCGGCACCAGTTTGCGCTGCAACGCGGGGGCGACCAGACGCGCCAGATTGCGCAAAGAACGCCGATACATCCAATACCACGAAAAAGCCACCAGCGGCAACAGGACCAGCAACAGAAGCACCATTGGATAAACGAATCTCATGGTTACAGAATCCTCCGCGTCAAACCCATGTTAAGCGTAACGGCCAACGCCGCCAGCACCGCTCCCCAGACCAGCGGCACGACAAACCGCTCGTCGTAACGGTCATATATCTCGCGCTCGATTTTCGTGGTTTCAAGCTGGTTGATCTCCTCCAGCGCCGCCGACAGCCCGTCATGGTCGCGAACCCCGAAATACCGGCCGCCGGTTTTACTCGCGATCTGTTTCAACTGCGCTTCATTAAATGTTACATGCGCATGTCCGATGGTTTCGCGGCCAAACATGTCACGGGTCTTAAACGGCACCGGACGATTGGAACCGACACCGATGGCGTAAACCTTGATACCGACCTTGGCGGCCGCGTCGGCGGCTTGTTCGGGGGTGATGATGCCGGTGTTGGACTCGCCGTCCGACAACAGAATGATGATGCGGGTCTTGGGTTCCGCGTCCGTCAAACGCGCGATCCCGGTAGCCAGACCGTCACCGATGGCGGTCATAGTCTCTTCCGCGTCCGCCGCATCGCCGTTAATGTCCGCCTGGGGAACCTCGACGCCTTTTAAAACGTGAATCAAGGTGCGGTGATCTGCAGTCAGCGGGGAACGGGTTGAGGCGTAGCCGCCGAAGGTTACCAGCCCGATCAAATCATCGGGACGCTGTTCCACGAATTCGGTGAACAGATCTTTCACCACTTCAAGGCGGGTTTGATAATTGTTCGAACCTTCGGGGGTCAGATCCAAACCTTCCATGGAACCCGATACATCGACGACCATTCCGATGGCGATGGCGTCAACCGAACGGCTCTCCCGCGACAGCGTAAACCTTGGTCTTGCCGCCGCCGCTATCAACATCAGCGAACCCGCCAGAAACAGCGGCGGCACCAGCCGCGACGCCCAAACCCGCCATCCCGCGGTTCTGGCGGGAAGATACCGGGTGGCGGGAAAAAGCGTTCCGCCGCGCTTGCCGCTACGGTACAGAAACCACGCGGCGGCCAACCAGGGGATTACCAGCAAAAATGCCCAAGGCGTAGCGAAATTCATATTTTCCCCCCGTTAACGGACATTGTCCGGAGACGAAATCCGGTTATCGGTTTCCAAATAATCTCTTGCCCGGCGAGTGGCGTCAGACGCCATTTCCGAACTGGCCTGCTGTCCGGCGAATTTAACCAAATCGGCGGACTCCAGAAAAACCCGCAACGAACTGACCGCTTCCGGGGTGAAAGCCGGATGGCGGGAAGCAGCCGCCAAAAACTCCTCGGTGGTTTGGCGCGGGGCGCGGACGCCATGGCGCCGCTCAATGTAACGGCGGACCACAAAGGTCAACTCCACATAAAATTCCTTATACAGACCCTTGGATGGAAGATTGCGGTCCAGCAAACGGCGCAATTCCGCCATTGCCCGTTCTATGGGGGACATGCGCATTTCCTTGACCTTTACCGAAATCTTGGTCAATCCCCAAAGCGCCCCCGCCACCAAGGCGGCAGCCGCCAACAGCGCCAAACCCCACAATGTCACGGTTTTCGCGGTGGGCGGGATCCACTCCGGCTTGGGATCGACCTCCGGATCGCCGGTTACCACCGGACGTTCACCCTCGTTCGGGAAAACCACCGGAACCGTTGCAAAGCTGTCGGTTTTGGCGGGAGTCACGCGGGTATCGTCAACCGTGACCGCAAAGGGGGCCAATCGGTAACGTTCCGCCGCGGGTTCCGGAACCAAACGCCAACGGAAAAGCTGCCGCCTCACGCCGTTCGCTTCCATCGGTTCGGAGGCGAAATCCTCAGCCAGCGAAAAACCGGAAAAACGGTTCTGCAAATCCGGGAACTCCACTTTCAAGTAAGCGGGAGACTCGACGGTAAAGGTAAGCATCAAATCTTCTGCGGGAGAGACTTTATCCGGCTCGGTGGCCAGCTTTATCGAGACCTCGCCGTTCGACAAATCCCGCTCAACCGCAAACGAAGAGAACGCAAACACAAAAAGAAAAAGCGCTGCACATTTTTTCATTATCTTTTCCTTGCGCGGCGGCGGAACAAGGCCCGCACATCGTCAATATACGGCGTATCGGTGCGAATGGCGATATGGTCGATGCCGTTGCGCCGGAGAAAGGCCAGCAGCCCCTCCACCGAATCGGCGGCGTTGGCGCGGAACTGTTCCCGCACCGTCCGGTCACCGGTGTCAACCAGCAGCAAATCGCCGGTTTCCGGATCCTGCAACTCGATTAAACCCACATCGGGCAACTCGTTTTCGCACGGATCGCCCACCGAACAGGCGATAACGTCGTGATGACGAGCCGTCACGCGAAGTTCCCGCTCGTAACCCGCGTCCTGAAAATCGCTTACCAAAAACACTACCGCCTTGCGCTTTTGAATGTTGTTCAGAAACCGCAGCGCGGCGGAAATGTCAGTGCGCTCCCGGGTCTCCTCACAAGCCAGCACTTCCCGCACCAACCGCATCACCGATGTGCGCCCCTTGCGCGGGGGAATGAATTTTATGATCCGGTCGCTGAACAGCACCAGACCGATTTTATCCTGATTGCGGATAGCGGTCATCGCCAGCAAGGAGGTAATTTCCGCCGCCAGCTCACTTTTCGATCTGGATTTTGAACCGAAGCACTGGGAGCCGGAGACATCGACCAAAAACATCACGGTCAATTCGCGCTCTTCGGCGTAACGCTTAATGTGCGGAGTACCGGTCCTGGCGGTAACGTTCCAGTCAATTGACCGAACGTCATCACCCGCCACATAGGGGCGGACCTCGTCAAACTCCACGCCTTGCCCTTTAAACACCGAATGGTAATCGCCGGACAACCGCTCGTCAATCAACCGGTTGGTAAGAATCCTGATCTTACCGACCTTCTCCATCAATTCTTTTACGTCAATCGCCATTAATGACACCTCCAACCGCCCAGCAGATATGGCCAAAGCATAATCTGACGACAGGCGGGATTCCGGCGTCGCGGCCATGCCGCCGGCAAGCCGGAATCCCGTTATAAAAGCCAAACGGTAAACGCTTGGCTTGGCGGCAATCCATCACGGAACCGGGATGGTGGAAAGAATGGTCGCGATCACTTTCTCCGGTGTCAGCTCTTCCGCCTCGGCCTCGTAAGAAAGCAGAATGCGGTGGCGCAGCACGTCCGGCGCGATTTCTTTGACATCTTGCGGCGTGGCATAGGCACGGCCATGCAACATCGCGTTGGCGCGCGAGGCGAGATTCAGGCAGAGCGTGGCGCGCGGGGACGCGCCGAACTGGATCTGCCCGTCCAACGCCTGCAATCCGTGCGCTTTGGGGTCGCGGGTCGCAAAAACGATGTCCAGTATGTAATCGCCCACCTTTTCGTCGCAATAAACCTGATCCAGCGTTTCGCGCAGCGCTTTAACATCCTGCGCGGTTACGGTGGCGGCAACCTCTGGAGCCGACTGTTTCTGCGTGAACCGGTTCATGATGCGGCGCTCGTCATCGCGTGACGGATGGTTGACGATGCATTTGAGCATAAAACGGTCAACCTGCGCTTCCGGCAACGGATAAGTGCCTTCCTGCTCGATGGGGTTTTGGGTCGCCATCACCAGAAACGGATCCGGCAGCTTGTAGGTGGTTTCACCGATAGTAACCTGGTGTTCCTGCATCGCCTCCAGCAGCGCGCTCTGCACTTTGGCGGGAGCGCGGTTGATTTCATCCGCCAGCAGCAGGTTGGTGAACACCGGGCCCTGTTTGGGATAGAACACCGCGTCTTTCGGATTATAGATCATGGTGCCGACCACATCGGCAGGCAACAGATCCGGGGTGAACGAAATACGCTTGAAATCCAAACCAAGAGCTTGGGCGAGCGAACGCACCGCCGTGGTCTTCGCCAATCCCGGAACGCCTTCGAGCAGAATGTGCCCGCCCGAAATCAAAGCGATAAGCATCCGGTCGATCAGCTTCTCCTGGCCGACAATCACTTTGTTTACCTCTTGGCGGATTTTGGCCAGGATTTCCGACTGCTGCTGAATCTGATTGGTGGTTTTTTGCAAGTCCATAGCGATCCCTACTCTTTCTTGGGCTCTTCCGGCTTGGGTTCTTCTTTGGCCTTCACCAAATCGCTGCGGGTTTTGCTCATGTTGTCAGCCGAGTAACCCGGGATGGTATAAGTCCATTTTGAGGCCTTGGCGTTGAACTCCTCAACCGCTTTGGCGGTGGCCGCGTTTTCAACCTCGTTGGTGCCGACCGGCGAGAAAGCGGAACGGATCTTGAAATACCGATCGGTGCCGTTTTCAGCCTTGTTACCGATTTTGGCGGTATAGGTTTGTCCGCTCTTCAGCATCACGGTGTAAACCGCACCGGTGGAGATGCCCAACTCGGCTTCGGTCTTGGCCGGATCGACCACGCCTGTGAAATTAAGGTAACTCAACGCCGAATCTAGACCATAGGATTTGGAAGTGTCGAACTCCTCCTTGTCATTGAGGCCGTCCATTTTCCAACTGCCGTCCTTGCGGGAGAGGTGAACCATATTGTCGCCACTGATCAGCTGCACTGCGGTAACGTCCGCCGACGGCACCGAGGAAATCTGGGTATCCGCCCAACTCTTGACATCGCCGCCAAACGCATCCAACGGATCTTTCACCAGCACGGTCTTGCCGTTGAATTCCAGATAGCGTCCGTCGGGATAACTGCCGCCGCCGAACTGCGCCATCTCGCCGGACGGCTGGCGCATGTGGGTGTCGCCCATCGTCAACGCCGCCAACGACTTGCCGGCGTCATCCTGAAGGTCAACCAGCACCGGAGCGGCCAACTGCTTGCCGTTAGCCACCTGCCCCACCTTAAGGTCCTGAAGCTTCATCAGATTTTCGCGAATCTTTGTGACATCCGCCGGATAACCGTAAAGGGACTCGATCACCCATCCGGAATCCGTACTCGCGACGGCGAATTTCTTCTCGCCGCCCACCTCAATCCGCGCCACCCGGCTCAAATCAAAAGCCGGCAGAATCGGTTTGCCCACCAGCGACGGGGTTTTAACCCGCCGCCCGGAACCGGTCAAATAAGCTATGGCGCCGAGCGCAACGGCCACAATAGCCAAAGTTAACAACTTTTTCATCTTTCGAAAAACTCCTTCAACAAGTTGGGAATTAATGGTTGCGACGGCGCAAGCCGCGGACAATGCCGAACACAATCACCAGCAGCGGCACCAGCATGATGTTGATCACCTTGAGAACGGTGCCCAGACGGTCGATCTCGCTAGTCAACTCCTTACGGACGTTCTTGAGTTGTTTGCGGGTGTTGGCCTGAGTCTTGCGGAACTGCGCGATCTCCTCCTGCTGCTCCTTGGAAAGCAGGGCGCGCTCGTTGCCGCTCTTCTGTTTCTGCAGCTCCTGCAGGCGCTGCTGCGTCTCCTGCAACGCCGCCTCCAGCTCCGACTCTTTCTTCTGCCACTTGCCGAGCGCCTTGGCCTCCAGGGCATCGACCTTCTCGAACGGACGGTTTGACGGTCCGCGCGAACGCACGCCGATCAACTCCTCGCGCCCGGCGAACTGCTCGACAGTGTTGGCGAACAACGTCAGGTTGTCGTTGAGCGGCTGAGCCATCTGGCCGAACAGGGTGTTCACCATCTGAACGCAGAATTGGTCGGCCAGGAAATCGGAATCCGCGAAAATCATCACCTTGCCTTCTCCGGAGGCGACCACCGCCGGAGCGGCATTGGTAGAGCTGTCGCCGTCTTCCTTCGCCGGGCCGTTCGGGAACGCGGTCTTGAAAGTACCGCTGAGACGGGCCGCCAGGACGCGGGCTTTACCGTCCGGCGTCATTTGCGAACGCATCGCGCTCATGCCGAACTGCGCGTTCATCTGGTCAACCATGCAGGAATTATCGGCGGAGCTGGTAATTACCGGCGTAAAGGTCAAGCCTTCCGTGCCTTCTTTAAACTCCAGCGAACCGGCGAACGGGAACATGACCTGCGTCAACTGCGCGGTCAGCAAATCGCCTTTAACCAAGTTGCCGGCGCCGAGCGACAGGAAGGCCGGGTTTTCCTCGACCCTGCCGTTGCCGGCGTTGAGCTTGGTGGCGGCGCTGTTGTCGGCTACCACTTTGCCGGTGTCAAACGTAATCCCCCAAGCGTCGAACACCTTGCCGAGGGTGGAGGGGCCAACCCCGCTGCCGCCCATCATCATGGTGTTCTGCTGCTGGTTGGAGATCATGTCCATCACGCTGAACGGATCCACGCACACCACCAGACGCCCGCCGCGGACCACGAACTGGTCAATCGCGAACAACGCGGTTTCGGAGAAATTCTTCGGATGCACCACGACCAAGGTTTTGATGTCGTCATCGATTTTGTCGGCATCGGCCGGGACTTCCCTTACCGTGTAGTCTTTCTTCAGCTCGCGGAAAGCCGCCCATCCCTGATCCTGCTGCTGACGGCGCATCATCATCGGGTTGGCCGGCGAACCGAGCAAGCCGTTCAAGCCGCTCATCAGCCCGACAACCGGTTTTTCCGGCCACGCCACGCGGGTGATCAACCGGGTGATGTCGTACTCGAGCGTCGCCTCGCTGCGCGGATTGAAACCGGGTATGACCTGCTCGTTCTCGCCGCAAACCGATACCAGGCCGAAATAGATCGGCTGGCCGAACGGATTCACCTGCTGCGGCTCGATGCCGTAACGCTGCGCCCATTCCTCGGCATCCGAATCCGGCTTCGGGTCGTACGCCTCAAGCTGGATGTGGCCTTTACCCGCCAACTCGTACTCTTTTAGCAAGTCCTGGACTTGGGTGGCATAGGTTTTGAGGCCCATCGGCATTTCCGAAGAACTGCTGCTGCAATAAAACTTCAGCGTGACGTCATTTTCCAGCTTGCCGAGAATCGCCTTTGAACCGGACGAAAGCGTGTAAAGCTTCTCGGCTGTAAGATCGCCGCGCAACCGCAGGTTGGAAAGGATCAGGTTCACCGCGGCGATAATCGCCAACAGCAGCACCAAGCCAACCACGCCATTGAAAAATTTCTGATTCTTCATCTTATTTGCCCCGTTCGGTAACCAGCTTGGCCGCAGCCAGCATAAAGACCATCACCCCGACGTAATATCCGATATCCGCCAGATCCACAACCCCGCGGCGCATCGCGTCGTAATGCTGCATCAGCGAGCAAGACGCGACGGCATCCACGATTTTGGACGGGACGCCCCAATTCGCCACCGCGTTGATGACCGGATCGAAACCGATGATCAGCATCAAGAAACAGATGGCCAGCGCGATAACAAAGCCGATAACCTGGCTGCGCGAGAGCGCGGAGGCGAAAACGCCGATCGCCACGCAGGCGCCCGCCAGAAGCAGCGACCCGAAATAGCCGCAGAAAACCGCCCCTCCGTCAGGGTCGCCCAGCCATGCGGTGGTAGCCACCACCGGGAAGGTCAGACCCAGCGCGATCCCGATAAACGCCCACGCGGCAAGGAATTTGCCGACCAGCGCCTCGGTAAGGGTAATCGGCAACGTCAACAGCAGCTCGATCGTGCCGCTGCGGCGCTCCTCCGACCACAACCCCATCGTCACCGCCGGGATCAACAGGAGGTACACCCACGGATGCCAGAAGAAGAACGGCATCAGATTGGCCTGACGGCGCTCGTAATACATCGCCACCCCGAAGGTGAGGAACCCGATCAGTACCAGAAACGCCACCAGAAACACATAAGCCACCGGCGAGTCGAAATAGGACTTGAACTCGCGCTGGAAGATGGTCTTGACATTTTTGCAATTAAACATTCGCGGCCTCCTCCCCGTTCATGGTCAGCTTGCGGAACACCACATCCAGTTCGCCGCTCGGGTCTTTCGCCCGCAACTCGTTCGGAGTGCCGTCGGCCTTGATTTCGCCGTGCGCGATAATCAAAGCGCGGGTACACACCGCATCGACCTCCTCCAGTATGTGGGTGGAAACGATGATCGCCTTGTCTTCCGCCATTTCCCTGATCATTTTCCGCACCACGAACTTCTGGTTCGGATCCAAGCCGTCCGTGGGCTCGTCCATAATCAGCACCTTGGGATCGTGGATTATGGCCTGGGCGAAACAGGTGCGCTGGCGGAAACCTTTGGACAGCGTCTCGATGGTCTGTCCGCGCACGGTGGTCAGCTGGGCTTTCTCCAGCGCCGCTTCGACCTTGGACTTAACCTCCGCGCCGGTGAAACCGCGCACCTTGGCGATAAAGGTGAGAAAATCTGTCACAGTCATGGTGCGATAACTTGGCGCATTCTCCGGCAGGTAACCGATGCAGGACTTTGCCCCGACCGGATCAAGCAGAATGTCATGGCCGCAAATCTCCGCCGTGCCGTCGCTGGGGGGCAGAAACCCCGTAATCATGCGCATTGTCGTGGACTTCCCGGCGCCGTTCGGGCCAAGAAACCCTAAGACCTCGCCCTTTCCGACCTCGAAGGAAATACCCTTGACGGCCTGGAAAGAACCGAAGCTCTTCTTCAGGTTTTTAACCTTAAGCATCTTTATCCCTCTTTTTTGTTTGCCAAAAAACCTTTTCCCCTCTGAAAAACGGGAACACTTTATTTTAGCAAAATACATGCCAGTTTGTCCAGCTTTAGTGAAGGCAATCAACCGGTCGTGGTACATCCGCGAATCTCGCGCCACAAGGGGAAGCGATTTACTCGCGCAGAGACGCGGAATTTAACCCACAATCCGCGGTACGCGAATAAAAACATGAGAGCCAGTTGCAAAACCTGCTTTTATGTCTCACGCAAAGTCCGCTAAGTTCGCAAAGCAACCATAAAACCCGACTTCGCGTACTTTGCAAACTTGGCGTGATATGTTTGACTCAGTTAGGAGAGGTTGAAGCCCGACGGCAGGACGCGCGTCATGCACGCTCTGCCGTCGACCGTTCGACCGGCTACTTCTGCACCTTTATGGAGTAGAATCCCGATTTGCCGCCCTTGACCGTAATGTTCGGCGTCCACTTTGCCCCATCGCCCACCTTACTGTCGCCATTCGCCATGTCTTGGAGAGTTGCCCCTTCGATGAGGATGTATGTAAGTCCCCGCCGTGTCGGGGGTGTCGTGATAGACGGATTTTCTGGCGTAAGTTCTATCACCGCGCCCTTTTCCGTATCCATCGCCTCCCTGACAAACGCTTCCTTTACCGTCGCCGCGGTAAGATTGATTGCGCCTGAAGCGTCGGCAGCGGGAATATTTAGATACGGCGTGATGTCATATCCATGGGCGACGACCTTTACCGCCGCCCCGTTCGCGGTTACGCGCTCAACATCCGGGGCAACCTCCACGGTCACCTTCTCGTGCGCAATGCCGGCGGGGATTATGACTACCACATTCTTGTTGCCATAGCTTGGCCTTACGACGAAACCGTCATCTTTATTGCCCGCCAGCTCAAACACGGCATCGTCTTCAACGTACGGCGCATCGGCGACTCCGGCGACTTGCCACTCCACATCATCCAGCCATACGCAATCCAAGCCATCGGCATCGCTGACATCCTTTATATAAGTCCATCGTAGCGTATGCCGTCCATCACCGGTTATGTCGCACGAAACCTTTCCCCACCCATGCATGCCGTCCTGCCACGCCATGCAGACGCCATCGACCGAAAACTCCACCCTGTCCCACGGCATCCCCTCATCATCCGTTTCCTCGCACGAGGTCATCCACCAGAAAGACACCGCGCCGCTGCCGTCGACCGTGGTCTCCAGCCAACTCTCCTGTTCATCGGAGATTCTCCCACTCCTCAACGACTCCCCGCCGCCACGGCCGTTAGACACGTCCCGAGTCCAGCCGGCATCGCCGGCCGTTGTGAAAGCGAGATCCGGCGCGTTCACGCCGTCTCCCAACGCCCATTCACGGGTTAACGTCGTCTCCACGGTCTCGGACGGCTTGCAGTTTGTCTTGAATGCCCTCGCTCGGATCGTCACCGTTTCGCCCGCCGCGAGGTTGATATCGAACGGCCCGGCGTAAACTGGGCTGTCTTCCGTCGGCTCGTCCCCGAGGAGCGAATAGCGGATAACTGCATCCTCAGTATCGCACGAAAGCGTCACCTGCCGCGTCTGGTTGCCAGTGAAAGTCAGATCGCCCTCGACGGCGATCTCCGGCACCGCCACCACGCCGAACCAATATTGCCCCTGTGTAGTCAGCGCCAGCTCTCCGTCCAGAAACGCCCCCACTGTCACCGTCATCGCGCTTTTCACGGTAAACGCCTTGAAGACGGGACTATCCGATGTCGGAGTCGTCCCATCGGTAGTGTACCGCAGCTCCGCCCCCTCCACCGAGCAAGAGGCGGAGAGTTTCACAGACTTCGCAAGAATGTTCTCGCCAGGCAACGAAAGAGTCAGCCCGCATGATACATAGGCTTTGTAAACTTCAGCCTGGGCCGCGCCGTTGATATAGGTAGTGTAGGTGAGTTCGTGGCGGCCAAGGCCAGAAAGCCCATGCGCGAATTCTCCGCTGCCGGTCACGCGTCTCACCTCGTTGCCGTTGTCCGCAATCACCACCGTCGCATCTGCGTCGCCGCCGATCCATGACGCGTCCCACGGCAAAGCAACTGTGCACAGTACAGGCTCCACCCCCGTGCGCGAATCAACCTTGACCGGCGCGCTCTCGCACGAGCAAATGACCCGCCCAAGCGATGTCATAGCCATCGCAACTGCAAGAGCGGCTATTATCGTCTTTCGCATAATGCTATTCCTCCTGTTGAAAGTGTTCCGGCGCGGCGGTTGCTTGCGCTACTGGCCGGCCGGGATTGTGCATGTTCGTCTCCGTTTCACGGAGCACTGGCGTACCGAAATGGAACCCTGTCTGTTCTGACACGGTGCTGACAAGGCGGAAGCCGTCGTTGTTGTTCTCGTTCGACGGGTTATTGTTGTTCCGGTTGGACGAGTTGCAGTTGTCCGCATTGTTGTTCCAGCTGCCGCCGCGTTTCACCCGGTTCGACCCGGAGGAAGAACCTTCTTTCGACGCCAAATCCTTCAGAATCCCCTTGAAGCCAAACCAGCGCGACGCACCATCGCTCGACGCTACGCACTGTGCAAAACGCTTTTCATTCAGCATCCCATTTTCAAACTGCCGCACGCGTTGGGCATACGTTCGCCTTGTTCGTATGAATCGTACCCGCTTAAGCCGCCAGCAGTTCGGCCAAATGCGCAGTCCAAGAAACGGCACACCATCCGACACTGGAGCAACGACTGTCGCGCCATCCTTGACTTCAAGACCTCTTTCCTCTTCAAGCCACCGTTTCGCCTCGTCATGCAAATGCCACGCCATCGCCTTGGAATCCGCAAAGAACACAAAGTCATCCATGTAACGAACATAAGGTACTGACGAAGGCGCGGTAAAACCGCGCCTTGCAACTATCGCTCCCATCCCGCAAATCGCAAGATGGTCGAAAGCGTCAAGGTACGCATTCGCAAACCATTGACTAGTAAGGTTGCCTATCGGCAGCCCGCGCCCTGTCGACAACCCAGGCACGGGGTGCCGCACGATCAGCTCAATCAAGTTCTTCACGCTTGTCTCGCGGAATTTCGGCAACAACACACCCAGCAACCATTCATGGCCAATGCTGTCGAAATACTTGCGGATGTCCATCTTGCAAAAGTATTTGGCCTGGCCTGCATACCGCCGCACCAACGCGCATGCCGCATGTGCGCCATATCCTTTACGGCAGGCGAAACTGACGGGAACGAAACTGCGTTCGATCAACGGTGCAATCACGCCGCAAAGCGCATGATGCACGACCCTGTCGGCCACCGGGGCGCAACTGATCGTTCTTGGTTTGGGATCGAATATCCTGAACTGACGATAATCCGACGGCCGATATCTGCCGTTTATCAATTTGTCGCGCAAACAAGCAAGATTAACATCAAGGCAGGCTTCAAATTCTTGTACTGCGACAGACGGCGCATGGCCTCGTCTCACGCGTCGCCAAGCCTTGCGAAGATTCTCTTCAGAGACAATCTTCACCCAAATGCCGCCGTAAGATCTCACGCGATCACCTCCCCATCGTTTGAAGCGGCTGGACTGCAGTTTTCCGGAGGCTGCGGCCTATCACCTTTGGAAAGCGGCGCATCCGCCGCTTTCATACCTGCGCCGCCCATCAGCTCCAACACGCTCTTCCCATACTTAACGCAAAAACCTTCTCCTAAACCTTCAACCTCCTTTATGCCTGACAGCGACTTGGGCATAGCTTTCACTAGTTCCGCCAATTGAGTGTTTCTCGCTATCGCATACGCCGGCCGGCCTTCGGCTTTCGCCGTTTCGTTTCTCCATGTCTTCAACGCGCGGTAGCAAGTTTTTTGTGCATCCGTAAGACCATCCTCGGGATTCGGTGCTGTCGCATCTCGTGGACGGTACGAACCCGCGTTCTCGTATTCTGGAGAATCTCCAAGCGACAAAACGAGCGACAAATGGGGAACATTGCCATGCACAAAGAAATGTTCAGAGACATTCAACACCTCACGCCCGAATGTGGCAATACGTAGTGCTTCTTCAGGGAAACCCTGAAGCGCCTCGTTGTATCGCAATGTGACAACCCGTATCTGCATGGTTTGTGCCTCGCTGGCTGGTCGGCCCGTGCGCTACCGCGCCGGTCCGCCCGCCCTTGCGCTCCGCGTATTATTCATTATTTGACAGGGTTCTGACAAGGCGGAAGCCGTCGTTGTTGTACCCGTCCGACGGGTAGCCGCTGCTCCGGTTGGACGAGCCGCAGTTGTCCGCAATGCTGCGCCAGCTGCCGCCGCGTTCCACCCGGCCCGACCCGGAGGAAGAACCCTTTGGGTCTGTCACTCCGCTTGATAGACTGCCATACCAATCAAGGCACCATTCCCACACATTGCCACTCATGTCGTACAAGCCCCAAGCGTTAGGATTCTTTGTTCCAACGGGTTGCGTTCCACTGCTTGAATTACTACCATACCACGCATAGCCGCCGTCCATCGAATCCCCCCAGTAATATACTGTCGTTGCTCCCGCGCGGCAGGCAAATTCCCACTGAGCCTCGGTGGGAAGGTCGAAATCCAACCCCGTCCGGGCGCGCAGCTTGCCCATGAACGATGAAGAATCCACCGCTGATGATGACGGCCAATCCGAGCCTGCCGATGAGCCTCGGATTGAATTGTAGCTAACTTTCTCCACGGGCCGAGTGTCTCCGGAGAAATAGGACGGATTCGATCCCGTCACCAACATATACTGTTTCTGCGTCACCTCGAACACGCCGCAATAGAACGGTTCCGTCAATGTCACGTCATACGATCCGCGCATCTTGAACGAACCCGGCCCGATGAGACGCAGCACCAGTTTTGTCGTCTTGTACTCGTCCGACCAACCGCCGGGCGGGATTTCCGCGAGATATGAGACCGGATACGACGATGCGCCGGATCCGGCCGAAAGGTCAATCACGCAGTATTTTTCATAATGTTGATACCCAACCGAAAACACCACGGCATCCGAGTTGATTTCCAGTCCCTGCGCATTCAGATCCCAGACAACGTGATGCGAACCTTCATCCGTTCCCGTGTCGCCGGAGAGCGCGGAAGCGGCAGCCGCGTATGTCGTGCCGTCCACGCGGTTCGACGCCGTTAACGAAAGGAAGGGCATCACCCCTGACGGCAGTCCCGCTGTCACATCACCAACCACGGTGTAAGTGACATCAACCTTCCCGTTCCACGGATACCGCTGTTTAGCCGTGACGTTCCGAATCATTACAGTATCCCACTTCGCGTACAGCGTCGCCACCGATGATGACACCGTGTTCGTGGCATACACACGCGTTGTCAGCGACGAATCGGAACACCACCCTGCGAACGTGAAGCCGCTCTTCACCGGCGTCGGCAGACTGCCGTACGTGCCGCCGACCGTGTACTGCTGCGAACTGCACGAGCTCCCGCCGTTAGAGCTGAACGAGACCGTAATGTATTCTATCCACCATGCATAAAGCGTTGTCCCACTTGTCTTGTCCCACATCCTTGCACTTGCGCCGGAACCCGTGTAGTACTGTGTTCCGTATCCATCCGTAGATGTGTAATAGCCCCCGAACGAGTAGCCAGTTCGAGTTGGCGGTGTTATGGACGGCATCGCGCTTCCGTATGTCGCCGTAACGCTTGACGTGCCATCGCTTCCGCCATACCGGTCCAGCGCAACATTATAGGTGTTTGCCGTCCATTTCGCGTATAGCGTTGTCCCACATGTCTTGTCCCACATCCTTGCACTTGCGCCGGAACCCGTGTAGTACTGTGTTCCGTATCCATCCGTAGAAGTGTAATAGCCCCCGAACGAGTAGCCAGTTCGAGTTGGCGGTGTTATGGACGGCATCGCGCTTCCGCATACTGCATACACTGCCTCCGTGCCACCGCTTCCCGACTTCATATTTAACGTCACTTTTGGCGCCCAAGACACTTTATCCAAGTAGGCAGACACCAAACCGCTCTGATACGATGAATCTGTGCTTTTACACTCCCATTTAATTTTATGAGTGCCCGCCGAAATCGAGAAAGTTCGCTGTTCAAAATCAGAAAACATACCGGTAGCATAATTCGGATCCAGAGGATTATCCCCGTCAACAGAAAATTCTAACGAGTCAAAATGTGATTTCCCCGATATATACCACCAGAAAGAGAGCCTTCCCGGACCTGTAACTGTTGTCTCAATTTGTCCACACTTGCTAACGCTATACATAGAACAACAGGCAGCGTCCACACCATCATAACTTTTAGCCGTTTGAGCGTACCACGGGAAATCCCCACTTGTCGAAAATTCAAGGAATTCATTGTCCAAAGCTTCGGAAAGTGCCAACTGTGGCATCTGGGCTGCCTCTTGGGTAAATTTATGGGTTTGAACACTGTTTCCACATGTAAACGTGATTGTAACTTCACGTTCATAAGGTGTCGTATTTGCGGCAACTTCATATGAGGCAGTAAAACTTCCTTTGAATGGCGTCACCGGCATTGTAGACCACGACCAAAACGAACCTCCCCAGCCAGACACAGTTTCCTCCTCTGTCCACGAGGAATCGCACGAGATCTTGATTGTTCCAGTTCCCCCTGAAGCCGGTATCGTTCTCGTTTGCGGCGACACGCTGATTCCTCCATTTCCGGACGAAGCGGTGATCGTCACAGACTTCGTTATCGACTTGCCACCGTATTCGGCTTTGATTGTCACACTCTGCAACGACGACACACTATTAGCCGTCAGTTTGCCAGACGAATTAATGGAAGCATAAGAACTTCCAGAAGTTATCGACCACGAGGGCGAAACCGATTTCGTCGATCCATCGCTCATGGTAGCAGTACATGTGTATGCGGCGTTGCCGCCGGACGATACGCTGGATGCCCCGGAAATGGCGATGGAAGAAACGGTCAAAGAGGAGGAGGAACCCGCAGCCTGCTTGATGGTGAGGTAATCGCCAAAAGTGTTCAGTTTGGCGCGCCACGACCTTTCCGCCCCGGTGTTTTCAAAACAATTCGCGGTGATTACTATCGGCTGGAATCCGTTCCCGCGGTCAAACAAATAGGCGGAATTGTATTCCGATTCCCCATAAAGCACGGCATTGATATCGTACAGCGCAATACCGTATTTATATTCGTATGCCGTTGTCCCGGCGTATGCGCCGGTATCTATCGGTCCCATGGTTTGCCACCCCGCTATCCACACGTGCAAAATCCATGACGCCACTTGATAGGAAAAAGTGCTTCCCCACGCCCCCGATGTCATTTCGTAAGGGGCGTGAAAAGTCAATGTGGCATTCGAGCCTTGAGCGTCAATTTCAAGCACATACTCCCGCGGGGCGACCGCGGTCTCCGCATGTGCGGCGATCGGCATCGCCGCGGCAATTACCATTGAAAACAAGGATGCAAAGGCGCATACCGAGTGGATGATGAGCTTTGCGCCCACACCGGCAAATGCCTTTGCGCCACGACGCCAATCGCCGCGCACGGTTTTCCCCGATGGGTCTTCACCGCAATCAGCCATAGTTCCAGACGGTAAAAAAGCAGCCTCCTCCGCAATCGCGATATTACTGCGTCCTTCTGTCATGTGCTTTATGAATTGTCCATTCATTAGATTTCCCTTCCTTAACCAAATTCCAAGACCAGGCATGAGCAGATTTGCCAGCATGTCCGTGCCGCTATCCGCTTGCCGCAACTTCAGAAAAGCCTTCAATCCAACTTAAACATCCGTTTCGACGGGTCGTCTGAAAGCTTCTCAATCAGCATATCCACCAATCTATCACCGGCTTCCGCATGAGCTACCGCCCCACTGTTGTTTCCTTTCACTTGACCTTTTGCGTCTATCAGACGATGGAGGACCGCCGACAGTCTTCTATCATAGGAATTCAGCAAAAATGACAATTCTCCCATCAGATTGCTTCTATATCTGTATGCCTCTATCAATTCCCAACATACTCTGTAGTTTTTCCTGGCCGCACTATTGATACCCCATATAGTCATAAACGCCATGGCATAACACCCAAAGGTTATAAACAAACGAGTTGTTCCATCCGGCAGCTTAATGTCAAAATACCAGGCTTGTACAGCCGCTGCGACGCATATCAATATCAACAGCACATCCGTTGCAAGTTCAACAATCTTCCAAATCAACATGATCGATGTACGCGGCATCTTTTATCCTCCATTCGGTTTAAACCCCGCCATAGCATTCTTTCCAGAATTTGCAAACACCGCATTGGCAATGGCGCGATTTGAAATCAAACGCCTTATCCTTAATGTCCTGAAACATTAATTCATGGGAACGCAGCTCTATACCGGGGTGGGGACCATAATCGACATTGTCCATAATCCACGCGTTTTCCAGAATCATTACCACTTCACGCGTACGGACGTAGTGAAGACCGTACTCAATGCTGTAGCGGCAGTAAAAAACAAGAAGCGAAGCCGCAATCAACACGGAGAAAGCCAATACCGTTCCGCTAGATTCAGGATTCGCCGGACATCGGCCCCTGTTTTCAAGTATCTTGATTTGGCATTTCGCCGATACTAACACTTCTCCGGAATTCTCGCGCACCGGACTTTCGCGATTGTCCATTACGCTGTGAATGACAGGCTGTCCCTGCCGACAATCGCAGTTTGCGTTTCCACATATATTGAAGGCGGCAATTACAGCCGCTACAAAAAATGACAACAATAAAACCCTGAAGATAAATGTCAAGACATACCAAAGCGAACACAACATTCGGATATGGCATTCGTTACGCACCATGTCAAGGATCAGATTGGTGTGCCCGGAACTTCTTAAACGTTGCTTGATAATGTTTATGTACGTCTTGCTGCAAACCCCCTTCTGGTATTCTTTCTTGAAGTGCATGCCGCCGCTTCCTTCGCACCAAGGCACATAATCGGCCAGTTTTTGCAAACCTCGGCAACACAAATACTTTCTCATTGACGGGTAAGGGTAATCGATGCTTGTTCCCGCTTTTCGCAATATCCAATGTTCACGGTCCAGCCAAAAACGCAAACGCCCGAACAGTCCGGACGGGATTGCGCAGTTTTGGGTGAAAGAAACCGCAAGTCTGCCAACCTCGTCGGGCGAAGAACCGTTTTTGGTCAACAACCATTGATGGTGGGAGGAAATCGTATCCGGAGTCTTGGGAGACCGCCTATAGGCTATGGCCCCGGCCACATAAGACAAAGCAAGGAAAATAAACATGCCTCCAGCAGTGCTGCAAGTCAACCGCAACACTTCTTTAATCAAATCTTTATTCGGCATCGCATAGTAGCAAAGGCCAAAAGCGATTAAGAACAAACCGGCAACCGCGATTATGCCCGGAATCAACGTTCCGAAGAATTCGATATAAAAATTCTGGACGAGAGACAGAGTCCCCCATATATTGTCAAACAAACTGCTTCTAGAATCTCTAGATTTGGACATTCAATGTCTCCATCAACAATTCAGAGTGTTTATTGAAATGTGCTGGATAGAGGAGACCCGCATCCCGGATTCGCCGACGCGACTTCCTCCGCGCCAAACCGTACGCGCCAATTTCCCGCATACGAATGTTTATCGAGTGCGTTTTTCGCCGTCATGGATCCGTCCCTTCCTTAATTTGCAGGTCATGGATAGCACATCCGCCTGTTCAACTGCCAGAAAATCCGATTACCGGAGGGAGGGGGAAATTGACACCTCCTCCGATGCATCACGGATAGGTGCCTAGGACGGACCTCTAAAAGATACATCGAAGGAGGCGAGACTGCACGTGACAAGGCAGTGCCTCTTTGATGCGTCTTTTAGAATAAGTTTCCTAGGCTTTATCCGTGACGCGCCCTAACGCGGGTTCTAGCCCGCGCGGGAAATCTGTTTGTCACATTTCCCAAAACGGCCTTATCCGTCTAAGGAAAAGAACATATAAATGTTACCATATTTGCCATTTATTTGCAATATTGAAATAACCGCCATCCGCGTTTTTGTGACGCGAATCAACCAAGGGGATTTGTTCGCGGCTGACGCCGTTAGGAGAGGTTGAAGCCCGACGGCAGGACGCGCGTCATGCGCGTTTAGAGGGATCCGGGCGGCGGGCGAGGAATCGGGCAATCATTTCAGCAAGCGCTAGGTATTGAAGACTGCCCAAGACTCCGAAGAACAGAATCGGGAAGAGAACCTCTCTCAACAAAAAGGAGCGTAACAGCATGATTGCCGGCAGTTGCAGGAGCGACGAGGGTAAATCCGCAATATCGAACCAGAGCCAGCCCAGCAATGCTTCACTGGGTCCGAGTTTAAGCATATCCGCCTCAATCGTCCAGGCGACAATCAGTACAGCGGCGAGATGGATGCCGCCAACTGCGATAGCCGTGCGGGAAAAACGGAACTTGTTACGAAGCAAAAGGCTTGCCGCAACAAACAATCCGGTCGCAATGATAGATGTTATAAGAACCAAAGCGGTACGCAGCGGCATGGCGGCAACCCATTAGGAACGCGGCCCAGACGGCGGATTTAGTTTTTGACACTGGCGTCCGCCATGGCGCCGTTTACCTTCACCTTGACCTTCTTGGCGGCACCGTGCAACTGGTAGTCCGTGACTTTGCCGTCTTTCCAGGCGAAATCGACCGTAATGCCGCCGCGCGCCCGCAGGCCGGACACCTGACCGTTTTCCCAGCCCGGCATCACCACCGGCAAAATATTGACGAAACCCTCATGCGACTGCACCAGCGACTCGGCAACCGCCCCCACTATTCCCAGATTGCCGTCAATCTGGAACGGCGGATGGGTGGTGAAAAGATTCGGCATGGTGTTGTATTGCAACAGCGATTCAACCATCCGACCGGTTTTTTCGCCGTTTCCAAGCCGCGCCCACATTGCGGCCCGCCACGGCCAAGTCCACGACCGGCGGGCATCGCCGGTTAAAGCGCGGCCTTCCAAAGCGACCGCCGCCGCCTTGGCAAATTCCGGGGTTTTGCTAAGGGTAATCTCATCGCCCGGATACACCGCAAAGAGATGCGAGGTGTGACGGTGGGTGTCGCCCTTGACATCCCGGTCGGTTTCCCACTCCTGCAACTGTCCCCACTTGCCGATTTTGTTGCCAAGCAGTCTGCCTTTAACGCGGCGCACTTCTTCGACAAACTTAGCCGAATCTTTCACCACCGGCTGGCAGGCCAAGATGTCGGCGAAAATCTGCGAGTATATCTGCTGGTCATGGGCAACGCCGTCCTCACGCGGCCCATGTTCCGGCGACCAGCCGTTCGGCACCACCATCGTCCCGTCGGGACGCTCCTTGATGTGGGTGAGGCAAAACAGCGCCGCGCCCTTCAACAGCGGATAACCGGTTTGCTTCAGGAAATCCTCGTCCAGCGTAAAGGCGTAATGCTCGTAGGCGTGATGCGCGGTCCAAGCCGCGCCAGGCAGATTCCAACGCCAGCCCATGCCGCCGAAAATATTCGCGCTGGTACGGTAGGCGAACCCCTGGCTGTCCGGGAACGCCTTCCTCGTCTCCGTCTCCGCCAACGGCGCGAGCGCTTTCATCCAATCGAAAAGCGGCAGATGCATTTCCGGAAGGTTGGCCGTCTCCGCGCCCCAGTAATTCATCTGGATATTGATGTTGGTGTGGTAGTCGCAATGCCAGGCGGGATGGTTGGAGTTGTTCCAGATTCCCTGGAGGTTGGCGGGAAGCGACCCCGGCCAGCTGCTGCAAATCAACAGATAACGACCATACTGGAACAGCAGCCGCGCCAAATCCGGATCCCGCTGACCTTGACGGCAACGGGCCACCCGTTCCGCCGTAGCTAATTTTTCCAAAGCCGGATCGGTGTTGTCCAGCCGGAGTTGCAAACGGCTGAAATAACGCGAATACGCGTTTTGGTGGTCGGCCAGCAAGCGGTCATACCCTTTGCTTTGCGCGGCGGACAGGCATGGCTGCAAATCGCCGCTCCATTCAGGGTTGACAAAATCCGGCTTGCCGCTGTCATAGTTGCTGTCCGCCGTGAAAAGCGCCAGCAAACCGGTACAACCTGAAAATTTGATGCCGCCGTCTTCGGCAACAGTGTCTCCGCTCAACGCAACCAGCCGCAGTCTGGCGGCATATTTCAAACGGTTGGGGAACCCGCCGGAAAATTCCGCATCGGAATACCCGTTACCACGCTCGTATTTCGTGCGTTCCCCGTTCGCGCCGTTCAGCCGCAACTCGCCTGAAACCGCTTTGCCGAAATTCACGCGACAGACCAAAACCCGGTCCGGCGAAGAAACAAAGGCGAGGCAATCGCCGTCCGCACCGCCCCGGCGGTATTTTACCGTTTCCACGGCGCGGGACAAATCCAGAACCCGGCGATACCCCTCGACCTGCCCGGTCTCGCCGTCAACGCGGATGGAGAACTCGCCCAAGTTGCGGTACTCGCCCATCGTTTTGTAATTGCTGTCGGCCACCGAATCCGATGCGCTGCCGTTCAGATTGGCATCACCGGTCCATAGCGAATCAAGGTTTACCTGCACATTAAGATTGGTAACGCCGCCGTTGCCCATCGCACCGATACGGCCGTTTCCCAACGGATAGCGCTCCGAGTCCCAACGGTTCGCCGGACGGTCGGAAAATATTTCCAGACCGGAACCGGCAAAAACCGAAAGCGCTGCAAACGAAAGACACAGCGATATGAAGCCACGTTTCATAATAATCCCCATTTTGCGGCGGAACGCCGCGTTATTAAAACAAAAATCCTATTGCGCGCCTCCGCGGCGCAACTCGTCCAGCTGACGCAAATACTCGCAATCGCGCTCGTTGGATTCGGTAAGCAACTCGGCGAACGCCTGCTCCAACTCTTTTTTGCCGGCCAACGCCTCGTCCAAACGCCGAGTCAATTCGGCATTGGTCTTCGCCAAACCGTTGGCATTGCTTTCATTATCCGAAAGCGATTGCCGCAAACGGTCCAACTCGGCAGACAACCGTTTTACCTCGCCGGTGGCGGCTGCCGCCTTTGACTCCGCGGCGTCCTGCCGCTGACGGGATTGCTGCAATTCCGCCTGAAGCGCTTTCTGCGCCTCGGATAAAATCGACAGTTCATTGTCCTGCCTGAAAGCGTCTTCCAGTCGGGCCTCAAGTTTTGACACCTGCTGACGCTCGGCTTCCAATTTACGATTAAGGTTGCGGATATCTTTTTCCGCGTTGCGAAGCATAGTTTCGCTCTGCTGTTTAACGTTTTTCAATTCCGTCGACAGTTCGTCCCGCTCCTTGGACAGAGTAACCATGTCTTGGTCGGAATTAATTTTGCTGATGCGCTTTCGCAGGCTGACGACCATGTCCTCCAGTTCCTGAACCCGCTTACGTAACTGCTCACACTCTTGGTTGTCGCCGGTTGAAGATCCGCCTGGTGCGGACGCAGAGCGGGACTCCGGCACCGGCTCGACATCATCCATGGAAACGATCTGCGCGCCTTCCGCCACCCGTCCGCTCTTCAGCAAAAACTCGGCGGCCTTGCGGTTAAGCGGTCCGCGCAATTCGCCCTGACCGTCATCCACAAACCACCGCATTTCCAAGAAATCCACCAGCGCGGCGGCAGTCCATTTCTTTTTGTCTTGGGAAACCTCATGGCTGGGCAACACCCGCCCCTGCTCTGCCCACAGCAGCAAACCGTCACGGGTGACCGGACCGAAAACCGATCCGTCAATACGCAAAAACCATTGGCTGGAATCCGCCGTCCGCGGCTTATTGTTGGCCATCACCGCCTACCCGACTATTCTTGCCCAATTGCGACAGCTCCCACTGCAACTGCTGCTCCAAAGCGGCCATCGAGACCCCTGCCCCGTTACGAAAACCGAAACCGCCGGCGGAAGCGCCGCCGGTATCGCGGGGTTCGGGTTCCGCTTCAACAATCTCCGGCTCCAACACCTCGATGTCGGATTCAGAAACCTTACGCGTCCGGAATGACGTTTTGGCGGCCTGGAGCTGATCTTGGAGTTCAGAGACCAGCGCAGTCAGACGTTGCGCCTCGTCACGCGACTGCGTGACCGACTCTTCGAGCTGGGAAATCCGCCTTTGGTCAACTTCGTTCTGATGACGCAGCCGGTAAACCTCCGGCTCAAACTCCTGCAACTTGGCCTGGGTTTCCTGCTGCAACTTTATCGCACGGTCGCGGACCGCCTCGGCGTCAGTCACCTGACGGGAAAGCTTCTCTTCCCGCACCGCAGCTTCAGACTGTTCGCGCACCAAACGTTCCCGCAACGAAACCTGAGCGTTCTCGGCTTCCTTAAGCCGGGTTGCCTGCTCTTCCAACTGACCGGAAAATTTCGATTCGCGTTCCGCGAAGCCGCTTTTAAGGTTTCGCACGATGGTTTCGTATTCGTTGACCGTTGCGGCCTGCTTATGTTCAGCCGTCTCCAAAGCGGCGCTGATCCGCCCCAGCTTGTCATCCAAATCATGCAACCGGGTCAGCCAGCGCCCCTCTTTTTCGGCGTACATCGCCGCCGCTTTTTCGAAACGAGCCTCGCGGTCGCTATTCAAAAGCGACCGCGTGTAAAGCGGCGTGTCGGCCGGCAAACCGCCGTTCTGCAACAGCTCTTGCACCGCATCATGGTGGATCGGGCCGTAAAAACGGCCGCCGGGCAGTTCCGCCACCCATTCCATCTTGAGATCCGGATTGAGCGCGGCACGCGACCAGATCTGCCGGTCCTGAGAGATTTCGCTCTCAGGACCAAGCCGCCCGTCGCGGACCCACTCCAGCAACCCGTCCCAAGTTACCGGCCCGAAATAGGAATTCGAATCATTCCGGACCCACCAATGCGGAGTTTCGGACATAGCTTAAAACAATCCCTTGACCGCGGCCAACACGTCGGTGTCATGCGGCAGGAAGGCATGTTCCAGAGAATACGCCTGCGGGGCGATACCGTCCTTGGCACCGACGCGGACCACCGGAGCGTCGAGATAATCGAACGCCTCGGCCATGATGCGCGACGCGATCTCGGCGGTGAAACTGCCGATGCTTACGCAATGGCTGGCCACCACGCACTTGCCGGTTTTGCGGACCGAAGCCAGAATGGTTTCCATGTCCAGCGGCACCAGCGAACGGATATCCACCACCTCGGCGGAGATACCTTCCGAAGCCAGCTGATCCGCCGCCTTCAGCACATCGAACAGCATCGGGCCCCAAGTGACCAAAGTCACCTGATCGCCGGCGCGCTTGATGTCCGCCTTGCCCAGCGGGATGGTGTACTCCTCTTCAGGAACGACGCCTTTGGTGTTGTAAAGAATCTGCGACTCGACGAACATCACCGGATTGTTGTCGCGAATGGCGGACTTCAAAAGGCCCTTCGCGTCATACGGGGTGGCGGGATAAACCACATACAAACCGGGAATGTGGGCGAACATCGACTCCAGCGTTTGGGAGTGCTGGCCGCCGTAACCCTTGCCGCCGCCGACCGACGCGCGGTAAACTAAAGGAACCTCGATGCTGGCACCGGACATATAGTGCCACTTCGCGGCCTGGTTGGAGATCTGGTCGGAAGCCATCAAACCGAAGTCCATGTACATCAGTTCCACCACCGGACGCATGCCGGTCATGGACGCGCCAACCGCGGTGCCGCAAATACAGGCCTCGGAAATCGGCGAGTTGAAAACGCGGTCGCGGCCGAAGGATTCAATCAATCCCTTGGTGACCTTGAACGCGCCGCCATATTCGGCGATATCCTCGCCCCACTGGACAACGCGCTTATCGCGAACCATCTCCTCCATCAACGCCGACTTGACCGCGTCCTTGTAGGTGATCTGGCCGTCTTCGGTACGCTTAACCACCGGCAGATCGGCATCGGGCTTGACGTTCGCGAACTCTTCCGGAACCACCTCGGCGGTGGTGTCGGTGTACATATAGCGGATTACGTCGGCGGGATCGGGGTCGGCGGAGAAAGCCGCCTTGGCCGCCATACGGGCGTTGCGGTCAACCACCTTCTGCTTGAGGGCGGCGAGCTTCTTCTCGGTGATGCACCCGTTGTCCAGCAACTGCTTCTCAAAGGTCGCGATCGGGTCGATGGCCTTCCAAGTGGCCTCTTCCTCTTTGGAGCGGTACTCGGTGCGCGGGTCACCCAGCGAATGGCCGTAATTGCGGTAGGTGTCAACCTCAATCATTACCGGCCCCTGCCCTTTGCGGCACATTTCGGCGGCACGGCGGATCGCATCGCGGCAAGCGAGCAGATCCATGCCGTTCACCACCTCGGCGTGCATGTTGTTCTCGGCAAAACCGGCAGCACGGCGGGCGACGCAGGACACCCCCGCCACCTCACCATCGATACGCCCGGTGAAACCGTAATGGTTGTTGGTGATGACGTAAATGATCGGCAGCCCGAACGGATGCTTGGTGTAGGTGGGATCGGTGAACTGGCCCATCGCCGCCCAGTTCAGGGATTCCAGCACCACGCCGTTGGCGTACGCGCCGTCACCGGCGAAACAGCAAATCACCTTTCCGGTGTCGAAATAACGCGAGCTCATCGCGGCGCCGGTGGCGATCGGCACGCCGCCGCCGACAATCGCGTTCGCTCCCAGATGGCCGGCCTTGAAGTCGGCAATGTGCATTCCGCCGCCGCGCCCCTTGCAGTAGCCGTCCTCTTTGCCGAACAGCTCCGCCAAAGCGCGGTACAGGTGGTTCTCCAGCGCAGCCTCGATCAAATCCTTTTTCTTGTCCGAAGCGCAATCCGGCACCCGCGCCTTAAGTTCCGCCACGCTCATGCCGCGGATGGACTGGCAACCTTTGGCGATCGAGTGGCCGTGGCCGCGGTGGGTGGAGGTGATGAAATCGTTGTAGGCGATGGCCGAACAGCAACCGACCGCATAACCCTCTTCGCCGATGGAGACGTGGGTCGGCCCGCGATACTGGAATCCCTTGCAGGCGTCATAGGCGCCGGAACGCAACTTGACGATCATCTCTTCAAACTCGCGCACGGTCAACATATCCTCAAGGATATCCACCGCCTGAGCGGCGGTAATGGTGCCGGCCGCCAACTCTTTTTTGAGGTTACCGCGATACTGGTATTGCGGAATCTTTCCCAATTCCAAGGCCCTGGGCTTGAAATTGGGCTTTAAATTGCTGATATACGTGTTGTCTGCCATCTGTCCTCATTCCTTTCAGTTGTTCATCGGCTCCACACCACGGGAGCCGCCTAACAAAACTCACGGATTATCCACGCCGAACCGGTCACCCGGGCGTAAAAATCCCCCTTGTAAAATCCAAACCATTTAACCAAAAATAACGCCTAAAATCAAGACGAAACTTAATGCCTCTAGCTCAATACCGGCGGTTTAGTACAAAAGGATCAAGGTGCCGATATCGCGAACCGCATAAAGAATGCCGTCGCGCAAAACCAGTTGCGTCTCAACACCGTCAACCGCCGGAGTGTCCAGCAAGAAATCTTCCAGCGTCAACCCGGGGCATTGGGTAAGGTCGATAAGCGTCTTGCGACCATCGGCAAATGGCGGGACGTGCAGAACTATCCTATCGCCAAGTTTGTCCATAGCGCCGTTAACCGCCAGTGTTCCGGTCTCCGCAAAGGTTATCTCGCCAACGGTAACGTTTCCGTTGATACCTGCGCCGCCCAGCAATGACAGCTTATAGGCGGCAAGCGCGGAACCATTCACTGCAAAGTCCGAACCGTCATCCATCGTGACCGTTTCAACCACAGCGGATTCAGCGGCGGAGATGGTAGAACCGGCTGCCGTGACGTGTACTGATGTCATCGGCAAATCGTCTTGCATAACCTCGATACCGGTAACCCACTGCTCGGCAACCGCACCACCGGTGGCGGCGGAAATTCCCAAATACACCTCTTTGGTGCCGAAGTAATCCACCAGATCGACAACCTCCGGGCAATCGGCGGCGACCACGACGCCGTTTTGGGTCGCGGTGGCGTTCAGCGAAGTCAGGTCGTAGCTCAACTCGATGGTGGTTGGCGTGCCCGAAACCAGATTGATGCCCGTGTTTTTCATCTGGCCGTAATTGGCGACGAAATTACCGTTCTTCAGCCAGCGGAAATATTGGTCACCGTAAATGTTCACCGACCAACCGATCGACGAGGTAAACCCTCCGGAGTAACCGACCGCACCGCCGGTATTGCCGATGGTGTTGGTGGCGTTGTTGTGCAGGAAGAACGCCGCACCGTCCGCAGGAGTGCCGCTGGAGAAGGCCAGATAGGTGAATCGGGCGGTGAAGGGACGGGAAACGTCCAACTTCTTAGCCATTGTGGCGGCGGCGCGCAAGCTGCCGCTCTGGGTGGTAAGCCTTATCGCAGGAGCTCCATTGGTGGTGATTATCTTAGCCTGGTCGATCAAATACCAGTTGGAGGCGTCAATTATCCCGGCCAGATCCGCCATCGACGGATAACGCTTGACCTTGAAGGTCGAAGTGAAATCAGTGATGTTCTGATCCACGGAACTACCGCCGGTAGCGGCGGTGAAACCGACAAACGCAGTCGTACTGTTGAGTTGGTTGGTGATGTTTACGCTCTTGGTGTAGGTCTGGGTAGTTGACCCAACGGTGACCGTCTGGGTAAGCGTCCCGACGCCGTCGTAACTGATTGTCCACTTGGCATTACCACTTTGGAAGTTGAACCCGCTTATGCCTTTGCCATCAACTTTGCCAGCGTTGATGATAAATCCTACTTGGTCGGGGTTACTGTAAACATTGGCGTAAACACCTACCGACGGATTAAACACCGTCATGCCGAGCGAACCGCCGTTCCTGCCAATCTGCAACGGCGGCGAATTGTGCAGGATGAAAGAGAAACCGTCCGCCGGCGTGGATGTCATCGCCCCGGTTTTGTAAGTGAAACTAACACTCCACGGTTGGGAAATATCAACCCGCTCCGGCCAAAACGCCGTTGCGGCGCAATAGGTCTTATTGTCCGTCAAGTGCAGGGTCGAGCCGTCGGAGGAAATGTTGGCCGTGCAGTTGGAACCTTGTACGAACCAGTTGGCGAACCCGGTCAGAACATTTTCCCGGTAATCGCCGGCAGAGAGACCGAGCGTGCCGCCATTCAACAGCACATCCTGATGGGAGAAAACCGCAGGATCGGACAGATTCAACGTACCGCCGGCATTAACCTGCGCGATCAGTTGCGACGCGTTGCCGGAAGTGACGGTGGATGTGACACCGTTGTCCACCACCACCTTTCCTGATCCGAAAAATCTGCCGGACAGATTGCCGGCCGTCACGAACTCGGCACCGGCGGCAACCGACAAAGCGCCGGCGGACATTGCGGAACCGGCACCTTGAACCAGACAGCCGGCATTGACCCTGGTGGTGCCGGTATAGGTTTGCGGCGCGGTAAGAGTAACCGTGCCGCTACCGTCCTTGATCAACCCGCCCGCGCCGGACACAATGTCTCCGAAATCGTTATCACCGTTACTGTCCAGATAAACAGTGCCTCCAGCCGTATCAATACCGCCGGTAGATGCCCACGAGAAATTCCCGCCGTTGCCGATATACATTCGGCTGGACGCATTTCTAAGGGTAACCCGGCCGTTATAGGTATTCTCAGAACCAGCAAAACGCAGGAAACCGCCATCGGTGAATTTTATTGCGCCGTTACCGCTGAGGTCGCCCAGCACCGTCATGCAATAAGTACCCCACGGATGGAACTCTGCGCCGTTCGCGCCGACAAAAATGCCGCGGGTGGCGGCTAACGTGAAGTTGGCATTGCCGGAGCGTAAAGTGCCACCGTCGATGGTGATATTGTCTGGATCTTTCTCCGCCGGCACCGCGCCGAAACCGTCCTCCGTGGCAAACACCGCGCCGCCAGACGCGATTACCGTGCCCTGCGAATAGCTATTCGCAGGGTTGGACAGATTAACCAGTCCGCTCTTTGACACTTTCACCTGCACCCCGGAATCTTGGTCGGAAAGAAGCGGACGATATCCGGTGTTGGAAGATGAAACCCACGCAGTGGCCCCACCTCCGAGGGTTATCGTATTCTCAACATTCGGGAGAATTGTCCCCGTTCCGGTAAGACTGGTCGGAGCGGAATCGATTAAAGTACCGATCGGGAACTTGCCCAGATCGACGTTGAAGTGGGCGCTGTTTGCGGTAAGAAGGATCTGGACCGGTCCATCAGCCTGAATGCGAGTGTTGAGAAAATCACGCCCTAAATCGGCATCGGGCTGGATGACCGTACCGGCGCTCATGGCAATTGTACCGGTGAATCCGGCCGCGGTAGGCGAACCTAGCACCAGCTTGCCGCTTTCAACCGTTATCCCGCCGGTCATGCCGGAGTTCGCGCCAGATAAAATCAGACTGGCCGTTGGGGACGCGCCGCGAACAATTACCCGCGCCGGGATTCCGTTGGCATCGCTGATCAAACCGGTGTAATTCCAATTGGCGCCGACCGCCGGCTTGAACACGTACAAATTATCATACGGCGTAATCGTGCCATTGTGCATCACCGATCCGGTAACCACCAAAGTTACGCCGGGATATTCGCTTAAATCAAGGTTCTCCGCCGTATTGTTTCCGTAAAGACGCAACGAGCAAACCGCATCTTTGGGAAGCAAGGACAGCAGACGGGCAGCCCCGCCAACCGCGTCCCAACCGATCGAAGTGCCGTCCGCCACGGTCAACGTTCCAGCATAATCGCCGGGCAAGGCGTTATCGCCGATAAATACCAATGTCCCCTCGCTCAAAACGATATCGCCGGTGAAAGCGAAGTTGTCGCCGCCAAGCAACAACTCGCCCGATCCGGTTTTGGTCAACACCGCATTCTCGGCGTTTGACAGCGCCACGGAAGACGATGTGGTAACCCCCTCGCCAACATCGATGGTTAAACCGTTCTCGCCGATGAAGAACTCGTCGATCGTCGAGTCAAGGATCGTACCGCCGGCCGAGGCGTTGATAGTGCCGCCGTCAACGGTGAGCGTTCCGGTTCCGGCCGTGTTGTATGGCCGGATATTCACGGCGGAAACATAACCGCCGGGGGCAATGTCCAAGATGCCGATACCGGCGTCACCTTCGCCAATAAACAGGGTGGAGCAATACAACGATCCGGCCAAATGTACGGTACCGGTGGCGTTCAACGCCCCCAAAATGCAATGGGATTTGGCCGACACCACCGCACCGGCGGCGATATCCGCCGAACAGTACGCCGAGCTGTTTCCGAAGCGCAACCAATCGTCCACCAAAAGCTGGGCGCCGGGCTCCATGTGAACCTCCGCGTGACCGTCAGCTAAATGCCCAATATACGCAACGCCGGACGTATGAATCGTGCCGTTGGTCTTAATGTTCAGCGTCATCGCAGAATTCACGCCATAGCCGGCGTAAAAATTGTTGCTGTCGTCCAGCAACGCCGTTCTTTGAGGATCGCCGCCAACGGTCAAAACACTACCGGCGCCATTGGAGTCGCCGAAGACATGGATATAACTCGAACCTTTATATCCGACGATGTTCAAAGCTCCGCTGGCAATTTCCAACGCGATCCGGTTTCCGCCCCAACCCCAACGAGCATTGGCTGAAATCGTGGAGGTGTTGGTCACCGTAACGTTCGCGCCGTCAATGGTTAGCGAACCTGAAATCGGGCGCAACTCGCCGGTGGTGATGTCCGTGTTTACCACGGAGCCTTCGGCGTTGACGATCAGGCCGCGGTCGGCGGCGGGCGCAACGCCGTTAACCCACTCCGTACCGTTCCAAAGCGCGTTCTGGCGGTCGACCCGCTTGAAGGTCGCGTTCCCTTCCGCGTAATCACGCAACACCTGCTCCGGGGTGAGGTTGCCAGACTGGAAGCGCAAACGCGCGATGTCACCGGAGAACGGATTAACCCAAGTGCTGGAGTTGACGTTCCAGACCCCGCCAAGAGTAAACAATGCAGTGTCACTAGCGATGTTTAACGTTAGGGTGTCATGGTAAACCAACCGGCCGTCGAGATAAAGAAACTCCTTGGTGTAGGCATTCTGGTGAACGCAGACAATATGGTGCCACTCGCCGGCCGTCGGCCAAGTGATGTTGGAACCCCACGAAGCGTTTTTACCACTGCCGTAATGCTCCACCGCATTGTCAGCGGCTGCCGAGTAACGGAATTCGCAAACTTTGCTGGTCCAGTTGGAGCCACGCGGAGTGGTGGCAAAATAGGTGCAGGTACCGCTGACGGTGGGACAAAACACCCAAGCTTCCATCGTCCACTCCTTGTTCTCACCGCACAAAGCTTCCGGCAAAGTGCCAAACGTGCCGTTGGTCATCACGTTCGCGGCGACTCCGGAAAAACGCACCACCGGGATTCCGTCCCGCATCTGGAACGTTGGCCCGCCCGTGCCGTTAATGGAAGCGAAATCCCCCTCGGTGCCGTTGTTGCGCCATATATTGACTTCGGCCCCAACGCCTGACGCGGACAAATCAGCCGCATCCAAATCCACGTAAACCGTACCCACCGTCTCCAACGCCGAAGCACTGAAAGCAACGCAAACCATACCAATGCTATACAACAATTTTTTCATAATTCCCTCAACATACAACAAGCACCGATCCCAAAGCATCGGTCATTCACATTAACGCAGTATGACCTGTACCCACGACATAGACTCCTACTCGTGATGATGATGCCCTTTGGGGTTAGGCACATACCCCAGTGCGCAAACGAACGACAAGGCCCAAACCAACAGCACGGCGGGATCGCGGAACGGCAAATCCGCAAAGGAGTGGACAACGGTGGCGATCGGGCCGACGAGCGCAACAATGCAGACCGGACTGTGGCAATAGACCCAGCGCGGCCACGGCACCGGCTGGCGTGACGCTCTCGACTCGCGGTACCGCTTGAACATGGCAACCAGCAACGGTATCACCAAAGTCCAGGCGCAAAGCACCATCAGACCGAACCCCAGCACCCCCTGCTCCGCCAAAAACTGCATCGTGTCGTTGTGGACGTTAACCCCGCCGACCACCTGTATGTGTTTAAGCTCCTCCGGGGTCATGTACTGCATCTGAAGGAAACCGTAACTCCATCCCCCTGCCCCAAACAGTTTATGGTCTTTAAAGATCTCGTTAGCCACCCGGGTGTGGTATTGTTCCGCGCCGGTGACACGGGAGACGATCGCCTGCCAAGAAATGGTGTTCAATTCGTTCTTCATCCCGCTGGGGGCAAACACGGTCATCGCCAAAACCACAAACAAGACCACGGCCTGCAGGGTGGCGAACATCTTGACTTTGGTGCCGCGTTCGGAATTTTGCCAAACGCCGACCACCATGTAAATCGACAACCCAAACAATATCGCCAACGATAGCATAATCGCGGCGCGGCTCAATGTGGTAAGCGCGGCGGCAAAATTAAGCGCGGCCGGAAGCAGCATACGCTGTTGGGCGGCCAATGGTTTTTCCTCCGGCAGCTCGCGCAGACTTTCGGTAACCGCCGGGCCGATTTTGGTTTCGGTCACGTGTGCGAACCACATTCCGGCCGACAAGGCGAAATGCAGGGTGAAGAACGCGCCGGCAATGTTGGGATAACCGAATGTGGAGAAGAAATCCGAGAACTTTGCCGTGCCCCAATAGACGCTGGTGGCCCCGGTGAACTGCTGGACAAAACCGAACACCGCCAAGGCCGCGCCATTCCAACAAATCATTTCCAATAGTACGCGCTTACCTCGCTTAAGCAGACCATGCCGCACCGCCAGCAAGGATACCAGTGTCGGAATGAACCACAGCAACAGTGATGCGTGGTCAACGGCGGAAACACAGGACGGCAGCCATTTGTGCGGAGCCGGCTTGTTAACCCACTCCCCGGTCACCCGGTTCAATTCCGGAATTCCGGTTTCGTTGAACATCGGAAGCACCAAAAGCACCGTCAAGGCGATGGAAAGGTAGAGCAACGGATCGCGGCGCAAATGGCGTTTTACCCGATCTCGGGCGTCGGAGAGCGTCTCGGTGCTCTTGCACTGCGGAAAGAATATCGCGACCTCAACCACCATCAGCGTCAGCCACGGTATAACGGGCAACAGCAAATCCGCCCGCGTTCCGCCGTGAATCCACGAGTACGCGGCTATCAAAACCATCACCTGTATCGCCAACGCGTTCTTAATGAAAAACTTCATGCAGCCTATTCCTTTCCTGACAAAAATTCCTCCAGTGCCCGGTGCCAGTCCGGCATCGTGTAACCGACGGACCTTAAACGCGCCTTATCCAAGCGGGAATTGGCCGGCCGCGGAGCGGGACGGGGAAACTCCTCGGTGCGGCAGGGTCGGATGGTTCGCCGCAAACCGCGCAACCGGAAAATCTCGCCCGCAAATTCGTACCAGCTCGCCTCCCCCTCGCAAGAGCCGTGCAAAACACCCGGCACCGGATGATCCAGCAACCACAAAAGCAAACGGGAAACCGCCAAAGTCGAGGTTGGGTTTCCCAATTGGTCATCCACCACCTTCAACGGTTCCCCCTGCGAATCCGCGCCGAGTTTGAGCATGGTGTGCACAAAACTCGGGCCGCCCAGACCGTAAAGCCAGGCGATCCGTACAATGGTGTGTTGGTCGGGCAATTCCTCGGCGATCGCCCGCTCGCCGGCAAGTTTGCTCATGCCGTAAACCGTGGACGGGGCGGTAAGATCGGTCTCAAGGTAAGGAGTGGATTTCTTGCCGTCGAACACATAATCGGTAGAAATCCCGACCAACCGCGCGCCCGCCGATCTGGCGGCTACCGCCACATTGCGGCTGCCGGTCTCATTGAGCAGAAAAGCCAAATCGCGATTGCTTTCGCAATCGTCAACCTTGGTCATCGCCGCGCAATGCACCAAAGTGTCCGGACGGAACCCGGATATCGCGGCGGCCAAAGTTTCCGGACGGGTGATGTCCACCTCCGGCAGATCCGCCACCGCCACCGTGTGCCCGGCGGCGGACAATGTTGACGCCAGCGTGCGGCCCAGCATTCCTTTTCCGCCGGTAATCATTATCCGGTGTGATATACCCGACTTTTCCGTCATGATTAAACCCGGTTACAGCCGCTGGCAACCTTTGATAAACACGGCGCGCACCGAAAAATCGGACGGCTCCAATACGGTGAGATCGCCCAGGAAACCCGGCTCGATTTTACCCAACTCGTTGCCGCGGCCCAGCTCCACCGCCTGGTTCCACGAAGTGGCCTGAATAATCGAAGAGAGCGGAAGCCCGGTGACTTCGTGGACGTTCTTGAGCGCGATGTTCATCCGCAGCACGGAACCCGCCAGCGCGCCGTTGGAAGCCAACCGCGCCTGACCGTCCTTGACGATCACGTCCAAGCCGCCCAGCGAAGAGGGGCCGTCAGGCAAATGGCTGGCACGCATAGAGTCGGTAATCATCACAATCGACTCAATCGGGCGGCGGCTGAAGACCAACCGGATCATCTCCGGAGCCAGATGGATCTTGTCGCAAATCACCTCGGTGCGGACATCGCCGTGCAGCAACCCGGCGCCAACCAGACCAATGTCACGGTGGTGCAACGGTGTCATCTGGTTGCAGAAATGGGTAAGGTGTCGCAAACCGAAACCGTACGCCTTGGCGAACTGGGCGTAAGTGGCCTTGGAGTGGCCGCAGGAGGGAACTATGCCGTTGTCAAGGCAAGCGCGGGCGAATGCGTCCCCGCCCTCAACTTCGACCGCAAAGGTAATTTGCGAAACCGGCGTAATCGCGTTCAAACGCAACAACTCCGCGACATCCGGCTTGCGAACGAAAGCGGGATTCTGGGCACCGAGGCAGGACGGGTTGATGTACGGGCCTTCAAGGTGGACGCCAATTACTTGGCTGTAACGTTCGTCGGCGCGGTAGGCAGCGACCGCCCGCAACGAATCAGCCAGCGTCTCCTCCGCCAGCGTGAGCGTGGTCGGGGCGAACGAGGTGCATCCTTCCGCCAGTTTCGCTTTCGCCACCTCTACCACCGCCGTTGGATCAGGATCGGTCACATCCATTCCGGCTGCGCCGTGGGTGTGGATGTCGATCATTCCCGGCACCAGCAAAGCGCCTTTGGCATCGTATTCGGTGTCGGCGGCAAGCTGGCAAGCACCTTTGTCGACTTGGGCAATCCGCCCGTCCTCCACCAGAACGTAACCGTAAGTTATGTCAACCTGGGGCGAGACGATGTGGGCGTTTTTAATCAGCAGTTTTGACATCTTCATTCTCCTTGCGTATCCTGCGCCGACGGCGCGGGGAGCAGTTTGTCAGCATCGAGCAACGCCTGTTTGAACAACGGGCATTGTTCAGCGAAATCGGGCACTTCGTTACGGTAACGGGAAGACCGCAACAACATAAGGGTGTAAACCAGTGCGTCTTCCGGGGTTTCGGGCTTGGACATCAGCGGAAGCAAATCGTCCGCAGTGAGTTTGTCCATAGCAATCTCGGCGGCCCGGCCATGAAGCTCAATGTACAACGTTTGTTCGGTAATGGCGCGAAGGGTAACCATCCGCGTGCGCCCGTTGCGCGAAAGGCGAATCTCCTTGCCGACGTTTTTGTCCATCAACCGCATCACCATCGCGGGCTCGCGGGAGACCCGTTTCAAGAAACCCGACAACCGAAGGCGCTCCGGGACGGTTTCGGGAAGCTCCTCAACCGCGGCAGCGGCAGCCGCCATGTCACCGGCGGCAAAAGCCTTGGCCAACTTGGGCGTTAACGCCGCCAGCAGTTCCGCACCGTTATCGGGGACATTTTCTTCCGGTTTTGTATCTGCGGCCGGCACGGACTCCTTCGGGGCAGACACCTGCGCCGGCGGCGCACTCACAGCCACCGATTCGGCAGATTTTTGGGTACGCGAAGGAATCAATGCGGCGATTTTATCAGCGATACCGTCACCCGGAAGGGTACGGTAAAAATAGACCGCCGCGAACCAGCACAACAGCAGCAGCCACATCAAAAACTGCAGGAAGACCACGCCGGGATGCGATTCCGCTTTCGGCTTGGTGGTTTCGGCGGCAAGCGGGGTCGATGATTTAGCCTCTTGCGGACGGACGATCTTAACCCGCTGGCGGTCATTGTCTTCCGTCTCCATACCCGCCACATTCAGCGTGCTGGAAGCAGTTTCGCCGGGACGAATACAAGATGGTTTTTCGCCAGCTAAAATAGCTTCGGCATCGGCCTTGACGTCACGCCACGAGGCATAGCGGTGGCGGGGGTCTTTCATCATCAACCGGTGAAGCAACCACGAGAAAGCGACCGGAAGATTGGGGTTGATGCGGTGCGGAGGCTCTAACTTGTCGTGTACTTGGGCATGGATGACCGAAACCAGATCACGCCCGTCATCAAACGGCCGACGGCCGGTGGCCAGAAAGTAAAGCAACATGCCGACCGAGTACATGTCGGACTGGGTGTTGAGATCGGCGCTTCCCGTTGCCTGTTCCGGCGAAAGAAAGAACGGCGTACCCACCACCACGCCACTGTCTGAATACAAACCTTCGTGATCCACCGCCCGGGCCTGAATCGCCACGCCGAAATCGGTGATCTTCACCGTGCAGTGCGGGCCTAGCAGGATATTGCGCCCCTTTATGTTTCGATGTACGATCCGGCAAGTGTTCCACAACGCCTCCATGCCGTCGCAAATCGAACAGGTAATACGCATCAAATCCTTAATCGAAAACGGCCCGTTCTTTTCCACGCACTCCGCAAGGGTCGGTCCATCAACGTATTCCGTCACGATGTAGTGCAAACCGCCGCTGCTCACGATATCGAACACCGACGAAACGTACGGGCTTTTGAGCTTGGCAATAATCCGCGAGATTGCGAGGAAATGTCGGACCTCATCCGGGTTCGCCGCCGACTCTTCCTTGAGCACCGACAACGACACGGTGCGGTCCAGCGAACGCTGTACCGCCTTCCAAGTAGTGACACGGCTGCTTTCGTACAATTGCGCAATCAGGGTGAATCCCTGTTCTTCAATCAACTGTTGCTGCTCTAACATTACGTAACTCTCATTCTCACGGTTAAACCGCACGAATCACTTTTCGGATGAAATCGGCTTAATCCAAGGCGTAAAACTCTTGATGACGGACGAATACTTCGCCAAGAATCCGTCGTTGCCCCCATCGGGTGACGCCTCGCCACGCGGCGCGATCAGTCCCATCGTGCTTAGCATGCACACCACGAGGAATACTTTGATCACCCCGATCACTCCTCCCAAAATCGCGTTGAGCGGTTGCGGCAACATCAGTTTGAGCAACTTGGAACACGACCATGATACCAATATCCAAGCCGCCACGCACAGCGCCAACATTACCACCAGCACCATCAACCGCTGCGCGAATTCGCTCTCCTGCACCACCCCCAGCTGCTGAAGCATATTTGCCGTCGGGACTTTGCCGCAATACAGAATTACGACCGCAGCCAACACCCCGAGCAGATGTCCCAACTCGCCGGAACAGCCGCGGATGAAACCGCGAATCACCATGAACACCGCGACCGCCAAAATGATGTAATCCAAAACCGAACAATTCTGCAGCCAGTCCATCAATTCACCCCGACGCTCAAAGTGACTCCAACCAAGCCTTGCACTCCGCATACTGCGGGTCGTTCTCCTTCAACAGCGACAGGCAGAACTCCCCGTGCATGCGTGCAGCCTCTGTATCTTTGCGCCCCTTGCAGATTTCCCCCATCAGCTTTACCGCCGGCAGATAGAACGGGCTGCGGGCGATGGCCGGGGCGATAAGCTGCTCGGCCTCGTCGTACTTGCGCATCTGGAACGATTGCTCGGCGGCGGAAACGTATGCGTCAAGAAATCCCGGCCGCAACGCGGACGCGCGCTTGAACGCATCCCGCGCCTCAACCCGCAACCGCTGTTTGGCGGAAACCACCCCCAAGCCCCAGGCGGCGTTGAAATTCCCGGGATCGGCGTTAAGAGCATCCCGGAACGCCTTGGCGGCGCGCGGGTAACGTTTTGCGACCTGCATCTCCATGGCCTGATCCAGCAGCCGCTGCGCGGCGGCTTCGTCGCGCGAAGCGCCTGCCGGAACCGCCGGCGGAATGGCGGCAGCCGCCGCGCCGAACCGCTTCATGTGGTTTTTTGCCTTCTCGTAGTAAGCGTCCGACTTGTCGGCCAGCTGAAGATACAGTCCCAACTGATCGACCGCCTCTTCATAGAGGTGGTAGGTGTCGCCGTACAGTTGCGCCAGGTTGTAATAAGTCGGGGCGTAGTCCTTGCAACAGCGCTGGGCGTTAAGCAGGCTAAGTCTGGCCAACGCCGGCTTTTTCTCCTCACGGTAAACCATCGACAGACCGTTATATGCCATCGCGGCCGCCTCCGGCGATGCCATCTGCTGCATCACCGCCTGTAAAAACAGCCCGCGGGCTTTCGGCAATTCATTCCGGAAATACGCCACCTCGCCCATGCCGGCCAATGACTCGCCATGGTTCGGGTTGACGTCAATCGCGGAATTAAAAGCGGCATAAGCCAGATCAAGCTCGCCCTTCAAGAGTCGGCTGCAACCAAGATAATAATAGAGTTCGGTCGAATTACCGATTCGACGAGACGCCTTTTCAAACGCCACCACCGCGTCGTCGTAACGTTTCTCGCGGAAAGCCGCGATGCCGCTTTTCAAATCGCGCATGCCGGAATCGCCGCCACACCCGGACCAACCGAGCGCCAAAACCGCCAATCCTATTCCGATACCCTGCTTTAACATAGGTCACAACCCCCTGCCGCAGCACTTTTTGTATTTTTTGCCGCTGCCGCACGGACACGGATCATTGCGCCCGATTGATTTTCCGCCGGCAGCCGCAGGAGTCGGCGCGGGACGATCCATTGCCGCCAACATCGCATCGAACCCCTGCTCCGCCGCGCTGGGCGGGGCTTCCGGGGCAGGTTCGGGTTCGGGCACCGCTCCAAAATCCATCCGGGCCTGCTGGCCCTGCCGGGACAACTCCGCCTCAGCGGACGCCAACACGTTGATATCGTTGTGGACTTCGCGCACTTTGGGCTGCATACGCCGCAACATCCGTTCAAAGTTAGCCACCGTAGTGGCGCGGAATACGGAGGTCGCGACTTGGGTCTTGATGCTATTCATCAACTGCCCGAACATGTCGAACGCCTCGCGTTTGTACTCCACCAGCGGATCGCGCTGGCCGTAGGCGCGCAAATTCACGCTCTGGCGCAACTCGTCCATCGCCCGCAGGTAATCCTGCCACTGACGGTCAATGCAGCTCAGGAAAACCGACCGCTCCATTACCGGCAGCAGCGCCTGGTCTTCCATCGAGCATTTCAGCTCGTAGGCTTCCACCACCCGGTCATAAAGCAATTCCGCCGCCTTTTCAGGAAGGCCGCGGTAAGGATCCAACTCGGCGGCGCGAACCGCCACGGGGAAAATGTCGCCAATCCACTCCACCAGTGAATCCGGCTCAGAATCTTTGGCGGAAGAGAGGAACTTTTCGCATTGGCCGATGATCACGTCGTAAAAAACGTCCAGAATATACTTGTGGGCACTGTCGGAGGTGAGAATATCGCCGCGAAGATCGTAAACGACGCTGCGCTGTTTGTTCATCACATCGTCATATTCCAGCGTGCGCTTGCGGATCGCGAAATTCTGCTGCTCCACCCGGCGCTGCGCGGTCTCGACCGAACGGTTGAGCCACTTGTGCTCCAGCGCTTCGCCCTCCTTCATTCCCAGCCGGGTCATAATGCCGGAAATGCGGTCCGACCCGAAGAGGCGCATCAGAGTGTCCTCAAGCGAAATGTAGAACTGCGAAGAACCGGGGTCGCCCTGACGCGAACAACGTCCGCGCAACTGCCGGTCGATACGGCGCGACTCGTGGCGTTCCGAACCGATCACGTGCAGACCGCAAGGCCGCTCGCGCAACAGTTCGCCCAGCGTCTGGTGGCCGTTCTGGTACTTGTCCTCCAACGTGATGTCGGATTTCACGTCGGACTCGGGCAGCCACACCACACCGGGACCGAGCTTGATGTCGGTACCGCGTCCGGCCATGTTGGTCGCGATCGTTACCGCGCCCGGCTGGCCGGCCATCATCACGATCTCCGCCTCGCGGGCATGGTTCTTGGCGTTCAGCACGTTATGCGGAATCTTCGCCATGCGCAGCATACGGCTGAGAATTTCGGAGGTGTCCACCGTCACCGTACCGAGCAGAATCGGCTGGCCTTTGCTGTGGCGCTTCTCGACCTCGGCGATGATGGCGCGGTATTTCTCGCGCTGGGTTTTGTAAATCTGGTCGTTGCCGTCAATGCGGCGGACTGGACGATTGGTCGGAATCACCACCACATCCAGCTTATAAATGTCATGGAATTCCGTCGCCTCGGTCTCGGCGGTACCGGTCATGCCGGCCAGTTTTTTGTAAAGGCGGAAGTAGTTCTGAATGGTGATTGTGGCGAGGGTCTGGGTCTCATGTTCGATCTCAACGCCTTCTTTCGCCTCCACCGCCTGATGCAGTCCGTCGCTCCAGCGGCGGCCGGGCAGAATGCGCCCGGTGAACTCGTCCACGATGTACACGTGGTTTTCCTGCACCACATAGTCAACGTCGCGCTCGTAAAGGCAGTAGGCACGTAGCAACTGGTCAACGTTGTGGATGCGCTCGCTGCGGATCATGAAATTCGCCTGAATCTGCTGACGGCGCGACGCGCGTTCCTCGTCGGTCAACGTCTTGTCGCCGTCCAGCGCGGACAACGCGCTCACCAGATCCGGCATCACGAACATCTCCGGGTCATTGGGGTTGAGCGTCACGCAGCCGCGGTCCGTCAACGCCACCTCGCGGGTCCGCTCATCGATCGAGAAAAGCAACGACTCCAGTAAATCGCGGGCCTCTTCCTTGCGCATCTCGGTGAGCATCATGTTTTCCACCTGCTCGTGAAGCTTGCGCACCGACACATCCTCAATCATGTGCAGGAACTGCTTGTGTTTCGGCATCCCGTGGTAAATCTGGTAAAGCTTGCGGAGCGCGGTATCGTTGTCGCCTTTTTCGATCGCCGCCTTGGCTTCGGAAACGAAACGGTTGCATATCTCCATCTGCGCCCGGTACAACTTTTCGACCAGCGGTTTCAATTCGATGTACTGCGCGGTTGACGATTGCGCTGCCGGTCCGGAGATGATCAGCGGGGTACGGGCCTCGTCGATCAAAATGCTGTCCACCTCGTCAACAATCGCGAAATGGTGACCGTTCTGCACCACCTGCGACGGTTCGACCGCCATGCCGTTGTCACGCAGGTAATCGAAACCGAATTCGCTGTTGGTGCCGTAGGTTATGTCGCACTTGTACTGCTCGCGGCGCTCGGCGGAACTCATGTGGTTCTGGATGCACCCGACCGTCAATCCAAGGTATTCGTACAAATGCCCCATCCACTGCGCATCGCGGCGGGCCAGATAATCGTTCACCGTTACCAGCTGGACATTCTTGCCGGAAAGGGCGTTGAGATACAACGGCAAAGTTGCGGCCAGGGTCTTACCCTCGCCGGTCTGCATCTCCGCAATCTTGCCCTGATGCAACACAATACCGCCGATCAACTGAACGTCAAACGGTATCATGTCCCAAACCAACGAGTGGCCGCAAACCTCTCGGGTGGTTCCGCAAAGCCTCCGGCAGGCGTTTTTAACCGTGGCATAAGCTTCGCACAAAATGTCGTCCAACGTCTCCTTGCCCGATGCCAAACGATCACGGAATTCCTGCGTTTTTGCCTTCAACTGCTCCTCGGACAACGCTTGGTACTGCTGCTCAAGCTCGTTGATACGGCGAACCAACGGCTGGATACGCTTCAAATCCCGGTCGTTTTTAGTCCCAAAAATCATTCTGATCAGATTCATTTCTACCTCATAAAAACCGCAGGGCACTACCTACCCCTTCAAAATTATGCATTATGCCAAAAAAGAGGGAAAAATTCCAGCCTAAAATCAACTCGCTGACGTGTTTTTTGGTTGGCGGCAAGGAATGGCCGCAGATATCCCCAAACGCCCATCGCAAATGCCCGTTTTAGGTCCGCCAGGGCTGGCTCAATCTTCGCCGAAATAACAAAAATCCAGACGGATTGACGGCGCGTCAGGGCTTTCCACCGCAAAATCGGCGTTAATCCGGTAGCCGGGCAGACAAACCGCTTTGTTGCTGCCCGCCACCACAACGGGTATCTGGTCCCGTTCCACGATGGAGAGCTTGGCATCGGTAAAGACATCCTGAAGTTTTCTGGTGCCGCGCAGTCCGGTTGGCGATATATAGTCGCCCGGCATTCGACTCCGAACCGTCAGTCCAAACACGCTTGCACAAGCTTTGGCGGATAGCCACGCCACGGCCTGACGGTCCCCCACCCGGCCGGGACATGACCGCCACCCGTGATCGGGCGAAGCCTTAATCCGCCACTTTCCCCATACGGTTTCGCCGTTTAAATTCAATTTTACCGGAAGCGGTATTTCCTGACCTGTAAGGATGAGCAACATATCACCGCGAATCTCCAACGAAAGGTTTCCGGGCAGGTTCACGATGCCGTTGCGCTTTTCCATCACCCGCTCGCACAACCCGCGGATGGAATCATATCCGGTCGCCTCGGAATAACCGTTGGCGAAAAGCCACTGCCGCAACACCCGGCGCATCAGCACCACCGGAGTTTGCCGCAGATTGCCGATCCAAATTGCAGCCTGTGACCCCGGCATGCGTTCCCCGATGTCAATCTCGTTAAGTTTTTGGGCGGCAAGGTCCTCTAGAAATATATCATCATCGGCCAGCAGTGTCGCGGTTTGCGTGAGGTGGTCGCGCAACGCGGGGTCGAAATTTTCCTCCAGCCACGGCAACACCCGGTGCCGCACCAGATTCCTTTGGATATGCAAGTCCCGGTTTGACTGATCATCACACCAGTTTTGCCCTTGTCCGGCAAGCCATTCCCGCAACGCGGAGTTGCTGAACGGCAGAAGCGGGCGGATAATCCTCATCCCATCTAGGTTCGATTCCGGGCGCAGCGCAGACAGCCCCGACGATCCCGCGCCGCGGGAGAGCCGGAGCAGTACCATTTCCGCCAAATCGTCGGCCTGATGCCCGGTCGCGATTGCGTCCAACTTTTGTTCCGCGATTTGCTTCCGGAAAAACTCCATCCGGGCTTGTCTGGCGGCCATTTCCAACGACACACCATCCGGACGTTCATCCGCAAGGCGGGCATAACCCGTCACTACCGGCAATCCGGCTCGCGAGGCCAAATCACGCACAAACGCCTCTTCCGAAGCGGCTTCAGCGCGCAACCCGTGGTTGAAATGCAACACCACGCACTCTACGCCCAACTTTCGGCAAACCGGCGCCATCAACAATAGCAGCGCCACCGAATCAGAACCTCCGGAAACGGCCAATCCCAGCCGGTTAATCCCGCTCCACAATCGGTGCTTATACATGTGACGGCACATATCGCCTTGCAAACCGCTTCCAAATGTGTCCATAAAACCCCGGTTTTAAAGTTCAAGCATCAACAGCAGCGCAAAAGCGGTCTGCTCCATGGCCGACGCTTTGCCAGATGCCGCCCAATACGAACCCGTACCGGTGAAATCGCGCCGCTGGGTGGTAATCAACCGTTGCACTATAGACTTCCGCCAGTTGACCGGTTTTCCGTTGTCGTCCAAAATCTCGATCTCGCGGTCCTGATTTACAGTACGAGCGAATTCCCAAACTTCACGGAATGTTAAATCTTTTCCCAACGGCCATTTAACCTCCGGAATCTTCGGCGCGGTAAAATTGTCCGTGGCCAACGAAAGTTTTTTTCGGGTTTGCAACCATAAACGTTGTTCAAACCATTCGGCATTAGCATACCCCTTGTCACCGAACCCGACCAACTGTTTTCGAAATGCCTGATTTCCCTGCCCGTCCAGCAGCAACCGCCAAGCGCAAGCATCCAATGGCGGTTCGTTGGTAACGGCCCTCCGGTCCAACCATTGGCGGGCCCGTTTCAGGCTAGCGTCCGATTCCGGCTGGCGCAAAGACTGTAGGGTAAAAGCGATTAACGCGGTAAGACGGTCATCGCCGTCCACACCCCAACTTCCGTCGGGACGCTGCTGCGACGCCAGCCAATCCAGCGACTGTTGCATCGCAAATACCATTTCGTTGCCCATCGACACTCCGACGGTCGACCCGGGCTGGCCGTCCGTCGCGCCGGCGCCAAACACCGTCAGCCCGGCGCAACCGATCAACAGCATGATGGGCAACATTTTCATCGCGAAAACCGGATGGGCGCTACTCCAGCATAATCGAGCGGATTTTATCCATCTCTTCCTTCGTAATGCCGCAATCCGTCAAATAAGCCACGACGCGGTCTTGAATCGTGTCGCCTTCTTTGGCGTATTTCTCCAGCCCTTTGGTGAAATGCTGGAGCAGGCACCAGTAAGACAGGTCGCCCTTGTCCTTGTTGTCCGGCAGGTTGGGATAGAAGGTGGACTCCCAATCCACTCCAAGATACTGCAACGGCACACCGAGCAACCCGTTCAGCATAAAGGCAAGCGAACCGGTGCGGTCCGCCCCCGCAATGCAATGGAAGTAGATCGGGTAGTTTTTCTCATCGCAGAAAACCCGAATGTTATCGGCCATAATCTTCATTCCGGTTGAGGAGAAGATGTCCCGGTAAGCCTTCGACGAGTGATGGATGAACTGGACGCTATTTCCAAGCGGCGACGATTTCATGTTCGCGGTTTCACGATGCGAACGCAATTCAAGATCGGTCTTAATGCCCAAATCGTTGAGCAGGTAATCGCGGTCCGCGACCGTCAGCCGGTTGCGCCCCGGAATCTCGCCGTCCCTGCTGTTGTCATTCAACCCCTGGCCGCGGAACACCATTCCCTGTTTCACCCGACGGCCGTCCGCAGTCCGCCATCCGCCCAAATCGCGCATATTGCGAACATGTCCCTCAATGGCAATCCAGCGCGGGGGCAAATCCTCGGTGGTAAATGTCGCGACCGGCGATTCCACTTTCGTCTTGCCATCCTTACTGTAACCGGTAACCTTCCAGTAATAGGTCTGACCGACCTTGTAGTTGGTCTGCCAGCCGCCAATCGTGACATGGGTGTAAGGCTTGCCGTCATGATGTTTGCGATCGACTACCTCAATCTGAGGTTTTGCGAAATCCGGAGTTTCAGAAACCAGCACCTTAAACGGGCCTTTTTCCTCAGCGGTGCACTCCCAATCGAATTTCACGTCGTTGGCACGGCGCCAAAGCGCCTTCTCGGAAAAGAAGGTTTTCTTTTCCTTTTGGTCGGCGTTCAACGCGGCCAGCCGTTCCTCATGGGTAGCCAACTTCAGCATCTCCCGCTGGTTATCCGGAATCAACACCACCTGGGATTTGTCGGCAGGCAGCAAAACAGCAATTTCCGCCGACGCGCCGCAAACGCACAACGTCGCCGCCGCCGCAAGTTGAAATAACGGCAAGTTTTTCATACTACACCTCGATTTTAAGGAATCGCCCGTTATTCGCTGTCAGAACCGAAATACTCGTCCAACGCATCGCCAATCATCTCCAGCGCCTCCTCAAGGTTGCTCTCCTTGATATTCAGCGGCGGGACAAAGCGCACCACATGAGGCCCGGCGACACAGCAAAGCAGTCCCATATCACGGCAAGCGTCGACAATCTCCTTGGCGGAGCCTTCCACCACCAAACCAACCATCAAACCCTTACCGCGCACCTCCAGCACTTGGTCGTATTTTTCGACAAAGCCGTTCAGGCCCTCGACGAACAACGCGCCCATCTTCTCGGCCTGCTCCAGCAGTTTTTCGGACTCGATCACGTCCAACACCGCCAACGCCGCCGCACAGGCCAAAGGATTGCCGCCAAAAGTGGAGGCGTGGTTGCCGGGCTTGAAAACGTCCGACAACGCTGGCGAGGCGACCAGTGCCCCCATCGGCACGCCGTCGGCGATGGCTTTCGCCAGCGAGAACGCATCCGGCTTTACCGGATAATGCTGCCAACCGAACCACTTGCCGGTACGGCCCATACCGCACTGGACTTCGTCGCAGAGCATCAACAGACCGTTTTCATCGCACAACTTGCGGACGCCGACCATAAATTCTTCTGTTGCAGGCAACACTCCACCCTCGCCCTGCACCGCCTCCAGCATGATCGCTACGGTTTTGTCGTTAATTGCCGCTTTGACCGAATCAAGATTGTTGAACTCCGCATAGGCGAAACCGATCGGCAGCGGATCAAACCCTTTCTGCACTTTGGTCTGCCCCGTCGCGGTAAGCGTTGCCAACGTCCGTCCGTGGAAGCTGTTTTGCATGGTGATGATTTCGTATTTACCCTTTTCGCTGCCCCACAGGCGGGCGAGTTTAATCATCGCCTCGTTAGCCTCGGCCCCGGAATTGCAGAAAAAGCACTTTCCGCCCAACGAAATCTTTGAAAGCCGCTGTGCCAGCAACGCCTGTTTGGCGTTGTAGAAAAGGTTGGAGCAGTGAACCAGTGTCGCGGCCTGGGTCTGGATGGCCTTTACCACTTTCGGGTGGCAATGGCCAACGTTGTGAACCGCGATACCGGCGGTAAAGTCCAAATAAGTGTGCCCCTCAGGGTCTCTGACTTTACAACCGCTCCCGCTTACAATCGCCACGTCGGGGGCATACGTGTTCATGACATACTGCTTGACCAGCTCGACAATACCTTCGCTCTTACTCATCTGCGATAATCTCCGTTCCTACGCCTTTTTTAGTGAAAATCTCCAACAGCAACGAATGCGGCATCCGGCCGTCGATCAAGTGAACCTTGCCGACGCCGGCGCGAATCGCCTCAACGCAACTGTCCAATTTGGGCAGCATCCCGCCGCCCACCACCCCGGTGTCCTTGAGTTTCTGGACGCTGCCGACCCGCAACGTGGCCAGCAGGCTAGACGGGTCGTCCATCCGCATCAAGAGTCCGGGCACATCCGAAATGAACGCCAGCTTACGCACTTTCATCGCCTTGGCCAACGCCGCCGCCGCGACATCCGCGTTCACATTGTACAACTTCCCGTCCGGCCCGGTGCCGAGCGGGGTAACCACCGGAACAATCCCGGCGTCCAACATTTCGACAACCGGCTGGATGTCCACCTCCACCGGATTGCCGACATATCCCCAATCCACCGGCTGTCCGCTCTCCGCGTCCACCCCGGTTTTCTTTTCAACCGTGAAGATCCAGTCGCCGTGCAACGGTCTAGCGTTGGCTCCGTGCTTCTGAAGCAACTTAACCACATTGGCGTTCACTTGCCGCTTGATCACCCGTTCCACCACCTTGATGGCTTCATCGGTGGTCACCCGCAACCCCATCACGAAATGCGGTTCAATACCGGCCTCGGCCATGCCGCGGGAAATGGCCTTACCGCCGCCGTGTACCAGTACGGTTTTGATTCCGACGGCGTTCATAAAGGCCAAATCCGTCAGCAGACCTTCCAGATTCTCGGGAACCTCCATCACGCTGCCGCCGACTTTAATCAGCACCACGGACCCTTGGAAATCCTGAATGTACGGCAACGCCTCTGTCAACACCGCCGCTTTTTCCGTCGCTGTTGCCATCATTTACGTAGTGTACTCCGCGTTGATTGTCACGTAATCGTGGGAGAGGTCGCATGTGTAAAGCATATCCTCTCCCGTACCCAGATGCAAATCCACGGTAACGTCAAACGCCCGTTCGCGCATCACATTCTGCATCGCCGCCAGCTGTGCGGCGTCTGCCACTTTGCCCTGATCGTAAGCGCACAGGTCGCCATAAAAGATCTGCGCCCGGCGGTCGTCCACCTCGGCCCCGGAATACCCCGCCGCTGCGATTACCCTGCCCCAGTTCGGATCAAGGCCGAACCACGAGGTCTTCACCAGCGGCGATTTCGCGATCGCGCGCGCCGCCAACCGGGCATCGCGATCGCTGCGCGCACCCCGGACTCGGACGGTGACAAATTTGCTCGCGCCCTCTCCATCCATCACCATCTTCTTGGCCAACTCCACGCACACCTGCGTCAGAGCATCGACGAACTCCCGCCACTGCGGATGATCCGGATTCAACTCGGTGTTGCCGGCCGCTCCGCTCGCGAACAACATAACCGTGTCGTTGGTGCTGCGGTCACCGTCAACCACGATTTTGTTGAAGCTCACCCCGACCGCTTCCCGCAACGCCATATCCAAAGCCTTGGAACCTATCGATGCGTCAGTGGTGATAAACCCCAGCATAGTGGCCATGTTCGGCTCGATCATTCCGGAACCTTTGCACATCCCGCCAATCCGGACGTCAATTCCGTCGATCAACAGCTTGACCGCATACTGCTTGTCAACCGTGTCGGTGGTCATAATCGCATGCGCCGCGTCATCGCCGCCATCGCGACTCAAGGCGGCTGCCGCCAGCTTTGCGCCGTGCAGCAGTCGATCCATCGGCAACAGCACGCCGATAACCCCGGTGGAGCATACCAACACCAACCGTTCGTCAATCCCCAGTTCCGCCGCCACCGCTCGTGCGGAGGCTTCCGCGTCGCGGATTCCCTGTTCGCCGGTGCAGGCATTGGCGCACCCGCTGTTTATCAGCACCGCCTGCGCTTGCCCGGCTGCGGTCCGAACGCGGTCTAGCTTGACCGGCGCGGCCGCGACCTGGTTGGTGGTGTACACGGCCGCCACCGCCGCCGGCGAATCCGCCGCCAGCAACGCGACATCGCGGCGTCCCGGCGTTTTAATCCCGGCCGGCACCCCGGCGGCCTTGAACCCCTGAGCGGCGGTAACGCCGCCCGCTATTGTCTCGTAAACCTTCATCGCTTGCTTCCGACTAGAACAGTTTCCATTCCAAAATGCCGCCGGATTTTTCCGGCTTGAGCTGAATGTTCAAACGGATTTCCTTCGCCTTCACGGGATGGGAGAAAATCACTTTGTTGAACTTGTCGCCTTCCACCGGGAAGGCGGCGGCCTCGATGTCTTTCCACTCGCCGTTGGCGGTTTCGCGGTAAACCGCTTTCCAGCTCTGCGGCAAATCGCAATTTCCGTTGGGAATGTCGCAGAACCAGTACACTTCGACGCCGGTAATGGTTTCCGGCTCCGGCAACGAGTACTGTACCCACTCTGCTTTGCCGCGGTGGTCCCAGAATGTGAATCGCGGAATGTCGTGGTCGTTGGAGTTTTTGGGCAGTCTACCGTCGCACATCGCCTCGGTCCGGTCGGAAACGAAGCAGTGGGACGCGCTGGGCCGCAACATGGATGCCGCCTGGGCGGATTTCTCATCCACCGGGAACCAGGTCTGCATCTGGCCGGCTCCGCGGTGGCACCAGGCGAAATACGGGACAAGCTTGAGCGTGGCCGGCTCGACTTTTGCATCGCCCTTCAAATTCCGCATAAAGGTCTTTGCAGGAACCTCCAGCGCGGGAAACACGTTGCCGACCACTTCGCAGGTTGAATCGGTAAACTTCGCGTCGGACGCGATGATTTTGTTCAGCACCGTTCCGCCGTTGTCAATGCCCTCCGCGCAATAAACGATCGGGCCGCGCTCCACCGCCAACCGTCCGAGGTCGTCCTTGACCTGGTCGCAAGCCTTGATGCGCCGCACCGGCATGTTCATCGTAATCTTGATCTGGTCGCCGGCTTTCCATTTGCGGAGAATCGGCAGATACCCGTTGACAAGCGAAATCGTCTGCTTTTTGCCGTTGACCGTAACGGTGACATCCTTGATGGTACCGGGAACGGTCTGCGTGTAAAGGTCGGAAGGCACCGGACGGCCTACCGCCCAACCCGGTATTCGAACATTCACCGCGAACTCCGCCCCGTCGGTTTCGGGCGTGACGGACATCACCGATTCGCCACTCCACGGATAGTCGGTCTGCTGGCTCAGCTTGACACGGCCGGCGGGGATGGTCAGCGTCGCATCGCAAGCCACGAAAAGATTCCAATAGATTGCGTCTCCGCGCTTCGCGTAGGTATAAGAGGAAATTTGCGGAATGAAACGGACTACGTTAACCGGGCAGCAGGAACAGCCAAACCACTTGGAACGTTTGTAGCCGCCAGCACTTGCCAGCGGGTTGGGATAGAAGAATTCGTCTCCGCCCAAAGAGATGCCGGAAAGGAAACCGTTGTAGATCACGCGCTCCAGGACATCGATGTACTTGGCATCGCCGTGAAGCAGGAACATCCGCTCGTTCCAGAAAGCGTTGGCAATCGCGGCGCAGGTTTCAAGATAGGCGGATTCGTTAGGCAGCTCGTAGTTCTTGCCGAACGCCTCGCCTGCATGGCGGGCGCCGATGCCGCCGTTGAGGTGGAGCTTTTTGCCCACCACATTCTCCCAAATCGCGTCAATCGCGGTGACGTAAGACGGATCCCCGGCCAACGCCGCCACATCCGCCATACCGGCGTAAATGTAACCCGCGCGCACCGCATGGCCCACCGCCTCTTTCTGCTCGGTCAACGGCAGATGGTCTTGGCAGTATTCGCCGAACACTTTACCGCGCAAATCCGCTCGTCCGCGCAGATCGCAAAAGGTTTTCGCCATATCCAGATACCGCTGGTACCCGGTAACGCGGTACAGCTTGCACAACCCGATTTCGATCTCCTCGTGGCCGGGCACCAGCCGCAACTGCCCCTCGCCCATTCCGAAAGTTTTGCAAACCAGATCCGCGCTCTTGATCGCCACGTCCAGAAACGAACGCTTTCCGGTAACGGTATAATGGGCGGCTGCCGCCTCGTACATGTGGCCGATGTTGTAAAGTTCATGGCTGGCGCCAACATTACTCCAGCGTTTCGGACCGGTCATTCCGTTGGTGAACCCTTGGGTACGGGCGGAATATAAATAACCGTCCGACTCTTGCGCACTGGCGATTTTGGCGATCAGGTCGTCCAGATACTTGTCAAGTTTCGGATCCGGATGGGTGGACAACGTGTAAGCCGCGCCCTCAATGATTTTGAAAACGTCAGAATCGTTAAAGGGAATCCCCTCGAATTTCCCCTGCTCGCGCCGGCCGGCTTTGGCGAAATTTTCAATGCGCCCGGTTTCCTCGCTTTTCTTGAAATCCGTCCAAACCGTGACGATTCGGTTCGTCTCATAGCGCGGCAGCCAGAAACCGCCAGTGATGCGGACATCATTCATTACCGCTGGCTGGAACGGATAATCCCCCGCCCCGAAAACAAACGTCCCGGCCAAGCCCATAAAAGCCGCAACGGCATAAAATCCACGATTCATGTCAAAAACCTTTCCGAAAAACTCCGAAAACCGAAAAAACAAAGAAGAATTGTAATATTTTCGCGGCAAAATGTCGAGTACGTATTTTCCAAACCCGGTCAGCATTCCAAAACATCGCATCCCGTGAAACCGTAATCGCGCGTCAACCGGTTGACCACCGCATCTAGAAAACTCTCCGGCGTCGATGCCCCGCTGGTAATGCCGAGCCACTCGGAGTCAAGCAGCGGCGAACCGTCCAAATCCGACATCTCGCTCACCAAAGCAGCGTTTGCGCCTGCCGATTGGGCGGTTTCCACCAAGCGACGGCTGTTGGATGAATTGGCGGCGCCCAGCACCAAAACATTGCCGCATACCTCAGCCAAACGCCGTACTGCCCGCTGGCGGTTACGGGTGGCGTAACAGATTTCGGTTCCGCCGGGAACGCGCAATGCCGGATAACGCCGACGTAACGCGTCGATCAAACGATCAACCTTCTCGGCGGATAGCGTGGTCTGGGTCACCACCGCCGTCCCGGAACCATCCGGCACCGAAACCGACCGCACGTCGTTTTCGTCCTCCACCACCCGGACAAAATCCGGGGCTTCACCCGCCACCCCCACCACCTCATCATGTCCGTGATGGCCAATGCAGAAAACATACACGCCCTTGGAGGCGAACTCCCTAACCGTAGCGTGAACTTTAGCCACAAAAGGACAAGTGGCGTCCACCACCCTCAGATTTCGGGCTTCAGCGGCCTTCCGCACCGCCGGGGCGACGCCATGCGCGGAAAACAGCAGCACCGATCCCGGCGGCACGTCATCAACCTGTTGGACGAAAACCATACCCGCCGCGGTTAGCTCGGACACCACTTGCCCGTTGTGAACTATCTCGTGCAGACAGTAAACTTTCTCGCCCTGATGGTCGGACAGCACCTTCCGGGCGGTAGCCACCGCCCGGGCGACACCGGAACAGAAACCGTGGGGATTCGCGACCGTAAGACGCTTCACGGCAAATCCTTTCCGTCAAAAAGTTCCATCAGTTCATCCGGATCATATTCCGGAAGCGCCCCCTGCTCCTCAAGTTCGGCCAGCGCGATCTCCGCTGGGGTTAGAAAACTTTTGGTTTTGTTGCACTGTTCACAGGCGGGAACAACGTTCGATCTCACGCTTCTCCCGCCGCGGGCGACGGGGATAACATGATCCATCGTCAAATTTTCCGCCCCCACCTGTCGCCCGCAATAATGGCAAACCCCGCGCGCCAGTTGCTCTCGCCACCAGTCGCTTTGGCGCAACTCTTTGGCTTTGGCGCGTTCCCGCGCCACATGGCCGGGATCTTTTTGAATGTCAACCCAATTGTCCACCGTTGTCTCCTAACGCATCGCGGGCGGCAACTCCAGCCCCCATCCGGTATTGGGCTTGTCACCCATCATATAGCGCAATGTCGCGCCGTCCGCCACTTCGGCATAGGTTATCCAAGCGCGGTTAAGCGGTTTGCCGTTAAGCGTGGCAGACTGAATGTAACGGTTCTCAGCCGAAACCCCATCCGCGATCACAGTCAACTTTTCCCCTTTGTAGAATTTGGGATTGAGCCGAATAGTGGCCTTGGAGAAAATCGGCGAAGTGAGCAGATAAATCCCGTCCCCCGGACAAACCGGGTGCAGACCAATCGCCGAAAGAATGTACCACGCCGACATTTGCCCCTCATCCTCGTTGCCGCAAAGCCCGTAAACATCATCCCGGTAGGCTTTAGCGCAAATCTCCCGGGTCCATTTCTGGGTCAACCAGGGTTTCCCGGCATAGGCGAAAAGATACGCCACATGGTGGCAAGGTTCGTTGGGATGGTTATAATAATCGTTCCATAGGAAATCCGCCGGGGTACGTTCGAAGAAGAGCGTAAGCTCATCCGCGAATTTGTCCGCCCCCCCCATCAGCGAAACCAAACCCTTTACATCGTGAGGCACAAACCAACCCTGTTGGTAGGGGTTGCTTTCCACAGTTCCTTGGTTGTGGGTGGTGCGGCCTTTCCATGGCAGCCACTTAACCGCTCCGGGGGTATCCGGCTTCAACCGGGTTTGCATCCACCCGTTTTCCGGATTCCAACAGTTCCGGTACCATTGGGCGCGTTCGGCATATTTTTTTGCATCCGGCTCATTTCCCAGACACCCGGCGAATTGCGAGACGCACCAATCGTCATACGCATATTCAAGCGTGGTGGACAGCGAGCCTGGCGTAAAGCCCAAAGGCGCGTTGCCGCGCGCCTCTACGCTGTCGCGGCACTGCTCGTAAGCCAACTGGACATCGTAGTCACGAATCCCCTTCGCGTAGGCATCGTAAATGACCGGTACCGCAGGATTGCCGATCATACACATTGAGCTGCAACCGAAAAGATCCCAAACCGGCAGCATTTTGCGACCGCTAAGCTTCTTAACCTGCATGAGCGAGTTGATGGTGTCGTTGACCACATCGGGACGAATAATGGTCAGCAACGGGAATTCGCTGCGAAAAACATCCCAACCGCTGAAAACGGTCCGCGCCACAAAACGGTCGCTCTGCAACACCTGACCGTTGACGCCCATGTAACGCCCGTCGCAATCCGCGATGGCCCGCGGATCGATCAGGCAGTGGTACAGCGCGGTCGCGAAAATTCTTCGCTCCGCCTCGGTCCCGCCCTCGACGTCCACCGTCTTGAATGCGTCGGCCCACATCTCCCGCGCTTTGGAATGTACCGCGTCGAAATCGAAGTTCGGAATGTCGCGGGCCAGATTCTTTCGCGCCCCGTCAACATCCACATACGAAAAACCGGTCCTCAGCAGCACCTGTTCATTCTCAACGGTCGGGAACTCGACAAAAAATCCGGTGTTGTTTCCTGAATATTCGCGTTGACCATCCAGCACGCGGTCTCGATCCCACACGCCGAATTTTTCAATCGGTTTGCTGAACACGGCGCAAAAATGCTGGGTGTAATTGACATGTCCCTGTCCATGTCCCCAGCCGCCGTCACGCTCGGAACACTCCATGCTGCCCTCGATGGTAAAACGGTCAACCACGCGCACCGTCTGGCGGCTGTGGGCAAGCCATCGTCCGTTTTGGCCGATCCGGCGGCCCAAGTCGATTTGAATCCGGGAGACATCGGACTTCGGGTAAGTGAACCGTATGATTCCCGCTCGCGGCGCGGCGGTAAGCTCGGCAGTCACCCGGTAACGCGGCAATTCAACCTTGTAATATCCGGCCGAAGCCCATTCCCGGTCGTGCGAGTAGGGAGAACAGGCTTTGTCGCGATCCAGCACCCGTTCGTCGCCGGTGGCGGGCATTACCAGAAAATTCCCCAAATCGCCGTACCACCCCACCCCAAGCATGTGGGTGAAACTGAAGCCCTGGATCGTGGTGTGGTGGTAAGAATAACCGCACCCGTTGTCGCCGCCGGTAATGGTGTCCGGGCTGAGCTGGATCATGCCCATCGGCGTTGCCGCTCCGGGAAAACATTTCCCCAACCCGTGGCCACCGTAGCCGCCCAAGGTAATCGCGCCAACCATCGGATTCACCGCGTCAACGCTAATCTCCGCCGACACGCCAATTGCCGCCGCGGCGGACAGTATTATGACTGCGATTCTTTTCATACCATGCGTCCGTTGTACGGGTTAACCCAAATATGCGCCTTGATTTTTCAATTCCTTACGGATGTCGGCAACCGCCAGATTGCGTGGCGCGCAACCGTTCCGGGCGGCCAGTGCCGCCGCCACGCCGGCCGCATGTCCGGTGACAAAACACGGCCCGATAAGGCGCAACCGGTCGATCAAATCCGGGGCGCAGGACACGCAACGCCCCGCCACCAGCAGATTGTCAACCTTCTCCGGAACCAGACAGCCGTAGGGGATGCCGAACCCTTGTTTGAAACCCGAACGGTCGTCGCCGGAATATCCGATCGCGTCATCCACGCGCAATCCGGTCTTGGCGTCATTCTTGGAAATGGATTTCACTCCCTTGAGCAGTCTTGACGCCCGCACCCCCAGTTGCGAACAGGTGGAGGATACGTATATTTTCTCAAAGCCGGGGGTTTTCTTCTGGCGTTGAACCAGTTCCCAAGCGCCTTTGCGGTGTTCCATTTCCGCCTTTGAAAGCTGACGTACATCCAAACCGTTGCCCCGGTTGCCTAAACAATTCCGCCAGCACATGGATTTGATCGGCTGGTTGCCTCGGGCGTAAATCTTTTTCGCCGCTTCCGGATCTTTATCCCGGTCAACTCGGTCAACGTTCGCTACCTGATAAACAAAGCCCAGCGCATGGGTGATCTGCTGGTATCCGCCGCCAGCCAGAAAGTTTAGGTCGCCATCGCCGGTACAGTCCACCACCTGTTTGGCGAGGATCGCCTGCCGTCCCTGCTTACTCTCGAAAACCACCCCTTTCAACGCATCGCCGGTCTGGATCACGTCCACCCCCCAAGAGTGGAAAAACATTTCCACCCCCGCCTCGCGCACCATCTCGTCCATCAGATATTTTGACGCCTCGGGATCGGCGGTGGGTTGACCGTAACGTTCGGGCGTAAACTTGGTGATTGCGTCCGGCCCCAACATTTGCAATCGATCCATAAACTCTTTGCACAGCCCGGCGGTGTAAAGCGTCTGTCCGCCGTTTTCATTCACCACCGTGGCGAGAATGATCAGCACCATGCCGTTGGTGAAAAGGCCGCCAAGACTGCCATAACGCTCGACCAAAGCCACCTTGGCCCCGGTTCGCGCCGCTGCAACGGCGGCGGCGAATCCGGCCGGACCGCCTCCCACCACAACCACATCGGTGGTATGGAACACCGGAAGTTCGCGTTCCGGCTGAATAACCCGCCCGTCGCGAATCGTGGCCGACGGCACATCGGTCATGGTCGCGTCGAGTTTGTTAAGGTTTCGCGCAAAATTGGCGTAATCAGGATCGCCGTCGGTGTCAGCCATCGCCGGGAAAACCAATCCGGCGGCCATACCGCCCAAAATTTTCCGTCTGGAAATGCCACTCATGTCGCCTCCTTCTTTTACTCCATAACCGGTTCCACCATTTTGCCGTCGCGTTGCGCATCGGCATCATGGTCGTGGCCGATAAACTGGGCATTGGAATCCATCCACAACACCAAACGCGCCCAATCGTTGGTGTCCAGTTCCACACCGTGGTGGCCGGCTTTCAACATCTTGTAAAGCGGTGACCCTAGCGCCCCGGTAGTACCCGGCAAAGAGTACGAAGGCTCTTGAAACGCCTCGCCGCCGCCGGGATATTTGTGGGTCACCTGATATTCGCGGGTAAAAAAGTGCACATGGTTCCGCAACTGCTGGTAGGAAGTGGTCAAACCGAGATGATTCTTGCGCCAGTCTCCGGCTCGCAAATCAGGCATTTTTTCCTTGCGTTTTTCGCCATGGCAAGTGACGCATTTGGCATCCAAAACCGGCTGTACCAACCGCGGGAAGGAGAAGGGTTTAGACCCTTCCGCTGCGGGAGTTATTTTACTCGGGGAACGGCGCATGGCCAACGGCACCGCGGCTGATGGTTTGAACGGGCTGTGCCGTGGCTCGTGGCAACCGTTGCACATCAGCCGTTCGCCGGGTTTGAGATAGGTGTCGCTGCGCATATTCTGCACACAGCGCCCTTCGTCATCCAACGCCTGGAAATACATCGGCACATCCACCGGCGCCTCGAAGTAGGCGCTGCCATCCGACTCCACCGGCACGGTACCCAGACATTGCCGCGCCACCTGCAAATACTCCGCGCCCAACCGCGGTTCCCCATTGATGGGCGACACCTTGGGCAACACCTGCCACACCCGCAGCGCGGCGATATGCGTTCCTTCCGGGAATGGCTCTTTGGCGTTATACACGTTTATCAGCCCTACCGTCGCGGTGGTCGGCAATTGATCGTCCGGCAACGGTTCAGGACGCTTTCCGTCCGCTCCCGCCGGACGGCCGCGCAAGCTCTGTTCCGTCAACTGCGGCGGAACCGGACGCGGGCCGAGCGGAATCGGATCGAGACAAGAAATGGTGGGATGGGTGTAAAGCCTAGTCTTGTTTCCGAACACGTCCAACAGTACGATTGAATAACGCCGTACCGAGGGCACACTATAGCGGCCATTTGCCCGGCCGTCATAAACGCACAGAAAATACTTCTCGCTGATCGGCCACGCCGTGGCGTAGGCCCCGCTCGACCGGCCGTGGCCGGCCTCGGTCTCGGCAAACGGCTGTTCCGGCGTGATGCGTCGAATGCAACTCATCTCGCCGTCATCGACGACCGCGGGGTCGATTAGAATCAGCGACCCGCAAGCCCATCCATGGTGCGGCGCGGCGGTGGCGACGTATTTCTCGCTGCCGGGAATGGCCCGCACATTCATCTCCATCAGCGGGCCGCTGCCCCATCGCATGCGCGTGTTGCCGTTCACTTCGCGGGGATCCCGCCCGTCGGGCGTGGTGGTCCATGCGTGATGCGCCTGACTGTGCCCGCGGTCCACATAGTCCCACCGGGTATAAACAATCATGCCGGCGTTGTTAACGCTCGGGTGCCATTCGTTGGTCTCGTGCGGCGACAGCCGGACGATATCCGTGCCGTCAGGGAACATCGAGTGCAGAGTGAAAGTCGGCACCGGCCGACCGTGGCACCGGCCGAACCCGCCGCGACGCTCGGATATGAACGCCACCCTACCATTTGGCAACCAACAGGGGTCGAATTCGTTGAACGGTCCGGAGGTCAGTTGCGCCAACCCGGAACCGTCGGCGTTACACCGGAAAATGTGGTAAACGGTATCGTCGTTCCATTGGCGGATATCCGGCTTTCCGCGGGTATATGCGAAAAGGATCTGGCTTCCGTCGTAAGCGACATCCGGAGACAAATATCCGCCGCGACCCAAACTTTTGCCCTGCCAATCGCCGGAACCTATTGTCTGACCTTCCAATAGGTTTTTCGCCACCGGATGCTCGGAAAAGGGTTTTTCCAGAACATAAAGGCCATCCCCGAAACTGGCACCACGCAACGTGGCGTGGAAACCGAAATACTGGTCACACATGTGCGAACCGCCGTTAAACTCGTCGAACGGTTTTGGCTCATGCCCGACGAACACCAATCTACTGATCGGTTTCAGCAAGGGGTTGGACAACGACAACCTGCGGTTGACCGCCATCAGACGCGAGAAAAACGGGAAGCGCATCTCAGCCCACTGATTGAACGCCACCTGCGACACCTCGTTAGTTATGGCCTCCATCTCGGCGTAGGCATAGGCGGCATCCACCCCCATCGCCGACAAATCATCCGCCAACGCCTTGGTGCGGCGCAGCATCACATCCAACGGATCGCGGTCCGACGGCAGAACCGTCGCAGCCGGATTCACCGCCTGTTCACTGGTCCCTTTAGGCAAGTTCTTCCACTGCCCGATGTCGCGGGACAGCAAATCCCACGCATCTCGCACGTCTGGAGCAAACCCGCCGGCGTCGGGAAATTCCGCCGCCCCGCAAAACATCGCTGCCGATAACAAAAATACAATGCAATAACGTTTCATAAAGAAAAAAGATAAGAACATTAAAAACAAAACGATTATATCATTATGCGGAAACAGTGGCAATATGAAAAATTATTTTCGCGATGACGATTTTATATGTTTGCGAACCAGAAACTCGCCCAAGAACATCGCGCCGATCAATAGATAGGCAAAAAAGCCGTTGTACCACGCCCAAACGGAAAGCGGTGCCCACAAGGTCGCCACTGTGACTGCCAGATGGCATCCGAGAAAAATCACCCACGCCACAGTCGCACGGCGGCAATATTCTACTCCGGCGGGATCCAACTCTTCACCCATCCGCCGGGCAAACACCTCAATCAGCGGGGTACGCCAGAGCGAAAACAGGAAAAACGAAAAAACGGCCGCCGTCACCGCCACCGGGTACAGACGGCTCCAAATATTGCCGCGCAGACAGTAAATCCCCCACACCACCGCCGCTCCGGACACCGCCCGGATGACGGTCGCCCAAGGCTTACTCCGGCGCATTTACCAATCTTTCAACAACCTTCACCACATCGTCAAGAGTGCGGATCTGTTTGAAATCGTCCGCGTTAACTTTGCGTTTGATAATCTTCTGCAGCCGGACAATTAAATCAACCGCGTCAATGCTGTCCAGATCCAGATCCTCAAACAGTTTTACTTCCGGCTTGATCTGCTCTGGCTTGATTTCGAAATCAGACACCAGTATTTCTGAAATCGTCTTGTAAATCTCATCGTAACTGTGCATGCGAAACTACTCCAAAGTTATGCCGGCGTTTTGGGCGATAAACTCCGCCAATGTTCCAACCGTGCGGAAGAACTCACGGTTCTCCTCGGCCCGGGACTTGAATTTGACCTGATATTTCTTGCGCAATGCCGCGCCGATCTCCAAAGCGTCAATGCTGTCGAGCCCCACCCCGTCGCCAAACAACGGGATGTCGGACCCCAAATCCGCCTCGGTCAAACCTTCGACGTCAACCGACGCCAAAATCAGCTGACGGATTTCCGCTTCTAATGCCGCCCGACTCATTACCATCGCATTCTCCAAGGTTAAACATTGAACAGGAAGTGCATTACATCGCCATCCTGCACCAGATAATCTTTACCCTCCACCCGCATCACTCCGGCCGCTTTAGCGCCCTGTTCGCCGTGGTGGGCGATATAATCGTCATACGAAATCACTTCGGCACGGATAAAACCGCGCTCGAAATCGGTATGGATCACGCCGGCGCATTTCGGCGCGGTCCAGCCGCGACGGAAGGTCCACGCCTTGACCTCTTTCGGCCCGGCCGTGAAATAGCTTGCCAAACCCAGAGTGTGGTACGCCAAACGGATGGTACGGGTCAGTCCCGACTCACGCAACCCGTATGACTCCAAGAATTCCGCAGACTCGGCATCGGACAGCCCGGCCAAATCGGCCTCGATTTTGGCCGAGACCACCACCATGTCGCACCCCTGACGCTCCACAAAACTTTTCAGCGCCTGAACATGCGGGTTACTCTCCCCGGTAACATCGTCCTCGCCCACGTTGGCGCAGTAGATTACCGGCTTGTCAGTCAGAAAATTCAACTCGCGCAGCACTTCAAGAATCGGATCCCCCTCGCTGCGCGGGAAGGTGCGTACCGGATTTCCAGCCTCCAGATGGAGTTTAAGGCCCTCGCAAGCCTCAGCCTCGGGACGCAGCTTCGGATTGGCCCGCGCCTCGCGAGCCAGCTTGTCCATGCGTTTGCACAGCTGCTCGTAATCCGCCAGCACCAGCTCGGTCTCAATGATCTCGGCATCCGACACCGGATCCACCGGCGCGGGTTTGTTTCCGCCTTCCTGAACATGGATTATATCGTTGTCCTCAAAGCATCGCACCACGTGCAGAATAGCGTCGGATTCACGAATGTTGGCCAGAAACTTGTTGCCCAGCCCCTCGCCTTTGGACGCGCCCTTCACCAGTCCGGCTATATCGGTGAAGTTCACCGTCGCCTTGACAATCTGCTGCGGCGACACAATCTCCGCCAACCGGTCGAGGCGGGCATCCTCCACTTCGACAATCGCAGTGTTAGGTTCGATAGTGCAGAAAGGGTAATTCTCGGCCGCCGCCTGCTCACGTTTGGTAAGGGCGTTAAACAGGGTCGATTTACCGACATTCGGCAACCCTACAATTCCGACGCTTAATGACATGGCTTTCCTTCCTTGAAAAAAAACTGTGTGATGATACCATTTCCGTGTTGGCAAGACAATCAAAATCCGCACATCGTACCATGCTGATTGTGATTGCAAAAATTCCGAATTTTTGGTTAAATAACATGGATTTCGGTGACGGAAGCGTTTTTATGATCGCAATGAAAAAGTTTGATTGGTTTCGGGTTATCGCCTTTGCAGTGTTTTTCGCGGTGGCGATATGGAATTTTATGCCCATGTTTTCCTTCACTGCGATAATGTTCCAATCACCGATTGAGGATATGCGGCACGGCTTTGTGATTCCGCTCTTCTCCGCCTACCTGTTGTTCAAAATGTCCCGCGATCTGCGCCGCGTTTCCGCCGCGCCGTCCATCGCCGGCGCGGTTTGGGTGCTGTGCCTGCTGGTTTTGGCGTGGTTCGGCGGACGCGGGGGGCAATCCCGCATGGAACAGGTCGCATTTATCGGAATGTGCTGCGCCGTTCCTTACGCCTTCTGGGGGAAGAGTGTCGCCCGGCTTTTGGTTTTTCCGGTGGCGTACCTCTGTTTCACCATCCCGGTTTCCTCTTTCATCGATTTCTTCACCATCCACCTGCGAATTTTCTCATCCACCACCGCCACCGCGCTGCTGAACGGGTTCGGTCTGCTGGTGGAGCGTTCCGGCACCGCGCTTTTCTCCAGGGTCCCGGGATCGGAATTCAACGTCGATGTGGCCGACCCCTGCAGCGGCATCCGTTCGCTCTTCGCGATGATGGCGCTTGCCGCCGCGTACGGCTACTGCACCCAGAAAACCCTGTTCCGCAAATGGGTGGTTTTCCTTTGCTCCATCCCCATCGCGGTAATCGGCAACACGCTCCGCATCATGTCCATCTGTCTGGTTGCGTATTGGTTCGGGCAGGATATCGCCACCGGGTATTACCACGATTATTCAGGATACATAGTGTTTCTGGCCGGACTGGGTCTGCTGCTAACCGTCGGCACGGCGTTGGACGACCGGGCTTGGGTGAAACGTTTGGAGGCGAAATTGCCGGGATTCCTTCGCGAGAATTCAGCGACGGAAAACATTCCCACCCCGCAAGATGCGGATAAACGACCTACCGCACTAGGATGGATTATTGTCACATCTTTGACCGTCATCGCGCTGACCGTTTTTTGCGTCAACCGCAATATGCCGCCCCCGGAATTCGACAGCTCCAGTTTCGTCGCCGAAACCCTGCCGGAGCAAATCGGCGAATTCAACGGCGAGATTCCTTACTTCTGCCACAACCCGCAATGCCTTAACGTGGCGACCGACGCCGACCTGATCCGTTCCGGTCAAAGCCCCGGGCATTTCACCTGCCCTATCTGCAAAGGCGAAATGAAAACCATCTCGCTTGGCGAATTCACCGACTTGCCGGAAGACACCGTAATTCGCAAACGTGAATACCGCTCGCTCGACGGGATGCACTATTCCGTCAGCGTGGTAATCGGGGGTCGCCGCCGCAACAGCATTCATCGCGCCGAGCTGTGTCTGCCCGCGCAGGGGTTCTCCATGCAGAACGCCGGCAAATTCCAGCTGAAAATCGGAAAAGACGGTGCCAAGGTTACAGTCCGCCGGATCCAGGCGAAACGTTCGGGCGGAAAGATGATCAACCTGATTTACTGGTTTGAAAGTCCCGACCACTGCTGTTGTTCACACACCGTGCGCATCCTGAACGATGTGTTGGACCGTTCCATAAACAACCGTATCAACCGTTGGGTAATGATTTCAATAAGCTTTAATGGTAATCTGGATTCTGATGAGGCGGTATGCCGGCTGGAACAGTTCTTATCCGAGTTCTATGGGAAGGTGATCGTCAAGCGCCCGGAGAAGTAAATTATGTTAGCTTCATTGTCACATTTCTTAAACAGTTGGAGCGGGTTCGCGAACAAATTCTACGAGGGCAGTACCCGATACGTAGGCTATGCCGTCGCGGCACTGCTGATATCGCTGTTGCTTACCCCGGTCTTCCGCGAATTGGCCAGAAAAATCGGCATGGTTGACAAACCCGATCCCCGGCGCATCAACAAGGTACCCATCCCCCGCGGCGGCGGACTATCTATCGTGCTGTCGGTCAACATCGTGCTGTGGTTGAGCGTGTTGGTTAACGACTGCCGGGCGGTATCCTCCGCGATTGACAACCATCTGCTCGTTATCTTCACCGCCTGTTCCGCGTTGCTGGCGGTGGTCGGGTTTATCGATGACAAGCGCGGCTTGCCCGCCCCGATCAAACTGGGCGGCCAACTGGCGGTGGCGCTGGTGTTCTTCTACAACGGCATCCGTTGGGGCAACATTATCGACGGCATCCCGAAATGGCTTGATTGCGGGTTCACGGTTTTCTGGATCGTTGGGGCCATCAACGCTTTCAATCTCATCGACGGGCTGGACGGACTGGCTTCCGGTTTGGCTCTGATCGCCTCGCTGGGGCTAACAATATCGCTGATCTCCCGGAACATGATCAGCGAAACCATACCGTTTTTGGCGCTGGGGGGTGCCTGTCTCGGATTCCTGCGTTACAACTTCAACCCCGCTTCCGTTTTTCTGGGCGACACCGGAAGTATGTTTTTGGGGATGACCATCTCCACCCTGCCGCTGTTGACCGGTTCCAGTCAAGAACTGGCGGTCTCGATCGGAATGCCGCTGCTGGTGATGGGCGTACCGATTTTCGATACCTTCCTCGCCATCTGGCGGCGTTCGGCCCGTGCGCTGCTGCCCAACGCGCATCGCGGAGACATTCCAAACCAAGGCGGCGGCGCGGTGATGCAACCGGACAAAGACCATCTCCACCACCGGCTGTTGCGGCTGCTCTCCAACAACCAGCGTAAAGCCGCGCTCGTCCTGTACTCCATCAGCCTGCTTTTTGTGTCGCTCGGTTTGGGGATGTCCTTCCTCAAAGGACGCGCCACCGGACTGTTTATGATCGCGTTTATCGCTTTGGGCAGCGTGGTGGTGCGATACTTCAACTGCGTCGAGATTTGGGACACCGGACAGCTGATGCGTCCGAAAAAACGTCTGCTGCGCAAATCGCTGGCAATGCCGATCAGTATCACTATCGACACGGCGATCCTGTTGGCATGCTGGATGTTCACCTTCTTTTTCGTTTACAACAGCATCCCGACCCGCCAACTGTTGCTCAAGACCATGCCATTTATGGTGGTGCCGGTACTGGTCGCGATGGTAATCGGGCGCATCCACGAACGTGTGTGGTCGCGCAGCCGTCTATTGGATTTCATCATCCTCGGCATGACGGTGTTCGCCGGATGTACAGTTGGCACCGGGATTATCTGGCTGATGCATAACCACCGGGCCTCGCTAATCCGTTTTGTCACGCTTTTCGCCACCACCAGCTACCTGTTGCTGTCTGCCGTGCGATGCTGGCGGGAATTTGTTTCCGGCCTTGTAAACATTCTTGAACCTGCGGTGTTCAGGGATAAGAAAACTGGCGCGAAACGCATTCTGGTACTGGGCGGCGGTCTTACCCTGCGCAGTTTCATCCGGGAAAAAATCGACCGCGAGACCCGTCACCATCGGCTGGTGGTGGGAATTGTGGACGACAACCCGCTGCTTCGCGGACGCATAGTGTCAGGCTACGAAGTGCTGGGCGACAGCAACGATCTAGAGGATTTGGTTAAGGAACACCACATCGACGCGCTGGTGATAACCTGCGACATAAAACCGGAGGAGAGGTTCCGGGAGATTGTCGACCGCATGAAAGTGCTTGACCTGCCGGTTTCGGTGTGGATTACCGAAGAGCAGAAACTGTAATGCCGATATCGATTTGAGGTTAATCCTAAAAATGACTATTCAAGGCAGATTCATCGCGTTTGAGGGCCCGGAGGGTTGCGGTAAGTCCACTCACCTGCCGTTGCTGGCCGACTTTTTGCGTTCCAAGGGCTTTGAGGTGGTAACCACCCGCGAACCCGGCGGAACCCAGCTGGCGGAGCAAGTTCGCGAAATTTTGCAGTCAACCCGTCAAGAGGCACCGGTGCCAGCCGCCGAAGTGCTGCTGTTTCTGGCCAGCCGGGCGCAACACATAGCCAAAGTCATCCGCCCCGCCCTGGAGCGCGGGGCGTGGGTGCTTACCGACCGTTTTGAGGATTCCACTTTTGCATACCAAGGAGCAGGACGCGGTTTCCCGTCCGAACAGCTGCGCCTATTAAACCGTTTCGCGACCGAAGGCATCACGCCCGACCTGGTATTGGTGCTGGACATTGACCGCGTCTGTGGGCGGAGCCGCCTTGCCGAACGGCAGAACGCTACCGCGACCGAGTCCGATCGTTTTGAATCTGAAACAGAACAATTCCACGAGCGGTTGCGTCAATGTTTCCTCTCACTGGCTTCAGCCGATTCTTCCCGGTATGCGGTGATTGACACCGCACCACCCACCGACGAAGTGCAGTGTTCCATTCGCCGCGAAGTTGAACAAAGGTTGCTGAAGGACCTCACGACATGACACTGGGCGAAGCTTTTGATTGCGTAAGGGATGCCTACTTTCGCGGCCGTCTGGCCAACGGTTATCTGATTGTCGCCCCGCCGCGAGCCGAGGGTACGGAGCTGGCGATTAAAATTATGCAGCTGCTTTTTTGCGAATCCGAGCGCCAGCCATGCGGTGAATGCATTCGCTGCCGCCACGTGCACGACCGCACCGAACCCGACATCCACTGGGTCTTCCCGGAGAAAAAATCCCGCGTAATCAGCGTTGATCAAATTCGCGACACCATTGTTTCCCAAATGTCGCAGACCTCGTTCGGCGGCGGCTGGAAGGTCGGCGTGATTACCGGCGCGGACCGCCTCAACACTGCCGCGGCCAACGCTTTTCTAAAGACGCTCGAAGAGCCGACCGATAAAACCCTTTTTCTGCTGCTCACCGACTTGCCGCAAGAACTGTTGCCCACCATTGTGTCACGCTGCCAGCGAATCAATCTCAACATACCCCAAACACCCGCCGAACCTTGGCACAGCCAACTTTTGGAAATCATCTCCGGCCCCTATTTCCGAACTCCCGGCGAACGCATGGCTTCGGCGGGTCTGATTTCGTCCGTGCTGGGAGAAATCAAAATCCAGGCCGAACAAACCGTCAAAGGGGAGTTGCGGGAACAGGAAAAACTTATCGAGGAGAGCAAAAACGTAATCGAGGCCCGGGTGGAGTCGCTGTACCGGGAACACCGTCAAGTCCTGCCCGTAACCTTGACCCGGTGGTTCCGGGACTTGCTGGTGCTGCGCAGCAGCGGCAACGACTCGCTGATCAACTATCGGTCGCACCTGGAGATACTGCGCGAGCGCGCTCAGCGCCTCACCCTCGCGCAAGCTCTTGACAACATGATCCGGCTGGAAGAGTTCACCGCCAAGTTAAAGCTCAATGTCCCCGAAGAGTCGGTAGTGTCATATACCATCGATGTGCTAAACCACGGGGTGGCGACATGACCGTAGCCCATGTTTTGATGCCGGAGCGGGGCGTGTTCGTCTGCCGCATTTCCGAAGAGCGGGCCTTCGCTCCCGGAGACGATTGCCTGGTAGAGCTGGAATACGGGCGAGACCTCGGCAAGATTCAGGAAATCGCCCAACTGCGACCGCAGGATATGGCGAAAGGACGGCTTCCGTCCTTTCGCGTGTTGCGCAAACAGTCCCCCGAGGACGCGGCCAAGGCGAAGGCCAACGTGGCCATAGCCCAAAAGGCCGCAACCGCGTTTTTGGATACGGTAAATTCCGACACCCAGAATATCAAAATCATCCATGCCCGATTCTCGCTCAACCGCAATCGTCTGTTCATTCGATATTGCGCCCAAAACCAGCTCAACCTCCGGGGGTATCTGAAACCCATCGAACGTGAATACCACACCCGGATCGACCTGTGGCAGGTCGGCGTTCGCGACGCCGCGGCAATAATCGGCTGCATGGGCATCTGCGGACGGCCTGCCTGTTGTTGCACCTGGCAGCGCAAATTTTTGCACGTTAACCTGAAGATGGCCAAACATCAGGACATTTCCCTCAACCCCAACACCGTCAACGGATGCTGCGGCCGGCTAAAGTGCTGCCTCCGGTTTGAAGACGACCCAAAGGAGTGACCAATGAAAATTCTTGTGGTAAACGGCCCTAATCTTGGCTTGCTCGGAAAACGCGAACCGGAGATTTACGGTCGCGAAACTCTGTCCGAAATCATTTCCCGTCTGCGCGGCTATGCCGCCGGCCGGGCGGAAATTCAGGATTTCCAAAGCGACATCGAGGGTGAGATCGCACACGCCATCGGTTCGGCCATGAACGTATTCGACGGAATCATCATCAACCCCGCCGCGTACACCCACACCAGCGTGGCCGTGCGGGATGCCATCGCCGGATGCGGAGTGCCGACAGTGGAAGTGCATCTTTCAAACGTGCACAAGCGGGAAAGTTTCCGCCACGAAAGCCTGACCGCGCCAGTGTGCGTCGGGCAAATCATGGGCTTTGGTTCCAACGGCTACCAACTGGCGCTTGACGCCCTGCTGGCGCATCTGAACAATCGAAAAATTGGGGAGTGAAATGAAACGTAAAATCGATCTGTGGATTGTCGGCTCGGTCGGTATCGATGACATCAAAACCACCAAAACTTCGCGCAAGAATCTACTTGGCGGTTCCGTGCCCTATGCGGTGGCGGCGGCATCGCTCTACGCCAAAACCGGGGCGGTGGCGGTTGTGGGATCGGACTTTCCGAAAGCGTTTGACCGGCGGCTGAACCGGCTCGGCGTCAATTTGGACGGCATCCAGCGGGCCGAAGGGAAAACCTTCCGCTGGGCTTGCGAATACGATACCAATATGATCGAGCGTACTACGCTCAGCACCGAATTGGGAGTGTTCGCCGATTTCAAACCAGAGCTTCCGGAAAATTACCGCAATGCGCCGTTCGTGATGCTGGGCAACATCCAGCCGGAACTCCAGTCATACGTGCTGGATCAAGCTTCCGGCGCGAAATTCGTCGCCCTGGATACGATGAATCTCTGGATCGAAACCGCACTGCCCGCGCTTAAGAAGGTCATGAGCAGGGTGGATTTGCTCTCGGTGAACGACGGCGAAGCGCGTCTGCTTACCGGGAAATGGAATCTGCTGGACTGCGCCAAGGCCATCCACAAATTCGGCCCCAAACATGTGCTCATCAAAAAAGGCGAACATGGAGCGCTGCTGTTCTCCCAGGACGAAATATTCATTGTACCAGCCTTCCCGGTGAGAAAACTGGTTGACCCGACCGGAGCCGGAGATTCATACGCCGGCGCCATGATGGGTTATCTGGCCAAGCAGGGACGGGTTGACAGCAAAACCCTCCGCCACGCATTGGTAAACGCCGCAGTCGTCGCATCGTTTGGCGTCGAAGGCTTCAGTATCGAGTGTTTTGAGAAACTCACCGCCGCCGCCGTCAAATCACGCGCGAAAGAGTTGACCGGCATGATGACGGTCTGATTTTGAAATTTACCGCCGATGCATTTTCTAAACCCATATCTGTTGATTGCATTGGCTGGCGTGGCGATCCCGGTTATCATCCACCTTTTCAACCGGCGCCACGCCCGTGAGATTAATTGGGGCGCGATGCGTTTCCTGATGGGCAGTCTTCTCAAACGGCGACGCAACCTGCTGCTTGAGGAAATGCTGCTGTTGGCCACGCGCTGCCTGTTAGTCGGCGCGGCAGTATTGGCCGTCGCCCGGCCGTTTGAACCGCCCGGTTCCGCCCTGCCGTGGTGGCTGATGATGCCGTTATCCGCCGCCGCCATAATCCTGTTCGGTTGCAGTTTTGCCCTAAACCGCCGCCGCCGCTGGCAACGCGGCTGCCGGTATGGGGCATTGATTTGCGCCGCTTTATGCGTTTTAACACCCCGGCTGGAAAAAACCTTCGGCTGGAAAGGTAAAAGCTCGGTGGCGGAAAAAGAATTGGCGATTGTGATTGACGGGTCAAGCTCGATGGAAATCGCGGAGAATGGCGAGAGCAACTTTGAGCTTGCCAAGCGCGAAGCCGCAAAACTTATCGAGTTTGCGCCGCGCAATACCGCTTTCAGCATTATCGTCAGCGGCGCGGTGCCGGTACCAATAATCCCTGTCCCGCGATCCGACCGTAAATATCTGTTGAACTCCTTGTCGGAAGCAAAACCCGTCCACGGCTTGATGAACGTCCCCGACACTCTGGCGGCAGCCGCCGCCACGTTGGCGCAAAGCAGCCGCCCCGCCAGTCAAATCGTACTGTTCGGCGACGGACAGGCCGTAGGTTGGGAGACCTCAAAACTCGAACGCTGGCAGTGCCTTGACCAAGCTTTCGCCCAATTGCCGCAATCGCCCAAAATCTCGGCGCGTACCTTTAAACTCCCACCCGGAATCCGCAATGTCGCGATAAAATCCATCTCGTTCTCCCGCGCAATGGTCGGTACCGACCGCCCGGTAGGAATAGAGGTAACGTTGGCTAATACCGGACAGGAAGCGGTAACGCCGGAAAAAGTGGTGCTGATAGCCGAAGGTGAAGAGCTGATCGACCGGTCGGTCTCCCAAATGCCGCCAGGAAGCGAAAGTTCGGTTACCTTCACGCACACTTTCAAAACCGCCGGGGCGCAGGTGGTACAGGCAAAAGTTTCCGTTACCGACGAATTGGCCGCCGACAACCGGATCGCGCGGGTTTTGCAGGTGATTGACCGGATCCCGGTGCTGGTGGTCGATGACGGACGCGAAGTCCGTCCGCTTGATCGCGCCGGCGGATACGTCTCACTGGCGCTCCAACCATTTTCCGCAATGTTCGCCGCAGAAACTTCCGGCATGGCCAACAACCGTCTCCTAATGCGTCCGGAATTGATCGCCGCCCCCGATTTGGGCTTAAGGCGCGGATTTTCCGATGTGCCGGTAATTATACTGGCGGATGTGCCGGCACTTCCTCAATCAGTGGCGCAAAAGATTGCCGATTTCGTCCGCGGCGGCGGGCGTCTGCTGGTGACGCACGGCGCAAAATCATCGGCGGAATTTTACAACGCCTGGACATCCGGCGGCGAACCGGTCATGCCGCTTCATCTCGGCGAATGCGTAATCGCCGCCGACCGTGACGTGCCGACGATAGACATAGCTTCATTCCGCCATCCCGCGCTGTCGTTATTCCGGGAACAGGGAGACCTCTCCGGTACACCAATTGAATGTTATCGTACCGCCGAGACCCCTGATAAGGCCAAAATCTTCGCCACATTGCGTAACGGCGCACCGATGCTGGCGGAACATCAATTTGGACGCGGGTTGGTATTGCAGCTCATGATTCCGCTCGACCCCACCTGCGGGCCGCTGGTGTCGCGCCAAGCGTTCCTGCCGCTTGTGCATGAGTTGACCTCTTATCTGGCGCAACCGATGGTCGCCAACCTAAACCTGCCGCCCTCGCTGGATGCCATAATACGGTTGGGAACGCCAGTCAACGGCGGCCATGGTTTGACCGGCGAATACCGGCACCGGGACGATCCAAACCGACGGTTCAAGCGAATCGACCCCGGATTGAGCCTGCGCTGGAACAACCGTTCGCCCAACAAGGATTTCCCCCGCGACAACTATCGTGTGGAATGGAGCGGCTCGCTGATCCCAAGCGCCACCGGAAAATTCAGGTTTACGCTTACCGGCGACGACCGGACATCGCTTGAAATCGGAAATAAACTGTCGCTCAAAAGTCAGTTTTACAACTCATCGGACAGTGGCGAAATAGATCTGCGGGCGGATACCGTTTATCCGATTTCCGCCACTCTGGAACAGGACGGCGGCGAAGCTTTCATTAACGTCACCGTAGAAGGTCCCAGTCTCCCCCCCACCCCGTTGCCCGAAAATTGGCTTCTGCCTATCCGCAATACGAAAACGGATTCATGGCGCGAAGCGGTTGCCGTCACTATAACCAATGCCGCCAATTCGGTTATAAACGCCAAGATACGTCAGAACGCCGACGGGATTGCGATGCGCGTGGAACAGCCGCTGCTTCAAGGCTTGCACATCGTCAACCTTCCCGAATCCGTTCGGGAATGGCTACCGCAGCTGACCGGCGGGAAAGACTCCTTTCCGCTTTGCGTAACGGAAAACGCCGGGGAATCAAACTTTGAGCCCTTGTCCGCCGACGAACGGGCCATACTGATGCGGCTGGCGCCGATCGCCTTTGCCGACAGTTACGAGGAACTGGAACTCTCGCTGGCTGGAAAATCTTTTGGCCGCGAATTGTGGCGGATCCCGGCAATGCTGCTGTTTATCCTGTTGATCGGCGAATGTTTTCTAACCCGATGGATAACCAAAAACCGACAATGATTTCCCGCGCGAGGTGAAGACGCATGACTTACCGTGAGTTTTTGAATCGGAAAAATAAAACCCCGCCCCCGGTGGCATTGGCCCCGATGGCGGGTTATACCGACGCCGCCATGCGAAAGGTTTGCAGCGAGCGCGGGGCCGCCTGGAGCTACACCGAAATGACCAACGGTTACGGGCTGCTGCGCGAGGAGGAAAAAACCTGGCACTTGTTGGAGACGTTCGAAGACGAACGCGAAGTGGTGGCGCACCTTTACGGCAACCACCCTGACGTGATGGGCGAAGCCACCGCCAAGGTGGCGGAAACCGGCCGGTTCGTAGGTATCGACCTCAACGCCGGTTGTCCGGTGCACAAAGTGATGGGCAGCGGGGCCGGGGCGGCGTTAATCAAGACCCCGGAACTTTTCCATGACATTCTGGCGGCGATGGTCAAGGCAACTCAACTTCCGGTCACGGTTAAAACGCGGCTTGGGCCGGCACCGGACAAAATTGCGGCGTTCGAATTGTTGGCGGCGGCGGAATCAGCCGGCGCCAAAGCCATAACCATCCACGGGCGGTTCACCTCGCAACGGCACAGCGGCGCGGTTCACCACGACCTTTTGGCCGAAGTCAAACAGCGGGCGCGCATACCTGTAATCATCAACGGCGGCATTTATTCCCCTAACACCGCGTGGGACGCATGGCAAGCCACCGGATGCGACGGTATCATGGTGGCAAGGGCGGCAATCGGCAACCCCTGGATTTTCTCGGTGATCAACCAAGGGCTGTCCGGCGATTCCGCGCCAGTGCAGGAAGCTCCGCCCGGCCAAGGACGTTCCCGGCGTGGACTCGATTTAATCCGTGCCGGGATAATGGAGCATCTAGCTTTGGAGCGCGAATTAATCGTGCGCATCCGGGACAAATACCAACTGCCCGAATCCCATGCCACACCGGACGAGGCGTTGGCCGCAGCCTTCCGGCTGCACATGTTCCGATATCTTCACGGTCTACAGGGATCTGGTCACTTGCGCCGCCACCTGATGGACATCCAATCCGAATCCGACATCATAACCGCTGTAACGGCGTGTCTGGACAACGAAGCCGAATTCCGCCGCAACCACCCCGCGTTTGTAACGCAGGATTCTTAACCTGTACGCTTGATTTCCGTGCGCACTTTGCGGCATTCTTTCACCGATGGGTGAAAGCGTAAAAGAACCAGCGCAGGTAATTGGGCAACCAGCGCCAAAGTTTAAAATTGCTTTTACCGGCCACCCGGTCGTGCCATGAGGTCGGGATTTCCACCACCTTTCGCCCCATCGCCCGAGCCTTAACCACCAGCTCGATTCCCAATTCAAAGCCACCGGTGGATTCCACCGTCACCGAATCCAGAAACGACTTGCGGTAAAGCTTAAAACTGTTGGTCGGGTCATGGGTTGGCAATCTGGCAAACCAGTAAAGCAACCACCCGGCGGTGCGGGACAAAAAACCTTTGAATCTGGGTCCGCCGCACTGTCGGCCGCCTTTCATGTAACGCGACGCGCAAACAATGTCGGCCGAAAATTCTTCCGCCGCCGCGACCAAGGCGTTTATCACCTCCGGCGGGTCGCACAGGTCGGCCATCGTAACCACCACCAACTCGCCGGGCGCATTTTCCAAACCGGTCTTAATGGCGTTCAGCGCGCCGCGCCCGTATTTGTTTTTCACCAGTTTAAACGGGATGCGCGTCTTACCCGACAACGGTTCAGCCGCAGCGACGGTAGTGTCCTCGTCGCGGTCGTAAACCAGCCAGGTTTCCGCCTCTACCCTAACCTTGTCGTCCAACTCCGACAAAGTGGCGCGGATGTTTTCGCCCTCGTTGTAAACGGGTATGATAATGGTGGTTTTCAATTTTAACCCCGCAAAGAAAGCGTCGGAATCAAATCCCGCCGAGGCGGATCTGCTCCTCGATCCACGGCATCACTTCATCGAGAATCTGGTCAAGCGTGGTGTCGGCGCGGAACCCCAGCATCCGCTCCGCCTTTTCTACCGCCGGCACCCGTTTCTGGACATCGTACTTGAACGGCTCGTCGGAAACGTACCGGAACGGGAGTTTGCCGCCATGTACGCGGTTCCAAATGTTCTCCGCCAACTCCAGCACCGAGGTTGACACCGGCGTGGAAAGGTTGAAATCCTCGTTTACCGACTCCGGTTTTTCGATGCACAACCGAATACCGCGTGCCAGATCGCCGCCGTAAGTGTAATGGCGGATCTGGTTACCTGCTCCAAGAATATGCAACGGGTCTTGCCCCTTAAGCACCTTTTGAACCAAGTCCGGCACGACGTGGCTCATCGCCAGTTTCACGTTGCCGCTGGTAATTTCAGTATCGCACAGCGCGCGCTTTTCGCCGGTACCGACACAGTTGAAGGGGCGGATCACGGTGTATGGCAACCCGTATTGCTCCCATGCCCCCTGCGCGAAATACTCGCAGGCGAGTTTCTGGAAACCGTAGGTGGACGATGGCGGCGGACACTTTCTGGCCTCGGTCTCCGGGGTCGGGTAAACATCGGTGTTTTCGAAAACCATCGACGACGAAAGCACGTTGATCTTTTTCACGTTCCCGTGTTTCTTGCCCCAAATCGCCGCGTCAAACGTCGCGGCGGCGATGCGCTCGTTCTCCGCCAGCAAATCGTAGGCGAAGGTGTGGAAATACGAAATGCCGCCAATCATGGCCGCCGCGCCCAACACCTGGTCGCAATCTTTCACCAGGCTCCGCATCAGGTCAAGGTCTTTAACATCACCTTGGGTGAAACGGTAGTTGGGGTGGTTGTCATAGCTCTTCTTTACCGGGCCGTACTTGGAAAAATTGTCGATGCCCACCACCTCGTGGCCGTGTTTGAGCAACTCTTCCACCAAGTATCCGCAAATAAAGCCCGCGCTTCCAGTAACCAGAATTCTCATTTACGCCTCCCCAGACTAACGTTTCCAAACATTCCAGCAATCCACGTACGGCACCGACGGTTCCAACTGCTTGTAGGCGGTATGCGGCACGCCAAGAATAATCCCCTCCGCCTGCCGCATGAACTCGTCCAGCGGCATGGTGCCCGGCACAAACTCGTCCGAACGCAGCACAACCGCCATCTTGGTCTCCAAACATTTGATCAGCTTGAACGAAAGCGACTCGCGGGTGTCGTCGTTGTCGGCTTTGAACGCCAACCCCAACACTCCGATTTTCTTGCCGCGAAGCGACCCACCCATCCGTGCCTCCAGCTGCGAAACCAGAAAATTCGGCAATCCCTCGTTCACCAGCATGGCGGAATGACCGAGGAAGAACCCGTTGTTATGGAAGGCGGAAAGCTGCATGGTGTCCTTGAACAGGCAGGGGCCTGCCGCCAACCCGGCGCGGGCGAAATGGCTCGCGCGCGGATAACCGTCCTTCATCGCGTCCAGAATCCGGTAGAAATCCAATCCTTGCGTCTCCACCATCATGTAAAACTGATTGGCGATGGCAAACTCCAAATAACGCCAGGCGTTGGTCATAAGCTTGGCCAACTCCGCCTCCTCCGGGGTAATGCGGATAATCTTGGGCGCGATGGTGGCGAACAGCCGCGCCGCCGCGTCTTCGCTCTGAATGTCCACTCCGGAAACCAGCTGCGGCAACGTGAAAATTTCCTCGATACCCTTGCCCTGCACAATGCGTTCCGGACAAAACGCAAGGTTGGCGGCACCCAGTTTTTCCCGCAACAGCGACTCCACAATCCGGGTCACACCGGGAAAGATGGTACTGCGCAAAACGATCAGTTGGCGGGTGTTAAGTCGCGGGATATAACTGTCCACCACCCGCAGCACGTCATGGATTTTCGGGTTGAGATGCTCATCCACCGGTGTCCCGGTGACAAAAACCACGACATCCGCCCCGGAAACCGCCGCCGGATCGGCGGTGGCCCGCAGGTTTTTACCGATGTGCTCAGCCAGCAATGTCTCGGCACCCTCCTCCTTGAAGGGGAGTTTTGCCGCGTTTATCGTCTCTACCGCGCCGGGGTTGACGTCCACCAGCGACACGTCAAAACCTCTGCTTGCCAAAGCCAATCCCAAAGGGATACCCACGTGCCCGCAACCGCCGATAATGCAAACCTTTTCCATGCCTTACTCCAATTCGCCGCCCGAATGTAAACACGTCCTTAATACTACACCAACCGCCTTGGAAAATCAAACCGAAAACCCTCAGAGGGAAATGAAAAATGAAGAGTTAAAAATGAAAAAATTGTGGTTAAAACTTTTCATTCTTCATTATAGTTCCGTCCAACCGCCTAACCACCTCACCGGCTGGTAATGTCTTCAAAATGGCCTTTACCGTCATATTCGTAGAAATCGATCCGGATGCGCGGCGGATTGTTGACCGGATCCTTGCGCCATCCCTGCATATTGCCGCCCATCGCCCGGACGGCAAAGAAAACCGGATTGTCGCGTTTCGCGATTGAGGCCGGGACTCGACCGAACCCCTCGGAGAACGGAAGGTTCCAACTCTCCCTTACCGTATAATCCGGAAGGGTTATACGTGAGACATTCAAGCCCTTCGGGTTCTCCGTCGGATTCTTCGTGACGCCGTAATTGCCGCAGAAAAGGTCTTTACCTTCCGTTGCCATCGTCTGAACCCCAAAATGGATCCAATACCCGAAATCCACCTCCTTAATCCCTTTCGGCTCTAACTTGAGATCGAACGCCGCAATCACCGCGCCGGGATGACCTTTACCACCCCACCGGTCGATTCCGGAATAGAGCGTATCGCCAATCACCACCGCGCCGTCTAACGCCTCAAAACCCCGCCGTTCCTGCAACACGTTAAGTTTTTCATCCCAAACGCGGATCATTCCCGTCGGTTCGCCCGGCTTGAGCCCGCGAAGAACAAAGGCACCGTAGATCCGCCCGTCGGCGAAAGCCACATCGCCCAAATGCGCCGGCGTCTCCACTCCGCGCAACCGCTTGCCGTCCCAGCCAATCATTTCGATGCCGAACTGATGCGACAAATAAATCCCCTGTTCGGAACAGCAGGCGCCTTGAATATGCCCGGCCTTAATCAGCATGTCCAGCTCATGCGGCACCGTATAGACCGCCGGGATTTTGGGTCCCGCCGCCCCGCAAACCGTCGCCAGCCCGAACGCAAAAACCGCAACCGCCAACCGATACCCATTCATCATTTAACTCCTTTGTCCGTATCCAACCGGGTGTCAATACCCAAAACGCATTTACACCAACACTGTCTGAAACATTATGATACCGCCTTTTGTCCAATTTGTCACTTGTTTTCCGCAACCGAAATTTTCTTGCGCACACTGAATTGGCGTTGCAATCTGGCACATGATGGGGTAAAATTACCTTGTTTCACAAATGAAACCGTTTTTTTCTGTTAATTGGAGGATATCATAATGCACATGTCAGACGCATTGCTAACGCCAGCTGTAGCCGGAACAATGTATGCCGCTTCGGCGATTGCGGTTGGTGCCGCAGTAACCAAGATCCGCAAATCTCCCCAAAGCGTAAAGGTGGCGGAGGCCGGAGTGATGGGAGCGTTCGTTTTTGCCGCCCAGATGATCAACTTCTCAATTCCGGGCACCGGATCCTCCGGACACATTTGCGGGGGTATGCTGCTGGCCGCGGTGCTGGGACCAGCCGCCGGATTCCTGACCATGGCGGTGGTTTTGCTGGTGCAATGTCTGTTGTTTGCCGATGGCGGCATCCTTGCCTACGGCGCCAACCTTTGGAACATGGCATTCTATGGCTGCATGCTGGGCGGCGGGGTGATCTGGCCTTTGATGACCAAAGGCGAATTGAGCCGTAAAAAAATCTTCGCCGCCAGCATCGTGGGCAATATCGTGGCGCTACAGCTCGGGGCGTTTTCCGTGACGCTGGAAACGCTTGCTTCCGGAATCACGAAGTTGCCGTTCTCGGCGTTCGTTCTGGCGATGCTTCCCATCCATCTCGCGATCGGTACCGTTGAGGGGCTGATCACCGGTGCGGTGCTGAGCTTCGTTTACGACACTCGCCCCGAAATGCTGGAGGTTAATTCCGCAGTCTCGACCTCGCGGTTCTCGCGCGGTGCCATGCTGGCAATCTTCACTGCGGCGGCACTGGCGGTCGGCGGACTGCTCTCGCTCGCCGCGTCTTCCTCGCCGGACGGGCTGGAATGGTCGATGGAGAAAGTCGCGGGAACTTCGGAGCTTGAGTCGTCTGGCGACCTCCACTCCGAAGCAGCGGCGGTTCAAGAAAAAACCGCGTTGCTGCCCGACTACAATCTTCCCGATTCCGAATCCGCCGGCGGCAATATCCTGTCCGGCGTAGTCGGCTCACTCATCGTGCTTGCGATCTGCTGTCTGGCCTGCGGCGCACTTAACCTGCGCCGCAACCGCCAGCCCTCCGTATCGTGAGCCCGTCGCCGCTGGAAAACGTTATCGCCGCATTCCACGAAATTGAGCGGGTGCGGCCATCAGGACAGCCGCAGGGGAAAATTCCCCCTGTGGCCCGTTTTGCGGTGACGTTGACTTTTCTGGTCACACTGGTTTCTTTTGACAAATACGATTTCCCCGGCGTACTGGGCATGACCGTATATCCGCTGGCTTTGGCGTTGGCGGAAAAAATTCCTGTCGCACGCGGGCTGCGTCAACTTCGTCATGCCCTGCTGCTGGTGGTGCTGCTTGGTATCGCCAACCCATTTTTCGACCGCGCCGTTGCCGTAAGGATCGGAACCGTCGCAATATCCGGAGGATGGCTTTCCTTTGCGGTACTGTTCCTTAAGGGTGTCTTGGCGCTGCTGGCGGGATGGTCGCTGTTGCGGCTTACCGGGGTTGACGGCATGGCGCGCACGTTCGCGTCACTGCGTTTCCCGCCATCGTTCGGGTTCTCGATCCTGCTCATGCACCGCTATCTGGTGATTATGGCAAAAGAGACAATCCGGATGCGGGATGCCTACACGTTGCGTTCCGGTACGCGCGGCTCGGCGCTGAAACCGTCCGCATGGGGACCTTTTGCCGGTCTGCTGCTGCTGCGCTCGATCGACCGCTCCAACCGGGTAAAGGACGCGATGGATCTCCGGGGGTATTCCGGCGCTTACCGGCTGCCGCGACCCTCCGATGAAAGTACCTCCGCCGGTTGGTTATATTTTGTTCTTTGGACCGGCTGTTTTGCCGCCATCCGATATTGCGACCCCATGCTTGCAATCGGGAAACTCGCGTTGGAGATTTTCAAATGAACGATGTGCTGTCGCTCCAAGACGTAACTTTTTCCTACCATCCGGAATCCACCATTCTAGACGGAATCACGATGTCGGTTCAAGATTGCGAATCGGTTGCGTTAATCGGCGCGAACGGGGCCGGCAAATCAACGCTGCTGAAATTATTGGTTGGACTGCTCACCGCCCAACGGGGCACCGTAACGGTTGACGGGTTGACGATGTGCAGAAACAACCTCTCCCGGATTCGCCGGGCCGCAGGATACGTTTTCCAGGATGCGGAGAGCCAATTGTTTCTGGCCAATGTTCGAGAAGACGTGGCGTTCGGTCCGCGCAACGAAGGGTTGCCGGAACCGGAAGTCGCCAGCCGGGTTTCCGACGCCCTGGAGTCCGTAGGGATAACCGATCTCGCCGACCGTCAGGTGTATAAGTTAAGCGGCGGGCAGAAACGCTTGGCATCTATCGCCACCGTGCTGGCGTTGCGTCCCAAAGTGTTGCTTCTGGACGAACCTACCCTTGCCCTTGACCCCCGCAACCGCCGTAATGTAATCCGTGTCCTGAACGGGCTGAAATGCGCCAAACTCATCGCCACCCACGATCTGGATTTCGTGCTGGACGCTTGCAGCCGGGTAATCGTGCTCAGCGGCGGCAAGCTGGCGGCTAACGGTTCGCCAGATCAAATTCTGGGCGACCGCGAACTGCTCGAACGCCACGGCTTGGAACTGCCGCTGAGCCGGAGAAGTTAGGCGGTTGACCCGCCTAACTTCATTGTTCACAAATTACCGCTCGTTTAAATTCCGGCGCGGAACGCGGACGTCGGGCTACCTGACAAAGAACATTGTCCCCATCCGCTTGATTCTCGCGGATTTCCCGTCCGGGGCGATTTCCAGCTCATAGCCTTTGGAATTAAGCACCGAAACGTCAGGATTGCCCGAAATTCCGCCGGTCTCCGAAGTCGCGAAGACGTACACCCCATTTAGGTGCGCAAGGTCCGACACCTCGATCTTCGCGCCGGCGAGATTCAGCTCACCGCTTGCCGCAATGCAATCGCCGACATCCAGTTTTACCGCGCCGGTCACCGCCGCATCCGCCGCAAGCACAATCGTTCCGACCTTACCGTCCCCGCCCGGCGACAACGCCGCAGTGACGGTCAGCATGCCGTTGGTGATCACGCCCGCGCCGGAAACAACGGGTTGGACAAGCGTGTTGCCGCTCAAGTCCACCGAAGCGCCAGCTTCAACATTGAGGCAACGGGCGACGGCGACGGCGGCGTCGCTTGTCAACACGGGAAGCGTGTCGGCCCCCAGCGTATTGTTCGCCGCGATCTGACTCTCGGAAAGCGCAGCGTTCCACACGCGCACTTCGTTGAAGTTCGCGGCGGCGTCAGGGTCGTCCCACCAGGAGTGCCCCAGCCAGAAGTTGTCTTGGACAATCTTCGCCGTCGTCCAATCCTCCACTTCATGCGTGATGCCGCCTACTTTCGCACCGCTTGCGGCGTTGTAGATGTACACGCTGACGGTTGCGGATTCACCGTCGCCGGTCGGGATAACCGTCAAGGCGATATGGTATTCCACTTTTACCGACAGCACCGTGCCGCCCACCGAGAAGTTGGCGCTCTGGTAAGCCCCCACTGGCCTATAGGAAGGTACCGCGCTCGACCCGCCGTTATGGTAGGTGAAAATGAGGCCGGACGTGCCAGCGGCAACACTGCCGTCACTCATGCCGTTGCTGCCGAACGAGAACGCCTTTGCCCATCCTTTGGAAGTCCGCACCGTCGTCCAGAGTTCAATGGTAAAGGGCGTGTCGCCCAGCTCTTCGGGAATGATATGGTCGCCAAGGTCGATCCACGATGATCCTCTGGCGCCGCCCGCCAGCCGAGCCTCCTTACCGTTCGACAAAACGACGTTCCCCTTGAAGTCCGCATCACGGCCGCCGATGCTATCCTTGACGCTGTCGTTGAAACTCCACCGGTGCAGCAGGTAGTCGTCCGCCTTTATCCGGTCGGACGCCGCGTCCGGCAATACGTTATCGCTGATTGGCGACACACCGTCCGCGAACGCGGTATGGAAGCCGGCGGAAAGCGCCATAGTCGTTCCGGCGGAAACCGTGATCTCATCGACCGGCGGCAGGCTGTCCAGCGAGGTGGTTCCCGTTCCCGCCAGCACGAGCGAACCGGCGGCATCCGCCGCCGCGACCCCGCAATTGGCGATTGACACGTCGTAACCGCCGTTGTCAATCGCCAATCCGTCTGGACCGACCGCCACCCGATCTATACCGGACAGAATCGCGCTGTCGTCATGGGCGCGGATCGTCCCGCCGTCGCACCACAGGCTGGCAGTCCCGTTACCGATATGGCCGATGGACGTCGCCACCATCATGCCGCCGTTGGCGATGTGAAACTCTTTAATCGACGCCTGGCGGCAGATCAACTTGGCACCGGGCGCAATCTGCGGCATCACGCCGCATTCGGGGATGGTGACATCCGTCCGTTCCGTCGGCAGCTCTCCGGGCATGATGTCGCCACGCGCGCTGTAGCATAGCCAGTTCGCCGGATTCCCGACATCGTCATCGCCGCCTTCGCCGGTCCAGACCGCCCGCGCGATGCCCCATGTCCCCAGATAACGGTACTCGGTGGCGGCATCGTCAACCCAGTTTCCGTTGAGAGAGTAGCCGTCATACTCGGGTTCGGTCGCGTTGCCGTCGAGGAAAGTGTCTCCGCCCGCCACGTCGTCATAGGCGTGGGTCATCACGACGCCGCTGCATACGCCATACGCGCCGGACTCAAGCACGATTCCCGTTCCGGTCATGAATTTGACAATCGCCCCTGGTTCTATCGTCAGGGATATGCCATCGCCCAGCACCACCGTCGATACGACGAGATGCACCTTGTCCGCCGTCCAGATCTCATCGGCGGCAAGTCGCCCGCCGTGCGTCTCCACGCCCCGGTTGACGATGAATGCAGCCGAATAGGTCATGGCAGCATCCCCGGCCGCATCGCGTATCGTGTGTACCATTTCATACCGGCCGTCCTCGCACGACACACTGTCCCACATGGTCTCGCCTTCCGCTGGCGAATCCGTCTCCTCAAGCGTTACCATATTGCTTCCGGCATCGGCCACGGTCACCGACACCCCGGTTCCGGCGCTGCTCCAGCGCGTCGAATACCGGATATGCTCGATACCGTCCGCGAAAATCGGCAACTTTCCGGTTTGGGCATCCACCGTGGCAGTATCCGACCATAGACTCGCCGTCGGATGCATCACCCCGTCCGCATAACAATCAATCGTGTCGTAGAGCGTAACGGCGCAAACCTTCATCGAAAGATTGAGGTTGATGCCGCGCGAATAGGTCAGTTCGATTGCGAAATCCTCGTTCTCTTCCGTCGCCGCCAAGCGGTCGAGCGGGATGCGGATGTATTGTGTGACCGGAGAAGTACCGGACCAATCAAGCCGCCCCGCCGCGACGAGATAGTCCTCGCCGAACTTGGCCACGCCGTCATGCGCCACCCAATCCACGGAAAACGCCTGCGAATAGGACGACGGCACATAAACCGGTATCAGCACGAAACCGTCCTCTTTGCGGGCGACCGCCGCCGCCTCGATCGATATAGTGCCGAAACTGCTGCTCGCGCCGTAACGCATCTGCGTCTCGGTGTTCGCGAATGTGCCGCCGGAAAGCACATCGACGGTGTAACCGCCGAATTCCGGTTCCTCCGCCTTGCCGTCCGTGTCGCCGCCGACCGAGTCGTCCGCCACAGAGGTGAACACGATGTTCGCTTCGACCGTGCCGTTTGCATCGACCCGCCCGCCCGGCTCGACGCGGATACCGGTGTACGGCAGGAACTTTACGACCGTCCCAGCATTAATCGTCAACGTGGCACCGGCCGGCACCACCACCCAGTTGCGCACCAGATGCGTCACCCCTGCAGACCACACGTTCGTCCCCGTCTGCAATCTGCCGCCTTCGATGACCACGGTCGAAGAGGGCCCGATTTCAAGGTCGCTGTCGTACTCGCGCGTCTCGATGCGCGTAGCGGAGCTGTCCGCGTTTTCGGCATAGACGCCCTGCGGGAAGAGGTCGTTCGCGTATATCTTCACGTCGCACTTTCTCTCCGTCAAGGAGACGTTTATGCCCATGCTCTCGAAAAGTTCAACCGTAAACTCGCTGTCAGCGGCCACGGTTACGGGGATGTCGATGAACTGCGTGCCGCCGTTTTTGTTCGCCCAAGTGAGCCTTCCGGATGCGGTCGGCCCGCCTACCGTGCGCCAATCCACGCAGAAGGTAGCCATACGGTCGGTGGAGATGAACACGGGAACGCGCACAAGGCCGTCCGTCGCGGGAGCGATCGCTTCGGCCGGAACGGTCGCGGTGCCGAGATTCGAGAAAGTCGCGTAGCGGATCGCGCACCAATTGTCGGTGTATGAGCCGCCGGAAAGGGTGTTCACCGCATAGTCGTTGAATTCCGGATCAGTCTCCCGGAGGTCGCTGTCGCCGCCGATCGTGTCATCGGCCGCCGCAGTGTAAACCACCGGAACGCTTTCCGTACCGGCGACTACGACACTCCCGCCCGGTTCGACCTTGATACCGGTCATCTCGCAGAATTTCACGACCGCCCCGGCCTCGATGGTGAGTGTCGCGCCGTCCGGCACGACCACCCAGTTGCGCACGAGGTGCGTTACATCCGCCGCCCAGACCGTCGCCGCCTCCTGCAAACGGCCGCCCTCGACCGCGATTGCCGGATCGTTCCTGACCAGAAGCCCGTTCGCCTGCCAGCCGTCCGTCACCGATGCGGAATCCCATGCTTCGGCGGGGGTATCACCGTCTTCGCTCACATACTCGACGCCGCGCACCAGCGCTTTCGCGAGCGTCCCGTCGTTGCGGCACTCAATGCGCGCATAATCGCTCGCCTCGCTTTCAGCGCACACCGCCGCAGTTTTCAGGTTCTCGTAAATCCGCACGACGGTCACGCCGCCCGTTTCCGCGATGTTTACGCAGCGCCCCTCCGCCAGCGTCACGGTGAAACTATCGCCCAACCCCTCCATCGGGAGCGTAATCCATTTCGTCCCCTCGCTGACGTTCGACCACACCACCGTGCCAGCCGTGCCGTCCGGACCGATCCAATCCACGGAAAACACCGCAGTCCGCGAACCGCTTGCATACACCGGGATTCGGACGGTCCCTTCCTCGGAGTCAAACAGGAGATCGCCGTCCAGCCGCACCTCGCCGAAGCCGCCATACCGCAACTTCCGGAAGGAAGTCCACTCATCCGCAAACGTCCCGCCGGAAACCACCGTAATCCCGTAGTCCCCCACGGCGGCGGAATCGAACACCACGGGGGCTTCCTGAGAGCCGACCGTCACCAGCGCCCCGCCCGGCTCTACCTTGATACCGGTGTAAGGCGCAAAGAACACGCAGGCGTTGGTCACAACCGTCAGCGTAACGCCGTCGGGGATGACTACGGTGTTCAGCACGAAATTCGTTGCGGCGGTCGGCCAAACCGTATCCGCTTGCAACCTGCCGCCCTCGACCGCGATAGTCTCGGGGATCTCTTCCGGCATCGGGTCGGGATCGCGCGTCTCCAGCCGGATCGCGTCGTACTCCTCACTCTCCGCGCAGACGGCGACCGGAACCATCGCCGTCCGTATCAGCACCTCGCAACGGATTGCGGCGCCCATATTCGCCCCTTCCGCGACGCATATCTCGACGGCAAACGTTTCGTCGCCCTCCTCTTCCTCATCTTCCGTAATCGGGATCACGATGTATTTCGCCCCGTCAGAGGTGCCGTCCCATTCCACCTCTCCCTCGGCAAGCGTGTAATCTTCCCCCAAAACCGCCGTTCCGTCTATCGCCCGCCACTTTATCCGAAACGCGCTATCCCTCATCCCGCTCACATTCACCGGTATCCTTGCGCAGCCGTTGCGCTCGCTGGTTTCCAATTCGGCCGGCAGCGTCACCGTCGGATGAGATGAAATGGTGGTTTTTTCAAAAATGGCGTAAGAATCCGAAAATTCCCCGTGCTCCAGCACGGTAAGCGTCCAGTCGTTAGTGTTCGTGGCGGTGAAAAGAACCGGACCGTCCGCCGACCCCAGTACCCGCAGCGTACCCCACTGCTCCACCTTGATGCCGGTGTAGGGCGCAAAGAACACGCAGGCGTTGGTCACGACGGTAAGCGTGGTGTCCGCCGGGACGACTACGGTGTTCAGCACGAAGTTCGTCGCGGCGGTCGGCCAAACCGTATCCGACAACAACCGGCCGCCCTCGACCGCGACCGTTTCCGGGATTTCTTCCGGCATCGGGTCGGGATCGCGCGTCTCCAGGCGGATGGGCGCGCTCTCTTTGCTGTCGATGACTATGCCTTCCGGGAAATTGTCGGCAGCAGCCGTCAAGGCGAACAACATCGCCAGCAATCTAACGCAACGTGCCGCCGCCGGATGCCGTCGATATCCATCGGAAAAAACTGTGCTTTTCATCTTTTCTCCCTGCCGCGTCTTATGCGGCCGTACTAGAATCTCACCGTTAATCATCTGAAAGGGGTTACTCCGTGCCTGGCAAATTTCCCCAAAACCTGCCGGATGCAAACGCCTTGGCCTATACGTCCTTATGAATCTGCCTCGTCCGACTCGAAACACTAGTCTTCTGCAGAAAAAAGCTAGCGCAGCGCAAATCCGACAATGAGGAGGTCAAGAAATGCCCTCCCTGCGGCTACATGCGGGCGAGGCACGGCCCCAAGGGTGACTTCCGGTTCTGCACCGGATACGCCACCCGCCGCAGAACCATAAAACATCACCCCAACATAGTTTTCAATGGCACTCGGTAAAAACGCCTCACTCCGCAGGATAAGCCGCGATCCGGAAACCCCAGCTAGAGTAATAGCGAGCAGGATAACTACCTTTATAGCCGTTATAACCAGTGTATTGATTGCGATAGGCGGAACGGCATCCTTGGGCATAACTATCGCAATCACCGCCACGCAAAACGCGATATGTGCCGCTTTCTGAACCGCTAGGATCTGTCTCGGTTTCCAAAAAACTAGATCTCCACCAGTCACGGCACCACTCGGAGACATTGCCATGCATGTCATAGAAACCCCATGCGTTCGGCGCATATTTACCAACTACCGTATGTGCACCGCTGTACCCGCCTTTACCGTCACGGGTGTTATCTCTATACCGACCCACTTCGGACAAATTTGGACAAGATGTTGTTAGGGTCGTCAGATTCTTACCGCTGTTGAGCGCGGTGCCCGAACCCGCCCGGCAGGTATACTCCCACTGGGCCTCGGTGGGGAGATCGAAGGTGATTCCGGTTCGGGCGCGGATTTTGCCGAAGAAGCTGGATGCATCAACCTGCTTGTAGCTGGGCCACTGGGCACCAAGGGTTGAACCGCGAAGCACGTTATAGGAAACACTCTCTACCGGGCGATCGTTCCCTTTATTACTTGACGGGTTCGCCCCCATCACCAGTTGGTACTGGCTCTGCGTCACCTCGAAGACTCCCATGTAGAAAGGCTGGGTGAGCGTAACCTTGTGAAGCGGTTCTATGGAATACTCACAATTGTGCCCCAGTTCATCCACCGGGCTGCCCATCATAAACGTTCCGGGCGTGACCAGCTTTAGCACGAGCTTGGTGGTCTTGTATTCGGAATCCCACTCACCACTCGGGATCTCCGTTAAATACGAGACTTCGTATTTCTCGGCATCGGGACCGGCACTCAAATCGATCACCATGTAAGGGGCCGCGTCGGCATAGGCGTAAATCTTCATCGAGAACTTGGCGCGGTTGTAGTTTTCGGGCATATCGGCAGCCATGTTCCACATCATGCGGTGCGAACCGGCCTTAACGGGCTGCCCGTTAACACCGTCGCCCTCAAGGGTGCGCGGGGCGACCGAGGTGTTGAAGTCCGCATCGTAGCCGACCGGGTAAACCCATACGTTCGCCGTCGCGTCGTCGCACTCGATGGTGTAGTCGATATCGACCAGTCCGTTTCAGGGATAACGCTGGGCGATCTTCACGTCCTTGACGGTGAGCGTGAGCGCCTGAGCCGCGAATGCCAGCGAACTCGCCGCCAGCAGCACCATTACCTTCTTAGCCTGCATGAGTCAGTCCTTTCTTCTGTTTTCAGCAATTCGCACCGGGGGACTGACACAAAAAAATGACACCTCCCCCGATGCATCAAGGGTAGGTGCCTGAGAGAACCTTCTAACAATGCAAACGAAGGAGGCGAAACTGCACGATTAAGGCAGTGCCTTCTTGTTGCGTTGTTAGAGTTCAGTTTCTCAGGCTTTACCCTTGACGCAAACCCGCCGCGGATTTCTCAACACAGCGGAACAATAAAAAATACTTCGGCGGTTTCCCGCCAAAAAACAGACTAAAAGTACCAAATCGCACAACCGTTGTAAAGAGCAAACTGCGGGAAAAAGCAAAAAATCTTCTGCTCCCCAGAAACGCTGGACGCCGCAGCCGGTTGCGGTTGGGGTTAAGCGTCCTCTTCGCCCGTGAATTCGCCCATGGTGGCTTCGCCGTCGGCGCTGATGCCCTGCCGGGACAGCACCATCCAGACCGTGCGGGCGAGGATTTTGACATCCAGCCACAAACTCCGGTGGTCAACGTACCAGACGTCATAAACAAACTTATCGTGCCAAGACACGGTGTTGCGCCCGTTTACCTGCGCCCAGCCGGTAATGCCGGGGCGGACACCGTGACGCCGCCGTTGTTCCCGCGTGTAAAGCGGCAGGTAGCGCATCAGCAGCGGACGCGGCCCCACCAGCGACATCTTGCCGGAAATCACGTGAAGCAATTCCGGCAGTTCGTCGATACTGCACGAGCGCAGGAACTTTCCGAAACGGGTCAGCCGCTCCGCGTCGCTGCCGTCGCCGTCGCGCATGGTACGAAGTTTCCACAGTTCAAAAGGCGCGCCCCCCACCCCGGGACGCGACTGGCGGAACAGCACCGGGGAGCCCATCGCGAACCGCACCGCCAAGGCGGCTGCCGCCAGAACCGGCAACCACAGTGGAAGGGTCAGCAGGACTGCCGCCAAATCGAACAAACGCTTGGAACAAAGCCGGGCGTGCAAAGCGAAGAACCCCAGATTGTCGCGCAACATCCGGAAATTGGAGAACCCGTCATCCGGATAAGCCACCCGGACCGAACCTTTTAACCACGGGCGTCCGCTCCACAGCCACAAAACCACCGCCTCAATATCAAAACCCATTCGCCGCGAACGCGCGCGGCGCAGCACTTCCAACGCCGCCGCCACCGGGTAAACCCGGCATCCGCACATACCGTCCTCGCCTTTGATCCCGGTTTCCTGCCAAATGAAAAACCGCGTAATCTTTCGACCCTTCGAGCGCACGGCGGGAGCGTCGGGCCCCAAAACCGGATAACCGCAGACCAACGCCGACGGATTCTGCTCCGCCAACCGCAGCAGCCCCAAGGCGTCGTCAACATCATGCTGGCCGTCGGCGTCGATCTGCACGGCATGGGTATAGCCATGTTCCCGCGCCCATTTTAACCCGGAGACGATCGCCACGCCTTTGCCGAGATTGCGGGGATGATGTATTACCTGCGCACCGGGGAAATCCGACCAATCCGGATTGCCATCGTCAATCAGCAACACCGGCAACCCGGTGTCTCGAAGCCGCTGCAACAATTTGGGCAACTGGCGCAGATGGCGATAAACCGGGACCAACCACAGCGCCTTCATTCCCGACGCTCCGCGAAAGCCCCTGAAGTGTGCGTGCCGGCTTCAGAATCAATGGAAAAATCAAACGAACCGTCGGCTCTGCGGATGATTTTCAGCCGCACCTGTTGCAACGGCGAGATTGTTTTCATGAATTTCAGGCGGGTAAGTTTTCCGGGCGAAGGTTCAACCCGGAAATGGCGGCGAAACATAAGCTGGACAACCATCAGTTGCGCTACACCCGGCAAAATCGGCCGGCCGGGGAAATGGCCCTGGAAGTAAACCGCGTCCGGTATAAAGGTCAAATCCGCCACGTATTTGTCCGGGCCGCGTTCTACCACCTCCACCACCGGCTCCTGCCAGCAAGAAGCCAACGGCGGGCGCACCGCAGCTTCCGGAAGTTTACCCTGAACGGTGTATGGCAACTCCTCAACCACGCGGATCCGGCGGGGCCGGGCGAAATTCTCCACCTTTGGCGCAATGAACGCGACCAAACTCTGGCGCAATTCGCGGTAGGTGCGCTGTTTCAGCCACGACTTGCCTTCCGGAGACAGCGTCACCAAAGTCCAAACCCGCGGAATGGATTCGAGCGACGAGGTGGAATACGCCTGATCGACCAAAGGGTGTGCCGACAATGCGGCGTCAATCTCAGGCAGAGAAACCGTCCGCTCCAGAATTTTCACGCATCGATCGGCCCGCCCCATAAGCAGGAAGCGGCGGTCGGGCAGCAACTCCGCCAAATCGCCCATAACCCAAGGGGTTTCAACGCAAAAATCCGACCGGACCACCAACCGGCGGGAGGAATCGGTTTGGACATCGACCCCCTCGAACACCCGCCATTCCAGACCTTCCGACTGTCTCCGCCACGCCACGCTGCCGGTCTCGGTGCTGCCGAAAATCTCGGTCGGCGGCACGCCAAGCAACCGGCCGGCGGCCGCCGAAATCCCGGAACGCAGCAGACTGCCGGAAGTAAACACCGCCAAACAACGTCCCGACAGTCCGGGGAAATTCGGGTAACAAACCAGTTTTTCAAGAAACGACGGCGTAGTGATGAAAACGATTTCACCGAATTTTTCAATACGGTCAAAGAACTCTTCCGGCGACTGCACCCAATTCTCAGGCAGGGCAGGACATCCGGTCAGCTCCGGCAAAGCCCGGCACCACAATCTGCCGTACATGTGTTCCGAATCGATGGTATAAACCACCGTCGGGCACCTGGCGAAAATCTCCCCGAACGCAGCGTAAAGCATTCTGGCGTCGGCGGCCAACGATTCGGCCGTCTTGACGATATTTTTCGCCCGGCCGGTGCTTCCGGAGGTGTGGAATATCAGGGGTTCCGCCGTCATGCCAAAACTCCCGGACGGCTACGCCTGGTTCTTGGCGGCGTTCATTTTAAGGTACGCCTCGATGAACGGTTGGATATTGCCGTCCATAACCGCTTGGACATTAGAGGTTTCCACCTCGGTGCGCAGATCCTTGACCATGGTGTACGGGCAAAAGACATAAGAGCGGATTTGGCTTCCCCAGCCGTTTTCTGATTTTTTACCGTAGAAACGATCCATCTCGGCGCGTTTCTGGTCCTCGTAGTATTCGTAAAGCTGCGCCCTGAGCATGTTCATCGCCTTCTCTTTGTTCATGTGCTGCGAACGCTCTTTCTGGCAGGCCACCACAATGCCGGTCGGCAGATGGGTCAGCCGGACTGCGGAATCGGTCTTGTTGACGTGCTGGCCGCCGGCGCCGCCAGACCGGTAGGTGTCTATACGCAAATCCTCATCCTTGATTTCGACCTCAATGTCCTCGTTAATCTCCGCCACCGTCTCTACGGAAGCGACTGAGGTCTGGCGGCGTTTGTTGGCGTCAAAGGGAGAAATCCTGACCAGCCGGTGGATACCACGCTCCGCTTTCATCGCGCCAAAAGCGTAATTGCCCTCAATGCGGAAATATACATCCTTGTAACCCGCCTCTTCGCCGGGCTGAACATCGTACTCCTCCACCTTCCAACCCTGATCTTCGGCATAGTGGCGGTACATCCGGTAAAGCATGGTAACCCAGTCGCAAGATTCGGTTCCGCCTTGGCCGGCGTGGAGTTTCACGAAGACGTTGCAGGCGTCAAACTTGCCGCTGAGCAGCGACTGCATCCGCAGTTTATCGAACAGCGCGTCAGACTTGTCGCAGGTTTTCACCGCCTCCTCCAACGCCTGCTGACGCTGTTGTTCGTCGCTCTCGTCCTGAGCCAGCTCCAACATCAGGCCAACCTCGTCAATCAGCCCGCCCAACTCATCATAAGGACGCACAAACGCCCGCTGGGCATTGGTTTTGGCAATAATCTCGCGGGCGGCGTTCTGGTCGTTCCAAAACTCCGGGCGAGCCGCCTGCGCCTCCAGATCGGCCAAAATTTCGCGCCGCTCGTCCATCTTCAAATACCCGCGCATCTCTATATGCGCGGAACGAAGTTTCTCCAGCCGTTGGGCTACCTCATCAATCTCAATCACGGATCACTCCCTAAATCTCGAAAATTTCGTTATAGCGGTTTGCCCAGTAGGAGATGAACAAATCGCAACCGGCACGATCCATCGCCGCCAGCGACTCCCGGGCCATTGCCTTCAGATCCCCCCACCCGCGCTCGGCGGCGGCGATGATCATGCTGTACTCGCCGCTGACATTGTAGGCCGCCACCGGCAGGTCGGAGGTCTCTCGCACCTTTTGCAACACGTCAAGATAGAACAGCGCCGGCTTCACCATCAAGATATCCGCGCCCTCGTTTTCATCAAACTCGCTCTCGCGAAGCGCCGCACGAAGGTTGCGGTACGAAGCCTGATATCCCCGCCGGTCTCCGGATGCAGGCGACGAGTTCTCCGCATCCCGGAAAGGGCCGTACATCGCCGACGCGAATTTACTTGAGTACGCCATCAGCAGCGTATCGAAGAAATCATGGTCCGCCAGAGCCTCGCGGATGAACTGCACCTGCCCGTCCATCATCGCGCTCGGAGCCACCACATCCGCCCCGGCCGCGGCGTGCGACAGCGCCACCCGGGCCAACAGTTCGCAGGCGGCATCGTTGTCCACTTCGCCATGGCGGTCCAACGGTCCGCAGTGGCCGTGTTCCGTGTATGCGCACAAACACACATCGGTCATCACCACCAAACCGGGAAAATGTTTTTTTATCGCCGACACGGCGCGCTGCACCACACCGTCTTCGGCAAACGCGCCGCTGCCGATCGCGTCTTTTGCACCTTCGGTCTGTCCAAACAGCAGGACACCGCCGATTCCCTGCGCCGCCACGGCTTCCAACGCCCCCAACAACCGGTCCACGCTATAGCGGAATTGTCCGGGCATCGACGCGATAGGTTCGCAACGGTCGTGGCCTTCGACCACAAACACGGGCCAAACGAATTTGCAAGGCGGCGGGTAAGGGGCGTCAAACATCCGGCGGATGGCGGGGGTTCTTCTCAAACGGCGCAAACGTACTTCAGGAAACATGAGAAAACCTCTTTCTTATCAGGGGTCGGGAATGAACAGCACCTGGCCGATGCGGATCGAAGAGGCATTGGACAGGTTATTGGCCTTCATAATGGCTTTTACCGTAGTACCGTACTCGCGGGCGATCTCGGTAAGCGTCTGGCCTTTTTCCACCTTGTGCTCATAACCGGAACCGCGCGGCGCCGCCTTTGCTGTTCCGGCGGGTTGCGCGGGAGCGGCGGCGGCAGGACGAGCAGCGGGAGACGCGGCCGGGGCGCTTTGCCGTGCCGCGATCTTTTCAATCCGGCCCGCCAGATCGTTGGTTATGTCCATTCGCATCTTTTCCTGATCGCCGCGGACCATTTGAATGTCCCGGCGCAGCGCGACCAGCTCGTCCTTTGTCACCCCGGCATCGGCGGGACGCTGGGCGGCGGCGGTCTCCAACCGCTCCACGCGCTGTTCCAGCAATCCGAGACTGCGGTTGATCGCCTCAAGCTGTTCCGACAACTGACGGTTGGAAATATCGTTCTGTTGCACCTGTGCCGCCAATCTGGCCGACTCGAAATTTGACTGTTCCTGCTGCCGCTGCTGCTTGCGGTTCGGTATAACCGTGCCGTTAAACATCGGGCTTTCGCAACCGCACATTAAAGCTATTGCCAATAAAATTAAAACCGGAAAACGCATTTTACCTCGCCACGCTCCTCATACACATTGCCAGAAATAGAAAACCAGCCATAAAGCCGTCATGCCGATCAAGAACGCGCTAAGCCTCCGGCGCCACGAATTACGCCTATCATCCGCGGCCGTGCGCACCCAATCGGTTCCGCCGGCGGCCAGATAATGCATCATCTTACGCCGCCGGTATCCGAGTTTCGGGAGCGTACGTTTCAGGAAAAATCCGTCGTCATTCCCGTCATTCACGGCCAAATGGAAATTGGCGCGCTGCGACGGACTGCTCATCTGCCGCAGCATAGTGGTGGAAACCTCGTTTTTCGTGAGTCTTCTGCCGTTAACCGCCAATGACATCTTAAATCTCCGCCCTACGGGATTAGAATGCGCTGTCCGGCACGAATCCGCCCGTCCGGGTCAATCCGGGTACGGTTGGCGTCACGGATGCGTTTCCACTGCGCTGAATCGCCGTAAAATTTTTCCGCCACCCGGAACAGCGTGTCGCCGGGTTGCACTACATAAAACTTGTTGACTGCCTTGGTCTCGGGATGTTTCTCGTTTTTTGCCCCTTTGCCCCGGCCCAGAAGCGCGTTGAGCGCCTCTTTGGTGTCTTCGCGTTTCACCGTCGGCTTGGCTTGCTCCGCCTTCGCATTCCCGGTGTCCGGCTTAACCTGCTCCGGGGTAAGCGTACCGTCGGCCAACGCCTCGCGGATAATGCGGGCGGCATCGCTTTCGACCGTCTGCTTCTCTGGATCCGACTCTTTCTTTGCCACTTCGCGCAGCGATTCACCCTTCTTCGATGCGGAGCTTTCGTTTTCTGCGTCACGGCGGAATTTGTCCAACAACGCCCGTTTAGCGTCAAGATCCTGCGCCGGCTCGACTTTTTCCGCCTTGAGTTTTTCCCGCTGGCCGGACGGCTCGGCGGCAACCACGTCAGCGCCGCGCAAATCTTCCACCAGTTTGCGCAGACGCGCAGTCTCGCCCTCGAGCGTCTTGACCTTTTCCAACGCCTCGTCCCGCTCGCGGGTTATCCGCTGCTGCGCGGTGGCGGCGTCCCGGAGCCGGTCTTCCAGTTCACCGTTGGTCTTCATCAGTTTGGCCTGAGAAACCGAATCCACCGAATCGCCCAGTTCCTCCAGCAACTGCGGGGCAAGTTGCGCCTTGGCGCGGGCGATTCGCTGCACGATAAGCGTCTCGCGGTCAGCCTCGCCATTACCGGATTTGTCGGACTCCGGCCGCAGCCGCAGATAGGTGCGGTAATGGTGTATCGCCCCCAGATAGTCTCGTTTGTGGTCTTGCAACAACAACGCCAGCTGGAAATGAGCGGAAACCGCCTTGGGATCTTCGTACAACAGTTTGGAGTACAACTCCACCGCCTGGTCCAAATCGCCGGATTGCTCGGCAGAGATTGCCGCCCGATAAAGCGAGGAATTGCGCTCACGCCGCTCAACCGAAGCGGCACCGCCGGAACCGGAACAGCCGGCAAGCGCAAAAACCGCAAAAAAAATCATCAATAAACTGCGCCAGAACATCATTCGCCTCAAAAAAGGATAATCCCCAACAAAATTATTTAGTTTAACATAATCGGGCGTTGCGGGCAAACAGAAAGCGGTTTATAACGAATAATATTTTTAAGGCATTCTAGCCCTTGCATTGTCACTCTGAAATGCGGTATAATACGATGTTTATTAACTGGATTGGATATGGTTATGAGTTCTTATTCTAGGATTGCTTTTGCGATAATGGCGTTGGCGGCGGTGACCGTTAACGCCGCGAAACCTAAAGTGTCTATCCGTTTCCCGAAAGACGGCGCGACATTCCCGGACGGGCAAACCCAAACTTACGTGATGGGCAATGTTATTCCGCCGAGCGCCGCCGTTACCTGCAATGGCGAACCGGTAGCAGTCCACCCCAAAACCGGCGGTTTTGTGTTTATGCGCGAACTCCAATACGGGACCAACCGCATCGAATTGGTTTCCGGCGACGTTTCCGCCGTGTGCACGGTCAAACGGCAACTTCCCGTCTCCAAGGCGGCAAACGCCATCTCCCCGTACACGCTGCGCGAACCCACCGGTGTTATGACCGGTGAATCCGTGCGACTGGTTTGCCTGACTCTTCCCGGCCGCAAAGTATACGCCAAGGTAGGAAATGAATCGATCCAACTTCAAGAATCCGCCGACCATCCGGGAACCTATTCCGCGTCGCGGGCTTGGAAGAACGCCACTGATAAACCGCTACCGGTGTCGTATTACGGAAACGGGCTGGAAATGGCGGAAGCCGGTACGCTAGAGGTGCGTAACGAGTGGCCCAACTGCGAGGTCAACGGTCCGCGCTACGAGGTGCGCTTCCGGTCGCTTCCCGGCGACGGGGACACCATCGGTTTCCCCGAGACCGGTCTGGTGCTGAAAACCACCGGTTATTCAGGAAACCATCTCCGCTGCCGCGTGGGCGACCGCGATTATTGGATTGCCCGCGACTACACCCGGACCGCTGAAGGCAAACCCGCGGTTAACGAAATCCCCGATCCGTCAACCGGTTTTGCCCCCTACCCCGCTGCCGGCAAAAAGCCCCGCGACATTCTGGTGGTAATCGATCCCGGCCACGGCGGTTCGGATACCGGGGCGATCGGTCCCACCGGAAGAATGGAAAAGGACGCCAACCTGCTTCAGGCCACTGCCATTGGCAAAGCTTTGAAAAAAGCGGGGTTCAAGGTCGAATACACCCGCACCAAAGACGTCGCGGTCGGTCTTTACGAACGGGTGCGGCAGGCGGTCAAACATCATGCCGACGCTTTCATATCCGTCCATCACAACGCCACCGCCGCTTCAACCGATCCGCGCGAAGTACGCCACTTCATATCCTTCGGATGGAATGAGCGCGGTTTGGGCTTGGCCGCCGCGCTTCATCCCGGCATCGCCGCAGTCAGCGGAGTGTCCGACCGCGGGGTGAGACCGAACAGTCTCGCGGTTTGCCGCAATCCTGCGGTGCCGTCCTGCCTTATCGAATTTGATTTCATCAACGAACCAGAGGGGGAATATGAAATTTTCAATAACCCCTCCCGACGCAAAGCCTACGCCGATGCCGTTGCAAAGGGAATGTTGCAATGGTTGGGTACCGCCGAGCGAGAGAAAAAGGCGGCCGAAAAATGAGCTTTAGAAACCGCCTAATAATCCTCATCCTGTTGACCACCGCCTTCTTCGCCCAGTTATTCTCATTCGGCGAAGAGTCGGTGTTTGATATGCCCAAGAAGCAGGAACGGCACCGGCAGTTGCAAATCCAGCTGATTAAGGCGGCCAAATCCGGCGATTATGCAAAAATCGAGGAGGTGAGCCGGCAAGGGTGCGAGCTTTTGCCACACGACCCGATGTGGCGGTATAATCTCGCTTGCGCGCTCGCATACCGCAAAAACAAAGATGCGGCTTTTGAAGCGCTGGAACAGGCGGTTGACCTAGGGTTTGTCAACCGCGATATGCTAACCAAAGATCAGGATATCCAACAATTGTCCGGGGATCCCCGCTATGCCCTGATTCTTAAAAAAATCAAGGCGGTAGCCGCCAATCCGCCGCCAAACATCAACCGTGCGCAAAAAAGCGAAAGTTTCGCCGGCTATCCGGTGGAGATCAACGGGTCTAACACCGTGTGGAATTTCGACACCTCCTGTTTCCAGACGACCTTTAAAATCGTGCGCCCGCTGGTGGCGTCCGAGATCAAGGCAACGGCCGACCGCTACTGCGGCCCCGCCGCCGAAAAAATCCGGGGTTGGATAAAGGACGGCAGCGCGGCGTCCAATGTCGGCGACATCTATGTTAACCGCGATGACGGCCATTCCAGAATCGCCGTGACCAACTTCCCTTGGCTTACCCCGGTTGTGTTCGGCCCCGAAGCCAAAAAGGCGGGGGAGCACGTCTCGCTTCCCAATATGCTGCTGCCCGGACCCGTGCTGGGGAATTGCTCAATGTCCGTAACCGAAGGGCCTTACTGGCGCTCGCTGCCCAGATTGATCGAAAGCGAACCTGCAAACGCGCTGGTTTGCAGTCAGCTGTTCATCAACAACCAGATCTGGTTCTTTCCGGAACACAACGACTTCGACCCGGAAAACGGCGATTTGTATCCCGCCAATCTGCCGTACCTGGTCATCAGCCAAGGTTCATCGTATACCGACAAACCGTTTGTCGAGGCTTTTGCGGCCGCACTCGCCGCTATGCCGCCCGTAGTGAAAAATCAGGCGGCAAAGCGGATGATTCTCGGGGGGATGTTACAGTCGATCTTCCGGCACACGCTGCGAAATCTCAAAAACGACGGCGATTACCTGACCGGAGCCGCGCATCCCGCCGTTTTCAACGCGGGCAACCTGAATGCCGAAGCAATGGCTGAAATGGCACACGGACTGACCGAGGACGATTTGGTGCCAATGCCGGTACTGCGTATGGTCAAAGAAACAGAATCCGCCCCCGGCACAGATTATTTCGACATCCGCAATGAAAAGCTGATGGACTCCATAATGTGCATTGTCCGGGTGGTACGCAACACCGCAAAAACCCGAAAAATGACCGTTCAGGCACATACGTTCGGCGGCGTCACCGGCGAAAAGACCACGTTCGTCTGGAAACTGCTTCGCGGCGATCCTGAAAAAGTCCGCATAAAACCGTTGACCGAATCCGGTGACCGGGCAGAACTGGAGGTCGATTACCACGGTCTTTACCAGCCGATGAGTACCGACGGTACTCCGGAAAATCGCAAAACCAGGCGTGTGGACATCGGGTGTTTTGTAAAAACCGAACGGAGCAAGCGGTATTCCACTCCGGCGATGGTGTGCGTTTACTGTCAACCCTCAGAATCGCGAATCTACCGTCCTGACGGGCAAATTCAATATGTTGATTACACCAACCAGCGACACGTTTACTCGGACCCGATTCTGACCATTGAGAAAAACTGGAAGGACGTTTATTCCTACACGAAGGACGGCAAACCGCTGGGATGGCACCGCCTTCGCGGTAAACACGATGACCGTTTTACTTACGCCGGGCATAGGGTTACCGACACCGATGAGTTGAACCGCCCCGTTCGCGCCTGTTCCGTTGAGTACCTGCCGGTTCACAACGGCCCGAACACCATTCCCCCAACCCTCTCATACGTTGACGGGAATGAAGTGTTCGAATACAGTTACACCGGAGTAAACGATGAGATCGGCACTTATCGCAAACAATGATCAACAACCTTTTGGTTTGCCTTCATGAGAAGTTCATGATAACATAACGACCGTTTTTGAACGAGGAGAAACACCCATGACCAAGTCCCTGTTTTTTTCGTTGCTTGCCACTCCGGTATTGTTCGCCATGGCAGACATAAACGCGATCCGCGCGGCTGACCCGCGCAACATTGCCAACGGCCGGCGCATCCCGGCGTTGAATTATGTTGACCAGCCCTACGTGGTGGTTAACGCCCAAGGCCATTGGGTCTGCGTTGCCACCACCGGCAAGGGGCTGGAAGGACAACCCGGCCAGCACATCATCTCCACCGTCAGCGAGAACCAAGGCGGGGACTGGTCGGAACCAGTCGCGATCGAACCTGACACGGGACCTGAAGCTTCCTGGGCTACCCCGTTAATCACTCCCGGCGGACGTATTTACGTTTTCTACGTTTTCAACGGCGAAGAGGTCGTAACTCTCCCGAATTCCGAACGCCGGATCCGGTCCGACTCCCACGGCTGGTATGTTTTCCGCTATTCGGACGACGGCGGAAAGAGCTGGTCCGCCCAACGTTACCGGGTTCCGATCCGCACCACCGCCGTTGACCGCCGTAACCCGTGGCGCGGCGAGGTTTGCCATTTCTGGAGTATCGACAAACCGAAAGTCCAAGACGGCACGGTTTATCTCGCGATAACAAAACTCGGCAAGTTTTTCATGGAGGACGGCGAGGGTTGGGTAATCGCCTCGCAGAACCTGTTGACCGAAAACGATCCCGATAAAATTGCGTTCAATCTGCTTCCGGAAGGCGATCAGGGCATCAAAAACCCTGCCCTTGGTTCGGTTCAGGAGGAGTTCAATTTAGTTCCTACCGGTGGAAACGCCCTATCCGCGGTATTCCGTACTGCCACCGGAACCGCGGGGGTCTCTTACAGCCGCGATAATGGCGTCAACTGGTCCAAACCCGAACCGATGACCTACACCCCCGGCGGCAGAGTGATAAAAAATCCGCGCGCCTGCCCGAAACTTTTCAAAACCGCCGACGGGAAATACCTCTTATGGTACCACCATCACGGCGGAAAATCCTGGAGCGGCCGTAACCCGGCGTTCATATCCGGCGGCACGTTGGGCGAGGATGGCATAATCCGCTGGTCGGAACCCGAACTATTGCTTTTCGACCCCAACCCGGCGATTAGAATCAGTTACCCCGATTTAATCGAGCAGGATGGCCAATACTGGATCACCGAAACCCAAAAGTCCATCGCCCGCGTTCACCGCATCGACCCCACGCTGCTCCAAGGACTGTGGAACCAGGCAACATTAAACACGGTTTGCACCAACGGCCTGTCGCTGGAAAAACTCGATTTGGGCGGCGCGGAGGCCCATCCTGATGTCCAGAAAGATTTCGGCGCGCTCACATTTGGCGGTTTCAGCGTCGAGCTTCAAACCGACCTCACCGGCGTTGGCGCGGGCACAACCCTTATCAACACCATGAACGATGCCGGTCGAGGAGTCCGGGTCTGTCTGGCGGAGTTGGCGTCAAAACCGGTGATGAAGATTGAAATCAGCGACGGGTTCCGCTCCGCCTACTGGTGTACCGATCCGGGCGCGCTCGCGTCTGCGGTAAACCACGCGGTTTTCGTTTGCGATTTCTCGGCAGGCATCGTAATGTCCATCGTCAACGGCGTCTTTTGCGACGGTGGCGAAACCCGTACCCAAGGCTGGGGACGACTGCCCGGCGATTTCAACTCCGCCACCGGAAACTATCAGGCGACCGTCGCCCCGTCGGTTAAGGCGGTGCGGCTTTACAACCGGCCGATCCGCGTCAGCGAAGCTATCGGCAATTTCCGCTCCCTGCAGCACGAAAAACCCCGCCAGTAACGCCATGAGATTTGTATTTCCCGAAATTATCGCCGCTGTTCTTGCGCTCGCGACTTTTTCTTTCAACGCCGACGGCGCGAATGACAACGATGAGGTGAAATTCCGGCCCAGGAAATCCGCGCCGGAAAAACGCTTGGAGGCCAAACCGTACCAGCCTTCAAAGCAAACGGCAGTCAAAAATTACAGCGGCAAGACTTTTGAACCGGCAAAGAGGATTGCTGCTCCCCAACCGAAGATTTTCCAGGCCAAGCCATACGAAAACCGGCCAGCCGCAAATCGCGATGACGATTTGCCCGTTTATGTCGGCAAAAATGACGGCCAAGGCAAAGATTTTGTGCCTAACGAGAAAAAAACTACAGTGCGTTCGATTCCCGCCGACCCTAGGAATCAACCGGAAGAGAAAAAGCCGTATGTGGTGAAAAACAGTGATGTTGAAGACAAAAAATACGAGGCCAAAGCCGATAATGACAAACGCGGGAAAAACCCGCTGCTAAAACCCCGCCAGGGCATTAAGGAGCCGGAAAGCGATGGCAAATAATCCCGCTTGCGACAGACTCAACCCCTGGGGAGTAATCCCGTCCGAGTGGAAAAAGCTTTGCAAAGAAACGCTTGGGCTACCGGCATTCCGGGGCGACCAGATCGCCACCGCGCTTTATCAAGGATTTGCCGAGGATTGGGTTAACGTAAGCACCCTGCCCAACCAGTTGCGCAGCCAGTTACAGGAACTGATGCCGATAACACCTTTGCGTGAAGTGGCTGTATCTTCATCCGACGACGCCTCTACCAAACTGTTGTTGGAATGCCCGTCAGACGGCGAAAAAATTGAGACCGTACTTATTCCATCGAAACAGCGTCTCACCCAATGCGTCTCATCTCAAGTGGGCTGCAATTTTCACTGCGCATTCTGCGCCAGCGGCCAATTGGGCAAAACCCGGAATCTCACCGCCGGGGAAATTGTCGGACAAGTGATGGCAGCCTGCCGCCACCTCCGCGCCGGCGTAGAACAAACGTTACAGCGGCCTGGCAACATCGTGGTAATGGGAATGGGCGAACCGTTTGACAATTACGACCAAGTGATAACCGCGCTTAAGGTCTTGAATGACCAAAAAGGATTGTCCATCGGGGCGCGGCATATCACCATCAGCACCTGCGGCGTGGTGCCGGGCATCGAACGTTTGTCAGGGGAAGGGTTGCAATTTGAGCTGTCGGTTTCGCTACACGCGCCAGACAATCTGTTGCGCGACCAACTGATGCCGGTCAACCGCGCATGGCCGCTGGAAAAGCTTATTCCCGCGTGCAAAGCCTACACGGAAAAAACCGGCCGCATCATCACGTTTGAATACACTTTGATTAAAAAGCTGAACGACCGCCCGCACCATGCCGAACGGCTGATTTCGCTGTTACGGCAACTGCCGTGCAAGGTAAACTTGATTCCGCTCAGCCCGGTGGAGGAATTTTCCGGGAAACGCCCCGATGCCGCGGATTGCCACAATTTTCTCGACCGTCTGCTGCAAGCGAAAATTCCCACCACCATGCGCTATTCCAAAGGCCGCGACGTAAACGCCGCCTGTGGTCAGTTGCGGCTAAAGTCGATCAAGAACTGAACGGTATGCCCGTCACCCTCCGGCCTCTTATCTCACCTTGGCCAGGCAATCGGGAATCGGTCGGTGCAGGGCAATCAGAATCGCCTTGAAAACCAGACACACATCGCGTTTAAACCGGCGGGCGGTGGGGCTTTCCCCCCAGCGCAAAATTTCTCTGGGATGCTTTATCGCAACCACCGGATATTTGGCGGAACCGCCCCAAGCGCCCAACTGTATTCCGGGAACTATGGCGCGGGCAAGCTTTTCCCCTAACAGCACAATAACCCGAGGACGGCACACCTGAATTTGCTCGCGCAGGAAACTGCGGCAACGCTGCACCGATTCTTCATCAGAGGGCATTACGGGCGCGTTGACCACCGGCACCGCCGCCGCTTCGTACCCAAGATCCATAGTGCCGATCATTTTCAGCAGCAGCACCGATTCGTTTTCCTTCAGCGGCAAATCGGTGATGAACATCAAGTCGTTGAGTTTTCCATCGGCAGCGGCAGCCGCAGCGGAATGTCCAGCGCGAGTTGCCGGCGACGGCGAAACTTGACGGACAGCGGATGACGCGACCGAAACCGGCGCCGGTTTCGGTATGGGGCCGGAAAGGAATTCGCCCCACACCTCCGGACTAATCTCCACCACACGGTCGCCAAGCTCGCGCCGCAACCGCAAAGCGTCGATAAAATCATCCAGTACCGAAACCAGACTGTCCGACATCCCCCACCCCGCAATCAGCCGCGGAAACCGTTCGGATTGCCGGACTGCCAGCGCCAAGCATCCTCGCACATCTTATCGATATTGCGCGTTGCCTTCCATCCCAACTCACGCTCCGCCTTGGAGGGATCGGCCCAACACTCAGCGATATCGCCGGGACGGCGGGGTTTGATCTCATAGGGCACCTTACGGCCGGAGGCTTTTTCAAAGGCCGCCACCACCTCAAGCACACTGTAGCCGTTGCCGGTGCCGAGATTATAGACCGCCAGACCGGGACGGGCGGCAAGCTTGTCAATCGCCTTCAGATGACCAAGCGCCAGATCCACCACGTGGATGTAATCGCGCACCCCGGTACCGTCGCGGGTGGGATAATCGTTGCCGAACACCGAAAGGCAGGGGCGACGGCCCACCGCCACCTGAGCCACAAACGGCAACAGGTTGTTGGGGATGCCGGCGGGATCTTCGCCGATCAATCCGCTCTCGTGAGCGCCGATCGGATTGAAATAGCGCAACAGAATGATGTTCCACTCCGGATCGGCTTTCTGGGTATCGCGAAAAACCTGCTCCATCATAAGCTTGGTCCAACCGTAGGGATTGGTCGCGCCGGGAGTCGGGAAATCTTCGCGGATCGGCACGCTGGCAGGATCGCCATACACGGTGGCGGAGGAGCTGAAGACGATATTCTTACAACCGTTTGCCGCCATCACTTCACAAAGGTTGATGGTACCGCTGATGTTGTTGCCGTAATACTTCAGCGGGATCTTTGTGGATTCGCCGACCGCCTTAAGCGCCGCGAAATGGATCACCGCGTCAATCTTGGCATTGTCCTTGAACACCCGGTCCAGCCCATCGGCGTCGCGAATGTCAAGATTGTAGAATTTCGGCGTTTTGCCAGTAATCTGCGCCACCCGTTGCAGGCTAATATCGCAACTGTTGCACAAGTTGTCAACCACCACCACTTCATGCCCGGCATTCAACAACTCCACCACCGTGTGGCTGCCAATGAACCCGGCGCCGCCAGTAACCAAAATACGCATATAACTTCTCCTGAAAATTGTTAGAATCTCTCACCGCTCAACAACGGATCAATTGGCGACAATGTTGACCAGCCGGCCTGGTACGCAAATGCATTTCCGCACCGTTTTGCCGGAAATAGCCTGCGCGACCTGCTCGTTGGCCAATGCCAGTTTCTGCATCTGCCCGGGATCGGCATCCGGCGGCATCATGATGCGCGCTTTCGGCTTGCCAAGCACCTGCACCAACACCTCGACCTCATCCACCTTGAGCTGCGACTCGTCATAGGTCGGCCAAGCTTCATACGCAAGCGTTTGGCCGTGCCCCAGAAACTGCCACAACTCCTCGCACAAATGCGGCGCGAAGGGAGCCAGACACAGCACGAACTTTTCGGCGGCCTCACGCGGCAAAGGTTTATCGGGACCGGCGAAGGTGTTGATGAAAATCATCATCTGACTGATCGCCGTATTGAAGCTCATCCCGTCGAGGTCTTCGGTGACTTTTTTAACCGTGCCGTGCAGCAACCTGGCCTGTTCCGCGCTCATCGGGGCATCGGTAATCGGTTGCTGAGTAACCATCCGGTAAACCCGTTTCAAGAAACGGAACACGCCGTCCACGCCTTTGGTGTTCCACGGTTTTACCGCCACCAGCGGCCCCATGAACATCTCGTACAGACGCATCGCGTCGGCACCGTACTCGCGGATTACATCATCCGGGTTCACCACATTTTTAAGCGATTTGGACATCTTAGCCGGCGCTTCCGTCAGCAACTCCTCCGGCCCTCCCTCTTCCGAACCGTAGGGTTTGTCATCGCGCCAAACCACCTTGTCCATCGGCACCAACACCCCGCGGGAGGTGCGGAAAGACGTTCCGAGAATCATGCCCTGGTTGACAAGCTTGTGGAACGGTTCCTTGGTGGAGACATAACCGAGATCGAACAGCACCTTGTGCCAGAAACGGGCGTACAGCAAATGCAGCACCGCGTGTTCCGCGCCGCCGACATACAGGTCAACCGGCATCCAGTACTTTTCTTTGGCGGAGTCCACCATCGCGTGCTCGTTGTGCGGATCAATATAACGAAGATAATACCAGCACGACCCTGCCCACTGGGGCATGGTGTTGGTCTCGCGCACGCCTTTCTTGCCGGTAACCGGATCGGTGTACTCAAGCCACGCCTTGGCCTTGGACAACGGCGGTTCGCCGGTACCGGTCGGCTTGAAATCCTCCATTTCCGGCAATGTCAGCGGAAGATCGTTCTCGTCCACCAACTGGGTGGTGCCGTCTTCCATGTGGATGACCGGGAAAGGCTCTCCCCAATAACGCTGGCGGGAAAAGAGCCAGTCGCGAAGCTTGTACTGGACTTTGGCGTGTCCCTTTCCGTTCGCCTCCAGCCACTCGATCATCTTCAGTTTGGCCTCCTCCACCGGCAGCCCGGTAATGAAACCGGAATTGACCATCACGCCGGTGGCGCAGTCGGTGAACGCCTCCTTGGAAATGTCGCCGCCGCCCACCACCTCAACCATCGGGATGCCGAATTTCTTTGCAAAATCATAATCGCGGGTATCGTGGGCCGGAACCGCCATGATCGCGCCGGTCCCGTAGGTTGCCAACACATAGTCGGAAATGAAAATCGGGATCCGGGTGTCGTTAACGGGATTGATGCCCATCACGCCTTCCAGCCGGACGCCGGTTTTTTCTTTGTTCAACTCGGTACGGTCCATATCGGACTTCTTAGCCGCCTCGGCCTGATAGGCCCGGACCGCATCGGCATTGGCGATCAGACCGGAATCCAGCCACTTCTTGACCAGCGGATGCTCCGGACTCATCACCATGTAGGTCGCGCCAAACAAAGTGTCGCAACGGGTGGTGAATACCACGATCTCGTCGCCGCAGGTGGCGGTGAAGGTTACCTCCGCGCCGGTGGATTTGCCGATCCAGTTGCGCTGCATTTCCTTGATGCCCTCCGGCCAGTCCAGCTCTTCAAGATCGGCCAGCAGCCTTTCGGCGTAACTGGTGATACGGAGCATCCATTGACGCATCGGACGGCGTTCCACCGGATGGTTGCCGCGCTCGCTGCGGCCGTCAATCACCTCTTCGTTCGCCAACACCGTACCCAAAGCCGGACACCAGTTCACCGGGACTTCCGCCACATAGGCCAGCCCCTTTTTGTACAACTGCTCGAAAATCCACTGCGTCCACTTGTAGTAGCCGGGATCCGTAGTGTTAACCTCACGGTCCCAGTCATAACTGAACCCCAGCGCCTTGATCTGCTCGCGGAAACGGTCCACGTTCTTTTTGGTGGTAACCGCCGGATGGGTTCCGGTCTCCACCGCGAACTGCTCAGCCGGCAGTCCGAATGCGTCCCACCCCATCGGATGCAGCACATTGTACCCGCGCATCCGCTTGTAGCGGCAGGTAATGTCGGTAGCGGTGTAACCTTCCGGATGGCCGACATGCAAACCCGCCCCGCTCGGATACGGGAACATATCCAGACAGTAGAACTTGGGTTTGCCGGGAACGCAATCGTCAACCTTAAAGGTTTTGTGCTCCTCCCAGTAAGCCTGCCACTTTTTTTCAATCGCGGTAAAATCGTACTCGGTAGTCGTCATAACTGGTGCTCCTAATCAAAAACAAGCCAGAATTGTAGCAAAACGCCGCCAGATTGGCAATGAAAAGCGGACGGGGTGCGCCAAAAAGATTAGTGGCGGCGGTCGCGCGCCGACGGAATCCCCAGAATATCTCGGTATTTGGCCACCGTGCGCCGAGCCACGTCATACCCTTCGGTCTTAAGCAAATCGGATACCGCCTGGTCGGACAGCGGTTTGCCGGGTTTCTCGTTCGCGAAATATTGTTTGATCATTTCAAACACCCGGTCAACGGACACGCTCTCCCCGTCGCGGTTCTTTACCCCGTGGGTGAAGAACTTGCGCATCTCCCGCAATCCCTGCGGGGTCTCGATGTATTTGTTGGCGACCGTGCGGCTGACGGTGGTCTCATGGACCCCGACCTTCGCCGCGATATCGGCCATAGTCATCGGGCGCAGCATGGTTTCGCCGCGCTCGAAAAAGCCCGGCTGTTCGTCAATGATGGCCTGCGCGATCCGGCGGATAGTGTCCTGGCGCTGTTCGATGTTGCGCATCAACGCCTCGGCGGCCCGTATCCGCTCGCGAATGAATGATTTTGTCTCGGCGTTGACATTCGGGTCGGCAAGCAGCCTCAGATAACGCGGACTGATGTGCAAATCCGGCATTTGGCGGTCTTCAACCTTGGCATGATATTTGCCGTCCTTCCCGCGCACGGCGAAAACCTCCGGAGTGACATACACCGCGTCGGCAGAAGCGTATCCCGCCCCCGGCCGCGGGTTGAGCGACTTCACCAGCGCCACCGCCTGTTTCAGCATATCTTCATCGACATCCAACAACCGGCGCAACGCCGGAAAGTCCCCGGCCGCCAATTCCTCCAAATGTTTTCCGGCCAGTTTCAGCGCGGCCTTGACCTCCGGGGTTTGCTTCATCTGCCTAAGTTGGATAGTTAGGCATTCCGACAAATCCCGCGCCCCGATTCCAGGCGGGTCGAAACCCTGAATCACCCGCAGCAACCGCAACAACTGGGCTTCGGTACGGCCGGAAATCATAATTAAATCGGGGAAACTGCCCCGGTAGTAACCGTTGGGGTCGATATCGCCAATCAGCAGTCCGGCGATCTCGCGGTCATCTTTGTCCAAACCGCTGGTGCCCAGCTGTCCCAGCAAATGCCCCTGAAGCGACTCCGGCTGGCGCAGCGAATCGAAGAGGTATCGGCGTTTCTCCTCCAGGTCATTCACATCGACGCCGTTTTCCATTCCCTGCATGAAGTAGTCGCGCCACTCGTCCTCCTGCCGCAACAACGCGTCCTCGCGGGGATCGAAATCCATCTCCCCGGTGTCGGCGCGGTTTGCCGGACCGATCTCACCGGCTTCCGATTGCTTAATCTCGACCGGATCGCTCATGTCAAGCACCGGGTTGCTTTCCATCTCCCGCAAAATCGCCTGGTGCAAATCCAGCAGCGGCATCTGGAGCATCTCCAGTGCCTGACGCATCTGCGGTGCCATCGCCATCGACTGGCGTTGGCTCTGAAACATCCCCATGCCCGTTCCGGCCATCGCTACTTCCCCTCCGGAACCAACACGCCGACCGGACCTCCATCCGTTGCCAAACTCACGCCCGCAGTTCCGGGTTTCAACCGATAATCGTGTTTTGCGGCATCAACAAATTCCGGCTGGGCGAAAACCGAATCCCGGTCCACGCCCAACTCTTCGCGGTATTTGGCGAATTCGTCAGGCCCGTATTTGGTTTTACCCAGCCACCACATTATCGGACGGTCGGTAAAATAAAGGTTATGGTGCATATCCAACCCGGACCGCCAGTCGGTCATCATGCGGGTGACGTATTCGCTGCATCCCGCGAACACATTGTTGCGAATCACCACGTTCGTCGTCGGCGCCGAATTGGCGTAGAACATCAGGTGCGCGCCGTTAGGATCGGGACGCTGGTTGTGCGCCCATCCGCCGCCGGCGTTGACACAGGTGTTGTGCTCGAACAGAATGTTCTCGGTTACGGCCCCGCCATCCTGCGGTCGGTTCCAAAACTCATACGAATATTCCGCGTTCCAAATCGTGTTGTTGCGCCAAACGATATTGCGCTGCACCGAGTCGTCACCATTCCCCTGATTGGTCAGCGCGGCGTCGTAAATCTCCCATATCCGGTTGTTCTCAACCAAATGGTCGCTGGCTGCGTTCCAAAATTCGATACCGTTGCCGTACCGGACCGGCTTGTCCTCTTCGCGCCAATACTGAAGCCCGCCGCCGATCCAATACACGTCGCAATTACGGATGGTGATATTGCGGGTGCCCCCGCCGCCGAAACCATGCGCACCGCCGTAACGCACCGCCAAACCGTCATATACCACGTCATGCGCGCCGCCCTGATTAACCACATGTCGCGTCTGAGCCAGCTCAATGCTTTTATACAAAGTGGCGGGATTGGCGGCCGCCACCACCAAAACCCGCTTCTTAGCCGGGTCATACCAGTAGTCCAGAGGCGACTTCAAATCTTCCGGTTTCCATTTTTTCACGCCCCAGTTTTTACCGTGGTCGCAAATGAAAATCCCAATGTCACAGCCCAGCGGGCCAGACCGCTCCATTTCGCGGTGATCCACCCGCCACAATCCCTGTGGTAAAAAATCCAGCACCGCTCCGGCCGGAATACGCCCGCCAAGGCTAATGTGGATATGCGGCGGTTGGTCAATCTGCCTGCTCTCAATCACCAAAAACTCTAACGTCTTCCATTCGCTTCCGATGGTAATGTCATCGCCCATCGCAACCGCGTCAGCCGCGGTCGTCCAAGGGGAGGAACTGCGGGAAATGTTAAACCCGGGAATCGAGAAAGGACGGCTGGAACGGATTTTTATCCGCATCAGCATATAGGGGTGCATGTTGGCGATGGCCGGCCCCCAAAACTGAACGTGGTTGGGACTGGTGCCGCTGTTTACGCAAGTGGCACGGTTAAACCAAAAATCATCCTCGCAGCGCCGCTTCACCTCGGTCTCGGCACCGCCTTCGCACCACACCCGCCATTGCGAATCTTCCAAATCGTACAACTGCTCAGCAACTCGTACCGGTAACGAACGGGTGGCCCACACTCCGGGCTTTACCTCTTCCCAATCTTCCGGCGCGTTCTTCTCCACCGACTGTTGGATTATCGGTTTATCGCCTTCTCCGTACGCGCCGTAAGTGATGCACTCCCGTTTTTCCCCGCTCCTTGGCGAAAGCTGGCCGCGCCACAGTCCGCCCCGCCGAAACAGTACCGCGTCACCCGGCAACAACGGCTCACGGTTTACCCTATTCAATGTTTGCCACGCAGCGGCGGGAGACTTGCCGTCCGCCATATCCGAACCGCCGGCACTGTCCACATAAAACACCGCAGGCTCGGTGCGCTCAGCGGCAGAGAGAGACAGCGCGGCGAAAAGTCCGACCAATGCCGTCAACCACAACCGTTCCGGGAAAAATGTCCAACCATCACTTTGCATTTGCAGCCTTCTTCTTCGCGCTTTCGGTGCGCTTCTTCTGGTTTCCCGACGGACGCGGACCGCCCACGCCGGGGGTGAGTTTCTGCTGCGACTCGGATTTCGCCCCGCCCCCCCACGTCTTGCCGTCAAAACCCTTGGTTTGCGACGCCGGGCCGATCTTCACCCCGCTGGCGTCACCGATTTCCTGGATTTTCACATCGTCGATGTACAGGTAACCCTCGTTGCAAGTGTCCACTCCGGTAGCGTCCATAGCCAAGATTTTCAGCATCATCCATTCGCAGTTTTCCAAATGCCCCTGCTGAAGTTCGCTGCGGTCATTGGACGGAATAACCCGTTCCACCCGCTTCCACTGCTTTTGCACGTTGGAGAGCGGGCCGGTCTTGGAGTTGTCGAAATACAGCGGCTGGAAACGCACCGCCTCCCGCAAATCCGCGAATTCGGGATGGGCGCTTTTTACCGCTTTGGGGTGCCAACGGTAACCGATGGGATAAATGCGGCACTTCGGCCCCGGTCCGCCTTTAGTGCCGATCGACCGTGCGGAAATCGAGATTTTGTAGAGCCGCTTCGGGTTGAAACGTATGGGTGCGGTGTAAACCATAACCCCTTGGTTGATGCAGATGTCATGGTCGGTCGCATCCAGGCGCAATACGTTCTTGCGCGATGAGAAACCGTCATCGTCCGGCACCACCTTCACATACTTGTGGTTGTTCATGTAGTGCTTGTTGTGGTCAAAAGCGTAAAGCCAATGGTTTAACGGATCTTCAGCATCGTCAAAGCTTCCGTTAAGCGCCAGATTCGGCGGTTCCTGCGCGAATTTCGACACATTCTGCGCATTCGCAACCGTCGCCATGCCGCCAAACACCGCCGCCACAGTAAAAAGCCGAATTATCGAATTTGCCATAGCAAAACCTCCAGCAACCTTTTTATAGCAAGAATTATGCCAAACAGTCTAGCCTATTCACTTCAGAGTTTCAAGCACAAAACCATCAAAATGGCACTTTTTTAGATGTGAAAAATTATGTCTAGCGCTTGACGATGTTGCGGGAAAAATGCTAGCATAAAAGAACTATCCTAATTTTACAGTAAATGAATAGGTGCTTGAGGGTTGAATCTTACATTTGCAGATGAGACTTCAGGCAAAAGAAAGGGCATGAAATGATGATGAAACGGCGACATTTCTTGGGCGGAATGTTGGCAACGGGAATACTTCCCGCGTTTGGCGTTCCTGAAAGCGAACGCATCGCCCGCATCGGGATGATGACCGACACCCATATTGGTCAGACGCTTGAAAGTTGTTCGCGGGTTAAAGCGGCACTGGAACTCTTCAAATCCAAAGGAGTGGAGATGGTGATCAATTGCGGCGACCTTGCGGACCGCCACTATCCGGACGGATACCGCTTTTACCGCCAGACGGTAAACACCGTCTATCCCGACGCGGCTACCCGCCCCAAAGAAGTTTATGTTTACGCCTGGCACGATACCGCAAATTACGATGCCGTAAAACGTGACGGTCTTCCTGGTTTTCTCGGCGCGTTTGAGAATATGCGTAAACTCCTTGAAGCTCCGAATCCACACACTTGCGACTTCGTCTGGAAGGGCTTGCCGTTTCTGGTTTTTCCGCAATTTACCGGGCACGCGGGATTCCTTTCGTGGGCCGACTACGAGAAGGCGATCGAACGGACGTGCGCGGCCAATCCGGGCAAGCCGGTTTTCGTATGCGACCATGTGCCGCCGGCCGACACCGTTTTCCACAGCCGGGAATGGGGGTGCGAGGAGTGCCGCCGCGTCCTGAACCGATTCCCGCAAGTGGTCTCGATTTCCGGCCACGTCCACGGCTCGCTCGCCTGCGAACGCCTGATTTGGCAAGGTCAGTTTACCGCGATCAATCTGGGCTGCCTCCAGACGTGGGGTGGCTTCGCCCCCGGCTCCACCCCGCCCCGGCAGGCAAAACCCAACTTCGGCGTGTCGGTTATGGATGTCTATCCGGATCACCTTCTCATCCGCAGGTACGACGTTCGTGACAGGTCGGAATACTCCCCCGACGTGCCATGGCTGGTTCCGCTGCCGTTCGTGGCCGCGCAGGCGCCATATGTTCCCGCAACAGCCGCCAAACGCTGCCGCCAGCCGGTTTTCGCTCCGGATACTACCGTCAAGGTCACCCCTGTCAGATCGCCAGTCACCGGATACGAAATCGCCTTCCGCGAAGCGGGCGCTTTCATGTATCGGATCCGTTGCGAACGTAAAACGGCAAATGGCAATTGGGAACCTTATTCCCGCGACGATATTTTCGGAGAGTTCTGGAAAGCCCCCAAAGATCGGTCCGGCGAATCGCGTTATGTGTTGAGCGCCGGGTTCTTTAACGCCGGCGAGACCTATCGCATTTCCGTTTCTCCGCTTGATTTCTTCTATCGGGAATCTCCGGCAGTTACCGGAACCTTCACCGCGACGCATCCGCCGGCGAAATCGCTGTGGTCATGCGCCGATCCTATGGCGACACTGCGATTCACCGAATACGGAAAGGCAGTTGAACGCGGAGCGGACGGTTATTTTTCCCCACCGAGCGGGCAAGGGACGCTGCGACTCCCGGACGACGTTTTCGCCAATTTGGAACGCGGAAAACGTCACCACTTTACTTTCGATCTCGACGGAATCCAGCCGGACGGCGAGTGGTGCGCATGGCGCGTCACCCTGCGGGGACGCACAGGAGACCGCGTTACGCTGGCTGACGTGCAAACCTCTCCGGGAAAACCGGGAACGCTTCGATACGTGATGGATTTCAACACGCCATTGAACGGAGACATGCCGCAAACTTGCGACCTGCTCTTCAACCGCCGCAGCCCGAACTCGAAGTTGCGCGTAACGCGGCTTGAACTGTTGCGGGCATAAGACGCAATCTCCCTACCCCTCAGCGATCATTGTTCCGTTAACACCAGTGCCCAGTCCAACTCATCCGGTTTGGATGGCAAAACAAGATTGCCGTTTTTGTCCGACAACGCAACAGCGTCTTCTTTCCATTCGCCGCTTCGGGTGTTGAACCAACGTATAGTGTGGGACCGTTCGGGAGTCAGGGCATGGATTGTTCCGGTGAGCAGGCTTTTGCCGTAAAAGTAGAAAATGTCGCGGTTCGGTTCCTTCAGCGATGCAAATGCATAGGCGATGCCGGGTGCCGGTGTACGCGCAGTGCCGCTATGGGGGGTAAAGCGTTTTTCATCACCGAAACCGGGTTTGAGATCCCACCATTCAAATGAGGTAAAAAAGCTCTTCAAGTGCGCCATTTGAAGTGCGCTGGGAAATTCTACGGCCTGGCTCCACGGCACGAGTTTATCCGCTTTGGTGATGGTTTCAACGCCGTCGCGGCTGTCGCGGTTCACATCGTATGTGCTCTGGTAGAGCCAAATGTCAATCGCGCCGTAACCGTATCCAAAGAGTCCGTTGAGAAAGGAAATATATCCTTGGGCGCGGGCGCCAAAGTCTTTTGTCCAAAGATAGCAGTAGCGCCCTTCGTAGTTGACGGCGGGACGCGGATCGGCCCAGTAGTCGCGGGGTACGGCACTGGAACCGGAGGAAGTTAAAGACGGCGACCATTGTACCCCCCACCAGTTGTGGCCGGTTCGCGCGGCAACCTCCGGATCGGCAAAGGCGGAACGCCCGCCGAAACGGTCGGCATTTTTCTGGTCTGAAGTCCCCGACCCGGTTACCGTGGTATGGGAGGTGTTTTCCTGATGCGCCGTCAGCGGATGGCGGTAGGCGTCGGCCCGATGAATACATTCGGCAACCTTAACCCAAGGGTTATTCGTGGCGCAGTAAAAATTCGCCCCTCCGTGCCGGTCATAATAAAAATCGTTATCCGCCTCTTGCGCCAGGGTCCACATCACCGGGTACGCGCCAAAACGGGCAACCCAATAGCGGGATATCCGCTCAAGGGCGGATGTATCGGCGGCAAGCTTGGGGTTCATCTGCGACACAAAGAAAAATTCGGCGTTCGCATGAACGAATCCTTTGTCTGCAAGATACCGGTAATATCGGTCGGCGAGTTGCAATCCGGGAATGTCGGCGGCGTCAACCTTGCCGTCGGCAAGATTGAATTTCGCGCCAATCGGCTCCGTCTGATAGACGGTAAACCCTTGTTCAGCACGACGGTTGACAATGTACTTGAAATGGGAAAGCGCTAAAGTTTCTCCCGCATGCGGACCAGGTTCGTCAATTTCCTCTTTGTAAAGCCCCCAATGCGTGTCGCCAAGATAAAAGAATGGCGTGCCGTCGGCATATACAAAGTGCTTCTTGCCCGGCACAGTTTTAACAAACCCGCGCCGGAATATTTCAAGCGTACCCGAATACGGCGCGATGCGTAAATAACCGGTCCGACCATCCAAAGCACGATCTCCGACGCATCTGGTGGTCCATTCCCAACGCCCCGGTTTGGTCGGGGCGAAACGCAACCGGAATGTTTTTCCCCCGTCCCAAAAGCCCGGACGCGAAATCTCTTCTCCGGATTTATGCTTAAACACGGCATCAAACGTCACCGTGTCCGCACCGGATTGGTCATAGTCTTGGCTAGCCTCAAACACCATATCCACAGGCAACCATGTTTCCCCGGATACCGGCATTAAGGAAAATGAGCCAATAACAGATACCAATGTTAACAGAAAGCCAATTGTTACGGATATTTTCATACCCGTATTAGGTGTGAATTTTGTGAATAATTTTCGCGCTAGTCCCATTCCAAGCTATTTATCCAAAGAAATACTGTAACCTTTCCCGTTTTCCGGAATCGTAAAATCGACTGGCACACCTTTCTTTTGACGCGAAAGGAAATCCAAACCGGCCGGGTAATTGCCGTTATGTCCTCCTTCAAACAACGTGAAACGGACATTTCCCGATGTACGTCGGAGATGTATCCGGTTCTTCGTCGTATAAAAAGGATCCGGCGTACCGCGGTACGCCAAACCTTCCGGCACCTTCTGATCATTCTCGATGCGGGCAATGTCATCCTCGCTTACCCGGTCCTTTTCTTCCGCCAGCGCATTAAAAGCGCGGATCGCGTGGCCAACCGGCACCGAACCTTTCCAGCCGTCGTGAATGCCCGTGGCAATGTAAACGGGTACCCCTGCGGCCTTTGCGGCCGCAAGGTGTGACAACGGGGAACGGTGCGAATACTCATTAGGATGGTCGGAAGGCATGCCTCCGCAAGAGCTCTCCATCATTTTGGCGTAACGCTGCGAACGCCCCGGATGTTTCAGCATCGAATCAGCATGCCAGCGCGACAAATCTGAAATCGGGCAAAACGCGACACACCCCGCCCAAATCTCCGGATGCCGTCCGGCCATCAACAACGTCATGTGCCCGCCACCCGAACCGCCGACAATGTAAATCCGGCGATCGTCGATTTTGGTTTTGGTTTTGGCGTATTCAACGGCATCGACGATGTCCTGAACCGCTGCATCGCTACCGCAAGCTTCAGGATGATCGTTTGCGCCGCGGAAATCCGGGCCCACCATTGCCCAACCATGCTCACGCGCATACGCTAAAACGGGTTTGTAATTAGCGGTGTTCCTCCAAGTGCAACTCCACGTGTGCAAACCCACAATCAGCGGCACCGGATCCTGCGTGTCTGGCGCCCAAAAATAGCACGGTTGCAGCGAACCGTCGAATGATGACTTAACCTTCACCAGCTTAGCGTCAATACCGGGCACGGTTTCGCCCGCAACCGCTATCCCCAGACGTCCCGCCGATTCGGGATGTCCGGTTCCATCCGCCGCCGCCAGACTTACCGTCACGGCGGCAGCCGCCACCAAACCCGACATAACCACTCCTTGCATAATAATTATTTAACCCGTCCGGTATAGGCATCAATGCCAGAGTTGTCAATGGTTGTCTTAAAGAACTTCTCCGCAGCTTTGTCCTTCGCGCCCTCCCACGGACGCGGGCCGCCGCAATTCTGCACCGCCCACAGTTTCAACTGCTTCTTGTGCCAATTCACGGAGCAGTTGGTGCCCCAAGCCCCGCCATGCCCGAACCAAGCGTCATCGTTGTCCTCTTCCGGCGCGGTCAATCCCAGCGAATAACCGCCCATGCCTTTGGGGCGGGAAGATTTGGCCAACAACTCCTTTACCGTCTCTTCCTTTAAGATGCGTACCCCGTTTTCCCCGATACCTAGATTCATCAGCATCTTGTAAAACTTCAACTGGTCTGCTGCCGTTGTCCACAATCCCGCCCCGGCGGAAGCGAACACGCGGTCATCGCCATACGGCTGCTGCTGAGAGGCGTTTTGCTTCATCCATTTCGCTGGACGTCCGCCCTTTACATCGTACATCTCGATCTTGGTGTCCAGATCTTTGTCGCTTGGCCAAAAACCGGAGGCGGTCATTCCCAACGGCAACAACACGTTTTCCTTAAGATAGTCTTCCCAACGCTGACCGGAAACGACCTCGACAATCGCCGCGCCGATGTCAATCCCGACATTGGAATACTGTACCTTGGTTCCCGGCTCAAACTTCAGCGGAATGCCCGCCGCCGTGGCCGCCACCGAACGCAACGGCATACGGCGCGCCCAGCCGCCCATCGACTGGAAGTTCGGCAACTCGAACTCAAAGCCGCCAGTGTGGTTCATCACCATCCGCACGGTCAAAGTGTTCTTTGCTTTTGCAACCTGATAGGAACCATTGGCATCCGCTTTCCCTTTTACATACAAGTTTTTGAATTCGGGAAGATATTTCGACACCGGATCATCTAGAGAGATTTTCCCTTCCTCAACCAACTTGGCGATGGTTACCCCGCAGAAACCCTTGGTTTGCGAACACTGCATATAGTGGTCGTTTATCGTAATCGTCCGCCGCGCGTCGCTGCCGGCATCCGCATATCCCACGCAGGCGGTTTCCTGAACCCCGTTGTTGTAAAACACGCAAACCGCGCCGGGCAGTTCGCCGCGCTCGACGTAAGGCGCAAGCGCATCGCGCGCAAAGGTGGTCCCGGAATCCTTCGGACCCGCCACATTGGCAGTGCGGCATCCGTTAAAAACCGCAAACGCGCACACCAAAGTGAACGCTCTGACAGTATGGGACAAAACTTTTCCAGTGCAACAAACTGAATTTGTCATTTTAACTTTCCTTCCTTTGATGGTATGGTTCACGAAAGACATAACCGCCGGTCACCGTTTCTGTTCCATCCAGACAGCGGTGTCGGTTTCCCCGTTGGTGGTGGTAGCGTTCATCACGCGGTTTAAAGTCCGCTGATTGACCAGATAACGCTTGAACGCAACTTTTCCTGGCGTACCGGCGCTCTTGGTGATTATCAAATCGCATTTCGAAGCCTTAACCGGCGTGCCAAGCACCCGGATTCTTTTGCTTCCGATGGCGGTTCCGGTCAACACGGCCTTGCCGTCGGCCAAAAATTCCCAACCGTCGACCAACTCGCCGCCTGACACGTCTTCGGCCATGACTACCACGTTGAACTCTTCCCCAGGAGCCGCCTCTTTTGCAAAGAACTCTTTCCTGATTTCGTTGAACCGGCGCAACGCGGCCACATCCTCATCCGCCAACAGCCCGCGCCGATCCGGGGCAATGCCAATGTTCATCGTTCCGGCGTTGCCAACGACATTAAGATAACGCTGCATCAAAAATTCGCCGCACCGGACCGTGTTTTTGTCTTTCTCGTGGAAGAACCATCCCCGGCGCAGCGGGAAGTCCGCCTCCGGCGGATGAAACACCACACCATCAGGTTTGCCGATATCGGCGTAACGACGGTAATTTGCGTAATTCGCCGGATCGTGGCTTGCGGTAGTGGCGCGGCAATCGTCTTTCAACATCCCGCGTTCATTCCCAGGCCAACGATAATCGGCTTGGTCGGATTCGTTAAAAATGCAAACTTTCGGTTGCAAACCCCGCACCATCGCAAAGGTTTCGGTCTCGTACCGATAATACGGCAACGGGATCCGGCGCTTCGTCCGCGCCCCGCCGTAATAACCGTCGCCGCCGTTCGCTCCGTCAAACCACATCTCGAAAATTTCGCCATATTCGCCGCCCAGTAATTCGCGGATCTGCGCCTGAAAAACATCGGTAACGTATTTGTCGCTCCCGTAATGTTCGTTGTTTCGATCCCATGGCGACACGTATACGCCAAACTTTAACCCACGTTTGCGGCATGCCTGTTCCATTTCCTTTACGTAATCCCCCTTGCCATCGCGGAATGGGGATTTGGAGATGTTGTGCCCTGTCGTCTTGGTCGGCCAAAGGCAGAATCCGTCATGGTGCTTGGCCACCACCACCAGCCCCTGCAACCCGCCATCCGCGCAAGCGCCGACAATCTGGTCGGCGTCAAATTCCTTCGGGTTAAGCAATTTCGGGTCTTCATCGCCATAACCCCATTCGCGGTCGGTGAAGGTGTTGAGTCCCCAATGCACAATACCGTAAATTTCAATGCCCTGGTCAATACGCTCCTTGAGCGCCGCCCGAGGTACCGGCCGCGACACCGGCACTTGCCGTTTTTTTTCACCCGTTTTAATTTCGGCAATCACACGGTGCATTACTTCCGGATAATCCGTTCCGAAACAATCAAACCCCATATTCCACAACTTGCGGTACAACTCCGGGTTGTCCCCGTGCGTCCAAGGAAAACCGGCCGCAATCTTTCCGGCTTTGTGAATGCGCTCCACCGCGTCCTTGAGAAACGCGGAGGACGGACAGAACGGGTCTTCCTGCGCGGGATCGGCTTGAATCAGGAAATGCACGACATCCGCATTGGCAAAGTTGTCGGCGGCCGCGATATCAAACAGATTCTTCATAAACGCCTCACCCTTAGCGCGGCGCTCCGGGGTGAACTCAATCTGCTTCCACTGCCCCATCCACATCCAGTAACTGGTCAACCCGTTCGGCACCGCCTGCCGCCACTGCTTCATCAGCCCGTAACTGCACCCGTGGCAATAGACTTGCCGCTCAAGACCGAATTTCTTTACCAGCACCGAACTCTGCTCCACCGGGACATTCTTGTAGTCCATGTAGATTTTCCAATTCGGACGGCCTTTCATCGCGGCGAACAATCCCTCCCAAGTAGGAATGCGCACATGGTTCCAGATTTCACCGTGCGCCGCCCCGATAGAAACGTCGCGGAGTTCCGACCAATCGTACTCCTCCATTTTTTTGCCGTTGAGGGACGCATTGTGGTAGGCAATAATCACCCCGTCCTTAGTAGTACGAATGTCAGCCTCCGGCACCACATTATCCGCCCATGCGAGCAAACACGCCTCAAGCGAATTGTCCGGACGGTTCACCCGCCCCGGCACCAATACCCCGTCGCCACGGTGTACCATGCTGAGGTTTAACAATCCAAGATCCCGACCCCATCCGACAGTCGCGCAAAGAAACAGCGCAACTGAAAACAGCGTCGTCCATACCGGTTGAAAACCTCGTTTCAACACTTCTTCTATAAAAAAACATGACCGCATCGCAAATCCCTTTTATACAAAAGCCGCAACATAATCATTCGTCAACAATCGACACAAACACATTGCGAACTTTTGCCGTATAGTTTACCACAACCACGTTACCCGCGCAATACCAAAGCTAATCAAGAAAGGCTTCCAACAGCAATAAATCATTGGCCGACCGTCAAACCGTGTTCTTCACGTCCAGATCAGTTTTTTGAGTTGTTCCTTACCACCAGCGCCACAGCGGTGAGAATTATCACTATGCCTATCGCCAAGCGCAAGGTAAAACGCTCTCCAAACACCAAAGCGCCGATACCCACCGCCGTAACCGGTTCCAACGCGCCCAGTATCGCGGCGCGGGTCGGACCGATCAGGCGAATCGAAATCGTAATCATCGAAAACGACACCACCGACGGGAATACCCCCAACCCCAAAGCGCAACCCCACGACAGCGGAGTCTGCAACGGCTGGAGTAGCGACAAACCATGCAACGGGACAAGGTAAATCGGCAATCCGAACCACAACACGTAAAAGATTAGTGTCTCCGGGTCGATCTGCCGCAACGATGATTCGCGCACCGCCACAATGTAAAGCGCGTAAGACAATGACGACAGCAAAACGCAACCCAGACCCGACCAACTTACCGGCACACCCCCGCTGCGGCTCAACAATGACACGCCAATCGTGGCCAACGCCAAAGCCGCCCCCACCGACACATTGGCTTTTTCATGGAAAACCGCCACCATAATCACCGCCACCATCACCGGGTAGGTAAACAATATGGTCGAGGCGATGCCGACATCCATCAGCCTAAAACTGATGAACAGGAACAAACTGGACAGTGACACCAGCCACCCGCCGACGGCAACCGGGAAAACCTGCTTTAGCGGAACCGCGAATTTTTTACGGCGCAACAACATTAAGCCGCTCATAAGCAACGCGGCGAAAAGATAGCGGTAGAAAAGCACCGAGGCGGTGGTGAATCCGGCACGGTACATCGGCACCGCGAACAACGGGTTTAACCCGTATGACACCGCCGCCAGCGTCCCGCACAAAACCCCAAGTCTGAACTTCCCCATAACCGACAAACCCGAATGCGGAATCGCGCACCGCTTATTCTGAAGCGCCGAAACTGTCTTTTAACCGCGACAACGCCACGCTGTCAGATTTCAGAATCTTTGAACCGCGGGTAATCTTGCACAGGCTGACGCGAAGCCGCCGCGCGATTTCGCGTTGCGGCACACCGGCTGACAACATCGCCAGCAACCGCCACCGCAACGCCAAATCGCTGATCTCCGTCGGCGTAAACAACACCTCCAGCAAACTCGTCATTTCACGTTCGGAGTCAATCTCCGTAAGCATCTTGACAATTTGCCGCAATGCCTCGCCATCCAATTTGTGTCTTCGCCGACGCATGGTTATCCTTGTCTATCTGAAGATGATTAACGACCCCGAAGGATAGCAATAAAAACTGCCCTCCCCGCTAATGTACTCCGGCATGGTAGTGGCGTTGAAAACGCCAAACTGACGTTCACCGTTCAAGACGAAATATCCGACTTTGCAACTGCCGTAGAAATCGAGGACCAATTTTCCCGTGTCGGTCAATTCGACATTCAGCTTATCGGAAATCCGTTGCGCCAGCAAGCTGGGGTCGAAGGAACAGCTGTAACCGATTCGGACATTGTCAAACAGTGAGTCCGCATTATCCGCGCCCGGTTTAAAGGTAAGGGTATGAGTACCGGCGGTCAACTTGCCCAACGGGATCTCGGCGGTTACCCAAGTTTTGTCCTGAAACAAACCGGTCTGTAAAACCGGTATGCCATCGAGCTGCACCTCAATCGCTCCCTTGTACGTCGTGTTGTTGTAGAAACGCGAGGCGTAATCAAACTTAAGGGTGTAATCAGCAAGTTTTGAAACGGTAATGGTACGCGAAATGTTGCCGCTGTTACTCCTCAGGAAGGCAAAATGAGTGCCCTCAGTGGTGGACGAAGACTCGAAATATCCACCTACGCGGGAAATGCCCACATTATCCGTCTTGGCGAAACTCCAGCTGGTTAGATTCGACGCGAAGTAACTGCTGTTCTTGTTGCCGCGCCGGTCAAGCTTGGAGGCATCGCCAGACAACGCCGGTGACGGTTCAAAACTGCCGTCAGTCACCAACGTCGGCTCAACCGTCTCACCATTGGCACTCACTTTCATCGTACCTTGGCTAACGATTATCGGAGCGGACAAAACGCTGTCAGGACTATCGCCGTCCAACTGCACCGTCAGCACACCGGAACCGGTTTTCTTGACCGGCGTGCCGACCAACGCGACGGTAACCACCTCGCCATCGCTATCGACTTCGACCTCCGAAGGTTCAGGGTTATCCCCCTCAACCGCCGCACGGATTACACTGAACAACTCGCGATCACCATTATTCTTTGGGATCATCTTCAAATACCCGCTACCAGTAAGATTCAATTCCGGACGGGTGGTGAGCAGACTTGTCATCGTAGTGCCGGGGGCAACTGTGTGATCCAACCATAGACCGCCGTCCTTCACCGTGATTGGACCAAGGATGGATAGTTCCGCCGAAACCTTAAAATCGCCGACCTCTCCGTCGACGCCGTTAATGGTCAACGGCCCTGCCGTCTCACCGGCGGGTGTGGTGATAGGATGGCGAACTCGGATACTCCTGCTGGTGCCAAGTTGCTTTGACATCAGATCAACCGTCAATCCACCGGAAAGAATCTGTGCCGGAGGATTGGCATCGCTTAAGTTAATCCAACTGGTGATGTCTCCATTGTAAATCTGGAACACCGCGTCATTAAAGGCAAACACCGAGTTGGTGGTGTTATAGACACTATTGGGAAGCGCCGCACCGATCAACCGCGATCCACCGTTTACCAACATTTTGGCGTTAGACTCGGTTTGTCCGCCCCAACCAGAGTTTGCCATGCGCAGGTTCGCGACTTCCACCGTACTGCCGCCGGTAACTTCAAAATTAACATCGTATCCGGAAAGGTCAATGTAATCAATGTGAAGCGACGAGTTGTTCAAGGTAAGCGAACCGCCAGCGGTTTTTGCCACCGAGTTAAAGGCCACCAATTTACGCAAACCATTCGGGGCGGACAAGTTGTTAATGTAAACCGCGTTGTCGGCGTTACCGCCGGCCAAACCGTCCAACCGCAGGTTAAAGTCGATGTAGTCGGAAACCACATTGTCCACATACAGTGTGGTGGCACCGTCCAAACTTGCGGGAACCACGAAGTTCATGCAAGCGTCATTACCAGCGGTGGCGATCACGTCCGGCGAAAGGATAGCAGTGTCCCGCAAGGTGAGGCTTTGCGCCTCTTGCAACAACAACCCGAAATCAAACTGGTTGTACTGCAACATCTTTGCCGCCCAAATCGGGTGCGACAACTCGACCTCGTCTTCCAACACACTCAAATAACCGCGGGAAATCTCTTTTGCGGCATCTCCAAAGACCAGCGGCGTATCCGGCGGAATGGCATCGGCTGCGGCCAAGTTGAGCGCACCGCCCTTAACGTATATGGCATCGGAAATGTAGTTTCTACCGGACAAGGTTAGAGTGCCGTTACCGGACTTGGTGAGTCCTAAACGACTGCCGTTTTCCGCCAGCGTCCCAGAAAAAACGGTGTCGGAATCGGAATCAACCACTAACGTAACCGGACTGCCGTTTGTTGAGGTTGCCACCGTACCGGAACCGGATAGCCCGCCAACTTGTAAGGTGGGACTGGCAATCACAACCGTAGCGTCAACTTCAAGATTCCCGGCGAACATCTGTTCCGGATTGTTTTTTGTCACCAGCAGACTCGCTGCGGTGGCGGCATACGCCCCAGCGCCATCCACGGTCTCATCATAAATGTTCTTTTCCGAAATACCGGTGTACAATTCCGTCCCGAAATTAATCATGCCGTCGCAGTCGTCAACCTCGCCAATCGGTTCGCCGTCGATACGGAACGAGCAAGCCTGTTCACCGGCGAAACCGTAAGTTTGAATCCGGTAAGTCCCGTCCTCCAACTTCAACGGCACCGGCAACCGCTGGAAGCGGTATCCGTTACGCAAGAATCCGGGCGAAGCGGGGGAAAACTCCATCGCGGTGAGAATCGTGCCGCCGTTGGCAACCAAAGTACGCAGCGTCTTGACAAAACCCTCGCCGGTAGAGTCGTAACACCCCAAATGCGTTACCCACAACGGACCGTTCTGCACGGTGAAATCATAACCGTACCCACGCGGATCATCGCCCATAACGGAACTCTCCACCACGGCGGAAAACGGCTGATACACCTTGGATCCGTTGTTAAACTCAACCCCGCCTTCCGAGACATTAAACTCTGAAAGCACCGCCAACGTGCCGGTAAATTTGGCCGTTCCGGTTCCCGTCTTGTCAAGCTGGAACACACTTACCGGCACATCAAAATTCACGGCCGCACCTGACGCCACATTGAGCTCGGATTCCATCCCGCCAAAATACAGCATCCCGTTGGTGAACGTCCAAATACCGGTGCCGGAAATCTGGAGCGAACCAATCTGCACCTCGCCGCCAAGATCAACCGTGCGGGCGGAACCGTCACCGGTGAAGGCTGCGGTAGCGGAGGTTCCGTTCGCGATGTCACCGTTTGCCCATGAGGCAGGATTACTCCATGAATCATTGGACTGCCCGCTGATCCAGCTTCCGCTCACCGAATCGGTCGCATCGCTTATCGGTTCGGAATCCAGCACCATACGAGCATACTGCGCGTACAAACCGCGGGAATCGCCGGCATATTTCTCCAAAATCGTCCGCCCCACTCCATCTTGGTCATCCAACCGGTATAACATACGACCGATCGCCAACTCCCGCAACGCCGCATTACGCTCGGCGTCGTCGGTTCCCGATTCATAGGCGCACGACACCGGGGAGGTCATCGCCACACCAACCCATGACGGGTTGTTTTGCAATGCGGCAACGGCCGCCGCCGCGGCATTCTTGTCACGAAGCATTTCCGCCGCCAACGTGCACATACGGACATTGGAAAGTTTTGACTGCGCCGACAACGAGTTAAACAGACTTTCCAGCAACGGGGCGAAAGCGAGGTTACCCGCTTTCGCAAGCGCGTACACCACTGCGTCGTTAAACGAGGTGGCGCGGCCGTAATTCCCCATGCCTTTGAAATCAGTGCCTCCTGCCAACCCGCCGGAAGCCAGCAAATTCAACAGTCTCTCGTTGCCGGTGCTGTCGCCCAGCAACGCCAAAGCGCATGCCAACGCATTCAACCGGTCGTCACCGGCTGCCGACTGATACGCGCTCTGCAACAACGGCAACGCAATGTCAGGAGCGCTTAAAATATACTGCAATCCGATAAAATCGGTGGCCAAGCCGTCAACCGCATTCTGCACCTGCGTCGCGGTGACCGTGCTGTCGGCATCGGTTAACACCCGTTCTTCCAAAGCCCCGATCGCCACCAACTGCCGCTGCAAATCAGGCACGCTGATATTGCGCACACTGCCGACATCAGCGGCGGCGGCCGCCGCCAACCCGGCGGCGTATCCCTGATTCTGCACATCCGCCTGCATCCGGATAATCGGCATAGCGTCGCGATGGGCGCTGACCCCCAAACCGGTGGCGATTACACCGTCCAAGTCCCGCGGCAGAAGGGCGCGGAAGGGAAGGTCGGCGTTGAAACTCATATTCTGCGTATGGTTGAAGAACATGAACACCTCCGAAGTGGTGTAACCATGCATATCGAAATTGCTGGCGCCGTGCATAATGGTGTCGGAATAAGTTTTTCCGCACAGCACATCCAGCGGCGACACCACCACGTCACCGATAATCCGACGGCGTTCGCGGCTGGCGGTGTACGGCGAACCGAAGGTAAAGAACGAGGTGTATGCCAAACGCGCGCGGATGGCGAAGAACGTCAAATCGCCGGCATCGGTGTCGTTCAAAAATCCCACGTCGTAATTGATGTAGCTGTTGGCCAGCTGCTGCTTGGAAAGCGTGGCTCCCTGCATCGCCAACTCCGCAACGTCCAAATACTGCGTACCGGCACCGGCGGCGGCGGAAAGGTCGGCATTTCCGGTGCTGTCCACCACCACGCTGGCGTTAACCACCCCGCGCGTTCCGTCCGGAAGCGCCACCACCACGCCGGTAACTTTGGCGCGTCCGGCGGCATCCGTGCCATCGGTTACCACGCCTTGGGCAAACGCGCCGTACCACACTTCAGCCCCCGCCGTGCGACATTGTCGACGCAGCCACTCGGATTTGGCGGCATAGAACACCCAACCGGTAGCCTCAACCCCGGCATCGAGTTCAGAGGTGAAACCACGCACGTTGCCTTTGTAATAACGCCCGATGCGCGAATCGGTTGACGAACCGCCCATGTTGTGTAACACATCCATAATCAAAACCGACTTGCCCTGACGCGCTGCCGCAATCGCCGCCGGCGCCCCGGCGGTACCGGCCCCGACCACCGCCACATCCACCGTCTTTAGCGTTGGCAGAACACCGCCGCAAGAAAACACCGTACCCGCATCGTCCGAACCGACATTAAGCGGTTTGGAAAGCTGTTCGCAAACCCGCGCGGACGTGGTCGGAAACGCCACTCCTACAATCGCATCGTCCAAAGTGCCGCGCGCGACGGCCGCAGCCGCCGCGGCAACGCCCAAACGCTTGCCGACAAAATAAGCGTTTACCGGCATGGACAACTTGGCTGCGACCGCGTAGCTAACATCCGCGTTGGGGCCAAGCACATACAAATAATCATTGCCAACCGGTTTAAGCGCGTCCAAATTGAAAGCCGACGAACCGGTCCACTCCGACACCTTCGCCACGCCGGTTATCTTGTCAACCGGAACAAAATCCAAAGTTTCCGCCGCGTCAACGGTTGATTCGGTCCAAGTCACGTCGCGGAATTGCTGTTCCAAATCGGATAAAGCGGAGTAACTGGTCACCGGCATGGGAAATGACGCTGTAATGCGATAGGCAGCCAGCGTCATGGAAGTCGGCGCACCCGCCACCTGTAAATCTGTCGGCTGGATGGACACCGTCTGGACAAAAGGCAGCTGCTCAACGGTGTAACCCGAAGGCAGGGAGAACACCGTACCACGCTGACAAATCACCGTCCGGGAAAAGGGTATCGGATCTGCGCTTCCGGCGGATAACTCGTCCGCCTTACAGCGGGCGACAGCGGCAAAAGTAGTGGCATCGATAACCGTTTTCGCCAGCACGACTTGACGCCCGCCACGGTTTGCGATTACCACGCCGGCGGTTTTACCATTGGCATCCGACACCGTTCCGACCGGCATCGACCCCGTCAAGAACGGCACCCCGGCGCCAACCAGCGCCGCGTCCAAAGACTGTTCCACCTGAACCGGGGTAGCCGCGCTGGACAAACAGTTTTCAGTGGTGATGAACAATTCGCCGAGCAACATTCTGGAGGTAAGCTTGGTGCAAGCGATCTGCACGTAATTCGCATCGACCGGCGTGTTAAAAGTGAAAGTCCAAGCTTTGATTGGATCATTTTTGGAATCCTTAACCAAAACCGAACTATTGGGATTAAGCGTCAAAGAACCAGAACCCGGCGTATAAGTAACATTGTCGCCGGATACCGCCACCGACATCGAATCCATATCGAAAACGTCCGCACGGTAAAACGAAAAAACCGTCACGCTTTTGACTTTTCCGCGATTTGGATCGGTAAGCGTGGCGGTTATTCTGATGTCGCTGTTATACTGGACGCTTTGGTTCGCCGAACTTTCCCAAACCCCGTCGGTAAGCACACTGGAATTATTGTCCGGATGCGAGGCATTAGGGGCGACATCGGTAACATAAGTGAAAGGAGTGGTTGCGAAGGCGTTGAAGGTCCGCATTATAAACTCGTCTGATCCGCCCTCGGAATCGGAACCTAACCACAGACGTCTCGGCTGCACCACATCCTCGCCCAAATGGAAACGCGGCGCTACCAGAAAAACCGACGCACCAGACTCCTTGGCCGAAATCGCGGCACCGACACCGCCCATCGTGCCGCCGACGACCAGGACATCCACCGAATCAATGACCGGCAGATTGCGTTCGGACTCCACCGTGTCCGCAAACAAAGCGGAATCCGCCAAGGCACAAATAGTGAATGCCAACAATAATTGTTTCATTTTTGTCTCCTGTTTGGATAATTAATCGTAAACCCGCCCATTATGCCGCAACCAACCGGCGCGGTGGCGGCGGGCGGGATCCTTATGAGTCCAGTGAATGCAACCGCCTTGATTGTTGGTAACATATTCACCGCAAAAATCCACGGTATCGCCCACTTTAAGGCTGGGAATCTTCTGGGCCAAATCGATGTTGTGCGCCACCAGCACCGTGTCGCCGTTTCTATCCTCAAGAATAAAACGCTGATGCTTTATCCCGGCGGTATCGTCCATAAGCACTTTGCGCACCGTACCGCTGCCGGTTACGATCTGCTTCTCGCGGAACGTGGCAAACAGCGGGCTGTTGGATGCCGGAGCGGTTTGCGTTTTGGCGGCGGCGGGCTTGACCGTTTTACCTGTTTCCGCCGGTTTTGGGGAAGTCTGGCGTTTAGCCGCAACCGGAGTTTTTGCCGTCGGCTTGGGAGCCGTTTTTTTGGCGCCGGAGACCGTGTCCACCACCTTTTCCGCCTGCCGGTAGGTGCGCTTCATTCGGTTAAGTTCAGGCGATCCGGAAGTGCCGGCGGATTTCAAGTCCCACCCTTTCCACGCCGCTACCACCGCGATCACCGACAACACCGCGACGCGAATCATTTTCTGTTTGCTAGGGTTCTTGCCTACCAGCTTTCCAAGTTTCCGTTCTCCGCGCATCGTAAAGCCTCCATTATAAAACCGCCGCCCGACATCGGGCTACTTACCCAGCAAACCGCACAACTCTGGAATCCACAACACCAGCTTGGGCACATAGGTAGTGATGAACAGAGCCGCCACCATGCCAAGGAAAAGCGGCACCGCCCTTGCGGTAACCTTGGCAATCGTGGTCTGCCCCACCCCACAGCCGATGAAAAGGCAGGTCCCCACCGGCGGGGTGCATAGACCGATGCAGAGGTTGGCGATCAGCACGATCCCAAAATGCACGGGGTGCATTCCGAGCTTGGTAACCACCGGGAGCAGAATCGGAGTGAAAATAAGAATCGCCGGTGTCATGTCCATAAAGGTTCCCACCACCAGCAGCATGATGTTGATGGTGAACAAAATCACATAGGGGTTGCTCGACATTCCCATCAGCGCGTTGGAGACAGACTGCGGAATGTTCGCCACCGTCATGATCCACGACATCGAACTTGACGCCCCGATCAGCAACATCACCACTGCGGTGGTCAGTCCGGTCTGCAAACAAATCTCCGGCAACGCCTTCCAAGGGATCTCTCGGTAAATCAGCACCGACAGCACGAAAGCGTACGCGACCGCAATCGCCGCCGCCTCGGTGGCGCTGAAAATCCCGGCCAAAATCCCGCCGATAATCAACACCACCAAAAACAGGCTGGGAATCGCGCGGATGCAAACCTTCAACGGCGAATACTCGATTTTCATGCCTCCGGCACATTTGCGGCCGTAACCCTTGCGGACGGAAATTATGCCGGAAACAATCATCAGAAACACACCCACCAAGATGCCGGGCAGAATGCCGGCCATGAACATCGCCGCGATCGACACCGAACCGGCCGCAACCGAGTAAACGATCATCGCGTTCGACGGCGGAATCAGCATTCCCGTGGTGGCGGCAGTGGCGGTTACCGCCACATTGAAATCGCGGTCATACCCTTCCTTGTTCATTTCGGGAATCATAAATCCGCCGACCGACGACACCGCAGCCGCGGCGGAACCGGATATGGAACCGAAAAACATGCAGGTAAGGGTGTTGACATAGCTCAACCCTCCCGGCAACCGTCCTACGAACAATGCGGCAAAATCAATCAGCCGACGCGCCAAACCGCCGCGCCCCATCAGGATGCCGGAAAAAACAAAGAACGGGATCGCCAGCAAAGGGAAACTGTTAACGCCGTTCGCCATGCGCTGGGCGACGGTGAAACCGGCGTCACCGCCGTTGGCGATAATGGCGGTCAACGACGCCCCGGCAATCGCAATCGCCACCGGCGTGTTGATAACCAACAGGGAAAAGAACGTAGCGACCAAAATCAATGTAATACCGCCCATGGCTTATGCCTCCGATTGTGTTTTGCCGGACAGCTGATCCGCCGGGGACAGCAGAACCTTGACCAGATTTTCCAAAGTGAACATCAGGATGAGAATCCCGGACAGCAGCAACGCGAAATAAACCTGTCCGCGGGTTAACCAGCGCATGGTGGAAAGCTCCTGCCCCATCTGCGACATCGCGAGTTTCCATCCGCCGATTAAAAACACCGTCACCGTGACGCAGATGATTACCAGCTGCACCACCACGCACAGAATCTTGGCGGCTTCAGGGTGTAACTTGCCGACAAAAAAATCAACGCCGAGGTGCGCCTTGCGGCCGAACGCCAACGCAGCCCCCAGCATCGATATCCAGACCAACAGCACGCAAGCCAACTCATCGGTGTAAACCGCTTGGCCCAAATGCGTCTCCGGTATCACTCCGGACAACATTTTGTGGGCCAGCCCGCTGCCGAGGACGAAACGGGTGAACACGCCCCACAACACATCCAGCGTCAGCAACGCCACCATACCGATAATCATCCACTCCACGGCGCGGACGGCCAAATCGCGAACCCTCTTAAGCGCACCCATCACTTTACCTCTTGAATCTGGCTGTACAACTTGCGGATGTCCGCGTAATCCGGACGGTCGATAATCGGGGCGCACGCCTTGCGGAAACCCTCGCGGTCAGGGGTAATAATCTCGATCCCCTTTTCAAGGGTGGTCTTTCTGCACTCTTCGGTCATTTCTTCCCACAACTTGCGCTGGAAAGCTTCCGACTCGTCAGCCGCCTTTTGCAACGCCGCCTGCACGTCCGGCGGCAGCTTGTCCCACACTTTGGTGCTAATGATCATCATATCCGGGATCATCTGGTGCGCAGAAAGCGTGAAATATTTGCAGACCTCAAAATGCCGGCTGGTGATGAAAGACGGGAAGTTGTTCTCGGCGGCATCCACCATCCCCTGCTGCAACGCGGTGTAAAGTTCGCCCCAGTTGATTGGGCAAGGACTGCCCCCCATCGCCTGAATCATATCCTTCGCCGTGCGGCTGGGCATTACCCGGATTTTCATCATCCCGACGTCTTCCACCTTCCGAATGGCTTTTGAAGTGCTGTAGAAGTTGCGGTCGCCGGAATCGTAATAACACAAGCCTTTGAAATTCCGTGCAACCCCGAGTTGGAGCAGGTCGCGCCCGATTTGCGAATGCAAAGTGTTCCAAAAATGGTTGCGGTCCCTGAAGGCGAACGGAATGCTGAAAACTTTCATCTCCGGCAGGAAATTCTCCAACGCCGCCGTGGACACCTTGGTCATCGCCAATTCGCCCTGCTGGACTTGCTCCAAACACTCGTTCTCGCCGCCCAAAACGCCGCCGGAATAAACGTCCAGCGTAACCTTGCCGCCGGTAAGCTCTTCCAGCCGCCCCTTCATGAACAGCATCGCACGGTGTACCGGATGCGACTCGTCCAAACCGTGCGCAAGCTTAAGCACCGTCTTGCCGGTCTGCGCCGAATCCGCCTGCTTCCCCGGACGCAAAACAAACGAACCTACCCCGCAGGCCACCAACAAACCGGTCAACACCCCGGCGATAAAAAACGATGATGATTTTCCAATCATAAGCCACCCCTAAAGAGATTTAAAAACATACTATAATTGTAACTCAAAACCGGCGGATAGTCCAGCCAACAATGACACCGACGGTTTAAAAAATTTACCCGCCTTTTCCGAACCCGTTTCGGATTGGCGTTGCAATTTGACGGTGGAAGGTGTATATTTTGAACCGGTTTTACGGGTGATTGGATGTCTTTTAAAGTGTTTCGCGAATCCGAATTCGAAAAAATCCGTAAAAGGAAGAATCTATGGGAAAGCATTACGGAAGAGGGCGTTGGATTATCGGCTGGATTTTATCCGTTATCACTGTATTCGTCGCATTTGGTCTTTATCGAAATCGCGCAAAGCATTGGATTGCCGAATCCAACGTCCGTTCTGTCAAAAATGGTGCCGAAACGTTTGCCGGAAACGCAGCAAATAATCCGCTCAGCGCGGACGAACGGTCGGCGCTCAAATGGTTGGATTACGTCACGGGGCCGCTGCCGCCGGAAGAAGAACGCGAGTGGTGGAACATCGGCGGCACCCAGCACGGTCTATTCGCGAAGCGGTATAACATCGCTTTCTGCGGTTACGCGGCGGCAGCGCTCGGAATGCGTGAAGCGCCCGGGACGCCTGGTTTCACAACGGTTGGGCGTATCCTCGGCCATTGCATCGAACGCTACCTGAAACGCGATGTCTGGTCGTATTCAATGAGCAAATCCTATTGGGGATTGAAACCGTGGGTGCCCGATCCCTGTTTCCGTGAAAATGTGATGTACACCGGGCATCTCCTGCAACTGCTGGCGCTGTACGAAACGTTCACCGGCGATACCAGATCCTGGACAGAGGGATTCGATTTCACTTGGACAGACGGGCGCACCGCGCACTATACGGTCCAAAAGCTCATCGATGTGACGGTTCACCAGATGCGGCACGGACCAAACGGCGGGCTAACCTGCGAACCCGGTCTAATGTTCTTCCCCTGCAACAACCACCCGCATATCGCACTCGCCATCTTCGCGAGACTCGGCCACGGCGATTGGAACGCCGATGCCCGCCGCTGGGAAAAGTGGGCACTCGAACACTACACCGAACCGCTTTTTGGCGGCGGGGCTCTAAATCTAGTCTATCACGTAAAGTCCGGTCTCTTCTATCCTCGCGGCAGTGCCGGACTGGACGCTTGGTCGCTTCTCTGGTATGAACCATGGGCAGAGAATCGCGGCACGGCTCTCACGCTCTGGCGGTCGGCGGCGGCGAAAATCGATTGGACAAAGTTCACCCCTCCGTCGGACGCGATTGACGGATCTGCAACCTGTAACGACCCCGCAAAGGTTCCGCCGACGGCGGCAGCATCCTTCCTCGCGGCGGCAGCGCGAGCATGCGACGATCTGGAAACAGCGGAAAGGATCGAGAAGGAACTCGACGCGAAGTATCTCAAACACGACTGCGGAATGTACCGGCTCGATCTCGACCGCGAATGGCGCATCGGCGCGACGGCAAACCGCATCATCTCGCTCGCCTACTCCAACGGTTCATCCTTCCGGGAGTTCTGCGAGGGCAAGGCCCCGGTCTTTATAAACCGGATTAAAAAATTTGACCGGGACGCTGGCAAAACTGACGAACGTCCGCAATGTCCGCCGCGTCCGTGAGCAACATAACCAGCCGGTCCACCCCTAGCGCGATACCGCCGCTGGGCGGCATCCCCGGATATTCCAACGCCCCAAGAAAATCCTCGTCCAACGGATACTCCGCCTTTCCAAGGGCGCGGCGATCCTCCGTCGACTCTTCAAACCGCCGACGTTGCGCGGCCGCATCGCAAAGTTCACTATAGGCGTTGGCCAGTTCTAGTCCGCCGATGTAAACCTCCCATCGCTCCGCCACCTTGCCATCGTCCGGTTTCAGCCGGGCCAGCGAAGCCGCCGGTTCGGGATAATCCATCAAAACGCAGGGACGGTCTTGCGGCAGCGAAGGCTCGACCTTTGAAACCATATCCAAGTCGAAACGGTCCGCGTCCCAATGCTCCACCGGATCCCAACCCGCCCATTGCAAGAAAGCGTCACGGACGCGCACCCGCGGCCACGGAGGGCGCAGGTCAATTCTTCGTCCCCGGTAAGTTATACCGTCGCCCGCCAGCGCGGTCAACAACCCCTCGGTGTCCGAAAGCATCTGAAGATAGTCCGAATCCGCGCGATACCACTCCAGCAAGGTGAATTCGGGATTGTGCCGCCGACCGCACTCGCCAAGTCGGAAACAGGGGCCGATCTGGTAAATCTTAGGGTACCCCGCGCACAACAGCAGCTTCATCTGCAATTCCGGAGACGCCCGAAGAAACGCCGGGCCTGACGGCGGGGCGTCAATCTGAGATTCCGGAGCCGGAGCCAAAATGCGGGCCGGGGTCTCCACCTCGATAAAACCGTTAGTGTCAAAAAATGCGCGCACGGCTCGAATTATGCCCGCCCGGCGTTCCGCCGTCGCCAATTCATTAACTCCGACCATTTCCGGCTCCCAGATTTTCAAAAAACAGAGAGAAATTTGCTTACGCGGCGTAACTACGCCCCGGCGACAGGGTTCATACTGTTGCGGATCCTGTCGTATGAGTACCGGTTGTCCCCGAGAATCGCTGCGCAACACTCCTCCACGCGATCCATCGACCCGTTCTTGCGGCGCCACCAATTCTTTAACTCGTCCAAATCGACCAACCGTCGATCGCCTATCGCGATTTCCGGCGCGATGTTGTGCGGCATACCCAAATCAACCATCAGCACTCCGCCGGGATTCATAAACGGACCGCATTCGGCCGTCACTACCGGTTTCGGGGAAGAAACCGCGCTAACCACCGCGCCAACGCCGCCCAATCTTTCCGGAATTTGCGACATCGGGATGATTTCCGTACCCGGCAACAGAGTAGGACGCTGATGGTGGTAAACCCATACCACCCGCAACCCGCGCTTAATTAGACCATTTACCACTCCGCTGCCGACCATTCCGGTTCCGATTACCATCACTTGGGGAGCATTGCCGTTTGCGCCGATATGCTCGTCGAGATACCGCAAAGCCACGTCCTCGATCTCCGAAACTGCCAGATAATGGCCGACCTCATTTCGGATCAACTTGGAAATCCGCAACGCCTCGTCGCCCAGTTCGTGGATTACCGGTCCCGACCAACCGTTGGCGACCGACTCAGCCAGCGAATCCTTAAGTTGCGACACTACATGGAACTCGCCGGAAATTTGCGACTCCAGCCCCGCCGCTACCCGGCACAAGTGCGAAAAAGCGTCAAAGCCCCGCTTTACAATGAAACCGCCCGACGGCAAAGTGTCAAACCGCATCAACCTACCGATAGCCGCTGCGGTAGCTTCAGGGTTGGAGGTGGCTGCCACCACCTCGATACGGTTGCAGGTGTTGAGAATAAAGAACTCATGGATATCCCGCAACTGTTGGATCATGCCGCCCACCCTAACCCGGTCCTCAGGCAACAAATGAAAAGCCGCCCGGGTGTCAGCGTCCAACAGATAATGGTTCGTACCGACAACCAGCAAATCAGAACCCGACCATGATGCCAGTTGCCGCACAAGCCGGTTTTTCATCATTTTTGCCTGACGGCAGGAACGTCCGTTGGTGGAAACCGCAAGCAGAAAATCGCCGCTACGGGCTATTGCAGGAGTCACGAAATCCCCGTCCGCCCAATTGCCGTCGGCGCAACAGCATGGCACTTTAACCGCGCGGGCCGCCTCCAACACCATCCGATTGGCGTGGCGGTCATCGGTACACGCAAATACAATGGAAACTCCGTCAAGGTCAGACGGCTCAAAATCACGCGGCAGATGGTTAATTCTGCCCGCAGCATACAACTCCGTCAGTTCCTGGACGCAATCCGGGCAAACCAATCGAATAGCGCAACCGGAGTCAAGCAAAAGCTCGACTTTGCGCAAGCCTACCCGTCCACCGCCTACAACCAGCGCCGTCCGCCCCTCAAGCATTACGTTAACCGGAAAAGTTTTTCGCACCGGTCTCTCTGTAATCATTCACAATTCCCCGATGATCCCATCCCAAAAAGAAAGAAAGTATTTTATCCCATCGGCCGTAAAAATGCAATGCCTATTCGGTCGCGGTTTGCCAAAAATCAACGATTCATAAGCGTGAATAAAACACCCGCGCAAGCCAAAGCGTCATCAAGGGCATCATGGCTGTTCACGCCGTTAATACCCAACGCCTCGATAAGATGCGCGAGAGTGTGGCGTTCAAGATCGGGTCGCAGGTAGCGGGAAAGGGCGAGAGTGTCGCAGGTTTCAACACCTTCGGGGGAAAAACAAAGGCCGAACTTTCCGCATTCCTGATTCAACATCCGCATATCAAATTTATTGTTGTGCGCTACAAGAAGCACGTCATTCCCCAGGAAATCGAAAAACTGCCGCATCGCCGCTTCCGGCGCGACGCCATGCTCGTAAAGGAAATCTAACGAAAGGCCATGCACCGCTTCCGCCCACGGATTCATCTCGCAAGTTGGACAAATGTAAAGCGCGAGTGTACGCGACAGTTCGCCGCGAACGTATTCTACGGCGGCAATCTGGCAAATCTCGTCATGAGAAGCGCAACCCGTGGTCTCCGTATCAAACGCCACCACCCGGCCGGACCGGACATATTCAGCCAATAACGGCAAATTTCTCTTACAAATCCTCATTAGATACTACAAGCCTCGCAGAAAACGTCACCTGTCAGCTCGATGGTGGCAGGTTTGAGACCTTCGCACTCCACCGCCAATCTAATACCGACTAAAAACCACTTGACATCTGTAATACCGTACCAAATTATCAACCGTAACTCAAGCCGCAACTGGCGCATCCCGCTTTAATCCGCCACCGCCCTTATAAATGAGATAACTTATGATTGTTCACATTTCTGGTCTCACAACGTGTTTTGAAACATCGTTCCAACAAAGCCCGAGGTTGTTAAGGTGATTCGGATTGACACCCTTGTCAAGGAGCGCGGCAATCGTAAACGGACACGCGAATCCACCTGGCGGGTTACGATCATAACGATAGGTAAGATACCATAGCAGATTGTTGCCATTGTGGTCAACGAATGTCCGAATCTGCTTGTTAAATTCAGGTGTTGAATTTACAATAACGCATCTTGCCGCCAAAGCATCTTCACATGAAACAATTCCGTAGATGAGCTTTTGCAATAGGGAATATGATGTCATAACGCCATAACTCCCAATGTGCAAATCAACGGTCATATTTGTAAATTTCCCATCCTGGCAGACGATTTTCCACGTGGTACCGACGCATCGGTACGGCATCCGCGAACGCCAGCTGCACAACGGGATTTTCCATCACAAGGCCTTTCAGCGCCTCGTCAACGCCCCACCAGATGTGCGAATAGCGGACGGCATCCCACACGGCAACTTTTATTGGATGCGGCAAATCCCCCGTCATCACTTTTGCGAAGCAAGCAAGTGCCATCTCACCCGGCATCTTCTTGAACGCAAGCTTCACCTTCCGAGCAATCTCGACCGGATTGCCGCACGCCGTTATCGATTGCTGAAACGCCACGACATCGTTCTGTTCCATGTTCAATCCTTTCTCAAGCATCTTTAATAAGGATTTCGCGTGGCCCCTTGTCGTTCGCTGGACCGATTATACCGCGCTCCTCAAGGAGTAGCATGACATGGGCTGCATCATTATATCCAATACTCAACTGTCGCTGGAGCCACGATGTCGAGGCCCGCCGTGTCGTGCGGACTACACCCAATGCCCGTCCATACATCGACTCGTAATCTTTCTTCTCGGCGACAGCCAATGCAAGTCCAGCTACAACGTGCCGTCCAGGATATCGCACATTCGCCGAATCGACAATACGTGTGATCGCCTCGTCTCGAATATAGGGGACTTGCAACCTAACAATTGCCCCCTTGTTGTCTTTAAGCAAGGCATCACCTCTCCCAAGAAGTTCCTCCGCCCCGTATTCGTCTAAAAGCGCCATCGAATCTATCTGCTGGCAGACTCTAAACGCAATCCTGCCCGGAATATTCGCTTTCAGGCTACAAGACGCGACTTTCGCGTCAGGTCGAGAAGTGGTTATTACAAGATGTACACCCGCCGACCTTCCTATCGCAGCAATCCGGCTTGCAGTCGATTCAAAAACACCGTCAGCTCCAAGCATGAAATCAGAAA
>JAFTCL010000008.1 GCA_017454745.1 Kiritimatiellia bacterium
ATGTCCACCGGAAAAACCACCCCTCCGGTTTTGCTGCCCTTGCCGCCGCACTCCGCCCTGAGCAGGAACGACGACGGCTCCAGCTTGCGGAGCACGATAACGCAGGGCTTTGACTCCGAGTTGTCCTTGAAGGCGGCGCGGGGCTGGTCGCTGCGCACATGCGCGTTGAGGTAATGTTCGTACCGGTAACCGTCCTTTGCAACTTTTTCCACCCACGCCCATTCGGGTGCCCAGCGCACCTTGAAACGGCCGTCTTTCCCGCTCACGCGCCTTTTATCGACGGGCTTGGGGTCAAGCGTCAGCGGGCGCAGCGCCCCCACCGAGACGGAATACCATCCGACCTCGACGCTCGCTCCCTCAACCGGGTTCCCCTCCGTGTCCACCACGCGGAAGTAAAGCGTTTTCCCAAAAGAGTTCAGGCAAAGTAGGCACAACAGCAAAGCGGTCCTCATTTGTCCTCTTTGTCCTTTCGGCTTTCATCCGGTAGGTTCAGCGTGTGCGCCTCTTTTTCCAGCCGCCTTATTTCCAGCGAACACCGGCGGACAGTTTTTCCCGATTCGCTTAACTGTTTTCTATACGCCTCGGTAGCCCGATCCACTTTATCCTTGGGCTTTCCCTTCATCCGCGCCTCGGTTTCGCTGATTTTTTGCCGCAGCTCCGCATTAACCTTACGCGCATTTCGGATTTCGTCATTTAACGCATTGCGCTGATCGCAATTCCTGCGTCGGGCTGCCATGTCCGGTCGCAGCGGGTACTTGCGTTCCGCCAACAGCGCGTGCAACGTGTCCTCTCTCAATTCGGAATAAAAACCATCCGTCCTGCCGTCACGCTCTAGCTCCCGCCCGCCGTAGGGGTTTATACGGGCAGAGGTGAAAGTAAAGTCCCAATGGATTAACGGGGGCGATGAAACCCGCAGATCGTTAATTTCGAACGGGATCATAACGTAAACGGGCGGATCGCGCGTCTTAAGGTAAAGCGTAAAGGACTTCTGGGTTATTGTATCTTGCGAAACCTCGACGCGAGCGACGTAACCAGTGGATGGTGCCGTGAAACGTCGGTCGGTTGTGGCAATCAGCCCGCAGTTTGCGTTAGTCGTCCAGAAAACTGTCTCCCAGCGTTGGATTTCCTTATTATATCTGGCTGAAACAAGGAAGTCGTCGTATTCCCGTGTCTTAATATGCCCCTGCAACGGCTTAAACAGGTCAACCGCAAACTCAAGAGCGCCACTTTCAATATACCGCGGTTCGCGGTAAGGGACTTCCAGCAGAAACGACGCTGGCTCCGGTTTGCGCAAAACCATCCTGCGCGGATTGGATTTCGTATCTCTGGTTCCTGACAAGATGTCGTAATCCGAATTTAGATATCCTTCAAACACATAACCGTCTTTGCCTGCGCTTTTCAGGGTAACCATCACCTTCCCGTTGAGCCTTATTGCCGCCACCCCCTTACCGTTGCACGAGAAATTTCCCGACGCGCTACGGATTTTACCGGAAAAGAGCCTTCCCTCGAACCAGTACGCCGACACCGTCGCGCCGGGTATGGGAACCCCGCTCTCGTCAACGACAAGCACATACGCGGTTTCGGCAAAAGCCGAACAAAGAAAAAACATCGAAAGCAGAACGGAAGACCATTTGTACATTTGGGAGCAACTCATTTTCGCATCTCCTTTAGAATGTTTTCCCATATTATGCACGTATCAATAACGTTAGAACGGAACTCAAAGCTGTGGGAATAATGGCTACTGTCAAACCCATAAATAGGCCCCTGTAAGTTAATGTTCTCTTTAAACACATTCGTCATATCCAGCTGCCCCGCCGCCAAAGCGCGCGTGTATGCTACAAACGCGAACACGCACCACCTTGCCCTCAAGTCAGACGCAGGGAATATCTGCACCCTGTCGATTCCCGTCACTGGATTGGGGTCAACCTGCCGATAGTAACCGCAGGCCGACTTGTCGTATGTGAAATCATAAGCCAAATCGTCGGGCTTAGTCGCATTATTCGCCACCCAAATGTTCAGCGCGTAATCCGTGCGGTTGTAGAAGTTCACCGTGCGGCCGAACTTGGGGATAATCCCGTGCAGGTATGGGGGGTCGATGTCCAAGCCGTTGGGGAAGTGCCCCTGGATGTCCGGTGAAGTGGCGCCCATGATCAACCGCCATAAATCCCCAAGCGATTTCGCCAGCCGGATTTCAAGTGAAAACACATCCAGCTGGTTGGTTACAGAGTCAGCCTGGAACGCCGTGTCGAAATACTGTGCGCTGATGGCGCTCTGCAGAGCGATGTACGTGACGCGGTTCGTGTTCTGGCTCTCGGTGTACGATATGCAGTTTAACGCCTCGCTAGCCACCACGTTCCCTTGGCTGTGGGCGACTATAGTCACTTTGCCCCATCCAGCCAGAAGCTCTGAGAGAAGAACGGCCGCCTTGGATGCGGACAGCCAGGCCCGGTGTTCGCTCCGGTCAAAGTGCGGGCCGTCAAAAAACGCTTCCAATATGCCGCTGAAGCCGTATTGCGCGGGCCAATGGAACGCCGCTACACGCCCCCTGTAACCTTGCCAGAATAACCGCTTGAACATTGTGTCCCGCCAGGCGCTCTTCTCCGCTTCGTCAACGTTCCACCCCAAAACAAGAAGCGTTACGTTCGTGCCACTGTTCCACGGCACTTCAACCGACGCGTGCGTTGGGTAGTATTCCCCGACGGCAACGTCCCATTCGTTGGTGACGGTTGCCAAAGTCAGCGGTGTGTGCGGTATCTCATAGGTGTCAGTGAACGCAGACGCGTCACGCAGCTCCACCGCCGTCGAAGCCTCAGCCAACACAATTTCGTCCAGTCGCACGCGGAACTTCAGAATGCCTTTGCCTTCGGTTTTGCCCTCGTAAAGGAAATGATTGTTTGCCAAAAACACGTAATCATCTCCCGAAACC
>JAFTCL010000055.1 GCA_017454745.1 Kiritimatiellia bacterium
CATTTTTAAACGGTGAACTTAAAGCGGGGCGCATTGATATTAGCAATATTTCTTCTATTGAATTTGCACGGCAGAGCGGCGGGTGTCGGCGTGGGCTGCGTGCGGCCGGGGTCCGCCTACAACTGCATGGGTTCCTCCAGTTGGATCGGGCTGACGGTGGAGAAGCCGGTGGTGGACGCGGAGATGCGGACGATGAACTGGGCGCACTGCGTGCCGGGCTATCTCCATCCGTCGGGCACGATGCAGACCGCCGGTTCGAGTTTCAAGTGGCTCGCCGAACAGCTTTGCGCCGAGGAGGCCGCCGAGGCCGAACGGAGCGGCGTCTCGAAGTACGCGCTGATTGACGCGAAGGCCGAGGTGGCACCGGTCGGGTCGAACGGGGTGATTTTCCTACCGTACATGCTCGGTGAGCGGACGCCGTGGTGGAATCCCGACGCGCGCGGGGCCTTTATTGGATTGAACCTCGCGACGAAACGGGCGGACATGCTGCGGGCCGTGCTGGAGGGCGTTGCGATGAATCTGGGGTATATCGTCGATATCTTCCGGAAACATGTTTCGTTCGATGATGGGCTGCGGATCATCGGCGGCGGCGCCCAGAGCCGGGTGCTGCGGCAGATTCTGGCGAATGCCTGCGGGTGTCCGGTCCACACGCTCCAGTCGACGGCCGAGGCGACCTCGATGGGCGCGGCAATAGTCGGCGGCGTGGCCTGCGGGATATTCCCTAATTTTGATGTCGTGGATGACCTGCTGAAGACCGCTGAGACGGTGCAGCCGGTTCCGGAACATGTTGCGTTTTACCGTAACCGGCAAGCTGTGATCGTGAAGGCATACCGCGGGCTGGTTGAGGTGTATGGCGAATTGGCCAAAGGGAAGTGAAGCGTGGCGGACGCTCAACCCTTACAGGTGTTAGTGGCAGATGATTGGCAAGAGAAAGGAAAGTGCGATGAAAGCGATGGTGATTCCTCGTCCGGGTATGATGGAGGTTCAGGAGGTCCCGACCCCGAAACCGGGTCCGTATCAGGCGTTGGTCAAGACAGAGGTGATGGCGCTTTGCAATTCGACCGACCGCAAGTTGATCGAAGGCCACTTCCCCGGCATGGAGAAGTATCCGATGGCGCTGGGCCATGAGGATGCCGGGATCGTGGTGGAAATCGGCGAGAGGGTGACCCAGTTCAAGCCCGGAGACCGGGTGATCGGCGGGATGGTCTCGGACTTCGGCGGTACGGGTATCGCCTCCGGGTGGGGCGGATTCTGCGAGTATGTCATCGTCCACGATCATGATGCGATGGTGCGCGACGGCATGGCGGACGCGGAACACGGCTGGTTTGACAGTTGCGAGATCCAGCGCGCCGTTCCCGAGGGGATCAGCGCCGACGCGGGTGCGCTGCTCTGCACCTGGCGGGAGGTCTACGGCGGGATCGGCGATTTCAGCATCCAGCCCAAGGACAAGATTCTGATCTATGGCGCGGGGCCGGTCGGGATGAGCTTCGTGAAGTTCACCAAGCTGATGGGCGTGAAGTGGGTGGGGCTGGTCGATCCGCTCCCGAACAAGCGCGCGCGGGCGTTGGAGATGGGCGCGGACGCCGTCTTCGCGCCGGAGGAGGTGAACTTCCCGGCCTCGACTTTCGACGTCATCGTCGATGCAGTCGGCAGCGAGAAGATCGTCAACGCCGCGATCCCAATGATCAAGCTCGGCGGGACGATCGGCGTCTACGGCGTGATCTCCCAGCCGGTCCTGACGGTCGAGAAGGGGAAGGGACCCTACAACTTCAACCTGATCATCCACCAGTGGCCGACCCGCTGGCGCGAGCGGCTGGCGATGGAACCAATCTGCCAGTGGATCAAAGAGGGCAAGTTGTGCGCGGACGAGTTTGTGACCCACCGTTTCAACATCGCCGATCTGGAGAAGGCGCTTGCCGCTGTCAAGGCGGGCGAGGCGCTCAAGGTGCTGATGACGTTTTAGGGAGAGCGAACCATGTATGACGTTGAGACGATAACGCCCGCCGAACTCGCCGGGATGATCGACCACACCTTCCTGAAACCTTTTGGCGGACCGGAGCCGATTGAAAAACTTTGCGCCGAAGCTCGCAAATACGGCTTCGCGATGGTGGCGATTAACCCGTCTGAGGTGACGCGGTGTGTCGAGCTGCTTAAGGGGACGACAGTCCGCGTGGGTGCCGCAATCAGCTTTCCGCTCGGCCAGATGACCTCCGACGCAAAGGCGTTCGAGATCCGCGACGCGATCGACAAAGGAGCGGGCGAGATCGACATGGTGCAGAACGTCCGCGCCCTCCAGGCCGGGAACGACGCTCTGGTCTTCGCGGAGCTGAAGGACATGGCGGATGTCTGCCGCGTCCGCGGCGTGATCTCCAAGGTGATTCTGGAGACCTGCTACCTCACCGACGAGCAGAAGGTGCGGGCCTGTGAGCTGGCGGTTAAGGCGGGTGTCGATTTCGTCAAGACCTCGACCGGTTTCGGGACGGCTGGCGCGACGGCGGCGGATATCGCCCTGATGCGCCGAACCGTTGGTCCGGATATGGGCGTCAAGGCGGCCGGCGGGATCCGGACGCTGGAGTCGGCGTTTGAGATGATCCGCGCGGGCGCCACGCGGATTGGGACCAGCGCGGGAGTGGCGATCGTCGAGGAGCTGAAGCAATTGAGGTGTTAGGTGTCAGGTTTTAGGGATTCGGTGCCGGAAGTCTGGTGTCCGATGTCCGAAATCTTGTGGTTGAGCGCAACGAAGGAGAATTAGAATGAACAGATTGGGCTGGATGATGGGTTTGCTGGGGTCCGTCCTGTTGGCGGGGGGGTGTTGCCAGTGTCGCGGTGGGAAACCGTTCGCCGTCTTCCCGGAGACGTGCACGACGCCGGACGGGATGGCGATTGACGCGAAGGGGAGGCTGGTGATAGCAGCGCCGAATTATAACGACACCAAACAACCCGCCGCGCTTTTCCGGTTGGATGAGCCAAACGGCACGCCCTATCGCTGGGCGTTGGTCCCGACGCTGGAGAAGACCGGCCTCGCCGCCCCGATGGGCATCTGCTTCGGGCCGGAGGGCGAACTGTATGTTTGCGACAATCAGGGGTGGTCCGGTACGGAGAAGGGTAAAAACGAGGGGCGGCTGTTGCGCCTTAACTTCAAGGATGACAAGCTTGCGGATTACGTCGTTATCGCGCGCGGGATGGAGCATCCCAACGGTGTCCGCTACCACAACGGCAAGCTCTATGTGACGCAGAGTAGCCTCTCCGCCATCAAAGATCCCTCGGGCAAACTGGTGAGCGGCGTCTACCGCTTCAACCCGACCGACAAGGATATCACCGTCAAGAACACGAAAGAGGATCCGCAGCTGATCCTGACCTTCGTCACACAGAACCCGTACTGCCAGTACGGGCTGGACGGGATCGTCTTCGACAGCAAGGGCAACCTCTTCGTCGGCAACTTCGGCGACGGCACGCTCCACCGCGTCACCTTTGACGCCGAGGGCAAGGTCACCTCCAACACCCTCTTCGCCAAGACAGATTTCGATTACGGCGATCCCGCTGCGAAGGGGTTTATCGACCGCGCGGTGAAGACGAAGATGCGGACGACCGACGGTATCTGCGTGGACAGCCGTGACAACATCTATGTCGCCGACTTTTCCAACAACGCCATCGCCAAGGTCACTCCGGAGGGAAAGATCAGTGTCATCCGGCGCGATCCCGACGGCAACGGGCTGAACGGCGGGTTGAACCAGCCGGGCGAGCCGATAATCTGGCATGGCCATCTGGTCATCTCGAACTTCGACGCCGTAGTCTCACCGGACAAGGTCAACACCAAGACCGACTTCCCCTGTACGCTCAGCAAGATTTCGTGCCGGACGGCCAGGTGATAACCGATGTCGAGTACATGTCGCCGAACTGCCGCCGCGCACTTCCCTTGAGAAGAACGGCATCGTCGACGTATTCTGCAAGACGGGTGACGGGCGCCGATTCATCCGGCTAGATGTTTCGACGATTATGAATTTTCGCTAAAAGGTATTCGGTCTTAAAGCCGGGCGCGGTCTTTTTAGGCCGTCCCGGCTTTTCTTTTCCGGCGGCTGGCGTTTTCAGCAGATGGTTCTGACGCCGTATTGAAGAAACTTGCCGTCACCGGTCACGATCGTCAAATCATAGACCAGCGAAGTGGCAATGATAATTCTATCGGCAGGGTCTTTGTGAAAATCCGGAAGCTGGGCGGCACGGATCATGATGTCATCCGTTGGCGGAATGACGGCGATTCCGTATTGTTCTTTAAGGTCGGCAATAAAGTTGTCAACGTTGTTAGGGATGATGACTTTGCCATCTTTCATAAGACGTGCGACTTCCCAAACCGATATGGATGAATAATGGAGTACGGAGGCTACGGAAATGCGCCTACGGGCGTCGGCGCTAAGGTCTCCACCGCCCATACCGAGCCAGATTAGTGCGCAGGTGTCGAACAGATAACGCATCAGGCATTCTCCCACAAAGCGGAGTCGTCGGAAAAGAGATCTCCTTTGATCGCTATCTTCGAGCCATAACCGGACAGCGGGCGTATTTTACGGGTTCGTTCGATCGGGACGAGTTTTGCAATCGGATGTCCGTATCTCATTATGGTGAACGAGACGAGACCCGATTCCACCTCGGAAAGCATTCCGGAAAAGTTAGCTTTCGCTTCGTTTACGTTCATTACTGTCTGCATGATAGAATCCTCCTTGAAAACGCCAATATATTAACATGTGTTGGCATCTTGTGTCAATCATGACTTGTTGGTCAACTTATGTGGTTTGGTTTATTAACATCATTCCATCTAAAATTGTGATAAATGCCCGGATTTAACATCAAAATCGGTAAATATAATTATTGGAAAACCGCGACGGCACTTGATTTTTTCCGCCAACAAATTGAGGAACAATAATCCAACAAATTTAGGAATGAAAATTCAATAAATTACGGAATTGCGGTTGCATCGAAATAAAGAAAATATTACAAATCCCGCATGAAACAGTACAAGTTGACGGGGCGGACAGCATTCAGAAGGGCTTTTGCCTATCTTGATGCAGTCGTTAAACGTGACATTTCGCGGGTGGACGGTGTGGAGAGGAATGAAAGCCGGGCCAGACGGCTCATGCGCTCCTGTGCACGGCTTCAGGCAACGCAATCGGCGGTTTCGGTTATTAAGGCCGACTTGGTGGCGAACGAAGCTGCGCCGATTTCGGTTTACACGGCATCTTCGTACATTAATGCGTTGAAACGGCTGTTTGCGATCGAGGATACGCCGGCGTGGCGTCCTAATTTAAGATGCAAGACGCCAATCAGGACGGACGATATCTAGGTGTTGGAATCGGAAAAGTGGCATGTGGGGTTGTATAACATCCAGCAACGACACGGCGAACGGCGCGTTCGCCGTGCAATCGTTCCGTTCTTCGGGCTCCTCGGATTGGGGCATTGAGGACCATATTTTTTTTACATTTTATAATTGAC
>JAFTCL010000056.1 GCA_017454745.1 Kiritimatiellia bacterium
CAACAACAGCAAGACCAGCAACAACAGCAAGAAGAGCAGCAGCAGGAAGAGAAGCCTGAAGAAAAGCAGGAAGAGCAGAAGCAGGAACAGCCCAAAGATGTCCAGGAGCTGCTTCGCCGCGCATTGGAACGCGAGAAGGAGCACGAGGAAGAGAAAAAAGAACGGATGCGCAAGATGCCGATGAAACCCGGCGAGCGCGATTGGTGATGCGGTTTTTAGCCGGAGATTGTCGCTTCCATCGCCTGTTTTATGCGCCGGATGTTTTCGGCGTCGGTTTGCCAGATTTCAAATTCGCTGAATCCGGGCAAACCCATTGGGACGCCTTCGCGCCGGAATGCCATGCGGCTTTGCAGTCTGGTTTTCCCCGATGCGTGGTAGCAGGTAATCCCGGTGGCGGCGTACAATTCGGGAATAACCGAAGCGTTGATTCCGGCGCCGCCGAGGATAGTTGCGCGTCCTGCGGCCTGCGCATTCAGCCGCCGCAACAACGTCGCGCCTTTAATGCAGCTCTCTGCCTGTCCCGAAGTTAAGACGGTGTCGAATCCGGTTTCGATCGCGGATTCAAGCGCTTCATACGGATCTTTGCACAAATCAAATGCCCGGTGCAGGGTATACCCGACATTTGGGGTGGCTTGCACAATTACCCGCATTCTGGCGGTGTCAAGTTCCCCGTCAGGTTTCAGAATGCCCATGACTATACCGTCGGCACCGCGTTCCCGCCAAGTTTCCGCTTCTTTAAGCATCACCGCGAATTCGTTTTCCGAATACAGGAAATCGCCGAACCGGGGCCGCACCATTACCCGAATGGGCAGATTGACCCGTTGCCGCACTTCGTCAAACAGCGCCGGGGTGGGGGACAGCCCGCCGATAATCAGCGCCGAACAAAGTTCCAACCGGTCGGCGCCGCCGCGTTCGGCGGCAATCGCCGATTCTACCGAATCTACACAGGCTTCGAGCAGCATAACGTTTTCTCCGGTTATTCCGACTTGAGTTCAACCAGTTTTTGCTTGGTTTCGAAGGTGGTGAATCCAGCTTCTTTGAATTTTCCGTCCGGCTGTTTGATCATTATTACGGCCATCGTTTTTTCGGGCTTGATAAAAACCAGATGGTCGTTCATGTCATGAGTGTCGTCATAAGTGGTCCCTTCGGCAAGAGTTTTTCCGGTATCGGGCGCGACCAGCCGGATTTGCGACGGGACGCGTTTCCCGTCGGCGTTGCGCACCACAACCGCGATTCGGGATTGCGGTAGCGGACTGCGGAACCGGCGGTAGCTTTCGGTAACGTCATCGGCCGGTATGTCGCTTGGGCGGTTTCCCCCGCGCCAGGTCAGCCAAAAAAATGTTCCCGATTTGCTCCAACGGGTGGCATAGATTTTGGTGCGCAGCTGAGAGTCGTCGGCAACGGCGGCGTACGGGGTAAACCAAGCCTCGTCCAGTGGCAGAAACTTGTCGGGTTCGGCATCTGAGAAGAAATGCCATTTACCGTTGTCCCAGAATTCCGGCCAAGAGTGGTTTCCGGGAATCGGGGTCCAGCAGCAACCCGTAAATCTGGCCGGAATGCCGCAGGCGCGGTAGGCGTCGATTTGGATGATCGCCAACCCGGTGCATGATGCCATGTGGATGCGCATCGAGTGGAACGGCGATTGGTCGGCCTTGTCGCGTTTGGTGCTGTAGTGCACGTCCAAAAGGTTCCAGATTTTTGAGTTGATTATCTGCACCGCGTCGGTGGTGGTTTTGCAGTTTTTTACCAGCGGCCAAAACTTTTCGCGAAACAGCGGCCGCCAGTCATCGACGTCTTCGCCGATCGACGAGTACGGTAAAATATATTCTCGGAAGATATCATCCGTCAGTTGCGCTTTCCACGGCGCGGTGTCGCGCGCTTCCTGGGCCAAGGCCGTGTTTTTCCGCAAATACTCTTCGGACACTTTCCCGCGGTCATTTTCCGGCATGTTGGCCACCAGAAATTCGTAATCGCTCATTGCGTTTGCGCTTGCCGCCAACGCAACCAATGCCGCCATAAACAAACGCTTCATGATGAATGTCCCTTTCGTACGACAACCTTCGATAAACAGCAAAATTTTATAACAAATCCGTTGGCAAGGGCAAGCTGAAACGATGCGCGATATGGCAAAAAAGCCGCCCCGGGATTTCGGGACGGCTTTTTCCGTTATCGTTAACCGATCTTATTTCTTGGCGGCTGAATCCAGCGCCGCGCTGATCTCGGCCAGCTTGTTGCGGAGGGCGGCGGGAACTCGCTTGGCGAGTTTCCGCTTGGTCGGCTTGCTGTCCTTAGAAGGCTTGCTGTCGTACTCGTCGTATGACGCGCCGACGGTGGCGATTTCCTTCTTCCAACCCTCAACGTCCACCGTGATGATCTTCTTGAGCATCTTGGGGTCAACCACGAAGCCCGGCTCGCCCTCGTTGTTCTCCAGCGAGATATCTTTGAACTTCGGCAGGTTGCCGATCGGGGTGACGTTTGCCTTGACCTTGCCGTCGATACGGTCGCAGATCCACTTCAGGACACGGCTGTTGTCGCCGAATCCCGGCCACATCCACTCGCCCTTGTCGGTTTTGCGGAACCAGTTGACGAAATAGATGCGCGGCAACTTGGTGGAATCGGCGGAGGTCTTCTCCATGTCCAACCAGTGCTGGAAGTAATCCGTGACGTTGTAGCCGAAAAACGGCAACATGGCCATCGGGTCGCGGCGGACCTGACCGATTTGGTCGGAGATGATGGCGGCGGTGACTTCCGAACCGGCGGCGGAACCCATGAACACGCCGTGGGTCCAGTCTTTGGCCTCGTTGACCAGCGGGATGGTGCTCGGGCGGCGTCCGCCGAACAGGATCGCGTCAATCGGCACTCCGGTCGCTTTGCCTTCGAAAATGCCCTCGAAGCCGTCCTTGTCCAGCACCGGGCAATTCTGCGCCGGGGCGGTGAAGCGGCTGTTCTTGTGCGCGGCTACGTAACCGGCGGCCTTGACTTCGGCCTTGGTCATGCCGGGCTTCGGTCCCATGCGCTTGTTGTCGTCCACGCAGCGGTAGCACTTGTTGCCCTTCCAGTCAATACCCTCTTCCGGGGCGTCCACGCCCATGTCTTCCCACCAGATGTCGCCGTCTGGGGTCAGCACCACGTTGGTGAAGATCGTGCCCTTCAGGCAGGATTTGAGGGCGTTGGGGTTGGAGTCCTTCGAGGTGCCGGGGGCGACGCCGAAGAAGCCGTTTTCGGGGTTGATCGCATAGAGGCGGCCGTCGTTGCCGGGCTTCAGCCAGGCGATATCGTCGCCGATGGTCTCCAGTTTCCAGCCGGGAAGCTTGGGCTGCATCATCGCGAGGTTGGTCTTGCCGCAGGCGCTCGGGAACGCCGCCGTGACGTGGTATTTCTTGCCTTCCGGGGAGGTGAGGGTGAGGATGAGCATGTGCTCAGCCATCCAGCCTTCGTCCTTCGCCAGCTTCGAGGCGATGCGGAGCGCGAAGCATTTCTTGCCGAGCAGCGCGTTCCCGCCGTAGCCGGAACCGAACGACCAGATTTCGCCGTCTTCCGGGAACTGGGTGATGTATTTGTCCTCGATGTTCTTGGCGCACGGCCAAGCGACGTCTTTCTGACCTTTGCGCAGCGGGGCGCCGACCGAATGGATGCAAGGAACAAACGCACCGTCCGTGCCGAGGTGTTTAAGAACGGCCTTGCCGGTGCGGGTCATGATGTTCATGTTGACCACCACGTACGGGGAGTCGGTGATCTCGATGCCGTACTTGGTGATGGGGTTGCCAATCGGGCCCATCGCGTACGGGATGACATACATCGTGCGGCCGGCCATAGCGCCGGTGTACGCCTTGGTCATCTTCTCTTTCATCACCACCGGATCCATCCAGTGGTTGGTGGGACCGGCTTCGATCTCGGTCTTGGAGCAAATAAAGGTGCGGCCCTCGACGCGGGCGACGTCAGACTCGTGCGAACGCGCCAGATAGCAGCCGGGGCGCAGCTTCTGGTTCAGTTTCACGAACTGGCCGTTTTTGACCATCATTTCGCAGATGTCTTTGTGCTGTTTCTTGGAGCCGTCAACCCAAACGATGTTGGCCGGTTTGCAGGTGGTGTACCAACGCTTGACCCAATCAATCACCTTCGCGTTCTGGGAGGGACACTCCACTCCGCCAATCTTGACGACTTTCGCAGTTTTCGGCGCCTTAACCGCAGCGCTTTTTTCTTTCTTCTGCATAACAGCTTTTCTCCATAGATGGTAGGTTCTCATTCCCGTTGGCCCTAACCGTTGCCACGGGGCAACACGGGCAGGAATTAACTTTAAAAGATAGCAAATTCCGTGATGAAACTCAAGCGCAATTACGGGGTAGAAGATTTTTTTTATGCCTTGCATTTGCGGCGCATATAATGATAATATTTACGATCATGAGCCGTGTCCATTCGGGTAATTGGGTAAAGATTGGGTAAAGGAAAATGCGTATGAGTGCGAAAATTTCATTGATGGTACCGTTTGCGGTTGTTGCGCTAGGGGTTGCCCTTGCGGATGAAACGGATTATGTGACCCTGACCGAAGGTGACGCCAAAGGGAAAAACTCGTTTGTGAACGCTTTGAACTGGTCGGACGGCTTGGCGCCCCACGACGATGCCGATTATCTGGTGGCGCTGGGCGGCGAGACCGATTCCGGGGGCGGGTTGCGAACCCCGGCCAACAGTTCCACTTCCGTTACATTCGGTGGCAGATCGTTGACCGTCGGTATCGCCGGCGGGGCAAAGGGGATGCTTCTCCAAAAAGCCGGCAATACCGCCGCCACCATTTATCCGGACTTGCGGTTGGTTAATGGCGACTACAGCCAAGGGACGGAGTACAATTCCAAATCATCTATTTTGCTTGGAAACTGGACCGTGCTTTCCGGTATGGATAATCCGTTTTCCCTAATCGGTTCCAACGACCGGTATTTTTATCTGGCGGCCTCGTTGCTTGGCGATGAAAACGCGGCGTTACGCGTAAGGCACTCGGTAAATGAGACGAAAGGATTTTTCACGGTTTCGCTTTATGGCACCAATACTGCGTACAACGGTAAAATCGTGGTTGAAGATCCCGGAGTGTTCCTGCAAGTTCTGGGCGACAATTGTCCGCTTGGCGCCCCGGATTCGCTCAACAACCCCGGCGCGGTGGTGCTGCGCAACCAAGGCGGCATCCGCTCGGAAACGCTGGACGTTCCCGAAATTGACCCGAACAAAATTTTCTGGGTTGAACAGTCGGGCGGACGCCTGTTCACCGATAGCGGGAATACTGGTGCGTTGGCGGTCAGTTTTGCCGGAGACGGAGAACTGGAAAAGGTCGGCTTAGGACGGTTGGTGCTGGGCGGTTCTCTGGCCAATGCGGGTTTAAGGGTCTCCTCCGGACAGTTGGAGCTTTCCGACACGTTGTCGGTCGGCGCGGGATACCCGATTACCGTGGGGCGTGTGGCGGGCACGGAAAATTCCAATGCCATTGCCGACCGTGGCGTTCTGACTGGTTCGGAAACGGTTTTGCAAAGAGTTGCGGTGACCGTTGTCGAGGGAGGACTGGTGTTCGCCGATTCGATCGGCTCAACGCTGGTTCTGCGCAGCGTTGACTTTACCGGTGGCGGCGTGATGGCGTTAATCGACCCCGCCACCGGCGATTCTTCGTTGGTCGAATTGGATGAAGAGTGTGCCGTGCAATGGCCACTGGCGCTTTCGCTGTCGGAAAATTTCCCCGGTTCCACCGGCCCGGACAGTTACACCGTGGTTAAAATCCCCGTCACATTAAAAGCGGTCACGGCGGATGATTTCGTCAACACCACGCCGGGAAGCGAATCCGGCTTTCCCAAGACTGAGATAACGGTCGACACGCGCGACGACGGTTTCCAGTACGTGTCGATCCGCCGCACGGCATCGGTAATCGAGATGATGCCGTTCGGCGATACGAATTATTATTTTGCCACCGCTTCGGTATGGAGCGACAACCAGCCCGCGCATTCCGACGCGGATTATTTGGTGAATGCGGCGTCCGGAGCCAAAGCGCTGCGCACCGGCGACGCGAATCTCCAGACCGTGGTCTTTCCCGGAACGTCGCTGACCTGTGTAGGCAACAGTGCCGGCGCGGCGAGCCTGATTGTTAAATCCGAAACGCTCACCGTTGAGGATCTTCGGATGTATGACTACACGAAGATCGGTATCGCCGGCTATAAAAATTCCAACAATTGCACGCAGAACGTTCTCGGTCACATTAAGGTTTTCGCGACCAGCCAGGGACCGTTGCAAATCACCAACGAGAAAAACCGCACTTTGGGATTGTATGCCGACCTTGAAGGCGGCGCTGACGCGCGGATCTCGATATATCCTTCCAATGGCGACAATGGCATCCGTCACCACGATTTCTATGGCAACAACGCCAACTATTTTGGCGCTATCGCTTTGAACCAGCGCGGCAAGGGAACACCCAGTCTGACCAAGTATCAGGAAATATCTATCGGTGACGAAACCAATTTGGGCGGCAACCCTCCGACTTACAATTACGAGTGCTTGCGGTTGTCGTATTACAGCCGGCTGGTGGCCCGCAGATCGCTGGTAATTGACGACCCCAACCGGGGCATCATGTTTGAGGGGGCGGCGCAACTGGCGGTCGGGGAAAACGACACTTTGACCATTTTGTCACCGTTGAACTTTTACGGCAAGGTGTACAAACAGGGGCTTGGTTTGTTGGCCTTGGGAGCGCCGATACGTTTCGGTGCAACCGGTGAGAGTGAAACGCCGTCGGGCGATGACAATCTGCTCCTTATCACCGAAGGCAGTCTTCAGGCGTTGACCGGCAGCGCGTTGTCCGGTTTGTCGGTGGATTTTGACTGGAACACCAAATTGGTCATCGCTCCGGAATCCGGCGATACGCTGTTGCGGGAAAAGGGCGTGGTTAATTTGGCGGACACCCCGTTCAGCTGGCCTGAAGACGGCAAACTCAATATTAAGCTGGATTACGAAACGGCTCGTCGCGGCAATTATGACGTTCCGCTTTTAACGGTTACCACCGCTGCTGCGGAAACGCTGCGCGGGAATATCGAGTTGGAAGCGTCCCGCCGCAATTTTGCGATTGAACTGATGGATCGGGAAACCGATGGCGGGGTGTTGTTCTATGCGCATTACACGGACAACACCGCCACCATGTTATTCATCCATTAAAACACCTCAAGGAGACAATGATGAACGGATTCACTTATCGAAACCCGGTAAAGGTTGTGTTTGGCAACGGTGTCTTGGTGCAGGCGGGAACGGAGGCGGCTATTCTCGGCAAACGCGCGCTGGTTGTTTCCTATGCCGACGGAAGCGTTGCCGGCACATTGGCAAAACTCAGAAGGCTGCTGGATGTGTCGGGGGTCGCGAGCGAGGAGTTCCTTGAAGTAACGCCGAATCCGCCGATCGAGATGGTCGTGCACGGCGTTGAAAAGGCTAAAGCGTTTGACGCCGATTTGGTGATCGGCGTTGGCGGCGGAAGCGCAATGGACGCGGCGAAAGCCATTGCCGCCGGGGTTCTGTACACCCACGGCGATCTTTGGAACATGGTTTACGCCAGTCACTCGAATGTGACGGCGCAACCGCCCGAAGCCGCGCTGCCGCTTCTGCTCATTCCCACGCTCCCCGCCACCGGCAGCGAGATGAATATGTGCAGCGTGGTCAGCTCCACAACCCGCGGCCAGAAGAGTTACATCTGGGCGGATTGCCTTTTCGCGAAAACCGCGATTCTCGATCCGGAGTTGACCTACACGCTCCCGCCGTTCCAGACGGCTTGCGGCGCAATCGACGCAATAAGCCATGTCTTGGAAATCTACATCAACGGCCAGGACAAATGCGACCTTCTACACACCTGGCAGTTGGGCGTAATGCGTACTATTGTGGATAATCTTCCGATTGTCCTGAAAGACCCGAAGAACGCCGATGCCCGCGCCGAACTGATGTGGTGCGCGACCTGTTGCATCAACGGATGGGCGTCTCCCGGCGACGCCTGGACTCCCATCCATCAGATCGGCCATGTGTTGACCTCGCGCCACGGTATCAACCATGGCTCGTCGATCGCAATTATGATGCCCCCGTGGATGAATCATTTCAAAGCGATCAAGCCGGCCCGTTATGCCGCGTTCGCCCGTCAGGTGATGGGAATCGATCCGGCGGGAAAGAGCGACCTCGAGGTCGCGACCGCCGGTATTGAGGCGTTCCGCGCATTCATCAAAGCGTGCGGCGTTCCGACCACGCTTTCCGAAAAGGGAGTAACTGCGGCGGATATCCCCGCCATCGTTGAAGGTGTAAAAACCGTCAGCTTCAATGCCGACGGAGTGCTCTCCTGCAATCCGCCGGTCACGGCCGAAGAGATTACGGAAATCCTTACTGCGGCACTGTAAAACCGAGGCATTCCAATGACTTCAAAAGAAATTGCAGGCATGATGGATATTAGCGCCGTTCAGGCGCAGTCCACCATAGAAGACATACGGGACGTATGCGCGTTGGCCAAAGAATTCGGCGTGGCCGCGGTGTTTTGTCTTCCGGCGCATGTGCCGTATATGCGGGATTGCCTTGGGTATGGTTCGGGCATCAAGCTCGCTTCGGTCAGCGGATTTCCGGGCGGCGCCGAGACCACCCGCATCAAGGTCGAGACCGCGAAAGAACTGGTCGGCTTCGGTTGCGACGAGGTGGATATGGTGAACAATCTGGCTTGGCTCAAAGCCCGGGACAAGACGAGTTATGTCGGCGATGTGCGTTCCGTGGTGGAGGCAGCCGCCGGACGCCCGGTCAAGGTGATTCTGGAGTGTCACTGGTTAACCGACGAAGAGATCGCTCGCGCTTGCGAGTGGTGCGTCGAGGCGGGGGCGAGCTGGGTGAAGACCGGAACCGGTTGGGCCCCGACCGGCGCAACGGTGGAACGTTGCGAATTGATGAAGAAAACGGTCGGAGACCGTTGCGGCGTAAAGGCCGCGGGCGGGGTGCGTACCCACGAGACGCTGCTCGCCATGTACGCGGTTGGAGTTCGCCGTTTTGGCATCGGGGTTAAAACGGCGAGAAACATTCTTGACGAGGCGTCGATACAATCATGAGTTGCGTGTTAGCCTACGATTTCGGGACCGGCGGTATCAAGGCTTCGCTCTTTGACGCCCAAGGTAAGGTATTGGCAAGCGGTTTTGACGCTTATGACACGTTCTATCCCGCCTCCGGGATGCATGAGCAGGCCCCGGCGGATTGGTGGCGTGCGACTGTGGAGTCGACGCGGCGGCTGGCTGCCGAGGCAGGCGCGGAAACAATGTCCGGAATTCGCGCCATCGGCATATCCGGCCATTCGCTGGGCGTGGTTCCGCTTGATGCGGAAGGGCGGTTGCTGCGCGACCTAGTGCCGATCTGGAGCGATTCGAGGGCTGACACCGAGGCGCGCGAATTCTTTGGCGGCATATCCGAAACCCGTTGGTATGAGACAACCGGCTGCGGTTTTCCGCCGGGATTGTACAGCGTCTTCAAGCTGATGTGGTTCCGGTCGCATGAACCCGAATGGTTCAACCGGACGGATGTGGTTCTGGGAACCAAGGACTATATCAATTACCGACTTACCGGAGTCAAGGCGACCGACAACTCCTACGCCTCCGGATCCGGGGTTTATTCGCTGTCAGACCGGTCTTACAATCAAGAGTTCATCGCCGCCAGCGGGTTGCCGCCGTCCATCTTCCCGGTTATTCTTCCCTCCACACGGGTGTTGGGAACACTCACTCCGGAAGCGGCTAAAGAATTGGGTTTGCCGCCGTCGGTTCAAGTGGTGGCCGGCGGCGTGGACAACAGCTGCATGGCGCTTGGGGCGGGGGCGTATCGCGAGGGGCGCGCCTACAACTCGCTCGGTTCTTCAAGCTGGATCGCGGTGTCGAGCGCTAAACCGGTCATTGACGTCGCCACCCGGCCATACGTCTTTGACCATGTGGTTCCGGGGCAGTACGCAAGCGCGCTTGCCATTTTCTCGGCCGGAACGAGCCATACCTGGTTGCGCGACGTTTTGGGTGCCGGTTATGCGGAGATGGACGAATTGGCCTTGGCGGCGGGAATCGGGGCGCACGGGTTGTTCTTCAACCCGTCGCTGGCGGGCGGCAGTTCGCTGGACACCACGCCGCAATTGCGCGGCGCGTTCGCGAATATCGATTTGCGGCACACCCGCGGCGATTTGGTACGCGCCGTGATGGAAGGCGTGGCGTTCGGGTTGCGCGGGGCGCTTGACGCGCTGCGCGCCTTGGTGCCGGTGGCAGAGCCGCTTACGTTGGTCGGCGGCGGGGCGAAGGCAAAGCTGTGGCGTCAGATATATGCCGACGTTTACGGATTGCGGGTGGTGAGAACGGAGATTGGTCAGCAGGCGGCGGCGCTTGGCGCGGCGGCTTTGGCCGGAGTGGGAAGCGGGTTGTGGCCCGATTTCGGAATCATCGACCGGGTTACCAGGGTGGTGGACGAGCAATCTCCTGATCCCGCCGCGCAAGCGGAATACAACCGGCTTTACGCCCGTTACCGTTCCTTGACGAACCATCTTTCGACTTGGGCGATGGAGTAGGGGATTATGAGACTTTGGACCACTGGACTTAACGGTAAACTTGCCGGGCTTGCGGCTTTTGCGGTATCGGTTACCCTTCGCGCGGCAAGCATTTATGACGCGGGATTGTATTCTCAGGTTCCTTTGGAGGACGTCTCGGACGCGAACCGTGCCACCTTCGTTGCCGATGCCAAGGCGGCTGGCGTCGATGCGGTTTTGCTGTCCGTGGTGGATTTTTTTGTGGAAGCCGATCAGCGTAAGGCCACGCTTGGCCGTCTGGCCGCCGAGATCAAAAGCTTCGAGGCGGCTGGATTCGCGGTGGGCGTTTGGATTAACGGGTTTGGCTATGGCAACGATCGCCCGTTCTTCAAAGATAGCGTAAAGATTACCTCTCTTGAAGGAAAAGCGAGAGGGGGCGCGGTGTGTCCGCTCGATCCTAAATTGCGTCAGGCCCTCGCGGACAACGTTCGAGACATCGCTCGGGCGGGCGCGAAGTTCATTCTGATGGACGATGACTACATTTAGTCCGCCCGCGGGCTAATCGGGTGTTCGTGCCCGCGCCATCTCGCGCGCGTGGCGGCGAAGTGCGGGCGGCAGACTGTAACGTGCGAAGAAGTGAAAGCGGCGTTTACCGGCGGTCCGAACGCCGTTCGCACGGCGTATCTCGATGTGGGCGGCGAAGTGGCGATGGGGTTGGCGCGCGAGCTGCGCCGTGCCGCTGACAAGGTGAATCCCGCCGTCGGCATGGGGCTTTGCGCCAGCTACACGCACTGGGACGTGGAAGGGTGCGACCTGTTTGAACTCGTTGCCGCGTTCGCCGGGAGCGGGCGCAAGGTGTTGCGTATCAGCGGCGCGCCGTACTGGCCGAACGCGAAACTGCCCGACACGGGGCTTGCGGACGTCATTGAGTTTGTGAGGATGCAGTCGGCCTGGACGCGGGGGAAAAACATGACGGTTTTTGACGAGAACGACCCCTATCCGCGCAAGGTGGCGCAGGTGCCGCCCTGGCGGTGCGAGCTGTACGACAAGGCAATCATCGCCGATGGCCATTTTGCCCGCCACAAGTATATGCTCTGCTACGGTCCCGACCGTGCAGAACCGGGTTACTTGAATGCGCACCTTGAGGATATGCCAGACGACGTGGTGTTGCGGCGGATCTTCGCGGGCACGGAACCGTATGGCGTGAAGGTGGAGTGTCCGCAGCACCGTCTGCGCACGGCAACGTTGCCAACGCTGTTCGCGGGCGAGGCGAAGATCGCGGCCATTTATTCGCAACCGACGGCGGCGTTCGACCTTCGGCGCAAAGGAATCCCGACCCGTTTCGATGGTCCGTTGGCATCGGACGAGCCGCTTGCGGTGACCGTCCGCGCGATGCCGGATGTGTATCAGATTGTACATTGCGACCGCGCGAAAGGTGAATATGCGGTATTGCTTGAGAACATGGGCAGCGTTGCAGTGGATGTAAAGGTTTCCGTGGCGGGCGGGGTTCGCGTAATCGAAACTCTGCGCGGTAAGTTTTCAGTTACCCCGGACGGACTGTCGCTTACCCGGTTTCCTCCGCATTCATACGCAGCCGTAAGATTTGCGTCAAACAAGCCAAACCCCTAATTTCGTCACTCTTCTTTTTCCCTCGTCACTCGTAGTTCGTCACTCGTAACTCGTCACTTCTTTTTCCCTCTTGCTTATAGCAGGGAAATATGGTAATATAGTCTTACCGTAATTGGGGGAAAGCCCCGATTTCGGTTGCTCTTTAACTTTGGTGGGCGCAGCGATGGCCCACTACCGGGCCGAAACCCGTGTCGCGGCGGCGTTTAGCCGCTGTGCCGGGCCAAGGCTAAGACCTCGGTTAAACCGCAGTAATGGGTAGGACGGTCGGCTCGCCCGTTCTCGAAGAATATATTGCGGCAACCCGAGGGGGGCTGGGACTCCAAAAATGATCCCAGCAGACGTTATGCAACAGCGTAAAGTAGTCTTTTGAGAAACCGCTAATTTCATCAAAGGTAAGGCGAAATTCGATGTCGCGTTGCGTGATAAACACGCGGCGTACTTTCTAATTCGGTTTTACCTTAGGCTCTTAGCGGTGCCTCTCAAAAGACAGAATTTCGGGAGTGCGCCGTTTTGTTTTTGTTGCCGCCGCATCTCTCGTAAACAACCAACGGCAAAGAGTGAAAGGACGAGATCTGATGAAAAGTGTAACTGCGGCTATAGTAATCATAACCAATCTATGCTTTGCACAGGCGGGAGAAATTGTTTCCCCTTATTATAGAGGTAATTGCAAAACCTTTCAGACGTGAATTTCCGTGGTCGAGTGGTACGGGCGGTATGGGACAATAGGTCAAAACACGGCATACAAGGAGCGAAAACATGTCCTGCGATGGAGAAAACGGCGAAAAACCACGGTTTGCGAGCCATTGGCTGACAATACAGCCCAGCCTCTTTCCTGAATGGGAGAGAGAGATGGAGCGTCTAGACCTTGAAGAGCTGGAAAGGCGCGAGGCGGAAGCCGCCGCCGCGCACAAGGCGGGGTGCGTCAGCAGAGCATCGCGGCGGAGGCCTGCTCAACCGCAATGACGAGAAGGCCGAGCAGGAGATGCAGGAACACCTTGGCGTGTCCGCGCACCCCGACCGTGCGGCCGCCGTGCGCGTCGTGCAGATGCCCGAACAGCCTTTCCGCGCCGGACCGGTTGCGGAACCGGATTTTCTCTGCGGGGATGATGCGCACGAATCTTTCGCCCCTGCCGTCCGGCTTCGCCTCGCCGCGACGGGGGTTCGAGTCGATGATAGGGACATGGCCGTTCGCCTCGGAAAAGTCGCGAATCTCCCTTGCGTCGTAGGCCGCGTCCCCGAGGTCGTACAGCGAGCGCGCGGCCGCGTCGGCCTTCTGCATGAGCGGGATCGCGGCCTTGGAGTCGTGTACGCTCGCGGACGTGAGGCACGCGGCTATCGGGATGTCGCCGTCGGCGACCGCGACGTGGAGCTTGTAGCCGCGCCAGAACTGCGTCCGGCCCTTGCTGTTGCGCTTGCATCCCCAGTCGCAGAGCGCCGGGAGGAGCGAGAGGTTCGTGTCGAGATCCCTGTCCTTCTGGGCGGCAAGCGCGTTGATGTCCTCCGCGTTCGCGTCGGTCTGGGCCTTGACCGCGGCATCCCTCGCGGCCTCTGCCTTTTCGTCCTTCGTCGCGGAACGCTCCCTTGCGTCGATCTCGGTGGAGTCGATGCTGCGGTGGAGGACGATGCGGCCCTCGAATATCTTCCCAGAGAACCTCGCGAGAAGATCGTCGGCCGTCTTGTCGAGCGCGAAGTCCGCGAACGCCCGTGAAACCGTCGATTCCGAAGGGATGTCGCTCTGAGCCTCCCACCCGCAAAGCCTGCGCAGCGCCGGGGACCTGCGCACCTCGCCGAGCGCGTCCTTGGTCTCCGGCCAGTTCCAGACGTGCTTCATCAGGAGCAGCTTGAATATCGCAAGCCGGCTTGACGGCTTCCTTCCGTTGCCGCACCATCCGTACCTTGTTGCGATCTGCTCCAGCTCCAGCGACTCAGCGACGCGGACGAACAGCTTCTGCTCCTCGTCGAGTTCGCCCACCTCGTCCTCGACGAAGTTGAAGAGCGATGGCTGTATCGTCAGCCAATGGTTCGCGAAATGTTCGCGACGACAGTCTCCCTTTGCCTCATTCATGTGCATAGTATAGCACATAAACGTGCAAAATGCAAGGAAAAATGCACCATAACTTCAACTACCCCCCCCCCCTCAAAGAAAATCGCATTTACCCCCTTGCGCAAGAATCCCGCATTTGGTACAATATGCGCCGTTGAAATCCTTCTGCCGTGTTGGGGCGTTCTGTGGGTTTCGCAAGACCGCGCGGTCTGGCTCATGGGCGGCACTAAAGAAGGGTCTCGTGTTGGAGGTAGCGCGCCTGCACAAGGAGCCAAAGAAGCTTATGGAGACGATTTGATGAAAGAACGGACAATGGGGAGATATGCAATGAGAAGGCTGCTGGTTGCGGTGGTGTGCTGCGGTGCGCTTGCCGAGACGCCAGACCACTACAAGGCGGC
>JAFTCL010000057.1 GCA_017454745.1 Kiritimatiellia bacterium
AGAAAGGGGAGGAAACACCCGTTCCCATTCCGAACACGGAAGTGAAGGGCCCCGTTGCCGAGGGTACTGGGCGGTTTGCGCCTGGGAGAGTAGGGAGCCGCCGGGACTTTTTTTCGGGGGTCGGCGCAACGCGCCGGCCCCTTTTTTGTTATTATGCTGCGAGAGGATGCTTAACCATGTTTACTCGTCGTTCATTCGTTGCTTCTGCCGCGATGTCGCTGTTATGCGGGTGCCGGAGGATTCTTGTTGAAAAATCGGTTCGGCGGGAGTTTTCCATTATGACATACAACATCTGCCATGGCAAGGGCATGGATAATAAGGTCGATTTGTCCCGGGCGGCGGCGGTAATAAACCAAGTAAAACCGAGGTTTGTGGGGCTTTGCGAAATGGATTGCAAGGCTCGTCGGACCAATGGCGACGATCAGCCCGAAACTTTGGCAAAACTTTGCGGGAATATGAAAGCTACATTCGGTAAGGCGATCGATTTCCAAGGTGGCGGGTACGGTGTGGCGGTGCTTTCGGATACCGAGCCGTTGAATAGCAAAACCGTGCCGTTACCGGGAGCGGAGCCGCGGATATTATTGCTTTGCGAATTTGAGGATTGCGTTATCGGCGTTACCCACCTTTCCGTCTCCAAAGAATCTGAACGGACGGAATCGGTTAAACTTATCCGCGAGGCCATAGCCGGATACGGCAAACCGGTGTTTGTTATGGGCGACTGGAACTCCTTGCCAAATTCAACGGTTCTGACCGAGATGCGGCAATACCTTAAGGTGCTGTCCGATGAGCAGGCCCGCACTTACCACGGGCATCCGTCCAACGGACCGTCCGGAACCGTCAGTGATTTCTGCATCGACTACATCGCGGTTGACAATGCCCATGCCGATTCGGTTCAGGTGTTTGACCGCATTACCGTTCCGGACGAAGTAACCTCCGACCATAAGGCAATCGCCATTAAGATCGCGCTGTAATGTCAGATTCCGCGGGCGACGGTTATGCACCAAACCCGCGCCGCGCCGGCTTTTTTTAGCGCCGCCGCGCAGGCGTCTAACGTCGCTCCGGTGGTCATTACGTCATCCACCAACAGCAATGTGCGTCCAGCAACCATTGGCGGGTTGGTCACTTTAAACGCGCCCTTCATGTTTTCCCGCCTTTGGATGGCGTTCAGCCGTGTTTGCGTGCCGGTGGTTCTTATTCTGGAAAGGGATTGCGGGTCGTTGCGCCGGTTTAGTCGCTTCGCCAATTCCGCGCTAAGCAGGTCGGATTGATTATATGTGCGCTGCCGCTTTCTTAACCGGTGGAGCGGAACGGGCAGCACCGCGTCAATTTGTTCGGCATCGAAATGGGCGCGTAAGCAACCTTCCAAAAGATCGGTCAGATCGTTGCGCAGCCAAAGCGCCGATGAATATTTGAACTGGTGCAGCAGGTGTTGTAAAAGTCCGGTAAAGTGCCCGGCGGAACGGGCGCGGTCAAAAGACGGTTTGATGTGGCGGCACGCACTGCAAACGAAACGGTGCCCGACTTCGCCGGTGGCAAGCCGCCCGCAACAATCGCATAGGCTGTCGGTGAACAGATCAATGCCCGAAAAACACGACCAGCACAGGTAGCGCCCCGGTCGGTCGCAATGGTTGCCGCATCCGGGGCAAAGCCGGGGAAACAGGGCATCCGCCGCCAATCCCATCACTTTCGCCCCGAAATCCGGCAGTCTCATCGATTCGCTCCGCCGCCGACTATGGCCAAAGTTTGGCTGGGTACTCTCCGGCGGCGACCAATTTCCGGATGGCGTCAACCACGTGCGGTTTGTCTTCGCGGTAAGTCACGCCAAACCAGGAAGATTCGGTGGGCAGCACGGAAACATCGGCGGAACCTTGGTGAACCAGCGCATCGACAACGAACGGGATGTACCATTCGGCTTTCGGCTGGCCGATGTGCGCGTCCAGCCACAACGGGAAACGCTCTTCCAGCGCGGCGAAGAGCCGGGGGGAGAATCCCCAGCAATTCATGGAAACCAGTTCCTTCCCGGTAAGTTTCACCGGATTAGCCGGATCTTCGCGGTTTTCCGCGCCGTTTTGGGTCTTCACGATTTTAGTCATTTCTGTGACCGACCGCAGTTTCCCGCCCTCGGAAATGTCGCAAATCCCGCGCGCCACGCTGCCGTTTTCCGAAAGCGTAAGGTCAAGGCGGTATCCGACCATGGCGCAGGTGATGAAACCGTCCGGAACCGGCCGGCTTTCCGATTCGGTGAAGAAGCGCGAAAGTTGGGCGAATGCGTCGCGCCCGTAGAAATCATCGGCATTGATGGCCGCGAACGGAGTATCAACGCAATGGCGAGCCGACCGTATGGCGTGAGCGGTACCCCAGGGCTTTTCGCGTTCAGCCGGGAGCGCATATCCGGCCGGCAGGTCGTTTTTGTCCTGGAACGCATAATCCACGGCAATGGCCGAGCTGTATTTGGAGCCGATCTGGTCGCGGAACAGTGTTTCAAAATCACGCCGGATGATGAACACCACCTTGCCAAAACCGGCGCGGATGGCGTCATACACCGAATAATCCATAATCGTTTCGCCGCCGGGGCCGACGGCATCCATTTGTTTCAAACCGCCATAACGGCTACCCATGCCGGCGGCCAGAATCACTAACGCAGGTTTCATGGCAACTCCTTTTCAAGGTTAGGGCACGGCGTGAGGATTGGGATAGCGCCCGATAGTTTCGGCTGGCGGCAGGGATTCCCAAAGCGGAATCTCCAATGCCGCGTCGATGGACTGCCGGTTGTCCCATAGTTTGCACTCTTTCGTCGCGCCGAAGGTGATTTGTTCGACATCAGCGAACAGGTTGCGCCAAACATGATTGACGTTTGCCGATAAGCGGAGTTTGGAAAGTTCCGGATATTGGGTTGAGTAGGGTACGGCGCGGATGTTGACTTCCTCCGTCAGCTTCTTCTGGTTGTCGTCCAGGAACTTTGTCCAGCGCTCCTTGACCCACGGCGAAAAACTCACCCCGTAGCGGCAGTTGACGAACAGGTTGCGGTCAACGGTGTTAAACTGTCCGCCGTGGATCTGGACTCCGCCGAATATACCGCGCGAGCAGTTGTAGAAACGGTTGCCGTAGATGACGGAGCCGCAAATCGCATCGTCCAGGCGGATGCCGCCTTGCCCGCAGGATGGGCGGCCCGCGCCGATATCCCGCCACAGGTTGTAGCGGAACACATTGCCGAAGTATGAGGGATTGCCGAACATGTCCACGCCGCCCTGGTCATCGGATTCCAGCACCGCGTTTTCAACCCGGTTGAACTCCACCAGATGGTTGTTGCCGTCGATGTGTATCGCGCTTGACGGCGCATGGTGGAAAAAGTTGTGGGCAACTCTTATCCCGCAACCGTTCAGAGACACGGCCGGGTTGTAGGTGGCGGTATGGCGGCTGAAGTGGCAGACCTCGTTGTTTTCCACGTTTATGCGGCTGGAGGTAAGGTTGCGCCGGTTGCCGCCGGAGACATTAATGCCGGTAAAACCGATGGTCGAGATCCGGTTGCCGTAGATTTGGAGTGCGGTGCACTTGTCGGCGTTGATCGCGTTGCCGCCGATCTTGCTGATTTCGCATTTGGACAACACGGTGTTGATGCAGTTTTGCATTTGGATGCAGTGGCCCATGCCGTATTCGAAAACCAGCCCCTCGATGGTGATTTCCCTGGCGCCGTCGATTTCCAGGAACGGGCGGTCGAAATTGCTCAAGGTGTAAACCGGCGATTTGAACCAACCGCCTTCACGGGGCCAGAAGTAAACCTTCGCCGCGTTGCGGTCCAGATACCATTCTCCGGGGCAATCCAGCTCCTCCAAGAGGTTGCAGGCATAGAACGGCATGTCTGTTTTCAACCCGTAGGTGGGAGTGTCGGCCAGTTTTATGGTGCCGTCGTCAGGATTTATCTCCGCCACCGGCAGTGTGTTGTCCGCCCATAGGTAATGCCAGTACCCGAAAAGCTGCGCATCGGCGGCACCGGCCCATTTTGCGAGCCGCTCGCGATCGAAGTGGAATACGGTTTTGCTGTCCTTGACGACGGCGCCGGTTTTGGCGAATCCCTCGTTCGGCCAACGGGCTAGGGTAAACGGTTTTCCGTTTTCGTAAAAGTCGCGGACGGTTTTGTTGGGTTTGCAGAACCCGCTGCTGGACGGCGGCGCGAAGTTACGGATGCCGAACGGCTTGAGGTCGAACACGCGGACCTTTCCCTGTGCGGCGGCCGGCAGCCGTTTCAACGCATCGGGATCGGAAACCCGCCGCGCGCCCTTCAGCGTGACCCCGCCGCTGAAGGTGGGTTTTTCGCCGCCCCAGGCGCGGAACACCACCGGGGCGCCGTAACTACCGGAATCCGCTGCCGTGAGCTTAAAAGTGTTGGTTACCGCGTAGTTGCCGCCCCGCAGATATACGGTGGCGCCGCCGGGCGGCAGAGTGCCGCTGCGGTTGCGGTGCCCGTTGATTGCCACCCGCGCGCGTTCCAGGGTGGCGAACGGTTTTTTGAACGAACCGTCGGCGTCGTCGCTACCGTCCGGCGAGACGTAGAACGCAACGGCGGGTTTGGGCAGCGGCGGCGGCGCGAGGTGTGAAGCGTTGCGATCAAACGCGGGCTTTTGGGCGGAGAGCCGGTTGCAGCGTTCGATTCCTTTTTCGGCCAGCCATTTAAGGTGTTTTTCAATGTTGTTGAGCGCGGAGATCTCCCGGAACGCGGCGATGGCGGCGTCGAAATCTTTGGCCAGCTCGTAACTGCGGGCAACCGCCAGCGCGGCTTGCTGGCGGCAATAAATGTCAAGCGTGGGCATATCGCAGATCTGTTTGAACTGCCCCCTCGCCGCGCTCCAGTCGCCGGCGGTAAGCAGCGTGTCGGCATAGTCCCACCGCAGTTCTGCCTGATCGGCATCCGGGACGGAATAAAACGACAGCAGCTGCTTGAAGATTTTTTTTGCCTCGTCCAGATTCCCTTCGCTGGCGCGGGATTTGGCCAGCGCGGTGCCCAATCTCCGTTGCTCTTTTGCGCTCATGTCGGGGAGTTTGGCGGCAACCCGCTCCAGAATATCCGCAGGCAGCACTTGCTGATTGTCGAGCCGGTTCATCAGCCATTCGGCGACCATGCCGCGAAGCACCGGGTTGAGTCCGTCTTTTTCCAACAGCAGGGCGGCTTGCGGCAATTGTTGGGCGTCTTTCCGCTTCAGTTGCAAGAACGATTCGAAATCGGAAAGCGCGGCAGCGTTGCCGAATGATATTTCGCGCACCGTGCGCTCGTCCCAAAGCGAATCGTCGATAATCAGCCGACGCACCTGCTGTCGCACCGAGCCGACGCCGCTGTTGGAATAACCGATGGACAGGCCGCTTTTGGGCGGGACAAGCTCCCCCTTAAATTCCCCTTTGGACGCCAGTTCGCCGTTAACGTAGAGCTTCACTGTGCCGGTTGAACGATCCCAGACCACGCAAACCGCGTTCCAGCTGGATGGGTTTACCGATATCGAAGAAGTGAGAGTCCATGCGCCTTCTGGGCGTCCAATTTCAAAATACGGGGTTCTCTGGTGCCAGTTAAGCATAAATATCCGCCAGCCGTCAAACCATCCTGAACCGGAGGAGACCAGCATGCCGCTGGTATATTTGTTGTTCCCGAATTGCGAACCTTTGTCGAGCGGACGGAACACCACCGCCACTGAAAGCGCCTTGCAGCCGGTCAAATCCGGACATTTTCCGGTAAAGCGCCCAGCATCGATCACGGGGAGTTTTTCGCCGGCTTGCCAACCGCTTTCCTGCTCTTGGTACTCCGGACCCTCGTAATGAAGCGGTTTGTAGTCCGGAAACGAAACGTCAAATCGCTCCGCCAACACCGCCGTCGTCGGCAACAAAAGAACCGCGCAAAAAACAAACCAGAAAAGACGCCGCATAAGACACCTTTCTCAACTAAACTTATCTGTTATAAGATTTTAGCGGTTTTGCCATTAAAGCGCAAGACCGCATTTAAAGCCTGCGCGGGTTTTTGTCGTCAACCGATATCCGTCACTTAATCATCAGCATGGTGGCGGTGATGTCGTTCTTTAGCACGATGTCTTTGCGGTGGTTGGCAAAAGAGAGCAGTTCGGCGGCGGAACGGGGTTCGCCATCTTGCAACAGTGTCCACCCTGCAAGGTCAAGCCCGGTGAACGGCTCGTCGGAATGGATGATGACCGCCGAGGCGGGCAGGGTACCACCCGGAACCTCGTGGAGCAGGTTAAGCGTCAGGTGGGAGGGCAGCGTCAGTCCGCCGGCGGCGAGGACGGCGCAACTATGGTCGCCAACGCGCAGTTCCACGGTCGCGCCGGCGGCAACCACGTTGTTGGTGCCGAAAAGGGTTAGACCGCGTTGGAGGTCCGCCGTACCGACGGTCAGTTTGCCGCCCGCCGCCACTCCGACCCCTCCCCGCACTGCGGCGTTGCCGCCGAAACTCGCGCCGCCGCCAACCGCGACCGCGCCGACAGTTGCCGCCGGGCCGGCGAGGAACACGCCACCGGAACTGATTTCCCACCGCGCCGCGCTGTCCACCGTGCCCAAAACCGTCAGTTGCCCCCCGCCGCTTTTCAGCAACTGCCCGTCACCGGTGATGCCGCCGTGCCAAACGGTGTCGGATACTACACGCAGTTCCCGCTGTTGGGTGACTACTTCCTCCACGGTCATGCCGTAGAGGTGGAATGAGTTGGAATTGTCCAGCGATGTCCAGTAGATGGGGAAGGCGTTGGAGCTGGCGGTGTAACGGAACGCCAGATAGTACGGAGTGTCCGCGCCTTCGTAATCTTCGTTCAGCTCGAAAGTGGTTAAGGTCCCGGAATTGTCGGGATCGAAGGCGAACCGCACCGTGCGGGCGACACTGGGAGTCCAGCTGCGCAGGTAGAGCCGGGTTTCGTACCGGACGCCCGCCGTCAGTCCGTCGATCTCCAGCGCTATGGTCTGGCCTTTGTTGCTGGCGTCGTAATTCATGGCGGATAGCAGACCGAAGAAACTTTGGTCTGCTCCCATGCCGATATTCTGGGTATGGCCGTCTGCGTACGCGGAACTGGGTATTCCCTTCACCCCGGCGCCGCTGCGGTGGTCCGCAATCCTGGCGGTTACGCCGCCGGCCGCGATGCGGTTGAACAGTACCCCGTTGATCTCCAACGGACGTCCGTTGGCGTTATCGCGGGTGAAATCAACGGCGAAGAGGTATCGTTTGTCCGGGGACACTCCGCTGTCGGCGTCGCAAGTGAAATGTGTCAAGCGCGGGTTTCCCGGAACTGCGGGAATCGCGTCGGCGTTGAATGTCAGATTGGTATCCGCGTCGCCGTAGGATAGCTTCAGTTCGCCATCGCCGCCCAAACCGTCGACTCGGGTCGCGGCCCGCAGATCCAGCACCGCATTGGCGGCGACGAACACTCCGGCGGTGGCGGTGGATCCGGAACCAAGCACTGCGGTTCCGCTGTCGAGCAGCAACCCGTACTCGGGCGACAAGTCGCCGTTGAACGTTTGTTCGCCGGAACCGTCCACCACCAAAGGCACCGGCGAGTTCAGGTCGCCGCTAAAGGTTTCGGCCGCGCCTTCGGGCACGGTAAGTCGGAGTTCCGGATAGCCGAGGCTTTCATTGGAGAAGCCGTAAAGGTGCGGGGTGTCGGAATAGCCGGAAGTGAGTTTGATGCGCAGCGAGAAAGTCCCCTGCGCGTTTGCCCGGTACCGGCAGGCGATGGCGCCAAACGCGCCTCTGGAGCCGAGGTCCTGGTCGAGGTTGACGGTCCGGTCGGTTTGCCAGGTTTCGCCCACGCCAAAAGTAAGATCGGCGTAACGGGTGTTGTTTCCGTAATTCTTCAGGTAAAGCCTGAACTCGTTGAGCGAACCGGGTGGCAGCGATTTAAGCGTGAGCGTTATGTCGGTGCCGTTGTAGCAGAAACTGTTCACCAGCGTGGCGAACCCGGATCCGGACGAGTTGGCGTTTATCGTGCCGTTGCCCAAACCGGAAATCGTCCAGCTGCCGGTGTTTTGGAACGTCACGCCGTTCACCACCGCCCGGTTGGCGGACGAGACCGGGAAATCTACCAGATGGGTGTAGGTGCGGTCGGGCGAGATGCCGCAATCGTCATCACCGCTAAAGGTGTCGAGGCGTATCTCCGAGCCGCTGCCGGACTCAAACCCGCCGCAGCCGCGCAGTCCGGCGATTGTTCCGCCGGTGAGCAGGTTGATCGTTCCGCCGGCGAGGATTAACGGATCGCACACTGACGAAACTTTGGTTACCGCGAGTTCACCGTCCCGAACGTCGAGATGCCCGGATCGGTAGTTCGCGAGCGAGAACCGTCCGGTGCCGGATTTCGTCAACACGGCTCCCGATTCGCCGGAGAATGTGCCGGTGTAAACGGTTCCGTCGTTACCGGAGTCCACCGCCACCGCAGAGTTTTCGGCCGGGGCAATTTCGGCGGCGGAGAGGTCGGCGGTGGTGTCCGCCACCAGCCACGAGGTCGGCATGACGCGGAATTCGGTCGCGCCGGGTTCCAGCACCTCCAGTTTCACATAGGCGGAACCGGTAAGCTCAAACATGGCGAGATAGAAATCGTGCGGCCCGGCGGTTAGGGTTTTTGCGCCGTACACCGTGCCGCAACCTGTGCCTTGCAGTATCGCCGCGCCGTCAAGCGCGAAAACGCAGGCGTCGTCGTAGGTGGCCCGGAAGAGGTAGCGCCCGGTTCCCGGCAAATGTACCACGCCGCGCCACGCCCCGATCCAGTAATCGCTGGAGCGGCGTTCTGCGGGCAGGGTTTGGAGTGATGCGTCATCGGAGAAGTTTACGCCGTTGACTGCATCGTGGTAGTACACGGACTGGATCGGCGTTAGTTGCGCAAGGGCGGCTTGGGTGTCCGCCAGCGAATACACGCTTGAGATTATCTCGTTGGCGGTGGCGTTAGGCAAGGTGTAATAGATGCCGGTGATGCCGTGGTCGATGAAATCGCCGCTGGCGTTGGCGATTTCCAGCACGATGGCGTTACCGGTGTCGGTTAACGTGTATTTGAGTGAATTGTCGAGGGATGACGGATCGAGGGTAATCCGGTCAATGTTGCCGTTGAACGCGGAATAGGTCAGCAGCGTGTAACGCCCGATCGCGCCAAAATTGGCCGCGCCGGTGGCGTCATTGCGCAACCGGATGGTGGTGTCGCCCAAGGTCAACTCGCCGACGTTGAAACGGTCGTTGCCGGCGTTGTCGAAACTGATTTCCAGAATGCCGGAAAAATCCAACGCGGTCAGGGACGCGGTGGCGGATTGTTTGAATCCCGCCCCCAGACCGCCGCGCCCGGTGAAGGAGACAGTGCCGGCGGTGCCGCCGTTGAACAGTACCGTGGAGTTTGCGGCGTAGATAGTCACGGGGGTGGCGGCTGCCACCTTGCCCAGCACGAGGGTTGAACCTGCCGGGGCGTTAAGATTTAGGTCGGACCGGTTGACGGTTAAGGTGCCGAAAAATCCGTTGGTACCGGATACTGCGCTGCCGAGCGAAACCGTTGCGGCGTAGGGACCGACGGTGATCGGACGGGTGGTGCAAAGTTCCGCAGCGTTGAACATTACGGTCGGGGTGTCGTTTGAATGGGCCGGGGAATCGGCGATGTAAAGCGGGGTGTTGATGTTGTTGCCGAGCGGCGGATAGTTGGATACGGTCGCGCCGTTGATGGGGTGGGCCGCGTTTTGATCGCAATCGTTCGCTCCGAGCGACAATACCCCGGCGCGGATTGAAAACGGTCCGGTTACGGTGGTTGAAGAGGGTCGTTGGTTCAATAGGAGCGTGCCCGGTCCGGTTTTGGCGATGGCCGTATTGTAGTTGTATTCGCTGTCGGCGGTGACCGAGAGCAGTCCGGGGCAGACGAAGACGTCATTCGCGCCGATGTCGAAACAGAGGTTTTCGGCAAAACAGTTCAACGCGGAATTGACGGTGTAAGAGTGGCTTCTGCCGGTGGTGCCAACGGTTAACAGCCCGTTGCCGTAAAGCTCCATTCCCGAAGAGTTGGTGGTATCGCCGGTCAGATTGAAATAAAGTGCCGCCCCGGTTTTACGGGCGCGGAATCCGACTGCGGTGGCGGATCCGCTTTGGTTTAGATAAGTTACGCCCTCGCGAACAATTAAGGATTTCAGCCGGCGCGGCTGGGATGTGACACGCAGAGTGCCAAAGCCGAATTTTTGCAGATAGAAATAGCGTGATGATAAATTCTGCCCCAATGTGAGTTCTCCGTCCACCAATGCTATTGTGTTGGTGGTTAGCGTAAGTCCGGAATTCACGGTGTCGGAAGATTCGTCGGTCTTATACGCATGGACGATTCCGGGAATGCCGGTGTTGAAACTCCGGGTATGGTCGGCCAGCCCGGTCACTGTGGCGGAGGCTGCCGCCGTGCCGGAACCGGAGACCGTCGCCCCGCCGGGATTGTAGGCCCGGAGCGCGAGCGTGCCGGAGAAATCGAAAACGAGCCTTGCCCCTGCTGCGGCGGTGATGGAAGATCCGCTGCCGAGCGTGCGGCAAGTTTTGCCATTGTCCATAGGCGCGATGCGGATGTCGTCAACAAACGATGTGGTGTCCACCCAATGCCCCTCGCCTTCGAAACGCACGGTGTGCTGTCCGGCGGTTAGGAAAACCGGGCCGGAGGAGATTCGCTGGCGCGAAGAGAATGAATACGGGTTGTAGAACACCGCCATTTGCGTCCCGTCCACCAGTATTCGCAGGTCCTGGTCGGCCAGCACGTCGCCAAGGTTGGTGCGGTGGAACAGCAGCAGCGACAAATCCCACAGCCCGTCATGCGGCACGGTGATGTTTTGGGCCAGTGCGGCGCGGTGCTGAATGCCGAGCATATAGCTGCCGACCGGGATGCCCTTCTGGGACGAGCCGTTCCAAGTGGCCGAACCGGAAGAGTTGACCAGCACCAGTTTGCTGCCTTCCGGGTTTAACCAGCCGCTGGGCATGGTTGAGCCGGATACGTATGTGTATCCCGAAGTCCCGTAGTTGTTCTCGAACGAGCCGTTTGTGATCAGCGACCCCGACTCTGCGGCCGGTCCCAGCACCCGCAGTTCCGCGCCGTTGGCCACTGTGATGTCGGCGGCTCGGAAATTGGTGCCGCCGGCGATAAGTACGCCCTCTTCAACGCTAATCGTTCCGCTTAAGGCGGTGGCGGCCAATGCCCCGGCGCCGGTTTTCCTAACCCCGGTGGCGGTGGTGTGTATGGAGTTGGTGGTGGCAGCCGCCACATTTAACGGCCCGCCAAGAGTGAGTTTTCCGTATCCGCCGATTACCGTGGCGTTGGTGGTTAGGCAAACTCCCGCCGGGGACGCGGTCACCGTGAGGTTGACCCAACCGGGGGTGTCGAACATCGCCGTCATGCCGTCGCGCCAGGTGGTGGCGCCGCCGGTGTGGTCAAGCCAGTTCGCTGCGGAAAAATCCCATGCCGCGCCGTTTGTGCCGTTCCACAGCAGCGTCTCGTCATTCGGCGCGGCGCGGGTTCCGCCGGGTCCGTCGCCGCCGGGATCGGCACTGGGGTCGTATGGCGCGTCGGCGGAGGTGCCGGGGGTGCCGTTGACAAAACTCCCCGCTCTCCAGTTCGAACCGTCGCTCCAGCCGGGATCGTCGGCGGCGAGCATCGGGTTGACCACCTCCAGCGCGTAACCGGTCTCAACGGTTCCGGGATACCAGTCGCGGGTGTAGGTGTAGGAAAGGATCCGGGTCCCGTCCGGCGCGGCGTAGGCTATTGTTTCGCCCTTCTTGGCGGTATTGCCGCTGGCGAAAGGCACAATCTTGGTTCCGGGCGCGGTCGCGTAGGTATTGGTGAATACCGTATAATTGCGCACCGCAAGTAACCGCTCCTGCGGGGCGAGGGTCAGATCGCCGAAGGTGAGCGCCACTCCCGAGGTGAAGGTCACGCCGCGCAGCGTCATCGCCTCCGTTCCGCAGTTCATCAGCTCGATGTAGTTGGCCTCGCTGTTTGGCGCGGCGTACATCATTTCAGTCACCCGCAACGCACCCCAGTCCGGTTCCATCGTGATGGATGCCTCGCGTTTGGCGCTCCATTCGCTGTTGAGATAGGCGCGTGCCACAATCTCTACGGCGGCGTTCAGCGTGAGGTTGGTGGCGGCGGTGCCGTTGGCGACGGCGACGAATTTGGCTGACGGACTGGATTTGGGGTCGGTCCCGTCGGTCGTGAAGTAAAAGCTGTTGTCGGCGGTGATGGACACCGTCGAGCCGGGCGGCAGTGCGACATTGTTGGTGGAGATGCGCGGCGACTCGATTGAGGGAATCCAGCCCGCCTCGCGGTATTGCGAGATCAGCACAGGATGGCGCTGGGAGATGAAATCCATTGCGTCGTTGCAGGCGGAGAGCCAAGTGGCGCGGGTTTTTCCGTTGCCCCAGCGGGCGGATTCGGCGACGATCGCGGAGTCGATCTGTTCCATGCGCTGCCGGAAGCGGAGCTGGGCGTTGGTCACGGTGAGCGCCCCGCCGGGATCGAGCATGTGCCGCTGCACGGCGGCGGCGAAACGTTCGCGGTAGTCGCCGTTTTGCGCCAAGCGGTTGTGGAGGATCGCGGGATTGAAATTCGAGCGCTGGGTGAATTTCGAGTTGTGGCTTTCCGTGCCTACGTAAAACATATTGAATGTGACCGGATAGTTGTGTCCCGAAGGATAAGTGCCAAGCGAGTGTTCGGCGTCGTGCCGGAGCCAGATGAATCCGGTGCTGGCGTCGGAGCGATCCCGCAGTGCGTAAATGTTGTTCACGAACACGCTCCAGGTCGAGACCGGCGAGTCGAGATCCATGCAGAAATGGTCGCTGATGATGTAGTCGATCAGATTGTCGACGTTTAGGTAAACCGGATAGTCCGGGTTGCGCGTGCCGTCCGGGTTCAGACCCTGCACCCGCCAATAGTTGTTGGCGTTGGAGCCGGAATAACCTTGGTTGATGGAGATATCCCAAAGCGCGTTGTATGCGTCCAGCGTGCCGTCCGAGGCCCCAAGGTTGCGGTTGGCGTCCGTTTTCACCGCGTCCCAGTCATCGGCGTCGCCGCCGCAGTAGCTTTCCGCCCAGTCGGCGTCGCCGCGTTCCTGGGTCTGGTACAGCCCCCAGTATATGCCGTTGATGAACAGATGGTAGTAGCGGCTGCGGGTGTACGGTTCGCCCATGTCGCGTTGGGTGTCGCGGGCGAAAACTTCGCGAACCATGGTGTGGGAGGCGTCATTGTCTTGCGACCACGAATGGTTCTGGGCGGTGCGCAGATCCACCTTGTTGAACGAATCTGCCCCCTCTTCGCCGAATAACGGGAAATTGAGCCGTCCCGAACCGTATTCGCGGCGGAAGAACAGCCGGAATGCGTGCTTGGGGTTGCTGGAGGTCCGGCTGGCAGCCCCGCGCAACCGCAGCCCGGCGTTGATTTGGAACTCGTTCGCGGCCCCGTGTACGGGATCGATCTGTTCCACCGAGATCTCCCGCTCCCACGCCCGGCCGTCGTTGTTTACGGACGGGTTTACGTAGATGCCGGTGCCGGCATCGAACAGATTGGACAACGGAGTTACGAAAGAAAGCGTGGCGACTGCCGCAGCGTTGGTCATTCCTTCGGCGAGCCGCGCCCCCTCCGAATTAACTATGCTGCTGGACATCCCGTATTTCATGGTGTGCCCGTTTACCGACCCGCTGGCCGGCCAACCCGCCGGGGGCGAGGAGGATTGCCTTATGATATCCGCCAGAAACAGCCAAGTGTAGGTGCTGGTGGTTTGGCGGACGCTTCCTGAATCAACCGCCGCGGCGCGCAGCACGGTGGTGGCGGAAATGGACAGCGGCCCGGTGTAACGGCTGGATGTCAGCGTGGGCAGGGACCCGTCGAGGGTATAGTAGATTTCGGCGTCAGACCCGTCGGCGGTTGTTAGCTCCACTTCTGCGGCGGAGGTGAGGTAACCGCGCGGTACGCTGGAAACAATCTCCGGGGTGGGCGCGGTGTAACCCTCGGCCGTGTTCTCCGCTCCGGGCGTAGGGGCTTTGAAATAAAATTCCCGCAGGGCGGTGGCTGCGGAAACCAGTTCCGGTGCCACCAGGAAGGTGGGATCGCCGATGGTGTCGTTTACGCCAGTGATGGTCAGCGTGTTCTCGCCGGCGACGAAAAATTCGGCGGGCACTGCGATTTCAACCGGTTCCAGGATTTCGACGCCGCTTCGTTTGCCGGCGGCGGTGCTGTAAAGTTCGTGGCCGTTGAGGGCGGCGGAAAATCCGTCCGCGTAGCGCAACCTCAGTGTCGCATCGGCTCCGGCGGTCGGCGCGGCGGCAAGGCGGAATTTCCATTGCGCCTCGGCGGCGACGGCGGTGTTGAGCATCGCGTCGGAAACGTCGGTCCCGACCCAGTCCGCCGGGGTCGCGTGCTGAAGCGGGCTGGTGGCGTTGCCGACAAGGGTGAAATCGTCAACGTTGAAGGCGGCGAAGTTTCCGTGAGCCGCCGACAACTCGCAACAGGAATTTCCCGTCGCGTGGAAATAAAACAGCGAAACATCGTAAATACCGGCGGCGGGAATTTCGCAAGCCAGCAGGGTGTTCGCGAAGTTGTGCGCGGTGGGGCAGGCGGCGGTGGCGTTGAAGCTACCGGAACTTATCCGCAACTCGAAAGCGTCGGTGCCGCTGACGCAAAAAGTCCAGCCGCCGCTGGACGGGATGCGGATCTTTCCGGTAACCGATACCATGTATTGGTCGGCAATGGCGCCGTCCAGCTGGTAACGGTCGGAGAAGTTCCCGGCGGTTCCGAAAGCTGCGGCGGGGCAGAGGTTGGTCGGCGCGGGTTTCGCCCAATGCGCGGGATTGGCGATGCAACGCCGCGCGGTTTCCAGATTCGCCACCGGGGTGTCGGGTATGATCTTCAGACAGGAAAATGCGCCGGAGCCGGAGTCAAAGCCCATTCCGCCGACACCGTCGGAGAATCCGCCATCGGGCAGAATTCGCCACTGCATCGGGGACGACCCGTCCACCAGCGTGACCGCCGCCTTTTTGAAGCCGTATGATACGTCTTCGAATTGGACCGGAAACTTCCCGTTGAATTCGCACGCTAGGTTGCCGTCGGCGTCAATCAGCCACAGGTAATCGTCCCCGCCGTCTTTGCTGAGCTTGAAATTCGTGTGCCACTCCCGTCCGGTTACGCAGTCGAGCTTGTCGGCAAAAACAATCGCGTAGCCGTTGGCCGGAATGGTGGAGCCGTCCGGAAAGACCCAGCCGTTGGCATGGTTTTTCGTCTTTTTGGTCCCGATACACCATCCGGAAATATCGGCGGCTTGGTTTGGATCGTCGTTATGCAGTTCAATCCAGTCCGGGTAGTCGCCGGCGGCGGTGGCAAGCGTTGATTCGTTGTCCGCCATGAACTCGGTGATGGTAACCGCCGCCGAAGCTGGCAACAGGGCTAACGCACCGAAACTGAGCAAAACGCAAAATTTGGAGAATTTTTTCATGGCTGCCCCGTTGTTGGTTAGGTTCTTGCTCCGTCGGTAACATTAATTGTCCACGTTGAAGCGGACGATTTTCAGCTTTACGGGCTGGTCGGAAATGTTGATCCACCGCATGGCGTTGAACCCCTTCTTAGGGTCAACCTTGCCGCTGAACAAAGGCCCTTTGATTCCGATGTTCGCGCGTATCCAGTTCTCGCCGCCGTCCTTAGAAAGTTCAATCGCGCCGCAGGCGGTTGCCTCGTCGTTGTCGAAGTCCGCCCAAACATAAGTGACCTTCTTTCCGTTTGCGAGCGAGAGCCCGAACCAGTCTCGCGGTTTAAGCGTGAGCTGTTCCAGTACCGGATCCAGCACCAGCAGTTTTTCCCCGTGCTCGAAATGCACCCCGCGGTTGGCAAGTGCTTCAACGTTGCCGATTACCTTGCAGGGGACGGGGAAATATTTTGCCAGCATTCCCGGGTTTAACGCCGCCAGCGCGGTTTTCGCCGCTTGGTCGATCGCGGGTTGGAGCCGTTTGGTGGCGGTGCGGCAGGGGATGCAGTTTTTCTTGTCCCATTCGGGGGCGAGCGACCGGAAATGCGCCACTTGGGCTTGGCCGATCTTCTCGCGCATCTCCCGTGCCGCCGCGTAATCCGCCAGCGCCTTTTTGGCGGCATCGCCGTCGGGCTGCTCTTTCGCCGCCAGCATGTTTAGCGCGGCGGTGCCTTCGCGGCCCTGGCAGCCGAACATCTTTACCCAGAACTCGATTTCCCGCCAAAGGTCGGGGTCGTGTTCCGGCACCAGCCGTTTCAGCCGCTCGGCCGCATTGATAATCTCGTCGCACTCCCGGCGGAGGTCGCCGTGGCCGGCGAATTTTTCACTCTCTTCCCTGGTCCATCCCGCCAGCCATCCGGCGTCTTTCCTGGGATCCGAATTGTGCTCGCAAAACTTCTCCATCTCCCGCTGCGCGTATGGGTAAAGCCGGCCGATGCCCTGATGCCAGTTGCTTGCGGAGTCGAACGCCGCGCCGTTCCATGTCATGTCCGCCACCCCGAACAGCCCGATCTTCGAAGCCTCCAGGTTTTCCATCGGGTTGGAGACGAATCCCGCATATTTGTACGGTGCTACGCCGTAAGTGCGGCCCATCAGCAGCTTTGAGCGCAGAAAGTCGTTGACCGGCCAGTTCCACCAGACGAACGGGGCGCGGCGGTAATTGGCGGTTATCGCTTTGGCGTAATCGGCGTCGATTTCGCAGCATACGTTCTTGCCGGTCCACATTATCTCAATGTCCGGCTTGGCCTTTTCGCCGAGCTTCTTGCAGTATTCGTTGTCGCCGTTGCCGGTGTAAACGTTCGGGCAGACGATCAGGTGGCTGCAGTCGCCCTTCTTGGCGAGGAAGTCGTCGCGGATGCGGTTGCATATCTCCGCGTGGAGATCTGCGTTCCGCCCGCCGAAGTCGTCGAAGAACGCCGCGAAACTTCTGAAGCCGAGCGCGTACATCGCTTCCAGTTTCGCCATCAGCGCCTTGTAGTCCGTCTCGCGCTCTTCCGGTTTTGCGAAAGCGTTGCCGAGGTGGATTGCCCAGTAGAAGTTCACGTAATTCGCTTTCGCCTCAGCGAGCAGCTTGCGGAAATCCGCCGCCATCGCTTCGGGGTACGGCTCCTTCCACTTGGTGTGGTGGTAAGGATCGTCTTTAGGCCCGTAGATGAAGGTGTTCATCTTGTATTGGCCGAGAAACTTCATCAGTTTGAGCCGTCCGGCGGTACCCCACGGGCGTCCGTAGAAACCTTCGACCACGCCGCGGAAAGGAATGTCGGGGGAGTCTTCAATCACGCACAGCGGAACTTGCTCCGGTTTGCGCAGCAGCTGGTCGAGCGTCCGTTGCCCGTAAAACAGTCCGGCGTCGTCGGCGTGGATAATCTCGCATCCGTTGGCGGACAGCGTCAGCCGGTAACCCTCCGGCGGCAACGAGGCGTCGGTTTTGCTGCTTATTTGCGGTTTCGTTCCGGCGGGGAGGGTTCCTCCGGACAATGTGATTTTCTTCGGGGTAGGGTAAACCCGGCAGCTTTCGGGAAGGCTGTCGGCCGATGCGGCGGCAGCCGCCGCCAGTAAAAATGGGATAATGATTCTTTTCATGCGAATAATGATATCATTTCGAGGGAAAAAAAGAAATGACAAAAATTAAAAAACGCATTTTCGTTGTTTCTGCTTGCCAAGGCGCGTTGGTGTGGTAAGATAACCGTGTTTTATCAAACGGTTTTCAGGCGGGGATTATTGTCGTGGCGAGGTTTTTTTCGATTGTCGTGTTGGCAGGTCTGTTGGGTGCGTTTGCGGTATCTGCCGCGCCGTCGGCGCGGCAGATTCACGGCGTGTACCCGCATTTGGCAACGTTCAACCGCGAGGGCGAATGCGGCACCGGCGCGGTGGTGCCGTGGGCGGGATCGCTTTGGGCGGTTAGTTATGCGCCGCACTGCCCGGAGGGTTCGAGTGACAAGCTTTACGAAATCAAGCCCGACCTTGCCCGCGTGATCCGCCCCGAATCGATCGGTGGCACCCCGGCCAACCGGATGATTCACGAAGAGTCGCGCCAGCTGTTCATCGGGCCGTACGCGATTTCCGAGTCGGGCCGGGTGCGGGCGATTCCCTATCGCGCCGCCGATGGCAAGCCGTATTGTTTTGGCCGTCCCACCGCGACCGCCCGTCACCTTTCCGACCCCGCTAACAAGGTATACTGCCTTACCATGGAAGAGGGGCTGTATGAGATCGACGTGCACACCTTGGCCGTGACCGAATTGTTCCGTGACGGCAACCTCCAGCGACATCACGACGGCGAACTGCTGCCGGGTTACCACGGCAAGGGCGGTTATTCCGGGCAGGGGCGGCTCGTTTACGCCAACAACGGCGAACTCAGCGCGGCGGCGCAAAGCGATCCCTCCGTCACGTCCGGTGTGCTGGCCCAGTGGCGCGGGCCGGACTCCAAATGGGAGGTGGTGCAGCGGAACCAGTTCACCGACGTGACCGGGCCGGGCGGTATTCGCGGCAATCCGCGTCCGGAGTCCGACCCGCTGTGGACTATCGGGTGGGACTGTCGCAGCCTTATTTTAAAGGTGTTGGACGGCGGCACATGGCACACTTACCGCCTTCCTAAGGCTAGCCACAGTTACGACGGCGCCCACGGTTGGAACACCGAATGGCCGCGCATCCGCGAAATCGGCGAGGGTGATGACTGGCTGATGACCATGCACGGTTCGTTTTGGCGTTTTCCGAAAACCTTTGACGCTACCCACTCCGCCGGAATCCGTCCGCGTTCTAACTATCTTAAGGTGGTGGGCGATTTTTGCCGCTGGGGCGACCGCGTGGTGCTGGGTTGCGATGACAGCGCCAAAAACGAATTCCTTAACAAGCGTCAGGCCAAAGGTTCGATTAGCGGCCCCGTGATGTCCAACAGCAATCTTTGGTTTATCCGCCCGGGGGAACTTGACGGTTTCGGTCCCGCAATCGGGCGCGGCGCGGCCTGGATGTCCGAAGACGTGTCGGCGGGGGAGGTGTCCGACCCTTTCCTGTTGGATGGGTTTGATTCTCGATTGCTGGAGATTGCGCAGGACGGGGCGGGCGAGTACGCGCTTCAGATTGATGCGGCGGGAAACGGGGTTTGGTCTGACGCTGGCAGTGTCAAAGTCGAACCTGGGCGGCTGTCGGTAAAGAACCTTTCGGAATTGCGCGGCGCGTGGGTTCGCTTGATCGCTAAAGTCGCCGCCAAGAACGCCACCGCGTTCTTTTCTTACGCGAACCGCGATCGTCGCGGGGCGGAACCCGGCGCGATTTTCGACGGCATCGCGCGTATCGGTTCTCCGGTTGGCCCGGATGGCATCCGGCGCGGTTTTTTGCGCAGTTTGGGCGGAGGTGAGGATTTTAAGCTCGGTTTGGTCAACTATGGCGGATATTACGAGCTTGACGCCGGATTGAACCTCGTGCGGCGGGGCGATGACAATTGCAGTGAGGCAACCGCCTTGAAGGGTGCGGTGCCAATGAACGGGCGCGGGGTGTTTCGTGATGCGGCCGGGGTTGGGATTGTCGATGACTCCGGTCGTCGCTGGCGGTTGCCCTCCGCTCCGGGGTGGAGCCCCGAAAAGGCGCACGAAACCCGGCTGTGCCGAGAGGTTTGCACCGAACGCGATCTTTTAAATCTGGACGGGATATTTTACGAACTGCCGGCTGAAAACGCGGGCGGGTTTGCAAAACTGCGCCCCGTTGCCACGCACAACCGGATGATCCACGATTTTTGCACCTGGCGCGGGTTGCTGATAATTACCGGGCTTGACCAAACGCCGTCAAACTCCGCCGGGCGTGTTATCCGCAGCGAGGACGGCAAAGCCGCGGTCTGGGTTGGCGTGGTGGATGACTTGTGGGCCTTTGGCAAACCCCGTGGCGTCGGCGGGGTGTGGCGCGATACTTCGGTAGAGCCCGGCTCGGTCTCCGATCCATTGTTGCTAACCGGGTTCGACCGCAAAGTGCTGGTTCTGCATCAGGACGGTGCCGAAAAAGCGCGGTTTGAGATTGAGGCCGACGTCACCGGCACGGGAATCTGGGCGGCGTTCAAAACGTATGAGGTCGCCGACGGCCAAACAATCCGTGAAGACCTCTCCGATTTCCGTGCCTATTGGTTGCGGGCCCGGGCCTCAACCCCCTGCCGCGCCACCGCCCTCTGCGACTTTAACTAAACTCCCTCCCCCAACTCGTCACTCTTTCCTAGTATCTCGTATCTTTTCATTCTTCATTCTTCATTTCCCAACTCGTATCTCTTCATTTCCGGTTATTATCCCGCGCAGAGCCGCAAATCGTGCAAACACGGCGGACAGGGGGGAGATCGGGAGGGACGCGCTCCGTCGCGTCCGGGTTGCAGTCTCCATACCTTTACGCTCCTTGCGCCCTTTGCGGCCGAAAACAAACGGATTTGTTCGTGACTAATGCCGCCCACGGGAATGTTGCAAGGTGGCCGATTGGTGCGG
>JAFTCL010000058.1 GCA_017454745.1 Kiritimatiellia bacterium
ATGTTCGCGCCCTTGACTTCGACCATTAGCCAGTCGTGCCAATGTTGTGTTCCCTGTGAATATGACGGAAAATGCTTCTGCTTGAGTTGTATGACTTCACGGGTAATGCTTTCAAGGTGGGATTGATTGACAATAAGCGCGCACAAGAGAAACACCGGCTGGCTGTTTCTCTCATTCGCATCAAACAATCCGGTATCACCGGATTCATCGACATAGCACATCAACATTCGGCATCTCCCAAAAACATCAGCGGCTTTACCTTTCGGTACCGCCGCTGGACTCGCCGCCTTAACTAAGCACGGCACTGGTTAGTAACTGGCGGTTATTGTATCATATTCCCCTGCGACGTGCAATAGGGTGGCGAAAGATTTTTCAAAAAATTAAAAACCCGGTAATATCGCTTAAAAAGCGCGGCGGTCGTGTTCTGCCTTGTCGGCGAAATGGCAAGGGCGGCTCAACGAGCCGCCCGCCACTCTGGTACAACGCGCTGCCAGCGCGTTGCCGAAGCTGTCTTTGCTTTAGATTTCGCTTTTGCTTTTGTCCGTGTAGAACATGTAGAACGTGTTGTTGCGCGCGGACTACTTGACGATGATCATGAAACCAACCGAATAGACGACATAACCGCCGCTGGCGATCTGCTTCACCTTGTAGCCTTTTGCGCCCAAAGTGAACACAGGCTCTCCCGTCATCGTTCCCTCAGACGAAACCACGACTTTACGTGATGCATTGGCGGCTTTGGGATCGGCAATGTGAAACGCCATGCCGTCAATGTTTGCATTGCCCGCGAACGTCACTGATGACGCGCCGTTTAGCGTAACCCCGTCCGGTAGCGACGATGCCGCAAGCGTGATGTCGCTGCCGTCGGAAATTACAAACGCCCCCGACACCGTACCGGCGGAAACGTCAATCCGTCCCTTCGAACCCGATGCCACCAACGGTGTCGTCCACGTCCCCCCGGCGGCGAGGCGCACCGTGAAGCCTTCGGGGACCAATACTTCACCGCCGCTCTGCGCCACGCTCGCGAACTCGGCATCCTTACGCACCTCAAGCACGCCGCCGCGAATAGACGTTGCTCCGTAATACGCACCAACAGCATACGGCCCGGTCCAGGTGTTACGCGAAATGGACTTGCTGCCGATGTCGCGCCATCCGACCATTTTCCAAGCAGTTCCATCGTCGCTACCCATCAAACAGAACTTCGCAGGGTCGCGCGTGTCAGAACGTAGCCCTCCAGATGTCACATAACCACGATCGTTAGCAGTGGCCCAGTCGTATGCGGTAACCAGTTGCGGATCGGCAAAATCAAGCTGTATCCAGCATTTCGACATATCGGAATATGTGGCGCCGTTCGCAGTGTACCATTTTGTGGCAACATCGCCGTCAACCGCCAGCGCTGGTACCTGCCCACTACTTGAATCCATGCCCTCGCCGTATGAGAATCCGGATCGAAGCGATGTTACGTCCACATCGCCGCTGAGAAGACGGAATTCGGATATCTGCATACCCACTCTCGTCCCACCCATGCAGTCATCAATCTTGAACCGCCAATGACGAAAACAGGGTGCTGTGTCGGCGAGCTTCAGCACTCCGCTCTCCACGACAAGGGGCGCATCGCACAAAGCGTACCCCGTGTACTGAACCTCACCGTCACCCGTCTTGAGCAGTCCTGCACCGCCCATCCAGGCAATGTGTCCGCTGTAGGCTGAATTGTTTCCTGACTCCGCGCAAAGCACAACGTAATCGCCGCTGGAGGAAAGTCCTTTCACAGTTCCTTCACCGGAAAGCGAGTGTACGAACACCGTTCCCTGCAACTCAAGCGTCCCATGAACCACGAGACTGCCAGTGACGCCGGACACGGACTCGTCCGAAACGATGCGCACCGTGCGGTTGGTTGGAATCTTCATTGTTCCCGAAAGCAACGAGACACCGGATATGGCGATGTCGGCCTGTGCCTCGAACACCCCGCCCTCAAGCCTCACGCGGCCAATGCTACGCAGCGCGTAGTACGGCCCAGTCCACGTTCCGCGCGTGATGTTCTTTGCTCCTATGTTGCGCGAATCAAGTTCCGTCCACGTCTCGCCGTCGTCGCTGCCGAGCAAACGGAACATCATCGGATCTCGCCAGTCGTTAGGATTGTCAGTAAGATAACGATCGTCTGCGGTCGCCCAGTCGTATGCGGTAATGGGCTGTGGATCTACGAAATCAAGCTGTATCCAGCATTTCGACATGTCGGAAGAGGTGGAGCCGTTCAACGTGTACCACTTTGTAGTAACATCGCCGTCAACCGCCAGCGTTGGTACCTGCCCACTATTTGAATCCATGCCCTCGCCGTAGGAGAATCCGGAACGAAGTGATGTCACATCCACATCGCCATTCAAAAGACGGAACTCTGAAATCTGCAGCCCGACTCGATTTCCCATGCAGTTGTCGATCTTGAATCGGTAGTGGCGGAAACGGTAAACGGACGACTCCGTTACCGAATACGTTTCACCCGTGCCGACGACAATCTCAGGCTCGCCGTCAGCATTCGCCGCCATCGCGCCTGCCGCGATTGCCGCCGCCGAGACGGCGGCTTTCCATGTTTGTTTTCTCATGTTGTTGTTTTCCTCTCTGGTGTTGCCCTTGCGGGCGGTTTGTTTAACGTGTGGCAAAAGACATCGGACTTCTGACAACGGACGATTTGCGAAGTCCGATGTCAGAAGTCCGAAGTCCTTCTAAAAATGTGAAAATGTGAAAGTGTTGCCAATTGCCAATGTTGCCAGTTCCCAATTGGTATTGGGTATTGGTTACTGGCAACAATTCAAATTGGCAAAAACTGCCCCCCCCCCCCCGCTAACTGCACAAACGCGCCCGCACGCGGCGTTTTAGCGCGTTTGTGGGCGGTTCTGTGGAGGATGGTGTTCATGGTGTGGTTTATGCTATTGCGGGTTCTGTTTGTGCAGGGCGCTTCCTTCCAGCCAGTGTCGCCGAATACGCC
>JAFTCL010000059.1 GCA_017454745.1 Kiritimatiellia bacterium
GTTCGTCCGCGGGGCGGGGCCTGCCAACAACTTGCCGCTGGCGCGGGCGGTCGCCCGGGCGGTCATGGACGGCGGTGGCGGGATGTCCGGGCTGATGGCGCGGCTCAACCGGCGGCTGGACGAGAATTTCGGGCTGAAGACGATAGGCCCCGCAGGTTAAAGTCAGGACGGCAACGGGCTATGCGAGAATAAGAATTCGGCATACTGGCGGCAGGCATACCGTCAGCGTCAAAAATAGACCCGTGAGATCCCGAACTTTCGGTAAATGGTTTATCCACCGACTCATTCTTTGGGGAGTGAACCCAGCCAAATGTAATCGATACGACAAGTTCCGGTCACTTTTTTGCCGTCGGCGGAGAAGGCAAGTTTAAGTTGTTTTAGATTCCCAATCGGCGGTAGGGAGACCGTGTAAATCGTGTCATCGCCATCCATCGCGGTAACATCGAATGCGATGGTGTTCTTCTCCTCCCACAAGGGGGCGGCGCTGTTGGTCTGCCACCAAAGCCGCATCCGCTTTGAGTCGGTATGGTTCTGCATCTTTATACGCATCGCGTTGGCGCGGGTTGCGCTGCACTGCACCCCCACGTCCATCTCATCAGGCGTGACGATACATGCTTCGGCCGTCTCCTTCAGCGCGATGACCAGATAGTCACCGCAGACAAGTCGCACCGGGTGGGATTTGGAGTTCCAAAAAGCCATCTTGTTTCGCAGAAACTCGTAATCGGTTCCGGCGTTCTCCACACGCCAGCCCTGCATATCCAAATTCTTCGCGAAGTCCCACGCCCTAAAGGTTCTGGCGCCATTTGGCAGCACATGAACCGCAGTACGGGCGGTGCGCCAGAATGTGCCGTTGTCGGCCTTGAGCGCGATGCGATAATCTCCCTCGGTAGGGAAATCCGCCTTCGTGCAGACGGCTTTGACGGTTTTGAACGCCACTCCCGCCGGACCTTCGGTCTGTTCCCATTCTAGAACGGTATTGCCGCCGGACACGGTAGCGGCGAGCGCCGCTTCGGCACGGTCAGTCCAGATTTCACCGCAAATGTTGATTACGGGCGGCTCAACAGCAGGGTAAGCCCGGTCCAGCTCATCCGCGAAATCAAACTCACGATTGGCGGAAAGGACCCAATCATTGGTGGTGGGGGAGTTGTTGACGTAGAACGGGATGCCGGGAATCAACACATAACCGTTATCTTCTATCAGCCCATTGGAACAAGCGATGTCGGTCGGCGTATCGGGTCCGCCCCACACTTGGATCTCGGCTGGGCCGTTCTTGCGGGAGTAGTTGTTTCGGTCGAACTTACAACGCCGGATGTGGACGTTGCGCGTCTGGGGACGGATTAGTCCAAGCACCTCAATCGACGCGCCGGCGTTGTTGCGGAAAGTACACTCCTCCACGCGGCAATTTTCACCTCCGCACTCGAAATCGATACCCCCTTGGTCGGGCGACCCGGAATCGGGCTGGTTCAGGAAGTGGCATCCCCGAATTACAAACCCGCAGTTGCCACCTAACATCACACCCATCGTTCCCGCCGCCGCATGCCATCCTGAGGCGTCGAAGACGCTGTCCGTCATCCACGAACGGCTGGTACAGTTGTAAGGATGGGGCGAGGTGTTGTGGGCGTAGTTGTCATGGCAGAACATCCGCGTCACATACGCATCTAGCCCGTTCACGCTGAATCCACTCGAACACTGGTATGATTCGCAGTCGCGCAACACGGTGTGTCGGGCGAAGGACCCGCCAACGTAGATGCCGCAAGAACGGCTGCCGCCCGGACCGGGTGCGCCGCGGGCATCGCGCCACTCCGGAATGCCGTGCGAGTTGAAACGGTAGATTCCTTCGATATGGTGCGAAAGACACCGTTCCACAAGCAAATGCCCGCTGCCCGGTTCTTCACAGATAAGCGAGAATCCCGACCCGGCGTTGCAGAAAATTAGGTCACGCACCGCGAGGTATGCGGGGTTGAGCACAAACCCGCAGCGATCGTTAATCGAACGGGCACGGCGGATTTGCGGGCGCATACCTTCGCCGTATGCGCCAATTTCGGCCCAGTTTCCGGGCGCACCCCGCGCCGATATTTGAAGTTCATCTGTGAAAACGCTCCCCCGCTTCAGCAGCAGCCGTTCGCCGGGACCGAGCGTCAGGTTGGCCGCGTTCGCGAAGGTTTTCCATGCCGTCGCGGGGGTGAGTCCGTCGCGCGAGTCGTCGCCTTCCTTCGAATCGACATGGAAGGTTCGTCCGGGCGTAACCGGCGGGTTCCACGCCTTTGCCGATAGGGCAGGTTCCTTCTCCGGCATGAAGATTATGCGTTTACGCGTTTTTGCGACGACCTTTTCGCCCTGCCGTAAAATGAAATCCACATGCACGATGCCGTTCGTGCCGGGATCGATTGCCCATTCGAGCGGAATGGACACGTACTCGCCGATGCCGTCCAAGGCGACTTGTCCGGGCGAAACCTTTGCGCCGTCAACGGGCGAAGCCTCAAGAGTGCAGGCGGTGAGGGCGGTACCGATATTGGAAATCGTCCCCAATAAAGTCGCGGGTACTCCAACGGTTGGCATCAGTTCGCGGGTCCTAAACTCACCGATCGACACAATCGGTTTCCGTTCGTTGCGGATACAGAAATCCGTGACGGCGATTTTCCCTTCAGTGCCGAGCAGAAGTGGCGTGTCGGATGGTTTGCAGCGTCCGCCACGGTTTGACGGGTTTCCGGTCACGGTATCTACCGATACGTTTACCTCGGCACCGTCCCACCCGGCCGACAGCCGGTAGGCGCGTCCGAGTTCGACATCGGTCATGAATGAGGATCGCGGTTCCCATTTGCCGTCGAGGAGAACGAAGAAATTGAAAGCCCCCGCATCGTCTTTCCGCCGATCATACCGCAACCAATACTCTTCCCTTTTGTATGCAATGGTGGTTTCACCTTCCGGAGGCGCAAGGAAGGTCGCCGTACATGAGATACGGAATCCGGGGGCAATGGATAGATCGTCGGGTTGCGGTTTCGCCGCGGCGGGACCGGTTACCGCCGGATCCGCCACTGTGCCGAGCATCGGCCCTGTTTGGAGTTCTCCCACGCAGCCGATCGGCGCGGGTCCGCCCGGACGACGCCGAGTTGCGGTCTGGCCGTTCACCGTGATCCAACTGTTGGTTCCGTCCCAACCGGCGGCGACCTCATACCATTCGCCTGGCACCGGCTTTATGGGCACGAAAACGCGGGGTTCGGGCGTTCCCGCGAGGTTTACGAAAAAGCTGAATTTCACCCCCTCTTTGGGTCCGTCCACGCGAAGGATGAAAGATCCCGGCGAGTTCGCGCCCCCTTTTTGCAGAATCGTCGCCTGTCCCTGTTCCTCAATGGGCGCGTCGAACCGCACCCGGCAAGCGACACGCAGTCCGGGGCGCAGATCGTACCGATAACTGTCGCCGATCGAATGTGTCCGCTCCGTCTCATCCATCCGGTATTCTTCAGCGCCGCTCCGCAAGGCATTAAAAGCGAATACGGTTATCAACATTAAACTCGCATAACGCAGTTTACCGGTTTTCTTACACATTGACAAAATCCTTTCCGCGCGTTCAGATTTAGGTTAATTGGCGACTGCCGAGAAAAACATGAGCAGTTTATCAGATTGTTTGCCAAACCGTCAATTTGATAATGAAGAATTCGATTTTCGCCAGCACCTTATGACAGATAATTCGCGATTAGGTCTGTTTTGTACTGGAAATCGGTGTTCTGATTATGCTACACTTTATACTGTTGTTTTTTGTTTAACCTTTTAATGGGGGTTTTATGAGTAATAGTTTATTGAAATGGGCAATGGCGGCAGTGGCAACCGGTTTTACGGTTCTGCCGGCACTCGCTCAAGATATTCCGGAACTTAACGCCGAACAAAAAGACCAAATCCGGCAGATTGTAACAAAGGATTTGGGCTTTACTCCGAAGAAAACCAAGCACCGGGTACTGGTTTTCTGGAAGACCGAGGGCTTCGTCCATTACCACGGCATCTCCGGATGTAACGAAGCCATCCGTGCGATGGCGCAGTTGACCGGAGCGTTTTCGGCCGACTTTACCAATGATTACGAGGCGTTGCGGGCGGGAAACCTCAAGCAGTATGACGCCGTGGTGTTGAACAACACCACCCAGCTCAAAACCCGCGAACACGAATTTCTGGCGACCGACCTGATTGATTTTGTAAAATCCGGCAAAGGGCTGGCCGTGATGCACGCCGGGGCGGACAACTTCTACGACGCCCCCGAGGCGGCGGAGATGGTCGGCGGACGCTTCTGGGGCCATCCCTGGGGATCCGGCGGAACTTGGGCATTCCATCTGGACGACGCTGGCAATGCGGTTAACGCGCCTTTCGGCGGCAAGGATTTCAAGATCAGCGACGAAATCTACATGCATCAGCCGCCGTTCTACAACCGCGCCAAACTGCGCGTGCTGATTTCGCTTGACCTCAACGACCCCGCCACCCGTGACGCCAAGGGGCAGCGCCGCACGGACAACGATTACGCCGTGTCCTGGATTCGCCCCTACGGCAAAGGCCGGGTGTTCTACTCCTCGTTCGGGCACGACGCCCGCGGCTGGACGCAGTCCGCCACCGGAGCGCACCTGCTTCGCGGGCTGCTTTACGCGCTGGGCGATTTCGCCGCTGACGACACCCCGACCGGATTCTGTCCCGCCGCCATCGCGAACATGAAAGCCGCCACCGACGAATTGCAGGTATACAACCAGCTCCACGATGCCGCGATTCACACTTATTCCGACAAGGTGGCTTTCGCCACTGCCGATGAAGCCGCCAACACGCTGCTAACCGCGCCGGACGCTTCAGCCGCCGCCAAAAACGCCGCGTTGCGTTTCTTTATCGGACGTCAGCCGCCCAAAGACCTAAATGCCGTGGCGGCTTGCACGAAATCAGCCGAAACCAGCTTTTACGCGGTAAGCTTGCTTGCCCAGACTCCGGGTACCGCCGCCGCCAAGGCTTTGGCGGGCTGCTGGGACGGCGCCAGCCGTGAACTGCGGTGTTCGATCCTAAACGCTTTCGCCATCCGCGGCGAGTCCGCGTTTGTGGTCTCGCACTGCGCCGATTCTGATCGTGACGTGGCAACCGCCGCCATTCGCGCCTTGGGCCGGATCGGTGATGCTGCGGCGGTTAAAGTGCTTTCCGCAAAATCCGAAAATCCCGCGTTGGAAGATGCGCGTCAAACCGCGTTGGGAGCGGCTCTGGCCGCCGGCGGTAACACCGTCGCCGCAAAGGCGGTTTACGGCGATGCCGCTCTGCCCGAATACCTGCGGGCAACCGCCGCACGGACTCTTATGCTTGAAAATCCGGGATTTTTCGACACCGCCATCAAGGATGAATCCCTGCTGGTTCGTCAAACCGTGATTCGTGAAGCTGGCCGCGTCAAGACCGCGTCCCTGATCAAAGCTCTCGACGAAAGCATTGTTGACCGTCCGGCTATCATCGCACGTCTCGCTGACAACGGTGATAAGGCCGCTTTGCCCGCCATTGCCGCCCAGCTCGCCAGCGCTGACGAGCCGACCGTGATTGAGGCGATTGACGCCGTCGGTAAACTCGGCGGCGAAAAAGAGGCGGAGACGCTGGTCTCCATGTTGGGGCGCGAAGGTTCGGTCGGCAACGCCGCCGGACTGGCGTTGCGCAACATGGCCGGCATCGGCCCGAAACTCATCGCCCAGGCAGAGAACAACCCCGCGCTGATCTCCATCCTCGGCGATCGCGCCGAAACCGCCCTGCTTCCGTCGTGGAAATCGCTGTTGCAGTCGAAAAACGAAGATGTCCGCAAAGAAAGCTGGAAGGCGCTTGGCAAAAATGCCGTTGAGAAAAATTTAGAGCAGTACCTCAATTGGCTGCCGCTGGTGCAGGAGCCGGAACTTACGCTGGCCGGGAACACCATTCGCGCCGCCGCGCGCAACGTCTCCCCGGAAGACCGCACCGCGAAGTTTAAGGCCGCCTGGGATAAATGCGGCGACACCGCCCGTCGGTTGCTAGCCGACAATATGGGCGCTTACGCCAACGATGGGTTTCTGGACCAGCTCTATGGCGGGTTGAAATCCGGGAACACCCAGCTCCGTCAGTCGGTGCTGGAAACCCTTTCGAAGTGGGATTCGCTGGCACCGCTTGCGGAGATAGAAAAGTGCTATGCCGAAAATGCCGAACTTCGGCAGGATGCGCTTCGGGCCGCCAACCGGCTGATCGCCGCCAAGGCCGGGAACGAAACTTCCGCCAAAATCGCCGAGCTGTTCAAGCTGGCCGCAGAGTCCGACCGGACCCGCGTGGCGGAGAACCTCTTCCGCAACACCGGGCTGGGCGCGTTCAAGACGCTTGAAGGTTTGTTTGGCGATCACGCCTGCGGAGCTTCGGCCAAAAAGGCGTATGTGGATATCTTTGACCGGTTGGTCAAGAACGGCGACGGCGGGGAAAGCAAAGAGATCGACCGCCGGAATTGGCGGGCGGCGGCATCCCATAACGGGCGCGAAACCAAGAACGCCTTTGACGGCAAGGGCAATACCCGCTGGACATCCGGCACCCCGTCTCGCAGAGGAATGTGGTTCGTGGTTGACATGGGCGCGACCTATACCGTCGGCAAGGCGATTCTCGACACCACCGGCTCGGCCAATGACACCCCGAACGGCTGCGAGGTCTTCATCTCCGCCGATGGCAAGACTTGGGACGGCCCGGTCGCCAAGATCGACGGCAACACAAAGAACGTTACTGAGATCCCGATGTCCGCCACCGGACGGTTCATCCGCTTTGCGTGTACCGGCGATCGTGACGGTTTATACTGGTCTATCCACGAACTTCGGCTTATGTCCGGGCTGGACAAGAACGCCGTTGCGCAGATTTCCAAGGTTGCGGACACCCTCCGCTAAAGCAGAAAGGTTTTTACGATGAAAATTTCACGCAGAGGTTTTTTCAAGGGTTGCGCCGCCGCAGGAACAGTTTCGGCGTTCAACATTGCCCCCGCCAGCGTTTTCGGCAAGAACGCCCCCAGCAACCGCATCACCATGGCGGTGGTCGGGTGCGGCGGCCAAGGCAACGGCGACATGGGCGAGTTCCTGAATATGGATGATGTGGTAGTGCGGGCCGTGTGCGACGTCCACCAGCGCAAAATGGAATCCACCAAAAAGCGGGTTGACGACCGTTACAAAAACAACGACTGCATGATGTTCAAGGACTTCCGCGAGGTCTGTTCCCGCGATGACATCGACACGGTGCTGATCGCCACTCCTGACCATTGGCACGCTTTCGTCGGCACCTTTGCCGCCAGCCACGGCAAGGACATCTACGGCGAGAAGCCCTTCACCCACGATTTGCTGGAGGGCCGCGCACTGGTCAACGCTGTCAAGCGTAACGGGCGGGTGTGGCAGACCGGCAGCTGGCAACGCTCCAGCGGCGAGATGCGCCGCGCGGTGGAGCTGGTCCGCAACGGCCGCATCGGCAAGATTGTCCGTGTCGAGGTCGGCCTGCCCAGCGGCCGGTCGATACGGAACCGGTATAACCCCGATGCGACGGTGCCGGAAGGATTGGATTGGAATTTCTGGCTCGGCCCCGCGCCGTACCGTAAGTACGTCGGCATTTGCGATTGGGATTGGCGTTGGGTGCTGGAGTGGGGCGGCGGCCAGTTGATCGACTGGATCGGTCACCATGCCGATATCGCCCAGTGGGGGCTGAACCGCGACACCTCCGGTCCGGTCTCCTTCGAGGGTTATGGCGAAATTCCCATCGACGGCATTTACGATTCCCCCACCCACTACCGGTGCGAATGTAAGTACGCCGACGGTATCGAGATCGTGGTGGCGGATAGTTCCCGCGTCCGCAGCGGCGCCACCTGGTACGGCGAAAACGGCGACTGGGTGTGGGTTGACCGCGGCCGGTTCGACGCTTCCAAGCCCGCCATCCGCGACAGCAAGATCGAGGCCGGAGAGATCCGCATGTACAGTCCCGGACACTTCCGCAACTTCATTGACTGCGTGAAAAACCGGAAGACTTCCATCACTCCGGCTGAAGTGGCCCACCGTTCCGCGAGCGTCGGGCACCTTTGCCAGATCGCGATCCTTACCGGTCGCAAGATCAAGTGGAACCCGGACAAGGAGCAGATTATCGGCGATTCTGCGGCGGCGGCGTTGCTTGGCCGCACTCCGCGCGGTCCGTGGTCGCTCACCTAACCCGAAAACCGGCATCGGCCCATGCGTTACGCGATCGTTTCCGATCTGCACGCCAACTTCGCGGCTTGGCAGACCGTGCTTACCGACATCGGCGACCTTAAGGCGGACAAGATACTCTGCCTCGGCGATGTGGTGGGTTACGGCCCCAAGCCGGTGGAGGTGTTGGAGTCGGTTTATCGGCACGTGAACGTAACGCTGATGGGCAACCATGACGCCGCCGTGTGCGGGCGATGCGATCCGGCGGATTTTTCCGAACGCGCGCAGGTGGCGGTGGCAGACCACAAAAGTCGGTTGTCGGCATCCGCGCTGGTTTGGTTGCGGCGGCTGCCGTATGTGCATGAAGAGCCGGGTTTTTGCTGTACCCACGGTGATTTTGACCATCCAGAGCATTTCAACTACATCACCGATCCGGAGAGTGCTTTGCCGTCGTGGCGGGTGCGCAAGGACGCGTTGATGTTTGTGGGACACTCGCATCTGCCGGGCATTTACGTGCTCGGGGCCAGCGGCAAGCCGCATTATCTGCCGCCGACCGATTTTGTGCTGGAGCCGGGCAAGCGGTTCATTGTAAATCCCGGAAGCGTGGGGTATCCCCGCGCCGGCGAGTGTCGTTCCACCTATTGCATTTACGACAGTTCCAGTCAAAGCGTGGTGTTCCGTCAGTTGCCTTTCGATTCGGCCGGTTACCGTGCCGAAATGGAACGGTTAGGCTGGGGCGACAGCGACGGCTGGGTGCTGGAAAAAGAACGGCGCCAGCATAGCGCGTTGCGGGAAAAACCGGCGTTCGGCAAACCCGCCGCCGCAAAGCCGGTTCCAGAAACGCCGAAACCAATCGCAACCGCCCCAAAACCGGTGGCCGAGGAAACCATAAAAAAACTCCGTCTGCCGGCAAAGAAAGTCGCCCTAATCGCCGGAATCGCCGCCGGGGCGGTCGCGGCGGTGGCACTGATCGCCGCCTTTTGCGCGGGGCGGAACAACGTCGAACCGTCATACGCTGTGCGTGTGCCGGATTACGAACTGACCACCAGCATTGCATATCCGCTCACGCCAACGGACAAGAATCTGTTGCCGCCGTGGCCGGCGGCCGATGCAAACGGGCGGCTTCCGGGTTGGCGTTATGCGCTGGAAGACAAAAACGCCCAACGGTTCAGTACCGGTCTGCGCGATGGCGAAATTACGTTGCGGATTATTAGCGGCGCACCCGGCAAGGCGCGGGTCGAGTCCGCCATTATCGATTTGCGCGGTACCGGCACCAAAGCGGTGCGGATTAAGGTCAAAGCCCTGAAAGGCGCGGAATCTTCCGGAGTGCTGATGGCCGGAACCGAGGCATACTCAAATCAGGATGACGGAGAGTACCGCTGTCTGCGCACCGACCAGTTTGAGTTGCGCCCCAAGGGCAAATCTGCCGACGCGGTGGAGGTCAACCGAAAAATCGCCCTGCCCAAAAAGTGCGATTACGTGCGGTTTTTCGTCGAGTGCTCAGGTTCCGGTACCGTAGAACTGCTACCGCCATACCTGGGCAAAGCGGAGTGAGTTGTCCGCGCGTCACTTAATGTATTTGCGTAACGTGGTGCGGGATATCTTGAGCGCGGCGGATGCCCTCGAAAGGTTCTGCGCGTATTTGTTGAACACCTTCTGGATGTGTCGCCTTATGGCCTCGTCCAGTTCGTCCGGCACCACGTCCGACGCTTCGTGCGGCGCATCGTCAAACAGCCCGGCGTTCATCTCCCGGTGCTTTTCAAGCATAAGCGCGAAATCCGATTCTCCCAACACCGCCGCGCGCTCCAGCAGATTCAGCAGCTCGCGCACGTTGCCGGGATAGTCGTATGATTTGAGCGCGGAAATCTGCGCATCCGAAAGATGCTTTCTGAATCGGTCAAACCACCAGTTGTCGGCAATATTTCGGATATCATCCTTGTGTTCGCGCAACGATGGCACCCGCAACTGCACCACGTTTAGCCGCATAAAGAGATCCTCGCGGAATTTCCCCAGACGGACAAGCTCCGGCAGGTTGCGGTTGGTCGCGGTCAGGAGACGCACATCCGTATTGATTTCCTTCATGCCGCCAACCCGCATGAAACGTCCGCCTTCCAACACGCGCAACAACACCCCTTGCGCCTCCAGCGGCAATTCCCCGATCTCGTCCAGAAAAAGCGTTCCTCCGTCGGCAAGCTCGAAAAGCCCCGGTCTTTCGCGATCCGCGCCGGTGAACGAGCCTTTTTCGTGACCGAAAAATCTGCTTTCCAGAAGTTCAGGATTTACGCTCGCGCAGTTGAAGGCGTAGAACGGCTCGTTACGGCGCGGCGACTGCGCGTGAATCTGCAACGCCACGGTCTCCTTGCCCGTACCGCTTTCGCCCAGAATCATCACCCGCGCTTCCGGATGCGCGGCGACACGCTCGATATAGCCGCGCAGTTCCTTCATCGTCTCGCTCTTACCGACCAGTTCGCGATGCCCATAACGGCGGTAGTGGTCCACGAGCCGCTTCAACTCTGATGGCCAGCCGTCTTCCGGGACGCCTTTGGCAAGCACCTCTATCGCTTGCGAATACGATGCCTCGTCTTGATACGACCGGTACGCGAACATCGCCGCCGAAAGCAGCTCGTGGTAGGGCGGCACCGATTTTGGAAGCTTCGCCTTTTCGTAAGCGTATGGAAGGAATCGCGACACGTCCGTCCCGAAAGCCTTTCCAACGGCTTTCACTAGCGAACCGTTGAACGGACCGCCTTCACACTCTATGACCTTCATAAGCGGAGCGATTGTTTCCTTTTGCGATTCGCTCATCGGGATAGCGCTGATCCATACGACCTTCGTCTTGCCTTTCAACGCTTTGAGCGCATGGGCGAGTCTGGCCTCGTCGCTGCCTAGGCCAAGCCCGACAAGCACAATGCGTTGCCACGTTGCCGCGTCGGATTCCATAAACTCCGGCAGCCGTCGTTTGCTCATGCCGCGTGCGATTGCGTCGCCGCCGAGCGCTTCCAGCGCCGCTGCCGCGGCAACCGCATATTCCTTCCATCCCCATCCAGTCAATACCAGCGATTTCATGGACAGAATGATACCCGATAACGCATCGAATTGTCAATCATCGAAAAGCACCGTGCCGAGTACGGTTCCGACGATCAAACCGCCGATACCGCCGACCACGGCCCCAATGACGCTTCCGGCACTGTGGCAATCATCATCTTCTTCGGTATCATCTTTCTCTTCTTCCTCCTCCTCGATCGTTTCATCTTCTTCATTATCGTCAATGTCGTCGCCAGATCCCAAGTCATTCTCTTCTTCGGCTTTCCTTGTTTTTTCCGGCGGATCGGCATTTTCGGTTTCGTCATCCAAGAGGTCCTTTAAGATATCGCTTAACTCCTTCTTGGACACTTTGATCGTTTCGTCAGAACCCAAATCATCCAGACTGTCCTTTTTGCGCTTGATAGCCTTCATGATTTCGTCACTGGTCAGTTTACTGTTGCTCATTTTCGGTTTCCTTTCTTTGGTTGAGGGTTGTGGTTGTCATGCCTAATCTTCGAACGAAAAGTCGCCAGGCCCGAAACCTGTCGGCTCCCAAGTCACGCATTGGCATCCAAATTTGCTTTTAAGCGAGCTGGCCACATCGCGGTCGCTCAGCTTTGCTTCTGTCGGTACTTTGCCGGTTATGCATCGCACCGTGAATTTGTGGCAGTTGTTGTCAATGAGATCATATTCGCGGTTATTCCGGCTGGTACTTGTCAATTTGCGGGCGCGTTCGGAAATCTCAGGCGCACCGAGGGCATTCCCGCAACCGTCGGTCGCGACGTAGATGTTGATACCGGTGCGGAGAAAGTTCGTACCCTGCCCGTTTAGAAAGTCATGCGGATCGACAATTTGCGGTATGGCCTTGCCGTCTATATTGGTAATCTCGGCAATTTCGTCATTGCCCAGATATATTCCCGTGTGGCAGAAGCGGCCACCGGTAAAATTAGCGCCAAACGCGAGGTCGCAGCGCAGAACGCAACCGGGGACGGGTTTAACTTTGTCTCTAAACTCTGCAGACAAACTCTCCAGCAGATTCCCGATTATCGGTATCGTAAACTCTGTCATTTCAGAACTCCTTTTCATTTTACACGCATTGCGGCTTTGCGGCTATTCACGGGCCGACCCGAATCGGCATACTCCAGCGATGGCCGCACTTCCGGCACTTCATCTCCAACACCGTAGGCCCGTCCTTTACAATCGGACCCAGCGGCTGGCGGATCGCACTCTTAACATTCGAGCTCCCGCAAATCGGGCACTTTCCGTCAAACGGCGACCGTAATCCGGCGAGCCCCGTTAGCATTCTCACCAAGCTGTTCATGACTACTCCCGGATTTTCCCAGTACAGCGGCGGTAGCGTTCTAAATCAATCCGCGCGAGCCGCACAACCGCGGTTACCACGAGGATATCGTCAATCCATCCGGCAAACGGGATCGAGTCCGGGACGATATCGATCGGCGATACGGCATACGCGATGCCGATTACGAGCGCGACAAGCAGGCGTATTGGGGACCAGTCGAATTTTCCCGCAAACCAGTCGCAGATCATCGCCACCGTATCAACGGCGTCCACCACCAGCCGGGTAAAGAAACCGACCACCCCTCGCCCATAAACTTCGACTCCGGTACTCATTCGCCGCCCTCCAGCCGTTTTTGCAGCGCCTCGCTTTCAAGCATGACTATGTACAGCTCCTTAAAGTCTTCAATCATATCGACGGTATGTCGTCGCATTTCCAGAAAATTCTTAAGCGCGATCCGGCTTAACTCACCCTTCTTTCCTTTTTCCGCCTCCGCGATGTCGCGGTCAAGTTCGGCAAGTTCGTTCTCCATCTCCTCGATCGACTCGCGCATACCCCGCGCCTCGTCCGATTCGAACATCTCGGTTTTATTCTCCATGGCCTCCAATCCTTTCAAGATTTGTTTAAGATGCCCTTCTAACGCAAAAACCGTGCCAAAGCGAAAACCCCGCAAAATACGAAATTTTACGGGGTTTTATCCGATATTCTGGCCAACAATTGTCCAGTTGCTGGTCAAATTTAATCCAATGCATAATGCCACTGCCCATAACAACAGTTTTGACTCGCGCAGGGAGCGCAGAGATTCTACACGTTCTACACGGTTTCCATCACTCGTCCCCCGTATCTTTTCATTCTTCACTCTTCATTCTTCATTTCCCATCTCGTCACTCGTCACTTCCTTACCCCCTTGCGGTTCATGGCGGACGCGACGGAGCGCGTCCCTCCCTTTGTGGCTCCAACTTTCGTGGTTTGCCGTTTGGTTTCTGAACCATGGATAACCCTAAAAGTCTTTGTGTCAAACCACTAGTTCACTTTTAACCGGAGTACTAGTTCACTTTTAACCGGAGTACTAATTTACTTTTAATCGAATTTGTAGTTGATTTTTTAACAGATTTTCGTTAACATTATCGCTAAAGCCGAATGGGGGGAACTTTTTATGATTAAAAGATGGCAGGAATCGAATCTTAGGATGGCTCTTGAAACCCGGCGGGGTGTTCACTTGACGGGAGCACGGCAATGCGGGAAAACAACCTTGTCAGCATCTCTTTCCGGGATAGACTTTCGGTATCTGTCGCTGGATGTCCCCGCGTTGCGACATGCCGCGGTTGCTGATCCCGACGGATTCATTGCGCGACCTGACGGCAAGACGCTTGTCGTTGATGAAGTCCAGAAGGCTCCGGAAATTCTGGACGCCATCAAGATCCGTTTGGATCGCGATGGTTCAAAAGGGCAATATTTGCTGACAGGAAGTTCCAGCCTTAGATTCGCAAAGATGGTGAAAGATTCCCTCGCAGGCAGGCTTGCCACAATACGGTTGCGTACGCTTGCTTTGGGTGAACTGAAGGGCGGAAGCGGCAATTTTCTTAAGCGGGCCTTTTTAAGAGATTTCACTGGTGGATTCGATCAGCTTGACAAGCGCATGGTAATCCATCTCGCTTTTCAGGGTGGATATCCAGAAACATTGGATTTCTCCCCAAAGGCACGAAAGGGGTGGTACCGTGATTACGTTGACGATCTGCTTATGAAAGACATCCGGGATGTAACCGAAATCAGGAAAACGGAAGCGTTGCTGAAGGTCGTAGATTGGATGTTGGCGTACACGGCGAAATTTTTTGACCGGAAAACCCTGTGCACGGCTGCGCAATTGTCCGGAGTAACGATAGATAATTACCTTGGAGCGCTGGGTGCATTATACCTTTTCGACGCGGTACCCGCATGGGCGGGAAGTGATTACGCCAAAATCGGAAAACGCGTAAAATATTTTGCGTCTGACCCCGGTCTGGTTGCTAATCAGCTGGGATGGAAGGAGGAGCAGGTTTATCTTGACGGCGATCGAAGCGGCAAACTGGTTGAAACTTGGGTTTATCATGAGCTTGCAGCCATTTCCGGTCTGAATCAGGAATACACAATCACCCAATACCGCGATTCCGATAAACACGAGATTGATTTTATCGTGGAAAATGATGACAGGGACCTTTTGGGAATAGAAGTAAAGGCAGGGAGCAATTTGGGGCCGGAAGACTTCAAGCACCTCAAATGGTTTTCTGCCAATATGTCCAAGTCCCGATTCACCGGCATTGTGCTATATACAGGAAAAGACGTATTGCGATTCGGCGAAGGGTTTTATGCGGTTCCTATGGCAATGCTGGCAGTGTAGCCTTCCGCCCGCGCTTCGCGCGGGAATGTTCATCTTGATAACCATAACCGTGTAGATCTTTGTGGCCTTTGTGGCGACTACTCTCTCCACGGTATAACAACAACGGTTTTATCTCGCTCTACCCGCTTCTACCCGTTCTACACGGTTTCCATCACTCGTCACTCGTCCCCCGTATCTTTTCATTCTTCACTCTTCATTCTTCATTTCCCATCTCGTCCCCCGTCACTTCCTTGCCCCCTTGCGGTTCACGGCGGACGCGACGGAGCGCGCCCCTCCCTGTGCCAAACCACTAGGGCAAAATTTTACATTATTTCGCATAATTATTTTCAAAAATCTGCGTATTAAAGTATAACGCGGAAGAGTGCCGTAGGGTTGACGGCACAAACTCCGCCACGGAGGTTGTAAAGTGGGAAGCAGGCTTAAAAACGGCGACGAATTAAAGGAACAAGTGATAAACATCTTGTCGTCACCAGACGTTGTCAGCGAGATCCGTAAGATTGTTTTGGGCATTTTGAAGGACGTCCCCCCACACCATCCGGTTCCGGATTCCGGGAACGCCTGCAACCAAAGGCTGATTACCGTATGCCTTGAAGAAACCTCCGTCACACTGTCGTCGGGAAACGCAAAGCCGCTTTCGATATCAGACGGCGCACAGTGCCTGATGGCGGTTCTGGCGTTGAACGGTTTTGGCGCCCAGTTGGAACCGCGGTATTGGCAAGAACGGATGAACCAGATATTCGCGAACGGCAAATCCAGCAAATACCGGTGGTTAACCTCAACGGTCGGGATCAAGAACATATCGGAAAAGATGCGGCAAGTACGGGACCGGATTGAGCCGTGGTTGTCCGAAATTGCCGGAACGCAGTGCCGGATAATTCCCGTCTGCCGAAAATCGGGCTATGCGAAAGCCGACTGGGACGACCATTTCCAGGTCCAATGGATGTTTTCCGGACAAATCACGAAAGATTTCCCGTATGGGGAATTTCCCGATCGCGTGGCAAAAAAACTGAAGCCAATCGTGTAGGCGGCAAGAATGACAAAAAACCACTTTTCCCATAATTTGCCCATACCGCGCCCATATACTTCCGATAGCGAATATGCGATAATATCCACCATGTGATGGTAGGGTTCTTTTGTTGCGATACGGAGACGATGGCGCACATGACGATTAGCCGTATTAATAGAATGATTGCGTTAGTGGCGGGGCTTGCCGCCGTTAACGTTTTATCCATGCCAACCGCACAAGAAATCACGAAAGCGCAACCGATGGTGCAAGAGCTTATGGCGGACGCGATGGCCGACGTAAACGCCAAGAGAAAATTGCCGGCGGAAGCGGCGGAGGTTTCCATGGGGCTGGCCGCCACCGCCGAGAGCGAGGCCGCTAAATACCTTTTGCTGCGCGGAGCCTTCCTCCTGTATGCGCGCGGCGGGGAATTTGGCAAGGCGGGCGACGCCATCGACCTGCTGCGAAAAGAGGTCAAGGAGATACCGGTTGAAACCCTCTACGAATTATTGTCGCCGGCGATAGTCGGGCTGAAAGAGGAGAAATCCCCCCGAATCTACGCCCTGTACCGTGAGGCGAAACGGATTGTGGACGCAAAACGGGAAATTAGGGCAACCGAACCGCTCCTCAAGAAAAGTCCCGCCGACAAGCGCCTTCGGCGGCGGCTGGCAGAGTGCTACGTTCTGGCTGGCGATTGGCCGTCCGCGCTAAAACATTTCTCCCGTCTGGGCCAAGAATTCTCGGATGTTGCCGCGTTCGAGCGATCCGGTTTGGCAACGGCCGCAGTAAACTCCTTGACCGCCGGGGACTTCTGGTGGAACTATACCACCTCGTCCGACGCCGCGCTGTTCAAGGACCACGCGGCCGAATGGTACCGTAAAGCGTTGGCAGAAAAGCTGCCGACCGGATTACGGCAGGAACTGGTAATGAAGCGGCTCGCTTCGCTGGAAGCACGGCCGGCGAACGAAAAAACGGGCATTATGCCGGAGACAGCCGCGAAAAGAACGCTAAAACCGGGAGACGTGAAAACCTTAATCCTGCCCTGCGGGGTGGAAATGCGCTTCCGCTGGTGTCCGGCGGGAACGTTCATGATGGGCAGTCCCCAAACGGAGGCGGGGCGCGGCAAAGACGAGACCCGGCGTCAGGTTACGGTGGCAAAAGGCTTCTGGCTGGGCGAAACCGAGGTGACCCAGGCCCAGTGGGAAGACATCATAGAAAACAACCCGTCGCGGTTCAAGAGCGGAAGCGGCGGGGAACGCCCGGTCGAGAAGGTCTCGTGGGAAGATTGCCAGCGGTTCGTCCAAAGGGTGAATGAAAGGTTGAAGTGCGGCATGCGGCTGCCGACGGAGGAAGAGTGGGAATACGCCTGCCGGGCGGGAACGGACACACCGTTCGCCGGGACCGGCGATCCCGACGAGATGGGTTGGAACGGCGGCAACAGCGGCAAAGAGACGCATGCCGTAGGCCTGAAGCCGCCGAACGACTGGGGTTTTTGCGACATGCACGGGAATGTGTGGGAATGGTGCGCGGATTGGAAAGACCCGACGAACGCGACTGGTCCCGGCGCCGCCCGGGTAAAGCGCGGCGGCAGCTCGTTCAGCCCCGCCGGGCGGGGGCGTTCCGCGAGCCGCGGCGGAGACGTCCCGACCTACGCCAGTTGGGACACCGGATTCCGTGTGGCGTTAAGCGCGGAAGAGGAGTAACGATTCATGCCATGCGACAACCAAGGGGAAAAATGCGGTAACTGCCGACGAGCTCAAGGCGATTTTCGCCGGTGTTCAGTCCCGCGGACAACACTCCGAGATTCACCCACATTGCGCCCATATACTTTGGGCAAGGAATGTGCAATAATAATCTTTGTTGAAGGGAGATTCGTTTATGCCTTTTGATGTGCCGATTTCACACAAAAAATGCGCGACGTGCCGCTGGTGGAGCGGCACGCGGAAGCTCATTTTCGTGGGCGCGGACCCGAAGTTTGTGCGAGTCGGGGGCGTCCTGCCCGCCGTCGCCTGCCGCGCCTGGGACGGCCGCAAGTTCGGCGGCGCAATGACCTGCTTCCGCTGGAGCAGGTGGGAGAAACTGTAAGTCTAAGATGAAAAGGAGAACTGGTATGGGATTGAAAGGTTTATTATTAGGCGGCCCCGTGGGGAGCTTGCTAGAAGATTGTCTTAGCAAGCCTAAAAAGACGACTAGTAAAACTAAACGCAAGAAGAAAAAGGGCGTGTTGGAAAATGTGTTGGAGGTGTTGACTCCGCGTATCCCGACAGATGGTCCTGTTCAAGTGGATGTCTTGAATGGTGGCCGGACGCCTGGGAGAAGCCTAGTCGAAACAATTTTCAGGGATTCTGTGAAGCCGAGGGTGGGTAGCATTGTATGCTGTGATTTGGCGGTGGCTTTTGAGCACTCAGGGATTTATGTTGGACGAAACAGGATCATACATCGTGATGGTGATGGTTTTTTGGTCTCTGTTTCTCCCGAGACATTCCTTGAGCGTCTAAACGGATTTAATCCTGCCGTTAGTATTTATGTCGCGTGTGATGAGGACGACCAACCGATCGGCGGGCCGGAAATAGCCCGGCGCGCGAGGGACGTAATGCACAGCCCCAGCCACAAAAAGGGATATAATTTAGTGTTCAAGAATTGTCACCAGTTCTGCCAGTATTGCATAACCGGTAAGTCCTCGAATGGACCGCACAATTGCAGTTTCAGTAGTCTTGAAAGACTGTTGAAGCGCGAACTCGGCTTGACGAATTGGAGGACTTGGGATTTTGGCAAATGAGTAAAGTCTCATTAAATCCGAAGACTGGCCGCAAGTTCGGCGGCGCCGGCACCTGCTTCCGCTGGAGCAAGTGGGAGAAGATGTGATCGTTGTTGCAAAGGAATGAATGATGACAGCCAGTGTTCAGATTGCCGAGTGGACAAGGATAGTAGGAGAATGTAATCTTGTTGTAGACCATGCCTATCTTCAGCCTGTTGAAGACCTCAAGCGTAAGGACTTGATTCTCTACCGCATTGAGGAAATAACCTACGAAGAGGATTCGCCGCGGCTGGAGGCTCTGGAAAACGCGCTTTCCTGCATGACGGTTCCCGGCATGAACCTCGTCTACCTGATTCTGGGCGATCATGACAAGGTCAGGTTCTATTTCGGGTTCGTACGCGATTTGTTTGCCGTCAATGCCGAACGCGATCCCGTGCGCCAGGTGGGCGAGGCGTTCCTGAAGCCCGCCCTGGAGGGGAATTTCCGCGGCAGCACGATTCGCGAGCTGGATGCGCAGGAGATGGACGAGCTGCGCGCGGAAATGAAAACGTATTTTGACGAGCCGGACAACTGTCGCGTACTGGCGGGCGTGCCTGGCGGCGTGAAGGACAAGGAGAAACAGGATTTCCGCGGCATCGACCGCCTCGTGGACGTGATGCAGGGTGACAAGTTCGGCTTCATGATCCTCGCCAAGCCCATCGGTAACGACCGTCTCACGGCCTTGCGCAAGGACGTTTTCTCCGCATACGAAATGCTGTCGCTGGCGTCCAAGCAGTCCGTCCAGCTGGGGCAGAACGTCGGGCAGAACCGGGGCGAGTCGGTCAACAGCGGTGAAAGCGTTTCAACCGGCACAAACACAAGCAAGACGACAGGTACGAACGAAAGCCAGACGCAGGGTGGTTCAAGCGGTGAGTCCCATGGACAGTCGCACAGCACCAACAAGGGAAAGTCTTGGAGCAAGACCGCCGGCGGAAGCAAGTCCACGACGATTGGAGAAAACAAGAACTTCAGCACGAACAAGGGAACGAGCAAGAATTGGGGGACCCAGAGCGGATCGTCGATCACGGTCAACTCCGACTTGACGGACAAGGCCGCCGCCGACTGGGTGAAGTACTTTGACGAGGTACTGATTCCGCGCCTCGACTACGCGCGCGGCAAGGGCGCGTTTGTCGTGAACATGACGCTCTTCGGCGAGAACCCGCAGGTCACCCGCAAGCTTTCCCAGGCGGCGCGCTCCATCTTCGCCGGTGAGACGGCGAACATGGTGCCTCTTCTTTCGCGCAATCCTGGCGCGGACGAGTGCAAGTTGCTGCGCAACTTCACGATCCCGTTCGCGAAGTTGGCGGATGAGGGAATCCAGCGCCTCCCCTACGCGCAGGCCGGCCTGTTGGAGTACGGCGGCCTTGCGAAGTTCGACGACCGGCAGTATCCCGTCCTGTATTCCGGCAACTGGATGAGCGTGCGCGAACTGGCGCTCATGGCCGGACTCCCGCAGAAGGAAGTCGTCGGCCTTCGCCTAAAGGAAGAGGTCGAGTTCGGCCTCAATGTGCCGGAAACGAAAGGCAAGGACGGAAAGCCGGTTGCCCTCAAGAACGACGACCAGGTGGAACTCGGCGCTTTGGTGAAGAGCGGCAACGTGTGCAAGGGCAGCACGGTCAAGCTCGCCAAGGACCAGTTGGACCGCCATGTGTTCGTGGCGGGCGTGACCGGCAGCGGAAAGACCACCACCTGCCAGACGCTGCTCCTTTCGAGCGGCTGGCCGTTCCTCGTGATCGAACCCGCCAAGACCGAGTATCGCGGCCTCCGCATGGCAAGCGACAAGGCGATCCGCAAGCAATGCGAGGACATGCTCGTGTTCACGCTTGGCGACGACACGGAAGCGCCTTTCCGCCTGAATCCGTTTGAGTTGATCCCCGGCGAGAGCGTCACGTCGCGCGTTGACATGCTCATGGCGAGCATCACCGCCGCGTTTGACATGGAGGCTGCCATCCCGCAGCTCATCGAACGCGCCATCTATGCCTGCTACGAGGACTATGGATGGAGCCTCGACACGAACGAGAACGGCGATTATCCATTTGCAAAAGGTAAGGACGGCAAGGTCAATTATGAATCAGGACCTTTCGCGGACGGCGTCTTCGCGTTTCCCACGTTGAGCGATGTCCTGAAGAAGACCGAGGTCGTGGTTGAGGAACAGGGTTTCGACGACCGTCTCAAGAAGGACTACATCGGCTCCATCAAGGCGCGTCTGCAGGGTTTGACGCTCGGCGCAAAGGGCTTCATGCTCGACTGTCCGCGCTCCATTGATTTCGTCAAGCTGCTCGACCGCAAGGTGGTGCTGGAGCTGGAGGAGATTCCCAACGCCGCCCAGAAGTCGCTCATCATCGGATTCGTCCTGACGAACCTCCTGCAGGCGGTCAAGTACAAGTTCAAGAAGAGCGGCAAGGTCCATCACATCACCCTCATCGAGGAGGCGCACCGCCTTCTCTCCAAGCCGGAGCCGGGCGGCAGTCCGTCTCAGAAACAGGCCGCCGAGACGTTCGCCGACATGCTCGCCGAAATCCGCAAGTATGGCGAGTCTCTTGTGATCGCCGACCAGATTCCCGGCAAGCTCACGCCCGAGGTGATGAAGAACACCAACACGAAGATCATCCACCGCCTCTTCGCGCAGGACGACAAGGCGGCCGTCGGGCACACCATGGGCCTTGAGGAGGAGCAGGCGAACTTCCTCTCCAACCTCCAGATCGGCCGCGCCGTCGTCTTCAACGGAAACTGGCCGAAGGCCATCCAGGTGCAGATCACGCAGACGTACCGCACGGACACCACGCCCGACCCGAAGGAGGCCGAAAACATCCGAAAGGCCGCGCTGGAGTTCTACGCCAGCGACTGGAAGCGCGGCGTGTTCGCGTTTTCCGACGTTTTGGCAAAACAGCCGTCTGCGGCAGACCTTGAAAAACTGTCCAAGGCCACAAAGGGCGCGATGGGCGAATTCCGCAAGATCGTGTCGCTGGCAAGCAAGGGCTGCACGTTTGGCGTATTGTCGGCCCTGCTTTCCGCCTACGGACGGGAACGGGTCACGGGCGCTTTGTTGGCGCGCGTCTATTCGCCTCGGCAGGGCGAGAGCCTTAAGGACGATTACGCGGCGTTCTTCAAGGCCCTGCTTGCGAAAGGCGATACGACTCAGGCGCGTACCAAGTTGGCCTGTTGCGCCAAGGCGCGAAGAAGTTCCTAGCAAAAACAAACACCAATCAAACCAACCAAACAAGGAGAACTAAAATGGGATTCTGGAGCGGACTGTGGAGCGGCATCAAGAGCATTGCCAGCTCGATTTCGAATGTGCTGAAGGAGTCGCCTTTGGTGCGATCACTCGTGACGACCCTCGCGGCCGCGCTGCCGCCGCCGTTCGACGTGATTGCCGTGGTGGCTGTACAGGCGATCGCCGCGTCGGCAGGCGTGGAGGAGAAGCCGGATGAACTGGGCTGGCAGATGAACGAGGCGGACAAGAAACCGGAGGACTTCGGTTCCTTCAAGGAGTACAAGGAGTACCTCGATCGCGAATATCCCTTTGATCAGGGGAAGTTCGACGCGCTCTCCGAGGAACAAAAGGCCGCTTGCCGTTATATCGGCATGGCCGGCACGATGCTGGAAGTCAAGGAGGCGAAGGGCTTTGAGATAACGCCCGAGACGCTGGGCGTTCTTGCGAAGGGTGCCGCCAGCCTGAAGTGGGATAACGCGCAGATCGACGCGTTCGCGAAGGGACTCTCCGTTTCGCTCGCCGGCTCCGGCGTCGCCTCGCTTGGGGATGTCGGCGCGCTTGCGAAGGGCACGCTTGCCCCCGACAAGTTCGGATCGGTGTTCGGTGCCATCACCGCCGGCGCGAAAGAGGCGGGCGTCAAGCAGGACAGCGCCGCCATCATCGCCTCGTTGCAGGAAAGCGTGTGAGCGGAGATCTTCCATTCATGGGAGGGCGGCTATCCTCAGCCTCCGCCCTCCTTGACTCGCAAAATTAAGGGATCCAGATATGACGCTACTTGAAAAGATGCGCAATCGTGACATTGAACGGAAGGTGTCCGGTAATCACCCACTTCTCAAAATGGGTGTTGCACGTGATGTTTGTGACGCATATTTCACAGGACTCGTTTTCGCCGCATGTGCCGACGACGGTAAGGTGGACGCAAAGGAACGATCGTGTTTGGACAAGGTGGGTTCCGCATTGGACATCCCTCCTCAAGAAGCGGCCGAGTTGATTGCTGATGTCGAATCAAAAGACGATGACGAGAAAATTTCTTTGATTGAAGAAGTCTGCAAATCGTTGTCAGGAGAGAAACTTGCCGAACTCTTTCTCGGCGAGTTCACCGTTATTTGGCTTTCTCATAACACTGTCGGGGAAGAATTGTCCAGATATCGAGCAACATTGGCGGATTGGATGGGGATAGCTTATGATGCCAAGATGTTCACATTGATAGACGAAGCAATAGTCGCTAACGCTGACAATCAATCGAAGATTGACCGCATTGCCAAACTGTCGCCAGATATATTGACATATCTATTTCCTAAAGGTGCAGAAGAAAAGTATGAGAAACCGACGAGGGAGGAAAAGATAGAGTCTAGAAATATTGAATCTGAGGAGATAGAAGTTCAGGTACGTGCTGAACTCGAAGCACGTCTGCTCCAAATAATAGAGAGTAAAACCTACTGGAATACATCATTCGATAGTAATTCCATTCGCCGCATGTTTGAAAAAGCGGGAATCAAGGAGCATTTCGTCCGTTCTTTACTCAATATGATGCTTCCCCACGCAAAGACGGCTTGGTTGAATGCAAAGGCCGTTTTGGACAGAAAACCATCCAGGCCAGACAAGTCAGATTCAGATTACGCAAGTGGTGGTGATTACTGGGGGTATGATTTCAGGCGGAATCCAGCATTCATAAGAGCAATTGTATTCTTCAGGTTCATGGACAACTGCTCGACATTGTCGCGTCGTTTCTCGATTGTTGACAAGCTATTGCCAGAAGATTCTCCAGGTGTGCGACATGAAAAAGATGGCGAGTTGTTGCGCGTGAAATGGACTTGGCGAGGGCATTCTAACGAAATAGCGAAACGTAAGGAATTCTGCGGCCTTTACGAGGCATTGTTATCCGAGTTCGCTTATCGTGCAAACTATTAAACATGGAATGACTAAAAGACGTATGACGCTCTTCAAGGGGGATGAGACGAAGACAAAAGGATGTCTGATTTTACAAATCTTAAGGAATTTCAGAAAAATGATGTTTATTTAGAGCCTTTTAAAGGAGAACCCTAATGGTAATGGAACAAGTATTATTCGTATTGCAGGACGGGAAGATTTCGCAGTGGAATCTCTCTCGCGGAAAGTTGGAGGCGGTGAAGAGTCACGGCCTTCTTCAGGTGCCGTACTCGTCAAAGACGGCTAAGGCGTACTGGGACGACTGGAAGGAGGACAACCAAATTGTGGACGGTGACGTCTATGACGCGCTCTTCCTTTCTGGCGATCCGAACGACTTCGGCAAGCTGCCGAAGTGGATTTGTGCCAATTCCAAGGACAAGAGCGCGTGGACGTTCGAGCAGCTGTCGCTTCTCGCGAACGAGGCGGCGTTCAAGTCCACTGGGCTGTGTCTTGTCCAGGGCAAGGTCAAGCGGCTTGTCGGCACCGACAAGGCTGACAAGGCAGTCGTGCTGCAGGTGAAGTCGTCGCTGGCTTTCGCCTTGCCGAAGGACGCGCCGAAGCCGGTCGCCAAGCCCGCGCCGAAGAAGGAGTCGTCCCCTAAAGTTGTCGAACTTGCCGCCGACTGTTGCGGCAATGACGAAAAGGCGCAGTCGCTTAAGGCAGGTGACCGTTTTACCGGTAAGATTGCAAATTTATCGTCGATTCGCGACCGTTGTTTCGTTAATTCTGATAGTTTGTCGCAGCAGATGCGGATTCTCTATTCCAATCTGTCTAAGTATTGCCAAGCCGTCAAACGGACGTTTCCAGTCCTTGGCGATACAATCGAGTTCAAGGTCTTATCGACATCCAAAATGCCGTTGCGCATTGACCTAAAACTAGAAATCGAGAATTGAGCGGATCCCGGAAAAGGAGTCAGAAATGTCATCATTACTAGAAAGAGCCAAGGCGTTGAAAGCCGAAGAGGAGAGGAAAGCCAAAGAAGCCGAGTCCGAACAACGGCTTATCGGTAGCCACCCGATAATGAAGATGGGGCTTGGGCGATATGTACAAGATGCCTACTTTAACGGGCTTGTCTTTGCGGCAATTGCCGACGACAACAAAGTGGACACGGAAGAACTCGTAAAATTAACCCGGGTCGCCAAAACGCTCAATATTGATGAGTCGGAAGTTGGAATGTCGATTGCAACCATTGAGAAAATGGACGATAACAACAAGATTGATTTGGGCAAAGAGATTGCAATGACGTTGGGAGATACGGATTGCGCGTTGCTGTTTCTCTGCGAGTTCTCGCTTTTGTGGATGTCACATACGTCATGCGACCGGGAATCACTTTGCGGTTGGCGCCAAATACTTTCCGAATATGGATTGGCGGAGAAATTCCCGGAGAATTGGTTTAAACGTTTTGATAAAATCGCCGACATGGTTGCAGAGAAGCCTGAAGCTTTGCTTGAATTGGAAGATAATCTTTCTGAAGAGATGATTATCTATCTTTTCGCTGACAGAGTTGAGTATGTAAGCAGTATATTCAAGACTCTGAAAGCGAAAAAGCGCCAAAAGGAGCAGTTAATATTGGTGTTAAAAAAAAGATGTGGCCGATAAATACGGTACTAGGGATACCATTGGCAAGGGAATCTTTGCTGATGTTTTTAACAGTGTAAAGGGAATCGCCCCAGAAAATATTGACTTTAATGAGCATTCCCGGAAGCTTCTCAACGAAGTGGACCAATTGCGCATACGCAAACCCTATTCGTTGGGGCATTTCCAAACAATGGACGAAGAGGATAAAGCAAAAGCGAAAATCATAGTTTGGAAATTGTTGGTACTTATAGCCGTGAAATTCGAATACCCTTTGGGGGGTACGCAATTGATAAAGGCAAAACGGTTACTCAAAAAGTTGTGTCGTGATCCTTCACAAGGAGGGTTGAAAGAAATGTTTCACAATTATGTTTCGGAGTATCTCGCGAAAACTACAGAATGCACATAAAACGATGTTGGATATTCTCAAATTATTGGTTGGGTTTCGAATGCCTCTTTCGGCAAGATCATGTCCCGTGTGTGGGAGCGGGGATGAAGTGAGGATATGCGTGGCGAATGACATTGCGGGTGGGCCGTAAGCGTAAAGAACCAATAGTCGCTTACCGATACCTCGCCGTTCATTCACAGGCGGTCATTGCAGACCACTTTTAGACAGGATTTACAAGATTTACAGGATTACTGGCTTCCCCTAATCTTGTAAATCCTGTCTGAAAACCTTTCCGGAACGGCAAGCGCAAACATTATCCGCGTATTCATCGTCTTTCACATCTTTCTCCTTTGCTCAATACAGGAAACCGAAAAGCCAGAGCGGAATCTTGCTGCCGAAACCGACCTCCACATCGTCGTTCACGACGTAACTGTCTGGAATATCCGCAATCTGCGAGAAGCCCTTGCCATCGCCGCCGACCTCAAAGAGCCAGCGTCCGTCCACCTTGAAATCGCCATGCGGCGGATACTTGACATCGTGCCCCGCCCCGCGCAACTGGTTCAGGAAGAACGTCTCCCTTATGGTTCCCGCATCGGCGCGTGTTGTGAGCGCATGCATCATGTTCGGATTGTCCGGATATATCTTGTCGGGACGCGAAAGGTTCTTCAGCGTGGCTTTCTCGGACTTCAGCTGCTGAAGAAGCGACGCACGCTCGAGGATGTCCAGCATTTTGAGCCCCTGCGCGCGCGTCGTCTCCAGTTCGACGTACAGGCTGTTCATCTTTGGGAGCTGCGGACATGATCCCGCCAACACCATGAGCATCCGCTTGATCTTGCGGATGGTCGCCGGCGAGACATCCTCGACCGCCGTCAGGTCGCTTTCGAGAACCTGGTTCACGATGTCGTTCAACCTGTTCTCGTACATGCCGTACACAGACTTGTAGAATGGATAGAACCCACACTTGAGATACTTCGCAAAATGCGGCAGTACCTTCACCTTTGAAGTCAGCTCAAGCGCAATCTCACGATGGTTCGCCAGCAGTTCCTCCAGTGCCAGCGCATGAAACGACGCAACCCCCTCGAATTCAAGAAACTCCCGGAAGGACATCCCCCACAGGGCGTAAACCGCCTGTCGCCGGGAGAGGTCCGCACGCCCCCGCTCCAGTTTCAGGAGACTGGAGCCGGAATAGACAATGTCCAATTCGCCATATTCATCGGCGATGTTCTTTATCGTCCGCTGCCAGTTTTCCGTATGATGGACTTCGTCGATGAAGAGGTGTCCGACTCCATGTGAGCAAAGATAGTCCGCGACATCCTTGAGAGAGTGCCTGGAGAACCAAAGGTCGTCGGCAGAGACATACAGCGCCCCACCACCTCGATTGCCCTTGAACGCCTCAAGATAGCGCTGGAGAAGCATTGTGGTCTTCCCCGTCCCCCTCGCGCCCTTTATGCAGATCAGATGGTCGCGCCAATCAATTTTGGGATAAAGAAACCTACGGAAACCGGTCTTCACCAGCTTAAGTCGATGCTCCATGGCATCATACAGCTTTTGCATTTCCAAACTATCCATAACCAAGCCTCATCAGACCTTTCATAGTCTTTTTTTTAGGCATAAAAGACTTTCTAAAGTCTTTGCCGCGCATTATATCACATTTTATATCCGCAATCAACCGTTTATATATGAAAAATACCGGCCTGCCATGACAAATTTCCACGCGCCTTTCTTAATCCTGTCAATCTTGTCAATCCTGTCTGAAAACTCCACGAGTGGCAACATTTTCACCTATGGTTTGAAGGCCTTGATCTTGCCTTCGAGTACAGCTTCGGCAAGGCGGTGTATCTCGCCGATCATGTAGAACGGTAGCGAGAGAAGCTTGAATGGATGCGTTGCGCCATTGCCGTCAACAATCATCGTTTCAAGGTACGAAGGCTTGTCGCCATTGATCCTTACGCCAAAAGACCGGTTCTTCTCCAGCAGAAATTGGTGAAGGGATTTCATTGTGCCCGTAGCTCCGGCCTTGACTTCCACCGGCACAACCGCCGAGCCTACCTGCACGAGGAAATCGACCTCCGCATCGGAGCCGTTTTTCTCCCGCACCCAATGATGCAGCATGTGTTCGCAGAATTCGGGCTGGGCACATTTCAGGTTCTCGGCCACAAACTGCTCGCAGAATCCTCCGCGCTCGGCAATGTCATGCGGGGCAAGCGGCAACTTTATGGACGCAATCGAAAGTCCCAGCTGTCTTGCGCAAAGCCCGATGTCCAGTGTGTATGCCTTGAAATTCCTTCTGTCCGCGCCTGCGCCGATGGGAACCCCATCCGCCCGCGACCTGTTCACCCGTGTCAGAACCATCGCCTTGTCCAGTAACTCCACCGCAACGCCCAGCTCGCGCGACCTCGCCTCGCGGCTCACCGCCACATACGAGAACTTTTTGCCGATCTGCTGCGGCAGCGACCTGAAAACCGCCTCCAGCATCTCCTGCGGGACTTTACGCCGGTACTTGGCGAAGTCTTCGATATACGTTCCGATAAGCGTCTCCTGGACGCGTTCGACCTCGAGGAACGAGTTTGTCTCGGAAAAGACCTTCACCGCTTCCGGCAGTCCCCCGACCATCCAATACAAAAGCACCTTCTCCATGCACTCGCGGTGAATGGCATCCGGCACCTCGTCGCCAGGCTCATAAGCGCTTATCCAATCCGCAAGTCCACCGCCGCCAAGGGCTGGCAGGAACTCCGCAAACGACAACGGTTCCAGAAACAGGTATTCAATCCGTCCGACCGGCATGGAATACTCGAACTTCTCGAACGCGAACTCCAAAAGCGACCCCGCCGCAATTACATGGAGCGAAGGTCGCTTCTCGTAGAAGTATCTCAGCGCCGCCAAAACCTGCGGCTGGGCCTGAATCTCATCAAGAAACAGGAGTGTCCTGCCGTCAATTATGCGCTGGCCGGTCGCAACCTCCAGCAAGGGAACTATCTTGGCAGGATCCTTTGAGCGGAAGTAACCCCCTGCGCCCTCCATTTCTTCAAAATCGATTTTGACCACCGACTCGAATTCGCTTGCGCCAAACAAATCCACCACCAGCGAGGTCTTGCCCACCTGCCTTGCTCCACGAACGACGAGCGGCTTGCGCGTGGTACGGTTTTTCCACTCCTTCAAATAGCCTAAAGCCTTGCGATTTATCATGTCAGTCTCCTGTCTTTGGATATTTCGGACGGTATTTTAACATATTTTTTGTCGAAAATCAACGGTGATAATATAAATATCTTGGTTTTTTAAGACGGTAACCGCTCGCACTTCTTCGTGCGACACACTTCACTAGCCCGCAACAATCCTCGTGCGAGCGAAAACATCTTGTTAAATGTTGCCATTATGCAAGTGTTGCCAATCCCAATGTTGCCATTTCCCAATTGGAAATGATTTGGTAATGGCAACATTTCCACATTGGCGACACGAAACCACACCAATCGGCGGCATCGCAGCATTTCCGTGAACGGCGTTAGTCACAAACAAATCCGTTTGTTTTCGGACGCAAAGAACACAAGGAACGCAAAGGTATGGAGACCGCCAAGCCTGCACACTTTGCGCACTTTGCGATCTTGCGGCTAAAAAAATAACCGTGAAGATCGTGTAGATACACATTAATACTGTGATTCGACGGCGGCAATCATCCGGTTGACGCGGAATTTAATCTGGCGCAGGGCGTTGACGGTTAGCCCGTAACGGGCGGCGACGGCCTCGGCCGGCTCGTCATTGATGGCATAAGCGCGGTACGCCGCAACGGTGCGCGGGTCAAGCATGGTTTGGGTAAGCACGTGATCAACGGCGGCGGCATGGCGCGCCAACCGCAACCGCGCATCGACAATATCCGCCACATTCGGGTCGTCGGCAAACACCTCCATTTCGTCCAGCGGCACTTCGCGACTGCCCCCGCGCACCATCGCACGGCGGTGGCGGTCGATCAGAAGCCGACGGACCATGGCAGCGAGATAGGTGCGGAACCGGCCCTTTTCGGGCTGATACTGGCGGGTGCGCAACACATCGACCAGCCGGACGAAAATGTCTTGAACGATATCGGCGGCGTCGGCCTCGGTGACATCGCCGCGATCCATTACAAACCGGCGAATCACCGGGGTGTACAGCTCGACAAACCGCGACCACTCGGCGGCGTCATCGCCGTTAGCGTATTCAGCAATCTTGCGGAGCAGGGTTTGCGGAGTGTTTACGGTCATGGTTTTTGGGGCGGCTTTTCGGCGGTTGAGACAGTTCGAGAAAAATTGTCGTGGAGCGGCCATCGGTCTCCCCACCCCTTGGCATCAGGGCGGACGTGGTTGACCAGCGTCTCGGGAGTACGGACAAGAATCCGGACGCCGGTCGGTTTCGGCGCATCACCGGCGAAATAGATGTTCTGAAGGCTACGGCATCCGCCGAACGCGGCCTGGCCGACTTCCTTCAACCCGCTGCCGCAACGTACCTCGCGCAACGCGAAACAATCGCCAAAGGCGTAAGCACCGATCGAGGTGACCGAATCGGCGATAGTTACCGTCTCCAGTTTGGGGCAACCAAAGAAAGCCACGTTCCCGATTTTTCGTATCCCATTCTCCACCACCACGGAACAGAGATTCGAGCTGGCTTGAAAGGTGTTCGGGGGGATGTCCTTCGCCGATCCGCAAATCACTAGAGAGGTCACCGCACCGATATCCACCCCGCCCAAGTCCGCGAAATCCGCCAGACGCAATACGCCTTGGTCGAACGTGGTCGACGGAAGCTGCGGGCGCGACGGCGGCGGGTTCCGGAAAAAGACGGACCATCCCCAAACTCCCGCCGCGACAGCCGCAGCGCAGACCGCGCCGAGCGCGATCCGCCGTCCTCGCCGGATTCGCGGCGCGGTTGCGGTAATCCCGATGACGGTTCGAGCGGCGGGTGCATCGGCGAGCAGACGCGGAATGACGTCCTGCCAGAAGGGATCGAACGGCATCAGCAGATCGAACGGAGAGGCGGAGGCCGAAGGATCTTGCGGTTCATACCATAAGCCGGTCAGCAAACGGAAGAAGAGCACCCCGAGCGCATAGAGATCCGATGCCGCCGTGGCCTCGCCGCCTTTGCGCAACTCCGGGGCGAGATAGAAGTAGGTGCCCATCACGGGGCGGGTACCGGTGGTTTGTCCCTCGATAAAGGTCTTGGTGACGTTCAGTTCTTGGCGCAGTTCGTCGCTGAGTATCCGGGAGATTCCGAAATCAGAGAGTACGGCATGACCTTCCGCGTCCACCAGCACGTTCTCCAGTTTAATGTCGCGGTGCGCGATCCCGCGGGCATGGAGATAGGCGAGCGCGTCCGACAGCTCGTGGAACCAGCGGAGCAGCTGTTCCTGCGGAATCCCGCCGCGCCGCCGCGCGTCTTCGAGCGTTTCCGGTTCGCCATGCGCGTTCAGCACGAGATCCATCGTGAAAAAAGGCGCGTCTTCCGTTTTCCCTACATCTCGGACTTTAACCAAATGCGGATGGTCTAACCCGGCGAGCAGACGCGCCTCGACGCGAAAGCGTTTCGCGAGAAAAGCCCGGTTTTTCGCCTCCGATGAGAACAGCTTTAGCGCGTAATGGGTTCCGGCGGAATCTTCGACTTCATAGACAACGCCCATGCCGCCGCGCCCCAATATACGGCATACGCGATAGTTTCCTATCTTTTGTCCTGTCGTCAAAGTCTGTTCCATAACTTTTTATCGGGCAGGTTAGTCCGCTTTGGGGGCGGATTCGATAAGGTTTGCCATTACGTCGCGCCAACCTAACACCGCATTGGGGTCGTCGGTGTACAGGGTCATGCTTTGCAACACGTTTCTGGACACTTGCAGGGCGGCGGCGGCTTTTCCGGACCATTCGGGATTGCGGTTCCCGGCTTTTTTCAGACGCGCTTCCAGCACCTTGGCGTAGGCGTAATCCTCCAAGCCGTCGCGGAAATTTTGCAGGCGCTGCGTGGATAACGGAATGCCGTCCGGGCCTACGCACGTCCATGCGCCGTCGCCGTGATAGGTTGTCCAGCTGCGGGGATTCCAATCGGTGAACGGTCCGGAGGAGATGCTCTTCGCGGAATTCCAAATGGAGATTTGATAGTAGAGGAATCCGTCCGGACGCATTCTGGTGGTCATGGCGCCCATCAGGATACGGGCCTCGATCGGCTGGCACTCGATGAACATGTTGGCGTGCGGGGCGTGCGGCCCGCAGCAGATGTACCACCACACTTGGTGTCCTTTGGCGCGGGAGGCGGAGGCCTTTTCGATGTCGAATTTCGGGGTGAGCGGGGTGAACCAGTCCATGCAGTCGAGTTCGGTGCCGACGCCGAACTCATGGTCGTAGGCGGTGGTGGAAATCGGCACTCCGGGCAGTTCTTTTTTAAGGATTTCCACGCACCGGCGGATGTTGGGGAAGAACTCTTTGTTGATTTCGTCGCACCCATAAACGTAGGCGTGATCAAGCAACCCGTACTCTTTGGCCTGGGCGTACATCTTTTTCAGCGAGGCAAGGGTGGTGTCGCGCCATTTCTGCTCGGCGCCCTCCGAATTGTCGAAGTAGTGCCAATAGCCGAGGTTGAATTTTCCCAGCCGGCCTTGTTCCTTAAGCCGCTTCAGCACCTCAAAATGTATGGTTCCGCGATGGTAAAGCGAGTCCATGGTGATGTAATGGTCGGCCAGAAAATCCCCCCACTCCTTTTCGTGTTTCTTCCAGGCGTTGATTGGCGAATCGGGATCGTCGCGGATCGCCTTTGCGGTCGCCTGCCATTCCGCGTCGTTGGCTTCGCCGTGGTGGATGTTCGGGGCGAAGGTGATCGCCATCGGCAGCGGCGACTCTTTCCCGATCGCGAAATCGTTGACGCGGAGCGTGAGCAGCACGATTACCGGTTCGGCGTTGTCGGCGCTCACGGTGATTTTGCCTTGGTAAACGCCGGCGGCCTGGTGTTCCGGACATTTGGCCTGAAGCCAGAAACTCTGTACATCGCGCCCGGCGATATCGGTTTGATGCATAAAGCTGAGAATCGGATCCGGCCACCAGCCCGGCTCCGGACACTTTAACTTCCGGACGAATCCCGGTGCTTCGTTGGTAGCGGTGTTGTAACCGACTTTGTAGGGCGGATGCCTGGCCGTTTTAACGTAACCCATGACATCGCAACTCCAATTCGCGGCGCCAAAGATTTCGTTGCCGTTTTCGCGCTTAAGGTCGCCCACGGCCACTCTGACGTTTTTCAGGCTATGGTCAACCGGGCTGACCAGAATCTGGATCCCCTCCGATTCGTTTCGCGCCAAACGGAGGTTAACCCAATGCGCTCCTTGGGCGGAGAACTCGCCGCGCGGCAGAATGTGCGTCATGGTGGATGCCTGCCCGACCAGCATATCAGCGTTTGCGGAGCCTGCCCGGTTGCACTGTTCCCGGAACCGCCAGTAAGCGTCGAGATGACGCATTTCCGCGCGGACTTCGGATTGTTCGGCCTCGCTGGCTGCCACCCGATCGCTCATCAGCGGAAGCAGGTCGCGGCCAACGCTGGGCGAGTCCGGCGCGGGTGGCGTTTCGCCTTTTTCCAACAGCGTTATGCGGTCAATAAAAAGCGTTTGGCTGAGCGGTTCGCTGGCAAAAAAATGCACTCTGGCGATTCGGTGGGGATTGGCGGTTTTGGGCCAGCCCTTCAACGGCACGATCCATTGGCGGTACCCGTGGGCGGGAAGCGTGGTGTTGCAGAGCAGCCCGTTTTGGATTCGTCCCTCTTTTTCCGCCAAATAAACATGGAAACGGTCGCCCCCGTCGCCGAGGTTTACCAGGTCAACCGCCATCCGGTCGAACTTTGACCAGTCGCTGACGGGCGGGGTGATGGTAAAGGACGGCCATTGGTCCATGCCCTTTTTCCAAGATTTGCAACCGAAAAACAGCGAGTGTCCGCCGCTGGTGGCAAAGGCGTTGGTGACGCAGATGACCCGGTCGGATCCGTCTACTTTCGGCATTGCGGCCTGTTCCGCCGGATCTTCGAAATCGAAAATCGTGACCGCCCCGAACCCTGCGGCGGCCGTAAGACAACTTAAAAGAGCAATCGCTGAACGCATGGCATCCTCCTTCTCAATGGACTAAAAAAGGCGGATGCGGCGAGGAGGCGAATAAGCCGGATTCTGTTCACCCGCCGAAAGCGAGCTCCGATCATTCATCTAACGCGATCTACCCGGAATGCTAGCGCGCCGTTTTGGCCGGCGCGACCGACGCGGGCCGCGTCTCGCAATCCCTATTTGATCTTGCTCCAGAGGGGGTTTACCCTGCGGCGGCGGTTTCCCATCCGTCCGGCGGTCTCTTACACCGCCTTTTCACCCTTACCCCTTGCGGGGCGGTTTGTTTTCTGTGGCACTTTCCGTGGGTTCCGATATGGCGAAACCCCTCCGGCCTTGACGGCCGGACCTCTTGCCCTGCGGAGTCCGGACTTTCCTCCCCCGCATCGCGGGAGCGACCGGTCACTCTCCCCGCCGCGCCCACCAAAGGTCACGGCAAAATTTTCCCGAACCGGCTATTCGGCGTCGTAAAGAATGCGCCCGCACATCTCGCACTTCACGATTTCCCTGCCACGGCGCACCTGTTGACCGACGGACGCGGTCTGGCGCAGGTGGCAGCCGTCGCAAACGCATTCGCCGCGGTGCAGCTTCGCCACGACCGGCCAGCGTCCGCGGGATAGCAACAAGTTGTACTCGGCGACCATTCTGGCGTTGCGCGGGTCGCCGCGAAGCTCTTTTTCGTACTCGGCCCGCTCCGCCATGGCCTTTTCCAAATCCTGGTCGGCTTTTCTTTTGCGCTCTTCCAGCTCATTGACATACTCGTCAACCACCTTGCGCTCCTCTTCCAGTTTCGCGTCGGCCAGAGCGGCGTTGTGGCGCGGAACCACCACGTCGTCATCCGCGATCAGCAACTGGTGCTCAAACTGCTCGATTTCAGTCTGGAGACCCATGATCTGGATGTTGAACGCCTTGAATTCGCTGTTGTCCTTGAGGGTGGCCTGGCTTTTTTTCAGGGCAAGGGTTTTGTCTTGGCGCTCCTTGATGGCCGCCTTAATCTCTTCTACCCGTCTTTGGGCGTTCGCCAAGGCGGCGTTGGCCTCGGCACAGACCGCCAGGGCAGCCTCCAGCCGAGCCTCCTCCTCTTTCTTCCGTTCGGGAATGTCTATTTGCTCCTGCCTCGATTTGCGGATACGTCCGTCAATCTCCTGCAACTTCAGCAACGGGTCAATCATGCTCACAATACCACTCCTTGCGAAAAACCTTTTTCGGTGAACAACTAATAAATAATGATACTCTTATTTCGGTCAAGAGTCAAACGCCTATGTGCGGTTTGCGGCTTTTTTTTCAAATCCAGGGCATGTGCGACAATTAAATCCGCCAGCTCGCCGACCAGGAAAGGCATCTTTCATGGTTAAAGTTAAACACAATCCCCCCATCGTTGCCTGACCCAAAACACGAAAATCTTCCCAATTTAATTGTTATATGTAACCGTCTAATGGATGGATATGAGATCGGTTCGCGTCAAGATTGGTGGAAAAACACTACCAACTAGTATTGCAATCTGATGCAGTGTGGTATATACTATTATTATTCTCCTTCAAAAGGATTGTTAGCCAGATGGTACCGTGCCGCCAACGGGTCTTTATGGTATGGTAAACACAAAAGAAGGCAAAAAGTGGTAATGACTGATCTCTCCGCAGAGAAATCTATTGCTATGAGCTTTGATCGTGACGTTCGGGAATGGATCATTCCCGAAGAGGTGATGGCTATTCTTCTGAAAGACCGTACCACGGGCAAAAATATCATTTGGGCAACGGATGACTACATAGGACGCGGCTATGGTTTCGGCGCTCCTGACGAGATACGTCTGGAACAAATCGTCAATCGCGAAGATCCCGTGATTCGTCCTCGCGTGGACAAGAATGCTGAGGAACAACGGCAGCGCTCTGTCAAGCGCGCGGAAGTGTTCACGCCGTCATGGATATGCAACAAGCAGAACAACCTTGTGGATGCCGCCTGGTTCGGATGGAAGAAGCCCGATTCAAGTCCGTTCAACACGGAGTTGCCGATGGGAGGGCCGCCGTCCTCGGCGGCCGCAGACGCGACGGATATGTTCCTTCCGTGGAAAACATCGTTGCAGCGGGTTAAATTCCCCAAAGGCAAGACCTGGCAGGAATA
>JAFTCL010000060.1 GCA_017454745.1 Kiritimatiellia bacterium
GGGGGTATAATATCAGTTATTTGTTAAGGGGTACTGGCGGAAGTTGCAGCTGTTTCCCCAAGAAGCGGCAATGCAAAACGTAAAAAGGACAAGACAAAATGAGCATGAGCAAACTGATTGCATTCGTGGCGGCAATCTGCGTAGCGACGGTGCCTTCGCAGTCGTATGCAGCGGCGAACATCACCGAGGATGTCACGTTGACGGAAGACGCCGACTGGACGTCTGAAGGCACTGTGACGATTGCGGAGGGCGTGACGGTGGATCTCAACGGCCATTCGCTGACCGTAGTCGGCCTTGCCGGCGTCGGCAGAATCATCGACAGCAAATACTCAGGCGGCTATACCCGGCTTGCGTACATCCAGTCCACGGGCAGCCAGTATATCGACACCGGATACATTCACGACACGACCACCAAGGTTGACCTGAGAATCTCGTTCACGTCTGTCGGCGAGCAGTGGCAGAGCTTCTACGGAGCCAGAAACACCAAGGCCGACACGGCAAAAGGTTTCTCGATGTGGCTGAACTACGCCAAGTTCCGCCGGGCATTCGGCGCGGCGGCGGCGAACATCGATTCGCTTACGGTGGATACGACGACAATCTACGATCTGCATCTCGACAAAGGCGGCGAAAGCACGGTCACGCCAGGGGAGGGCGAGCCCGTCAGCCTTGGCGCAGCCACTGCGGGCGACGCGCTCACGTGGACGGATTTTCTGTTCGCCATCAATCAGGACGCAGGCGCCAACGGAAAGGCGCCGGCCTTTATCTCCCGCGCGAAGATCTACTTCTGCAGAATCTACTCCGGCGACACGCTTGTGCGCGACATGGTGCCGGTGCGGCGCGATGCCGACGGCGCCCTCGGAATGCTGGATCTCGCGAACGACGCCACGTTCTACCCCAACATGGGCTCGGGGACTTTTGTCGCGGGAGCGGATGCGGATGAATCGGGCCATCTGCGGCTCGCCACATCGGAAGACGCATCGTACGACCTCGCGTCCCTTTCCGTCTCCGCCAAATGCGTCGCGGTGGGCGGCGTGGTTGCGAAGGACACCGACTGGAGCGCGCTGCCGCTCCTAATCGTCGAGGCCGGCACTGTTCTCGACCTTGCCGGATACGACCTCCGTGTTCCGGCGCTCGTCGGCGACGGCACGATCACGGACAATTTCGGCACGGCGTTTTCGGGATACGAACGCTATGACTACTTGCAGGCCACGCAGGACGGCGCGGCCCAATCGGCCAATGGAGGAAACAAGACGCAGTACATCGACACCGGCTACCGCCACAACGCGAAGACTGAAGTTGACGTGCGCGTGGCTTATATGAGTCCCGGCAGCTATCAGGTCGTTTACGGCGCCAGAAACACCAACAATAACGCCACACAGTTCGGCGTATGGCTGCACGATTCCAAATTCATGAACAAGACATGCCAGAACCAGGCAGGAGATTCTTCCTACGATGTGACGGCCAACAGAGTTTACGACATACACATATCGAAAAGCGGCGCGAACACAGTGACGTCCCCTGAAGATGCCTCGATAAACTACAATCTCGCAGACGGCAATGGAACCGACGGCAACGATGCCGCGGGGAACGATTTCCTTTTCGCGATTAATCAGTCGAACTTTTCCTCTGTGGGGTCGTGGCCGTGCAAGTGCAAGGTGTGGTTCTGCAAGATATACGACGATGGAAAGCTCGTGCGCCACTTCGTGCCTGTACGCAGGAAGATCGACGGCAGACCGGGCATGCTCGATCTTGTCGAAGGCGGATTCTACGTAAAGGCTAATGCTGATTCCGAGGAGTTCGCCACGCCGGAAGATCCTCTCACGCCGGTCGAGGGCGGCAGACTGCACATCGTGGTGGCGGACGGCGAGACCGCGTTCTGCGCCGCCGCTCTTACGGGCGGATTGAAGCTCGTGAAGGAAGGCGCTGGAACGCTCGTGATGGCGAAGGCGCTTCAGGGCTACGCTGGCGGAACGGTGATCGAGGGAGGCATTCTCAAGGCAGGCGCCGGTGCGCGTCCATGCGGCGCGGATGGCGCGGGAATCGAGTCGTCTGCTGCCGGCGCGGTCGACTTCAACGGCAACGCCAATATGCAGGCCTACATCTACGATTTCGCGGAGGGCGCGAAGGCCTTGAACACCGGTGCCGGCATTGCAAGCGGAACGTTTTCGTTCCTCAATGCCTACACGCCCGTTGCAACGGGCGCGTACGGATGCACCCTCTCCGGCGAGTCCACGCTCTGCCTCGTGGACTGGAACGGCGAGTGGCCGATCGCCAACGTGTCGTTCGCAGCCGGCGCGGCGGTCTGCGTGAACCTCGCCGGCCGGCAGGATCGCTATGCGCTTGCGGGGGCGGGTACGCTTCTTGTGACATGGGCCGAAGCTTTGGAGAACGTCGCCTTCACGCTCGACGACGACACCAGGCGCAGAGGATTCCTCATTCGCGCGGATGAGACCGGCCTGAAGCTGTTCTATGTGGGCGGCACAACCGTTTTGTTCAGATAGTTGCCAACCGCCTTCGCCGAGGCTATGGCGGTTATGATGTGGAAGTGTTGCCAGTTCTAATCAAGATTTTTTTCGACGATTCGCAACCGTTGTACGGACGGAACACCGGAACTTTGATGCTCAAGCCTTTCGGGCCGGCTCTTTTGAAGGAGATACTGTGCTTTTTGTAACTTGTATTGACGGTCAAGAAACGGTATAATGCACTCATTCAGTTGAGGAGTATTTTCAAAAGAGGTGTTTATGAGAAATCGCATCCGTTTTTAACCGATATTTTCAAGTGCCACTTGAAAATATCGGCATAGAGTGGTATGATATATGAAGTTCTCATAGTTAAGAGGATTACGCATGTGCCTAATACGTTCAACAGACCAAGATAAGGAAAAGTCCATGGCGACAGGGAAAGCACTCTACACTACCAAAGAACTGAAGACGCTGGTAATGTCCGCCGTCTTTGCGGCAGCAACGGCGGTATCTGCCGCAGAGCCGGTGAAGGTGGGCAATCCGGGCTTCATGTACAGCGTTCCCGGCTCGTTCCTGACGGTGGGCAGGTGCGAGAAGGGGAAGTACATGTTCAACACCTATCCTGGCCTATGGGTGCGCAACGTCAGCACCTGTTGGAGGGAAAACTTCTGCCGCCTCGTGCCGTCGGTGGACGGCAAGGACATCGAGGTTACGGAGTGCGTGATGCGCGACGGCTGGCTGGAGGCGCGGACGGCGAAGGGGTCGATCGAATTCGCCTACGCGCGTCCCGATGTGGTGCTGGTGCGTTCGAAGTCGCCCGAGATGCACATCCGCTTCGAGTACCAGTTTCCGCGCCAGAAGTACGACTTCCCGTCCACTTTCGGCCGCACCGTCGACTATATGCACTTCAATGCGGACCGCATTCTGATGGATACCCGCACCGGAGTGCGCGATCCCGATCAGGGCAACACCGTGCATGTTCATCCGTCGAAGGACGGCATCGAAGTGGCGCTTCTGGACGTCCATACCGGAGACTGGGACGGTGCGGAAGTGAAGGGGACGTTCGAAGCGGCGGTAGCTACCCAGAAGGCGAGTTTCGAGAAGATGTACGCCTCGCTGCCTTCGGTGCCGGAGGAATTCGAGTGGGCGCGGCACGAGGCGGCGGTGCTGTTTTGGACCGCCATCGCGGGGCCGCGCGGAATGTTCAAGCGCCCCATGATGCTGATGAGCAACAACTGGATGAATAAGACCTGGAGCTGGGACCACGCGATCAATTCGCTCAGCCTCGGCTACCGCGACCAGGATGCCGCATGGGAGCAGTTCCGTTGCATGTTCGACTTTATGTCTCCCGAAGGCATGATGCCCGACATGGTCTCCGACGAGCAGATTTTTTGGCTTGCGGTCAAGCCGCCGGTCCACGGATGGATCTTCTCTAAGTTGCGCGCCATGAAGGAGTTTCCGAAGGATCGACTAGAGACCGCCTACGCGCTGATCGGCAAATGGACGGAGTGGTGGCTGACCTGCCGCGATTTCGACCGCAACGGCCTTGCCGAGTATCTTGACGGCTGCGATTCGGGGTGGGACAACTCCACCGCGATTTGCATGAATCGTCCTCCGCTCGAAACGCCCGACCTGCAGGCGTTCTTGATTCTTCAGATGGAGTGCCTTGCCGATATCGCGAAGACGATCGGCAAGGACGGGGAAGCTTCGCAGTGGACCGCGCGTTCGCGTAAGATGCTCGACGCGACGGTGAAGACGCTTTTCGACGAGGATGGCGCGCCGCGTGTGCGGCGGTTGCGCGATGGAGGTTTTGACCGCGATTCGTTATCGCTCGTCACCCGTTTGCCGCTCATCCTCGGCAAGCGTCTGCCCGAGAAATGCCGTGCGAGGATGATATCCGACATCAAGGAGAAGGGTTTCATAACCGAGTGGGGACTCGCTTCGGAGTCAGTGAACAGCAAGCACTATCACCCCGACGGGTATTGGAAAGGCCCGATCTGGGGGCCATCCACCCTCATCGCGGTGGAAGGGCTTCGCGCCTGCGGCGCGGACGCGCTCGCGGACGAGATTTCGCTCAAGTTCTGCAAGCTCATAATGAAGTCCGGCTTCTCGGAAAACTTCGACGCAAAGACCGGCGAGGCCCGCCGCGACCCGGCCTACACGTGGACGGCGTCGGCGTTTCTGGTTCTCGCGCACGAACTTTCATCCGGCGGCCGGTGAAGGCCGGACCCGAGGCAACAGAGATGATTGGGGAAAGGCGCGATGATGGGATGAGTGTCACCGCGTTCTTGACAACAGTATCAATATACGGCATAATACGGGTCAAAAACGGCCATTATAGGGCTAAAATTGATGGCAGTTTTTGTTTGGGCGGGGCTGGTGATGAGAAGAAAAGCAGACGATAGATTGATAAAATGGGTAGGATGTTCAAGACGGAAGCCTATTCTGTTGCGTGGAGCGCGTCAAGTCGGGAAAACCACCTTGGTGAGGAATTTCGCGAAGTCGCAAGATCTTGTTCTGAATGAAATCAATCTGGAGCGCCACAAGGATCTTGCCGATGTATTCGCGTCGATGGACACGTCGATAATCTGCACACACTTGAGCGCGATTATCGGCAGGAACGTGCGCAAAAAGGGGTCACTGTTATTTCTTGACGAGATCCAGGCCATACCCGCAGCGATTGCGGCCTTGCGGTATTTCTACGAAGATATGCCGGAGCTTCCTGTTGTTGCCGCGGGATCACTCCTGGAGTTCGCCCTTGCGAAACATTCTTTTTCTATGCCGGTTGGCCGCATTGAATATCTCCATCTTGGGCCGATGGATTTCCGCGAATTTGCCGAAGAGATCAACCCCTATCTCGCCTCGCACCTTGAGATGGCATCCATTGTTTCGGATAAAAAAACCTCTTTCCACGGTGAAATGATGAAGCTGCTGAGGACGTATCTGATTGTAGGCGGGATGCCGGAAAGCGTGCTTGCCTTCGCTCAGACGCATTCGCTGTCAGAATCGGCGTCTGTTCATGAACAGATTCTCGGTACGTACGTGGATGACTTCGCCAAGTATGCCAACGGAAGGGATCTTGGGGATATGCAGTCGGTATTCAGACGTATTCCCGCAAATGTCGGACGTAAGGTTAAGTTCGTCAACTTCGCGCGCGACATGAAGTCGCGGGATGTCAAGTCAATGTTGGATCTTTTTGCCAAAGCCCGCGTAGTTTCGCAGGTATTCAATACGGACGCCAACGGGATTCCTCTGGGCGCAGAGGAGGATAGGGATGTCTGGAAGCCGCTTTTCCTTGATGTCGGGCTTATGAACCACGCCAATGGTCTGGGTTTCTCTTTGCTCGAAGGACTTTCTGATGTGGAACTCATCAATACAGGAGCGATTGCCGAACAGTTTGTCGGTCAGCAGCTTCTTTACAGAAACGGCGATGCTGAAATGCCGTCGCTTCACTATTGGTTGCGGGAAGGTGCCAAAAACAATGCGGAAGTGGATTTTGTAATTGCCGACGGTCTGCGGGTGTTGCCCGTCGAGGTGAAGTCGGGAAAGGCCGGTTCGCTCCGTGCGCTTCGTGAAATGGTTGTCGGCAAGGGGTTGGAATGCGCAGTCAGGTTTGATGCGAATGTGGCAAGCGTACAAAGGATTCCCATCGACGGCGCTTCGAAGAGTTATGAATTGAAGAGTTTCCCGCTTTACGCCGCGGTCTGCCTGTAAAGTGAGGCGAAACAAAGCGCTGCCGCCGCAGTGACCCTAAATTGGCGTAAGTTGTCCTTGACTAATGCGGTGGTGGTTGGGATATAATTCTTGGCGACACGGATAATGGACTTGTTATGGGGGCAACGATTCTAACCTGGGAAAGGGGTAAGATGCGATGAGAGTAAGAATGACAGAATCATTTTTTGGCGGGAGACCGCATGCGATTAGGCCTGGTATTCTTTTTGCGGCCACTTTTGCGGTCACAATGGTTTTGGCACACCCGTGCTTGGCGGCGCTTCGGGAAAACTTTTCCTTTGCTTCCGATGACTCTGTGAAGTATCCAATCTCATTGTCTTACCCGGCCGACGGCAAGTCACAGGTGTTGCGGCTGGATTTGGGCGAATCGAGTTTCGGAGGTTACGCCGTGTTCGACGTATCGGCGATGAAAGGCAGTCCGATTCTGCGTGTCGCCTACGCGAACCATCCCGACGGTCTTGGCGAGAAGGGATGCTTCTCCCGTGAGACAAGCGCCCGATATCTTGGGCCGACGTTCGACATTCCGGCGCTGCCCGGCAATATCAACCGCCATGAGACATACCGCATTTGCCGCACGGGACGTTTCGTCGCGCCGCTGATCCAAGGGCAGGAGCGGTATGTGCGGCTGCAGCTTGATACGCCCGGAACCGAGGTGACGATTTCATCCTTCAAAATTGAAAACGCGAAAGTGTTTCGCAACGGCAAGCCCGAAGGTTCGTTCGAGTGTTCCGATCCCCGCCTCGACAGATTGTGGCAGATAAGCGTATGGACGTGCCAAATCGCCGCGTTCCCAAACCATGATGCGTGGAAGTGCGCGGGCGGCAGGCTTCTTCCGCGCAAGCTTGAGGCGGCATTGGGCGAGGGGTGGCATCGTGCCGCCGCGCCATGCGACGGAACATTGCGCATTGAATACGAATTTGACGCCAACCCGCATTTCCCGCAAGGGCGTTTTTATGTACTGGCCGGCGACCGGCGTACCGAAGTGGTGCAGACCTCGACGAATGAGGTGAAAACCATTTCCGTGCCGATTTGCAAAGACGAACGTTTTGGCTTGGCGGTGAAGAAAGAATCGTGGCCGGTCGTGTGGAAGATGTCGATTCAGGGCGGCGACGGCGTGACGCGCTGGCAAAGCAGATTCGATGCGGCAGACGGCCTTGACGAATGGGATTTTCCCCGCACGTTGCCATACGTGGCGGATGGTGCGAAACGCGATAGGCTCATCTGGAGCGGTGACCTTTGGTGGGCGGAGCGTAATATTTTCTATTCCTTCAATCCGGGCGATGAGCCGTATATGCGCGGATCGGTGAAAATGCTCGGTTTCAACCAGACTCCCGCCGGATATGTCCACGCCTCTCCCTACGCCGAACGCGCCGTGCCGCCGACGGACGGCGAATACGGCCCGTTCCCATCCGACGAATTCGCCGCATGGTTCGTTCCCGTTCTGCGCGACTACTACCTCTATTCTGGCGACATCGCGACAACGCGGACGCTGTATCCCAAAGTGCTGAAATTGATGGATTACCTTGCGGCGCACTCGGCGGAAGACGGCACATTCGTGCAACGCGGCGAGACCTCCAAGCACGCCTGCAACCTCAATCTCGGAGACACTTCTCACCGCGCTTACATGGACATCCTCCTCTGGAAGTGTTGCAAGGATGCGGCAACGCTGGCGGCGGACTTTGGCGACAATGCCGCCAGGGTCCGGTTCGAGGAGTGGGCAGAACGGCTTTCTGCGGCGATTCGCTCGCGCTTCTGGATCGGCAAGGACGGGTTCTTCGCGCTCTCCGACAAGAATCGCGGTTTTGGCTTCGAGGCAAACGCCCTTGCGCTGGCAACCCGCTTCGCCACGCAAGACGAGGCGCTTCGCATCGCCCCGCATCTGATTCACACCGGGCACGGAAAGTTCCAGGCACTTGCCGTGCGCGGCCTGATGGAGTACGGGTTCACGGATCGTGGGCTTAAGGCGATTGCCGCGCACAACTGGTTCAAACTCCTTGATTCCGCATGGAAAGGGGCGCTCACCACCACGGAGTGCATGGGGTTGATGCGGAAAGGCTGGGGAGATGAGTCGCATCCGGATACGGCCATTGCGGGGATTCTGTCTGCCGGAATCCTCGGTATCGTTCCGACCGCGCCGGGATACGCGAAGTTCGGGTTTTGCCCGCATCCGTGCTGCGGTGTGACGCAGGCATCGGGGAAGGTACCCACGCCGTACGGCGAGATTACGGTCGCGTGGCGGATGGAAGACGGGAATCTTGTGGCGAAGTTTAACGTTCCCAAAGGCGCGGTGGCGACGGCGGTTCTGCCGCCGTGCGAAGAAGTGACGGTCAACGGGAAGGCGTCCAACGCTCTCGATGCGTTCGGGACGGGAGAGTATGCGATTGTCGCTAAGAAGGTAAAACCTGCGGCGTTGATCGATCCCGTGGCGGATGACACCAACGGAGATGAGGGCGGCGCGTTACGCATTTCCGCATCGTCGTCGCATGAAGCGCCGACTGGCGGATGGACTATAAAGAATCTTACGAAACCGATGAACGTGCCGGTGGCCAAGGGCTGGAGTTCGAAATCGCATGGAAGCGCTAAGGCGGAGGAATGGCTCATGATTGACCTTGGCGCGGTTAAGAGTGTGGAGAAGCTGGAGCTGTGGGCTCGTGATGACCGTGATTCTCGCAATGGTATCGCGGGATTTCCGCGCGCGTTTGTCGTGGAGGGTATGGATAACGCGGGCGCGTGGCGTGTCCTGAAGTCGTATTCCAACGCGGTCCCGCCGAAACCGGGGGAATCGTTTGTGGTGGATTTCTACACGGTGATTGGCCATCCGAAGGTGAAAAGTCTGCGCATCCGTGCGACGGAACTTGGCACTCCGGCAGCGGATGAGCCGGACACCTGGCGGCTTCAGTTCAAACGCATTGCAGTCGCTACATCAGGATCGTGACGGCAGGGGCTGTTTCGCACGGAACAGTTGATTTGGGAGCCATAAGATGAGACGAGAAGCAAATCGTAAATGGGTTTTGGGGAGTGCGTCGGTTTTTTTGACTGTTGCGCTGAAGGCGTTTGCTCTTTCGCCGGTCTATGAGGTTAAGGACGTTGATGTCAGACCGGACGCCGTAATGTGCCGCTTGACCGGAACGGAAACGGTGGCGGCAGGCGCATTTGGCCGCCAGGCGTTCTGGTCGGACAAAAACTATGAAGGCCAGTTGGGTATTGCCCATGTCGAGGGGAAAGGGCTTTGTCTCACGGGATCATCCAAGATATGCGACACAGCGTGGCATGCGCTTTCCGAAAGGATCGCGCTCAAGGGCGGATGCGCACGATACCGTCTTGCGTTCAGCGTAGATTCGACCGTCACCATTAATCACATGGTCCAAAGTGGCGAGACTTGGAGCAGTTTTATCCATTGGTTCGGGGCGGACGGCGTTAAACTTTCCAGCACACCGGTATATTACACGGCCACCAAGCGGCGGCGCACGGATGTCGTCTTATATGGCGGCATCCCGAAAGGGGCGACGGCGTTTGCGGTGCAGCTTGGTTTTGATTTGCCGAACATTGGCCCGGAAAATCGTGTGGCCTACAGTGCCTTGTCATTTGAAGAGTTGGCAGATACTCCGATGTTCGCGAAACGGGCGCGGTTTGATTCCGAAATCCACAATGGCGGAGCCGTCTCCTGGCGGGCGGATATTCCGACCGGTTGCGCGGTGCGTTTCCAATGGCGCGGAGCGGAAAGCGCGGACAGGCTTGCTGGCAAGCCGTTCGCCGGTCCGGACGGAACGGAAGAAAGTTTCTATGACGCGCCGTTTTCCGCCGACACCCCTGTGATTCAGTACCGCGTGACGCTCGTTTCGAACGGGGAAGCCACGCCGGTTCTACGAACCGTAACGGTTGGGGCGGTGACCGATCTCGACTGGGCGGTTGATCGCGAGGCCCGTCCGCCTCGCGTCCGCCGCATCTCGGACAGTCCCACCCGCAACGCGAATGAACCGTTGCGTATCGCGATTGTGGACACCCCCGAAGTGGTTGTCCTGTGGAAGACGCTCACGGTTACGGTTGATGGCGCGGAACGGACGACGGCAGTCCGGCGAACCGGTAACGTGGTTTCCGTCGCGGCACCGGCCGGCGGCTGGGGCGAGGGCCTGCATATCGCCGAGGTGTGCGTATCTGATTTCCACGGCAACAAGGCGGTGAGCAAAAAGATGTTTTACATTGGCGATGCGCCGACCACGTCAAAAATCTCGTTGCGCGACGACGGTATGACGCTTATCGACGGAAAACCGTTTTTCCCGATTGGGCTTTACGCCGTCTGCAAACGCGATTTCAACGGGAACAGTTTCGACAACGCTTTCAAGGGATTGAAGGAGGCCGGTTTCAATCTTGGCCACACTTATGGCAATGCCTACGATCCGGAATTCCTCGCTGCCGCGGTGAAATACGACATTAAGCTCTGGGTGGCGGCGCGTTTCCCTGAGGAGAATCTGATTAATACCGGCCGCCACAACCCCAGCATCATCGCCTGGTATCTGGGTGATGACACGTACGATCACATATCGCCCGAATTGGAGACTGACTATGACGAGGCGGTAAAGGCGGTCGATCCCACGCGCATTACCGTGCAGGCCGATCCGATCGGCAGCGGCCCGAAGACACGCTATTCCGACTACGTGACAGCTACGGACGGTTTTCTGCCGGAAATCTACCCCGTCCGCAATAAGGATGGCGATGTCAGCGACAAGACTTGCGTGGCCGATGTGATCCGCGACATGGCGCTGTTCCACTCCGACGTTAAACAGTACGGGAAAGGCCGGCCGCGTACCTGCTGGGCAATTATCCAATACTTCAAAGGATGGAGCGGATGGCAACACTTCCCCACGCGCGAACAGCTTTTTGCCATGTCGTTCGCCGCCGTGATCCACGGTGCCCACGGTCTCACATGGTACACCTACGGAGGTTTCAAAGATAATGAGGGCATCACCTCCACGCCGGAACGCTGGAAGAACATCTGCGACCTTGCCGGGCGGCTCTCGGCGCTTGAGCCGGTTCTCGTCGAGCGGACCCCGAAACAGCCTCCGGTGCCGGAAGTTTTGTCCGGCCCGAAGACGGATTGTCACGGCAGGCCGTCTGTTTCGTGCCTCTTGAAACGGCATGACGGCATATCCTATCTTCTGGCGGTCAATGCGGTGGCCGAGCCGGTTTCGGCGAAACTTACCGTACCGGGGGCGGAGACGGTGGAAGTTCTTTACGAGAACCGGACATGTATTTGCGGCGGCAATGCTATTGCGGACGATTTCGCACCGTTTGCCGTCCACATCTACAAATGGCGGTCGCCGGTTCAGAGGTAAGCAAGGACCGTAGTCAATTCTTATCGGTACTTTGCCGCGATTAACGCAATTCGCCTTGACTGTCATGTGATTTTATTGTAAATTTTCACTTGTAGTTAGGAGTGTTCTAGGGTTTGGCATAGTGTGGAGATTGCTATGAAAAGATTGGTCATTTTCAGTTTGGCGGCGACGGCACTGATGGGTTATGCGGAGACGGTCTCCTTGACGAAAGGCGACAGCAACGCCACCACCACGTCGTTCAACGGCGCGGGCGGTTGGTCGGACGGGCTGGCACCGCATGATGACGCGGATTATCTCGTTGCTTTGGGTACCAGTGCGGTGATTCGGACACCCGCGACAAGCTCCAAAAACTACTCCTGTACTTTCCAGGGAAACTCTTTGCAATTGGGCGAAATTGGCGGAACTAAAGGCAGGCTCATCCACAAGAGTAATACGGATTGCGTCATCACCCACAACAACCTGATCCTGGCGAACGGGCAGTACGCGCATGGCGACGGCGCCAAGACTTGTATCATCAATGGTACCGGTGCCGTGATTTCCCCCGAAAGCGCTCCATTCCAGATTCAGGGATCAGGCAGTCAAGGCGACCGAAAATTCCGGTTTAATGTCAATTTCACCGGCGAGACCGGGACGATGTTTGAAGTGTCGCGCACGTCGGGTGAGAACAGCGGCCGTTTCCTCTGCTACTTCGGCGGGGACAATACCGGGTATTTCGGCAAGATGCAGGCGAACGGTGATGGCATTTACCTCGGTTTCAGTAGCACCAAGGCGGTCGGCGGTCCGCTTGAGACCTTCACTCCCGACGCGATCAATCTCATCAACAAGGGCGTGTTGAGCGCGGCGGACACCGACGGGGTGGTGATCGCCCGCGAAAACGGCGGCATTACGGCCGACGATTCGGGGTGTGTGCTTTTCGTCGGTAATGGCGCCACCTTCAAGGCAACTCTCCAGATGCCGATCACCGGTGGCGTGATGACGAAACAGGGTGTCGGGATCGCGATCTTCGATGCCGCTTGGAATGCGGGGGACCTTACGGTTTCCGCAGGATCGTTCAGCTTCACACAGGAGGCAACGGTCGGCAATGCGTGTACGGTTTTCACTGTTGGGGCGGGCGCCACCTTCAGTGCGTACCAGAGCCAGCTTGACGGAAAGACCATGAGCAACAACGGCGCTTTCAATCCCGCCGGAATCGGAACGGTCGGCGCCGTCACCCTCGGAACAGGACATACGGTTTCCACCTTGATGTTCGATGTCTCCGGATCGGATGCCGATAGCGTGACGCTAACTGAAGCGGATAACGTCACAACGTGGCCGATGCCGATTGGTTTGACCGGATACGGCACGGCGAGCCGGTATGCGGTCCTTCAGATCCCGGTTTCGCTGAAGAGCGTCACCGTGGATGACTTCACCGATGTCTCGGTTGCCGATCCGAGGGAGCAGGTGACCTCATCTATAGCAGTTGAGACCGATGATGACACCGGCATCCAGACGGTTTACCTCTGTCAGAGTCTTCCGGTGATCAACCAGATTGTCAATGACAAATACTTCACCGATGCCGCCGCGTGGGAGGATGGTCAGGCCGCCCATGCCAGTGCTGCATACGTTACCTACGCGAAACTGCTCCGCACCAGCGGTGGAACGGCGAACGATGTCACCTTCCCCGGAGAGAGCCTCTACATCTACGGCAATTCGGGAACCCGCGCCGATCTTCGCATCAAGGACAAATCCCTGACGGTCAACGATCTGCGGATGGGCCAAAAAACCATCATCACCGCCGGCGCGGGTTCGTCGGGCGTGACGTCGCAAACTCTCTACGGGAACGTCACCATCTTGGCGCCAAACGACATGAAGGCCAATTTCGCGACTGAGGCGAACCGGACCTTCACGGTTGCGGCCTCCCTTCACGGTACGGGATGCGCCTGCGCGACCAGTTACAGCACGACCACGCGGTCCCATATCTATGTGACGGGCGACAACACCGATTTCACCGGCACTTGGCAGATCGGCGACAATGAACGGACATCGACCGGTTATCCTATTATGTACATCAGCTCCAAGGCCAACATCGGCGGTAACCCCGCCACACGGCAGGCGCAAGGCCTCTACATCTACAACTACGGGGTGCTGTCGGTTCAGGAGTCGTTGACGCTGGATGACGAAAACCGCGTGGTCTGCTTCAACAACGGTTTTGTTGAAGTGCCCGAGGGTAAGACGCTTACCATCACCTCCGAAACGGTTTGGAACGATAAAGCAACCAAGACCGGGGCGGGGACATTGGCGTTGGGTAACGAGAAGCGCACCTCAAACAGCAAAAACATGGACATTAAGGCGGGATATTTCAAACCGCTTACGGTCGAGGCAATCGGCGGTCTTCAGCTTACCTTTTACACTGGCAGCGCCTATATGGTGGACAAAGACCCCGCCGATGAGCTTCTGGGCGAATTCGGGCTGGTGGACAACAACAATTCCGCCATAACTCTTGCTGATGGCGTGGAGAGTCTTCAGGTTGAAATCGATTTCGGCGATGCCTCCCCAAACGGCGGTTTCAGCGTTCCGCTCTTCTCCGTCAACGAAACCGCCGCCGCGAAGATTCGCGGCAAGATCACGGTGGCTAACTGCCCCAGAAGTTATACCGTGACGATTAAAGAGGACGTTTCGAATTGGACAAGTACGGGTAGCGGAACCGTCATCGAATTCCAGCGTTTCTCTGCGGTGTTCACCGACATCAGCGGCACGATTATTATGTTGAGATAACCGAGATCGGCGGCGGATGTGCGTTCGCGCGTATCGCCGCCAAATTTGTCCCGATGGAAGGAGCGGATAATATGAACGTTACGGCAAATGCGCTTTGTTGCGCGGCGATGGTTTTGTGCGTGCTAGCTGCAGTCGGCGAAACCGGCACATCCTCTTTAAAACCGCGAATGGATCGGTCGAAACTGTTAATTGGGGCGTATTGTTTGCAGTCGAATGCGCGGACGGACGCGCATGTGAAAGCGATCCACGATTGCGGGGTTGATTTCATCATCGGCGTCCCTGCCTCCGACCGTGCCACGCTTGACCTCTTTGCGAAACACGGGGTGGGCGCGATTGTGAACGGGGTGGTTCCGGGATGGTGGGGCGGCGATGGGGAGCGAGCCGGCAAGATGCGCGAAATTAACCCCATTGAAAAATACGCGTCAGGAGCCGCTTCGTTTAAAGACCATCCCGCGATCTGGGCGGTGGATATCGGCGATGAGCCGTCGGCGCTCGACTTTCCGTATTACGGTGAGGTGGTGCGTCAGTTGAACAAGTCTCTCCCCGGAATGCCGCTTTATCTCAATCTCTACCCGAACTACGCGAGTGTTGCGGAGAATTCCGGCAAACAGACCGTGAACCAGTTGGGAACTAAAACGTACGCCGAGCACATCGCCGCCTATTGCCGCGAGGTACCGCTCGATTATCTTTCATACGATTTCTACGTCTATACCGGGCCTTCAGGCATCGACCGGTTCATTTCGAAGATGTACGACAACTTCATCGACGTCTCTGGCCCTTGCCGCCGCGCGAACCGTTCATTCTGGTACATTCCGCAAGTTAATTCACGAAAAGGGTTGCCATACACAAGCGAAAATCAACTCCGTTTTCAAGCCTATGCGGCGATGAGCTTCGGAGCGGAAGCTATTACTTGGGCCTGCTGGTGCAAAGGATGGTGGATAAACAACGTGTTGGATGATGCCGGACGGCAAACGCCGCAGTACGCGAAGTTGCAAAAGATTAACGCCGAGTTGAAACGTCTTGGCCCGGAGTATATGAAGTTCAGAACCGTTGCCACCCATTTCGTAGGTTTTCCCGAAAAGTCGAATCGCAATCCCAGCCTTCCGTTCAGTCGCTGCGATTCGCTCGATGCCGGTCCTTTCGCCGGGTTGCGCGCTTCAAACGGCGCGCCGTTGCTGGTGGGGGAGATGGTCGCCCGCGATGCGGCGTCTCCGGCACGGGCGCTTTTTGTAACGGCTGCCGACGATCCGTGCGACCAGAACCAAAAGGATTTCGCGGTCGTGTTCAAGGCGAAAGGCGTCAATGCGTTTGGAGGGAACGGAAAGGTGGAGGTAAAGCGCGGCGGTGACGGATTATGCGCCGTGCCGATTTCTTCTTGTTGCGGTTTGCTGTTGGTTGGCGGTCTTTATCAATAGGGGCTGGTTTGTATGAACAGACTTTTTTTTGCATTTGAGGCCAGAACATTCTTTGCGGCGTTTTTCGTCGTTATGACCGTAGTCGGTGCAATCGCGCAAGATGCCGCAGTTAAATGCGGGCGGGTTGCGTTGCATACATGGCTGACCGCCGCCGAGTTCAAAGATGTTACCGTTACCGCGCCGGATGGGAAAACGCTTTGGAGCGGTTTGCCGGATCCCGCGAAGTGTACGGTCGGAAAAGAGGGAAAGTGGGCGGTGGTCGATGGCGTGCTGCGCCAAAGCGATGCCTCGGTTACCAACACCTCCTTGTCTTTCGGCGACCCGTTATGGACGGACTGTACGCTCCGCGTTAAGGCCCGCCGCTTGTCCGGCAGGGAGGGGTTCATCCTCCATATTCGCGAACGTTCGCCCGCGCAATGCATTTACGCCAACTACGGCGGCTGGTTCAACACGGCGCATGCCATCGAAACGAAAGGCGACTACGATTTCGCGACGCCGCTGAAAAAAGCCGGGGAGTACGAACCCATCGTTTCCGATAAGTGGTACGATTTGGAGGTGACTTGCCGGGGTGACCGCATGACGATGAAGCTCGACGGTAAGAACATACTTGAAAACATTGAGGTGCCGGAAGTCTCCTTTGCCAATGGCGAGAACAGCATTGTCGTAGATCCCGGTAAAGTCCGTTTCCCGGTTTCCGACGACATGTGGGGAATCTTTTTCGAGGACATCGACCTTTCGCTCGATGGCGGCGTGTATGCGGAACTTGTCCGCAACCGCAGTTTCGAGGACGGCCTCGTAAGGACCAGAAAGCAGAACTCCATAGGATTCTGGAATACCTTGGGACACGCCACGCTATCGCTCGACTCGTCAAAACCGATTTCCGGGAAGAACCGTAACTGTTGCCGTGTTGATGCCCTGCCCGGCGGCGGTGTGGCAAATGACGGCTACTTCGGGATGGCGGTGCAGGCGGGGGCGGAGTACAGTCTGTCGGTCGCGATGCGCGGCGACGTGAAGGGCGACATCGAAGTGTCGCTTAAAAGTCTGGGAAAGACGCTCGCGTCCGGCGCGATAAGCGGCGTTGGGCCGGAGTGGAAAACGTTCAACTTGCGGTTAGCCGCGACGGATACGGATCCGGACGCGAAACTCGTCTTCACCGCGCCGCAGGGTGGGACATTTTACCTCGACTGCGTTTCGCTCTTCCCGCGGGACACCTATGGGGAAAGCGGACTTTTCCGCAAAGATCTCATGGAGCGCCTTGCCGCGCTAAAGCCGTCGTTTGTGCGTTTTCCCGGCGGCTGCTGGGTGGAGGGCAACACGATGGCCGAGGCGTACCGCTGGAAACAGACCATCGGTAACATTTGGGATCGCCGCACCCAGTGGAACATCTGGGGATACTGGTCGGCAAACGGAGTTGGTTTCCACGAATATCTTGTGCTTTGCGAGGAGCTTGGGGCGAAGGCGTTGTTCTGTATCAACTGCGGCATGAGCCACAAGGAAAACGTGCCGCTCGACAAAATGGACGAATTTGTGCAGGACGCTCTTGACTGCATAGAATACGCGAACGGCTCCGCCACCTCCAAATGGGGCGCGGTCCGCGCCGCGAACGGGCACCCCGCGCCTTTCAACCTTGAATATCTTGAAATCGGCAATGAAAACGGCGGCGACGCGTATCATGAACGTTACGCCCTTATCCACGACGCGGTGCGCGCGAAATACCCAGAAATCAAGATCGTCTCCGATTTGTGGGGCGGGCCGGTTAAGGGAAGACCGCAGCACATCCGGGACGAGCATTATTACAAATCTCCCGACTGGTTTATGTCGATTGGCTCCAAGCTTTACGACAACTATCCGCGAGGCGAGTTTGAGGTGTTCGTGGGCGAATACGCCGTGACGCAGGACGTGGGGCGCTGGGGCGATCTTCGCGCTGCCATTGGGGAGGCGGCGTTCATGTGCGGGCTGGAACGCAACGCGGATGTAGTGAAACTCGCCGCCTACGCGCCGCTTTTCGCGAACGCGAAACATACGTCGTGGACACCCGACCTGATATACACGCTGCCTGACGGAAATTTTGTGAACCCCAGCTGGAACGTGCAGAAACTTTTTAGCGAGAATCGCGGCCGCGAGGTGCTGGCATTCGACCAGACGGTGCGCTGGATGAAAACGAAAGACGGCAAGTCTTGCCGCGCCGTGCAGGCGTCGGCCGTACGTGATGCGGACGGTTCAATTATCGTCAAGGCGGTCAACTGCTCCGAGAATCCGCAGCCTTTGAAGATATCGCTTGCCGGAGCGAAGATTTCCTCCGCGAAGAAAATCTGGTTCACCGGTCCGGGTAGCAAAGCGTGTAACAATCCGCTCGACCGCGAGGCGCTGAAGGAGGCGTCAGGGACTGCCGCCGTCAAGGCGGGTGTTGTGGACGAGACTTTGCCGCCGTTATCGTTGAACGTGTTTAAAATTGCGCGATAGCGCACCAAAAAACAGGAAATTGAGAAAGGGATCTGCCATGGGTAGTTTCAAAACACTTGAAGAGGCGAGAGACTATTTTTCAAAAGACCGTTTTGCCACTGAAAACGGGATGACGTTAGACGAGTTGGACGAAAACCATGCGGTATGCAGTCTTACGTTGACCGAACGGCACCGTAACGCCTTTGGCGGGGTTATGGGCGGAGCCATCTTCACTTTGGCGGATTATGCGTTCGCGGCGCTTTCGAACGACCGTACCCGGGTAACAGTCGCCCAGCAGGTAAGCATCAACTATCTTGCTCCTGCGAAGAGCGGACGGTTGATTGCGACAGCCCGCTACAAGCGGGACGGAAGAAATTCATGCGTGGTGAACGTGGATGTGACCGACGATTCCGGACGCGATGTCGCCCAGTTTGTGGGCACCGGTTTCAAGTTGTGGGCAAGACCCGGCGAGCCAAAACAGGGCTGACGGTTTATGAGGGTAATAAGGACGAAGTTCATGCTTTTTATATCAGACATTATCGTCCTTGCATCTGAAGAAAATGCCAAAGGTACTGTATGAATTTGTCATTTTTTGAAAATCCGATTTTGAATTCCCCTTATGAATATCCTAGTCGACATTGGGAACTGGATGGTGATAACAAACCTACGGGGAAGATAATTGAGCATCGACGTTACTCCAGTAATCGTACGCCCATAGCCACTCCTCGGAATAGAAATTCGGAGGACCAGATACGGCAGGATGATTTGTTCAACGAGGTTATAGGCGATGTTGCATATCGCGAGAACGAGCTTATCAATTCAATCCGTACCGAAGTTACGGCATGGCGCAATTTGCCCGAATCAAGCTGGAACGTAACGGCGGAAACGGCGCGTCTTCTCAAGCATTGGCGGCACTATGATTTCCCCAGCTACAGGCCGTTCTTCTGCCAGCTTGAGGCAATCGAAACATTGATCTGGCTTATTGAAGTCGCACCATCGACAAAGGCGGGCAAGACATTTCTCTCAAGAATCAATGATGCAAATGTCGAGGCCGATCCCGATTTGTATCGTATCGCACTAAAGCTTGCAACCGGTGCCGGGAAGACGACGGTAATGGCGATGATTATCGCATGGCAGACTATAAACGCCAACCGTCATGGCGTTGGCGACAAGTTCACGAACGGGTTCCTTGTCACTACGCCTGGCATAACTATCCGCGACCGGTTAAGGGTTCTGCTGCCCAATGATCCAGAGGCCTATTATTCCAAACGCCAGCTCGTTCCGATGGACTTGCTGCCGCTGATGAATTCGGCGCGAATCGTTATCACCAACTATCACGCATACGAACTGAAGAACACTCTCGACCTCTCGGCGGGGACAAAGGCGATGCTTGCGGGACCTATGGGCGCAGGTCCGCAGACGATAGAGACTCCCGGCCAGATGCTCCAGCGTGTAATAAAAGATTTGATTGGCCTCAAGAACATTCTGATGATCAATGACGAGGCGCATCACTGTTACCGACATCGTCCAGACGATGGTGCCGATGACGAGGAACGAGCGCTGGACGCAGACGAAAAAGACGAGGCAAAGAAGAACGCCGAAGCCGCCCGCATCTGGATTCGCGGACTCGAGACCATACGCGCGCATGTTGGCAAAGACGAGATGCGCCCCAAGGTTATTGACCTTTCCGCGACGCCTTTCTTTCTCCGTGGTTCCGGCTATCAGGAGGGTACGCTTTTCCCTTGGACGGTTTGCGACTTTTCGCTTATGGATGCACTTGAGTGCGGCATAGTAAAACTGCCGCGCATCCCGATTGACGATAACCTCTCTTCGATGTCCGAGCTCCCAAAGTATCGTGAACTCTGGAATAACATCTGCGAGCAGGACAAGTCCTTCAGGTCTCTTCGTGGCAAAGGAAAAGGCGGCACGTATGACCCACAGAAGATACCTAATCTACTCCAGACCGCTATCCGCGTTCTCTACAAAGGATACGAAGATACCTACAACCGCTGGATGGAGGCCGGTATCAAGACGCCGCCTTGTTTCATCTTCGTCTGCCAGAATACGACGATCTCCAAGCTCGTCTATGATTTTGTTTCCGGCTATGTCACTACGGACAAGGACGGCGACGAGCAGACGGTTCCAGCCGCTTGCCCGCTGTTCTCCAATTTCGATTCGTCAGGACAGCCATTGCCCAGGCCGAACACTCTTCTCATAGACTCCATGCAGCTGGAGTCCGGCGAGGCGCTGTCTGCCGATTTCCGAGTTGCGGCCTCAAAGGAGATAGAGACATTCAAGCGCGAGCTCATTGCGCGTACGGGCGACCGGCAGGCGGCAGACAAGCTTGACGACGCGGCGCTTTTGCGCGAGGTCATGAATACTGTCGGCAAGGAAGGACAGTTGGGCGGCAATGTGCGTTGTGTTGTTTCCGTGTCGATGTTGACTGAGGGATGGGACGCCAACACCGTCACGCACATCCTTGGCGTGCGCGCATTTGGCACCCAGCTCCTTTGCGAGCAGGTGGTCGGCCGCGCCCTGCGTCGTCTGAGTTATGAAACGGATGCCAGCACTGGACTTTACAATCCCGAATACGCGGATATCTTTGGAATACCGTTTGATTTCGCCAGCGGGACTGTAAAGCCGAAGCCGATAGAGCCGCCCGATATTGTTCACGTGCATGCGATCCATCCCGAGAGAGAGCATCTCACGATCCAGTTCCCCAGAGTCGTTGGATACTATCTGGATCGTGCGGACGACAGCGTTCGCCTTACGGCCAAGTTCAACGAATTAAGCGAACTGCAAGTCACGCCGAACGACATAGGGCCTACAGCCGTCCTCAACTCCGCGTTCGTCGGCAAGCGCGAAAAGCTTGTGCTTGGCGAGGGTACGATGCGCATGTCGGATGTCATCTACCATCTGGCCAAGCATTTCATAGGTCTGTACTTCATGGACGACAAGTTCACGGACATGGACAGGACGCAGCTTTTCATTCAGGTCCGTCAGCTGTTCACGCAATGGGTCAACGGCGGTTATCTGAAACTCGATTCTTCCGTGAATGTGGAAAGCGTTGTCGCCTACAAGAACCTTGCGGACGCGGCATGTCAGCGGATGAATCTAGCCATCATGCGTTCGGAGGCGGAGAAGGGCAATTCCAACGTACGCGCCATCATCGACAACTTCATGCCCACAGGTTCGACTTCGCGGGTGAACTTCAGGATATCTCGCCGTTCCAAGCTGCTTTTCGAGACGGAGGCAAGCCATGTGAACTATGCGGTCTGCGATTCGACGTGGGAGGCAATTCTCTGTCGCGTTCTTGAGGAGCATCCAAAGACGCTTGCGTACGTGAAGAACTTCAATCTTGGCTTTGAGGTTCCGTATGTCTTTGGAACGGAGAACCGCACATATTTGCCAGACTTTGTCGTGTTGGTCGATGATGGTCTCGGGAAGGACGATCCTCTCCATCTGATCATTGAGGTAAAGGGCTACCGCTATTCGGACGCCAACATAAAGAAGCAGACGATGCAGGACATGTGGATTCCCGGCGTGAACGCGGAGAAGAGCTTTGGGCGCTGGGCGTTCGTAGAGCTGAACGAGAACGACTTTATGCTCGACGGGCTGAAGTCGGAAGAATCGCTCTTGGAGAATTGCCGCGTTGCGTACGAGAAAGTTGTGGAAGATAATTTTAATATTTTAACGCAGAGGCGCAGAGGCGCACAGGAGGAGCAAGCATGACAGAAGGCGAATTGAGAGATCTCATGGCTCGGCGCGAGAGCGAACACATAGAGCGGACTCGTGCGTTCGACAAGGCGGACAAGATGGGCCAGGCGATTTGTGCGTTCGCCAACGACCTTTCCGGGAGCGGAGAAACGGGATATTTGCTTCTTGGGGTTGAAGATGACGGCAGAATTTCCGGACGTCGGCTCGACGAGAACCGTTTCGCATCTCTTGGTGGATTGAAGACTGATGGGAATCTTTTGCCGCCTCCGGCCATGTCGGTGGAGAAGTTCAATTTGCCGGAAGGCGACGTTGTCGCGATAAGCGTGTTCCCATCGCAATATCCTCCAATTCGCTTCCACGGTCAGGTCTGGGTCAGAATCGGTCCCCGCAAGTCGATTGCGACCGAGGAGGATATTCGGATTCTGACCGAACGTCGGATAGTGGCTGGCTTGCGCGACGAGGAGCGTCCCTGCCCGTCTGCGAAACTGGATGACCTTGACATGAACTTGTTCAAGGGCATCTACCTTCCGCAGGCTATCGACGCAATGGTCATCGAAGAAGACGACAGACCCGCCATAGAGCAGATGGCCGCGTTGCGGTTCTATTCTCTTGAGAAGGATTGTCCCACAAATGCAGGAGTCTTGCTCTTTGCAAGACATCCTGAAAGGTACATCCCTTCGGCGTACATCCAATATGTCAAGTTTGCCGGAAACGACAATGCCGGTGACATTCTGCAGGAAAGCGTGTTCAGAGGTCCGCTTGTCAAGGTCGTTCAAGAACTGGATACGTTCGTGAAGACGGGGCCTGGTGCGATGCGCCCCGTCCCCGTATCCGCATTGCGCGAAGCCCAGGTGGCGGAATATCCGTCCTGGGCGTTGCGCGAATTGATACTCAATGCCATCATTCATCGCGACTATTTCTTTGGCAATGCGCCGATAAAATTCTACGAATACGATGCTGGGCGTATTGAAATATCAAATCCAGGAGGACTCTTCGGACGGGTTAATCCGCAAAACTTTCCGCGTGCGAGCGATTACCGCAATCCGCTGATTGCGGAAGCCCTCAAGATGCTTGGATTCGTGAATAAATTCAATCGTGGAATTGCAAAGGTATGCGCAGACCTTGAAGCAAACGGGAATCTACCGCCTGATTTCGATATAAACAAACTGACTGAATTCCGAGTGACGGTCGTCGCTAGTAAAAGTGGCCTGATAAAACGGCCAAGTGGCCAGATAAAATCCGAAAGTGGCCCGATAAAACCGTCAAGTGGCCTGATAAAACGGCCAAGTGGCCAGATAAAATCCGAAAGTGGCCCGATAAAACCGTCAAGTGGCCTGATAAAATCGTCGAGTGGCCAGATAAAATCGTCGAGTGGCCAGATAAATCCTGATGATCTTCCGCTCAAGAAAGGACGTAAATACACTCCACTCGAACATGACGAGGCTGTTTTGGAAGTCGTCAGGGCAAATCCAGGAATAAAGAGGGAACCAATATATTTGCGTGTGCAAAGTTCGATAAAGTCCGTTTACCGTTCGCTTAAGCGTCTCGAGATGGCGAAAAAAGTGGAGTTCAGGGGATCAAACAAGACCGGAGGTTGGTATGTCTGCACGTAAGAAGAATACAAAATCTTTGTCAACAGAAGTTTCGGACTACTCGATGCAGACCGAGTATTCGCGCACCAAGCTGCCGTCTGGCGAATACTCCGGCATCCAGCCCAAGGATTTGACGGGAATCCCGGAGACCAAGACTGTGAAGTATGATTTAAACGCAGAGCCGCAGAGACGCAGAGAGAGAGTAGAAAACAATCTCGAGGTCGAGTTTGCAGCGCGAGACCCCGACCTTGACCCGCAGTACATCTGGCGAGGGAAGCGGCGTGGCGACTTGAACGAACTGGAGGTGAAGGCCCCCATCATCTACCAGCAGGAGAAGATATTTCCGCGCATGCTCATCGAGGAAATGAAGCGGCGCAGCGCCATCCGCCGAAATGCCGCCGATCCGCAGATGTTGCTTGGCGAGGGAGTGGAGGATTTCGACCCGAACACGCAGCCCGGATTCTACAACCATGAAGAGGGTTGGAAGAACCGCATGATTCTCGGCGATTCGCTGCAGGTCATGGCCTCGCTAGCGGAGAATGAATCCCTGCGCGGCAAAGTGCAGATGATCTATTTCGACCCGCCCTACGGAATCAAGTTCAACTCCAACTGGCAGCCGTCCACAAAGACCACCAATGTAAAGGACGGAAAGAAGGAAGACATCACGCGCGAGCCGGAAATGGTCAAGGCGTTCCGCGACACTTGGCATGACGGCATCCACTCGTACCTCGGCTACTTGCGAGACCGCCTCATTGTCGCCCGCGACCTATTGGCGGAAAGCGGCAGTTGCTTCGTGCAGATTGGCGATGCCAATGTCCATAAAGTACGGGCGATCATGGATGAGGTGTTTGGAGAGGAGAACTGGATAACGACAATAACAGTAAAAAAGACATCGGGCGCGGATCAATATCTATTGGATTCGGTTACCGATTTTATCATTTGGTTTGCAAAAAATAGGGAGATGGTGAAGTATCGTCAACCTTATGTAAAGCGGAAATTGGCGTTTGATAATCTTGGTCCGTTCTCGCGGATTCAACTATCCGATTATTCGCGTCGAGGCATTACGCAGGAAGACAGGGCCAAATATTCTTCACCCGAAGACATTGGACGTGTATTTCGCATTGGTGAGACCTCTTCAAGTGGAAGTGGTGGCAATAAAGTAGAGCCATTTTTCTTTCGTAATAAGCGATATCTTCCGTCTGGTAATCGCCATTGGAGTACGCATATTAAAGGCATGAGACGACTTGAGATGGCGAATCGACTTGTCGCATCAGATAACACTGTTTCTTATGTCCGATTCCATGATGATTTCCCAATTGTTAGAGATACGAATATTTGGGAGGATACGGGCATGGGAGGGTTTACCGATCAAAAAATTTATGTTGTACAGACGGTATCTAAGGTAATTCAGCGTTGCATGCTGATGACGACTGATCCGGGTGATTTGGTGCTTGATCCGACATGCGGGTCTGGAACGACGGCGTATGTGGCGGAGCAATGGGGGCGGCGTTGGATTACCATCGACACAAGCCGTGTTGCATTGGCTCTTGCGCGCACACGCCTGATGACGGCGAAGTATCCGTATTACCTTCTCGCGGATTCCGAGGAAGGCGTCAAGAAGGAGATGGAGGTAACGGGCAAGGCGATCATTCGCGATACCTATCGCAAGGTTTCGCAGGGGTTCGTCTATGAGCGGGTACCGCACATCACGCTCAAGGCCATCGCCAACGACGCCGAGATCGACATCATCTGGGAGAAGTATGCCGCCGAGAGCGAACGACTGCGGAAAATCATGGGGAAGGGCGTGTGACTCTTTGCAAAACCCAAGTTGAACTTGAGTTTTGCAAAAGAGTTGTGGTATAATATTGTCGCAAAGGAGAAAGTATAATGATAAAACGCGAGATTTGCGGCGAGTTAGAGCGGTGCGCTGGCCTATTGCCTGTTGTGACCTTGCTTGGTCCTCGGCAATCAGGCAAGACGACAATCGTCAGGCATGTCTTTCACGGATATTCGTATGCCAATCTTGAAGATTCGCAGGTGTTTGAACTGGCACGAACGGACTCGCGGCTTTTCTTGAAACAGTTCGCGCCGCCCGTCATCATTGACGAAGTCCAGCGGTTGCCGAACTTGCTGCGCGACATACAGGTGCTCGTGGACGAGGATGGAAAGCCGGGGCGATACGTTCTGACGGGGTCGCATCAGCCGATGCTTCAGGCTGAGGTCTCGCAGTCGCTCGCCGGGAGGACGACCATTTCAACGCTGCTGCCGCTTTCGATCCGTGAACTTGGAGGAACGCCTTCGCGTGACGAGTTGTTGTTTTCCGGCTTTCTGCCGCGGATTCACGCTTCCCGTCTGCCGCCGAGGCGCATACTCTCAGATTACCTGCGCACGTACGTCGAGCGCGATGCGCGGCAGCTTGTGAACGTCAAGGACTGGCAGCGGTTTGAGACTTTTCTTCGGCTGCTTGCAGGGCGCGTGGGACAAGTTGCAAACCTTGAAAGCCTTTCCGGAGATGTTGGCGTGTCGTCGACTACGCTCAAGAGTTGGCTTTCGGTTCTTGAGGCGAGTTTCGTCATTTTTCGTTTGCCGCCCTATTATCGGAATTTCGGCAAGCGGTTTGTCAAGTCGCCCAAGATATACTTTACGGATGTCGGGCTTGCGTCGCATCTGCTGTCGATTTCGTCGGCGAGGCAGATTTCGCAGCATCCGCTCGTGGGAGGGCTTTTCGAGAACATGGTCGTGATAGAGGCGCTGAAGGCGCGTCTGAATGCGGGGCTGGAGCCGAATCTCTACTATATGCGCGATTCCAGTGGAGTCGAAGCGGATCTTGTGCTTGAGGACGGGGTGGGCATCAGGTTGTGGGAGATCAAGTCCTCGATGTCGGCCGATATGTCTTTTGCGCGCAATCTGCGCCTTTTGCGAAAGGCGATTCCCGACGTGCTGTCGGCGGACGTCGTCTATGCCGGTCAGGATTGGCCATTGCCGCCAGACGGGAGATTCATCAATTTCGCGTCAATCGGAGAGGCCGTTCTATGCGGAGGCGAGAAGGATGAATAACAACGCCGAGATCGACATCATCTGGGAGAAGTATGCCGCCGAGAGCGAACGACTGCGGAGAACCATGAGCGATAAGGAGGCGGGGAAATGATTTTAACGCAGAGACGCAGAGACGCGGAGAAGGAGGTGGAGCCGTGACGGTTGAAGAGCTGAATCAGATTATCGCGAGCGGAGAAACGTTGTCGGTCGAGTTCAAGAGCGACAGAAACAGATTGCCGGACAGTGAATTGACAGATGCGCTTGCGGCCATGGCAAACGCGGATGGCGGAGTATTGCTGGAAGGTGTTGAAGATGATGGCACAATAACAGGACTTCATAAGGCGCATCTTGATGTCGAGGGGATTGTTCCGCTCATAGAAAACAGGACTACTCCGGGATTGACGGTTTCCGTGGAGCGCGTCGATTGCGGCGATGCCGTTTGTGTCGCGGTTATCTATGTCAAGAAGTCGAAAATGCTGATAGCGACCAATGACGGCAAATATCTCAGGCGCAGGATTGGTGGTAATGGCAAGCCCGAAGTTGTGGCAATCAAGCCTGCTGATGTCCAGTCCTGGCACTCCTCTTTAGGCGTTTATGATCCATCCGAAATGATTTTTGAGGGTGTGTCAGCGGAAGAACTCGATCCTTTGCAGCGGGTTCGAGTCCGCAGGCTTATCGATGAATACAGCACCGAAAAATTCTTGCTGCAGCTTTCCGACGAAGAACTCGACAAGGCGCTCGGTTTCTGTGCTGAAGTTGAAGGCGTCTTGCATCCAACACTGACAGGTCTTTTGATTCTTGGAACTGAGAGGCTTCTTAAAAGGCACGTGCCGTCGCACGAGGTGGCGTTTCAAGTGTTGAAAGCAGGGAAGGTAAAGGTCAACGAGTTTCGCAGACGTCCGCTTCTTGAGATTTTCGAAGAATTCAACATGATGTTCGGAGCGTTGTATTCAGAGGAAGAAATGGAGATCGGTCTTTTCCGAAAGGGGATACCGAACTTTGACAAAACCGCGTTCCGAGAAGCATTTGTCAATGCGCTTGTTCATAGAGATTACAATATTCTCGGATGCGTTCACATACAGTTTGACGATTACGGTCTTATGATATCCAGCCCCGGAGGATTTATTGACGGCGTGACTGTCGATACGCTCCTGACAGCTGCCCCAAAATCGCGCAATTCCCGTCTTGCGGACGCAATCAAGCGCATAGGGTTGGCCGAACGGACGGGGCGAGGGGTTGATCGCATATTCGAGGGGTTGCTGAAGTACGGCCGCCCCGCACCGGATTATTCGGAATCAAACCGTTCCTCGGTAACGGTCAGGATGCTTGAAACCAAGGCGGACTCGTTGTTTGTGAGGATGCTGATGCGTCGTGAAGACCGAGGCGTAAATATGCCGATTGATTCCCTGCTCGTTCTTTCTGCGCTTCGGGATGGGGAACTTACCGCACGAGAGCTTTCGAGTGTTCTGAAAAAGGGAGAAGCGGCGACGCGCGGAGTCATAGGAATCCTTCTTAAGGAAGGCATGATAGAGCAACGAATCGAGGGGCGGGTACATGTCTATTTCCTTGGCAAGGCATACCATCAGGCAGTCGGGGAAGAAGTTGCCTATACGAAACTTGTTGGCATTGATCCAATCCGACATCGTGAGATGGTGAAAGCATTTATAATGCAACATGGAAGTGCCAAGCGTGGAGATATCATGAAATTGTGTGATCTTACCAGGTCATGCGCCTACAAGTTGCTCATTTCGATGTGTAAGAGAGGAGAAATTGTCAGAAAAGGCGAGAGAAATCAAGCATTGTATGTATTGCCTACAGAAGCTAGGTGCAATGAGGTGCAATGAGGTGCAATGAGGTGCAATGAGGTGGATAGAAACGAAAGAGAGGTTTTGATAATGACAAATGGCGAAAAAAAGATACTTGAAGAGTGGGAAGTTCCCGCAGAAGCACCGTCCGATTGGTCGGATGAGCAGAAATCGGCTCATGCTGCTTTTATGGAACTGAAGAGGAAACGCCAAAAGGAGATCGACGAGTCGATTGCGCGCGTTGCGGAGACTGAATACCTCTATGACAGGCCATACGAGGACAAGAAGCGTGTCCGTGTGGCGGGTCCGTTTACCATTGAGTCGGTTGCTCCTACGCGTGCGCTGATCGTGAATCCAGATGGTACGACTACCGACCCTGTTGCAAAGATCGCCAAGGATATAGACTATGGCAACGGCGAAAGCTATGTAGCCCGTATGATTGAAATCTTGCGTAAGACTGGCGTAAAACAGGCGAAGAAGTCTGATCGTATCACCTTCAATTCCGTCACGGCCTTTGCCGCAGGACGCCACATTGCCGCAGAGGGATGGACAGAGGTAGGGGACAATAAGAAGTCCAAGCATTTCGCAATCGCATTCGGTCCAGAATTTGGATCCGTAACGCGTCTTGATATGAAGGCGGCCACGCGCGAAGCGATGGAGGGCGGCTTCGACGTGCTGCTCTACTGCGCGTTTAACTTCGAGGCGTATGTGGAGGAAGGCTCGGACAATGCGTTCGGGCGGCTGAAGGTTCTTCATGCGCGGATGAACAGCGATCTGCACATGGCGACGGACCTCAAGGACACGGTTGGCGGCAATCCGTTCATTATCTTTGGCGAACCGGACATAGAGGTCGCGACGCTTGAATCGGGCGAGATCACGGTCACCATCAAGGGCGTTGATGTGTATGATCCCAAGAGGGATGAGGTACGCAGCGACAATGCCGATGACATTGACTGCTGGATGCTTGATACGGATTACAACGAAGAGGCGTTCTTCGCACGGCAAGTCTATTTCCCCGGGCGCGACAAGGTCTATGACGCGTTCAAGAAGTTTCTCAACAACGAAATAGACCGCGAGGAATGGGAGAGCGTCGCGAAGACTACTTCGCGTCCGTTCCCGCGTCCGAAGACAGGCCGGATTGCTGTCAAGGTCATCAACCACTTCGGCGACGAGGTGATGAAGATATTTGAGGTGTAGCTATCCTATGCAGTTTATCGTCGCACAGTCGTTCATGAAACAGCTCAAGCGCCTCACGGAGCGTGAGCAGGGGATGGTGTCTAACACCGTCCTTGAGCTACAGTACGATCCGACGGCGGCGAAGCACAATCTCCACAAGGTCGATGGCAACGCCGGATGGTGGTCGGCGTATGTAAACGGCGATCTTAGGATTATCCTTCGCAAGCAGATTGACGGCAAGAGCATGATGGTCATATGTTGGGCGGATCACCATGATGCCGCGTACCGCTGGGCAAAGAATAATGTCTTGAAGCAGCATCCGACGACTGGTGTGATGCAGCTTGTGGAGATTCCGGAGGTTGTTGCCGGGAAACAAGCGGATCGGTCGGCAACTGCAGAGCGGCTTGCCAGCAGTAAGGTCTTACCGCCTTGTGCGAAGCTTGGCATCACGCAGGATGATCTGCTTTCGTATGGTGTTCCAAAGCTTTGGGTGCCGAGCGTCCTGAATGCAAAGACAGAAGACGAGATTCTTGAAATAGGCGAACATCTTCCACCTGATGCAGTTGAGGCCGTGTTGAAGATTTCGGTCGGTGAACGTCCAGAGATGTCGCAATCAGCAGAAGAGACGCCGGTGAAGGAGGGAATAGCAAAGCCGTTTGAATCCGAGCGCGAGAAGCAGTCGTGGTGGGTCGTCACGGATGACCAGGACCTCAAGGACGCGCTCAATTCAACTGCGTGGGAAACTTGGTGTGTATATCTCCACCCCTCACAGCGCGCTATAGCCGAGCGGAATTACAAGGGTGTTTACCGTGTGAGTGGCAGCGCTGGCACAGGGAAGACGGTTGTAGCCTTGCATCATGCGAAGCATCTGCTGCGAACCGAACCTGGATCAATGGTTCTCATAACAACTTTCTCTGAGAACCTTGCAGCGGATTTGAATTACCGCGTGAAGCCATTGATGAGGCCTCGCGAACTGGAGCGATGCGATACGCGCACGTTCAGGGCGTTTGGCGTTGAAACCTTCGACAAGGTTGTCCCAAATCATCCTCGAGTGCTGACAGGTGACGAGCTGAATGAATTTGTTGATGCTGTCGTAATGGATAATTGTCAGTTCTTGCCGAAAGGGATTCTGCCAGAGTTTGTGACCAGCGAATTTGAACGAGTTGTCGATACAAGGGGACTGACGACATGGGAGTCGTACCGTGACGCATTGCGACGCGGTGTATTGCGCCGTCTGTCCGAAGAGCGTCGCGCGGCACTTTGGAAGGTGTTTGAAGCGGTCCGCGCAAAGCTTCGCGCCAAGAACTTGATGACAACGAACGAAATGTTCTGGGAACTGGCGACGCGTTACAAGACGGATTCAGATCGCGTACGTCTCTATACGCACATCGTCGTTGATGAATCGCAGGATTTGTGTGAAGCGGAATTGGCGTTTTTGAGTGCGTATGCACAGGGGAAGGTCGGACTGTTTTTTGCTGGGGATATTGGACAACGCATCATACGCTACTCGTTCGCATGGAAGCCGTTTGGCATCGATCTGCGAGGCAAGAGCAAGGTTCTCAAGGTCAACTACCGTACAACAAGGCAGATTCGTTCTATGGCTGACAGGCTCATGGCCGACAAGACTGAGGATGCAGACGAGATAGTCCAGGAACGCAAAGGGACGATATCGCTCTTGTCTGGTCCAAATCCGGAGTTTAGGCAATTCGTTGACATTGATGATGAAATTGATGGCGTTGCGCAATGGCTTAATCGACTCCATGACGAACAAAAGGTCGAGTCGTACGCCATTGCGATTTTCTACCGCAGCGACAAGGAAAGGGCGAGAGCCAAGGCCGCAGTCGCAAAGAGTAAGTACGCCAATTCAACAATGCAGCCCAAGCTTTGCACGATGCTCGACGCCAAGGGACTTGAGTATCAGGCGGTAGTCGTAATGGCGTGTGATTCGGACGTGATACCTTCTCCGGTCAGGCTTGCCGAGGCTGACATCATCGCTGGCTTGCAGGAAATCTACGATACGGAACGGAATCTGCTCTATGTCGCCCTGACCCGTGCTCGCGACTATTTACTCGTGACCAATGTAGATATCCCTTCTGAACTTCTACTTGACATGAAAATGGAGTAAAATCTTGTGACGGTTCTTTATCTCAGAAATGAAAAGGCACAAATTTAAAAAATAATGCATTTACCGCTTGCATTATCCGTTCTGTTTTGATAAATTTACCATCACTTTTTTGCGGGGTTGTGGCGCAATTGGTTAGCGCACCGGACTGTCGATCCGGTGGTCGCGGGTTCGAATCCCGTCGACCCCGCCATTTTTAAGACCGCCGCCAAGGCGGTCTTTTTTTATTTCGGAGGCGGGATTTATGGACAATGTAGTTAACGTGGCCTTGCTGGCGGTGCTGCAGGGGGTGGCCGAGTTTCTGCCGATCAGCAGTTCCGGCCATTTGGTGATTGCCCAACGGCTGCTGGGGGTGAACGAACCGGGCATCCGGCTGGAGGTGATGCTCCATCTCGGGACGCTGGCGTCGATTGCGGTTTACTATCGGGCGGCGTTGGCGCGTTTGATTCTCGGTTGCTTGCGCTTTCAGCGGGAACAGTTGCGTCTGGCCGGTTACATTGTGCTTTCCGCCGTTCCCGCAATCCTGATTTACTTTCCGTTTAAGGACCGGATTGAGGCGTTTTACGAGCAACCTAGGGCGGTTGGCGGTTTTCTGGTGTTCACCGGGGCCATTTTGCTGTTTCTGCGTTGGATCCGGCATGGCGGCAGCTCGGTGAACGCGCCGCGCGCGTTGGTGATCGGGTTGGCGCAGGCGTTTGCAATCCTTCCGGGCGTCAGCCGCTCCGGGATGACCATTGCCGCCGCCCGGATGACGGAAGTCAAGCCGGAAGAGGCGGCGGAGTTTTCCTTCCTGATGTCGCTGCCGCTGTTAGCCGGTGGCGCGTTGTTGGATTTAATAAGCAGTTTCCGTCACGCCGCTCCGCCCTCCTCGATTCCCGAATGGCAGATCTGGTTCGGCGCGGGGTTGGCGGCGGTGATCGGTTTTGTGGCACTTTCGTTGTTGGTGAAGACACTCAAAAGCGGCTACTTCTGGGTGTTCGGGGTTTATTGCGTCATAGCCGGATTGTTGGTTTCGGTGTTGCTGTAAAAATCGGTTGCCCGGAAAATTTTGCGTACGGCGCGTTTTTGCGCTTGCTTTCCGGGTACAAGATTTGTTATAAATACCAACCCCAATTGAGGAGAAGAGGATTATGGCTATTTTGATTAACTGCCTTTATGTGTTTGAAGTCATTGTTTGCCTGCTGCTTGGCGGCGTAGTGATGTTGCAAAAGCCGAAAGACGGCGGGTTGAACGTGGCGATGGGCGGCGGAATGGGCGAATCGATGTTCGGCGCCCAGATGGGTAACGTGTTGACCAAGACCACGGTAGTGTTGGGCTGCATCTTTCTTTTGAACACTTTGGTGCTTTCCCGCTTGACCTCCCACCGCAGCTCTTCGGTAATGGAGGGCGTGCGCTCTGCGGCCCCGGCCGCTCCGGCCGCCCCGGTGCAACTGCCTTCGGTCCCGGCTTCGGATGCCGCCCCCGCGCCCGCTCCGGCTCCGTCCGCTGCCCCGACAACGGCTCCAGCCACCGCCCCAGCTGCTGCCCCGGCAACGGCTCCAGCCGCGACTCCGAGTGCTCCAGCCGCCCCGGCGACGCCCGCGCCCTAAAAACGCGGCTTTCGGCGATGTCTTAAAACCCGTGCCCCGGATGCAATCCGGGGGCGGGTTTTCTTTTTCCCGTTGCGGCTGATTTCGCATTGACTTTTTGCGGCGGTTTCCGGTAAAATTTCCCTTATTTACGGCAGATTGTATACCGCGGTTTCTCGTCCGGGTGGACGCGGTCGCGGTGCCGGGCGAAAGGATTTTACGATGGACAAGAAAACGCACGATACCGTGGTGGTGCTGGACTTCGGCGCCATCAACAGTCAGGCCGCCGCCAAGCGGATCCGCAACATGAACATCTATTGCGAGGTGCTGCCCTACACCGCCAGCGCCGAGCGGATTTTGGCTCTGAAGCCTAAAAGCATTGTGTTCCAGCGCGGCAAGCAGTGCGGCGAGGCCACTTTGGGGCGGGAACCGGCGGCGGATGTGGCGGCGATGGGGCTACCGGTTCTTGATATGGGCGCGCCGAATTACGATGACGGCGCGATGCAGGATTTCTTCACCCGGATGTGCGGCATAAGCAGGGACTGGACCACCGAGGCGTTCATCGAGGAGGCGGTGGCGGCGATCCGGGCGCAAGTGGGCGACGGCCGCGCGTTGCTGGCGATGTCCGGCGGCGTGGATTCTTCGGTTTGCGCGGTGCTGGCGCACAAAGCGCTGGGCGACCGGCTGACCTGCGTGTTTGTTGATCACGGGTTGATGCGCAAAGGCGAGCCGGAAGAGGTGGCGCGGGTGTTCCGCGACCAGTTCGGCATCGGTCTGCGCACGGTAGACGCCGAGGCCAGGTTTTTGTCCAAGCTGGCCGGGGTCACCGATCCTGAGCGCAAGCGCAAAATCATCGGCGAGGAGTTTATCCGGGTGTTCGAGGAAGAGGCCAAGGCCGCCGGCAATCCGGAATACCTGATCCAGGGCACCATCTACCCGGACATCATCGAGTCGGGCTGGGACGGCGGCAAGCAGGTTAAGGCTCACCACAATGTGGGCGGTCTGCCGGAGAAGATTGATTTCAAGGGACTGGTTGAGCCGGTGAAGTATCTGTTCAAGGACGAAATCCGCAAAGTAGCCACGGCGTTGGGGATCCCTTCGACCATCGCGTTCCGCCAGCCTTTCCCGGGCCCGGGGCTGGGCGTGCGCTGCATTGGCGAGCTGACCAAGGACAAGCTGGACATCCTGCGCGAAGTGGACGCGATTTTCCGCGGTGAGATCGTCGCCGCCGGTTTGCAGGGATCGCCCTGCAGCCAGTATTTTGCGGTACTGACCGCCAACCGTTCGGTGGGGGTTTCCAACGATGCCCGCACCTATGCCTACACGGTGGCGTTGCGCGCGGTTACCACGGTGGACTTCATGACCGCCAAATTCGTGAAGCTGCCGATGGATCTGCTGGAGCGGGTTTCCGAGCAGATCACGGCCCGGGTGCCGCAGGTCAACCGCGTGGTGTACGACATCACCAGCAAGCCGCCGGCCACCATCGAGTGGGAATAGTGCCATACGGTTTACTGCCGCAGTATCCGAGGAAAACGCTGTGGTTCGAACGCAACGGATCGCGTCCGCCCCGTGACCGGGAAGGGCGCGGTTCGTGGCGGCGGTGACTTTGGAGGAAAGTGAAAATGACGAGAAACGTATTGGTGTTGGCCGTTTTGGCCGCGTGGACCGCACGGGCGGAACTAACTCCGCCGGAAAATTTCCTTTTGGACCGCGATGCCGTGGTGCGTTCGGCGGCGGCGGTTACCGCCGATAAATACCCGGATGCCGACGAGGTGCTGGTGAACGACTCCGTGTTGGAACTGGTCAGTCCAGACAGCAAGGCGGTGACTTGGGATGACGAGTACTGCAAAGTGCTGACCGAAAAGGGGCGGCGCGGGGCGGCTACCGCCAACCTGTCCTTTATGGCCCATTACGGTACGGTGGCGGTGTACCGTATGGAGTTGATTAAGCCGGACGGCCGCGTGGTGGTGATCAACCACGAGGAACATTCCAAAGTCCGGGTCGACGATTCGCAGATGGGGTCAAACATTTACGATCCTGATTGCAAGATTCTTTCGCTGACCGTGCCGGGAATCGAGGTGGGGGATATCCGGCATCTGGTGGTGGTTCGCACGGAGATAAAAAAACGGATGCCGGGAACCTGGTGCGACTACAACATCTTTGAGAACACCTCGCCGATTCTGGACTACACCTACACCGTTTCCCTACCCAAAGAGCTGCCGTTGCGGCACAAAATCCTTCGCGACGAAGTTCCGGGCACGGTGACTTCCTCCGAGCGGCAATTGTCCGACGGGCGGACAGAGTACGTTTGGACAATCCGCAACGTGCCGCAGATCTTCCCCGAACCGGACATGCCGCCGCTGTCCACCGTGGTGCAGCGGTTGATGCTCAGCACCATCGGCAGCTGGAAGGACATTTCCAAGTGGTACTGGGGACTTTGCGAGCCGCAGTTGGAGAAAATCACCCCGGAGATGCGGGAACACGTGGCCAAGCTGGTGTCCGGCGCGGAAAACCGCGACGAGAAAATCCGCCGCATCTTCAAGTTCGTATCGCAGGAAATCCGCTACATGGGCATCACCACCGAAGATGTGGCGCCGGGGTACGAGCCGCACGACGTAAGCATGACCTTCAAGAACCGTTACGGCGTGTGCCGCGACAAGGCGGCGTTGCTGGTGTCGCTGTTGCGGGTGGCCGGCATACAAGCCTACCCGGTACTGATCCATGTCGGAGCGAAACGCGACCCGGACGCGCCCATGCCGTACTTCAACCACGCGATTACCGCGGTGGACGACGAAAAGGGCGGGTACATGCTTATGGACTCGACCAACGAAAGCACGCGCGACATCTTTCCGGCCTATCTTTGCAACAAGAGTTATTTAGTGGCCCGCCCGGAGGGCGAAACGCTACTGGTCTCTCCGGTTTATCCCGCCGAAAAGAACCTGCTCACGATTGAGACTTCGGGGACAATCGAACGGAACGGCTCAATTCTGTTGAATTCGGATCTAAAGTTGAACGGGGTTAACGACACGGTTTATCGCGGCTATTTCTTGCGCCATAAGGAGGAAGACCGCCGCAGGTTCTTTGAACGGATGCTGAAATCCCGTTTGCCCGGCGCCGAAGTGCTGGTCTGTGAGATTTCCCCGAAAGATTTGCAGAACACCGAAATCCCGGTTTCGATCCGCCTCACCACGCGGGTACCGGATTATCCTGTGCGGGGAGAGGGTGCAGATATGCTGAACCTGCCTTGGCTAAGTGGCGCTTTCGGTTACGTCAATTTCATCATCGGCGCGACCGGGCTGCCTAAACGCCGCTATCCGATGGAGACTGAAGTCCCGTGCGGGGTTAAGGAGACGATCCGTCTGGGATTGTCCGGCGCGATGGGCGAGCCGCGCCAGCTGCCTTCGCCGGTGTCGATTTCCCGAAACGGGTTGGTGTACAACTCTTCGGTCAAATTTGACGGCGGAGACCTGACCGCCGCCCGCGAACACCTGATCACCGGCACCGAGTTTTCGCCGGCGCAGTATCTGGAGCTGAAAGAGGACTTGAAAACTATCGAGGCCGCAGGACGGGAACGCCCGTTGTTCGCCGCCAGCGGCGGGGATATGCCGGATCAGGAGGTGCTGTTCGACCGCACTGTGGTCACGCTTGATTCCGGCAGCGACTACATCACCGACCACATTTGGTCGAAACGCATTCTCACCTACAACGGTAAGAAGAAAGGTTCCGAAGTCATCATCAGCTTCAACCCCGTGTGGCAGACGGTGGAGCTGGTTTCGGCTTCGGTTTCCAATGTGACCGGCGAGGTTAAAAACGTCACCCCAAAGGAAATCAATTTGATGGATCCGTCTTGGGTCGGGTCGGCACCGCGCTATCCCGGAGCCAAGCAGGAGGTGATCAGCCTGCCCGGCGTGGAGGTGGGCAGCGTGGTGACCGTGCATACCCGCGTTACCAAGAAGAATGGCTATTTCTATTCGCATTGCCACGCTTTCGGCGGCGGCATCCCGGTGGCGGAAGAGAGTTACACCTTGAATTATCCGAAATCGCTGGGCGATCCGGCGGTTTTCACCTACAACGGCGAAGGGTTGGTGGAGACGGTTGACGATTCCGATCCGCAGCGTTACTCCGTCACGTGGTCGCTCGCCGCGCCGCACCCTGCGGTTAAGGACGAGTCCTCGCAATCCCCGTGGCACTTCTTCCAGCCCGCAGTTTACGTGTCCTGCGGTGACTGGAAAGCGCATGCCACGCGGCTCGGCAAAGCAATGAATTCCGCCGCCAGCGAGAGCCGCGAAGCCCGTCGCCGCGCCAAGGAGCTGGTAAAAGACCTTCGCGATCCCCGCGAGCGGCTGCTGGCGGTCCGCAATGAAGTGATGCGCACCATCCGCGTGGCGGGGCCGTCGTTCCTCGGGCTTCCGTCGGATTGCGCTTTCTCCAGTCCCGATAAGACGCTGGCCGACCAGTACGGCCACGCCGCCGACCGCGCGTTGCTGTTGCGGGAGATGTTGGACGCGGCGGGTTTTGACGCGGAAGTGTTGTTCGCGTCCGGTGACACCACGATGTACCCGGAGTACGGTTACCCCAGCCGCGAAGTTCCGCAAATCGGCTATTTCGCCAGCCCGGTGGTCCGGGTCCGTTGCAAGGGCCAGACTTGGTTGCTTAACGAAGGTGACCAGTACAGCGAATTGGGGACCTCGGCGCTCAACGGCGCTTACGCGCTCAACGGAAAAGGCCGTATCGAGCAATTGGAAGTCGCGGAACCGTTGCAGAACCGCGATTACGACGAACTTCGGATTGATCTGTCCGAAAACGGAGATGCCGTGATTACCGTTACCGACCGATTCTACGGCACGAGTGTCGGCGCATTCCGGCGCCAATACGACGAAATGCTGCCAGAAGACCGCCGCCGTCATTATTTGGAACTGGTCGGTGCGGTTGCCAAAGCGGCGGTGCCGCTCACCGATTTGGAGACCGACACGAAGAGTTATCCCGGCGTGCGCACCTATCAGGTGAAAGTGCCGAACTTCGCGGTGGTCAAAGACGGTGTGATTACGGTGCAGCTTCCGGGCGCATCGGTCGCGGTTTTCCCGTTCCGCGACGATACCCGCCAGACCCCGATGTTCCTTCGTTCCAACTCCACCAGCGAATGGGTTTGCGAACTGACCCTTCCGCCCGGTTACGGTGTGCGGCAGATGCTTCCCGGGGGGAAGAACTGGGAAATGCCCAACGGCACTGGAACGCTGGACTTTACGGTAGATGAGGAGAAGGGCGGGGACGGTCGCACCGTGCTGCATTTCCGGCGCCAGGTCTCGTACTCTGCCGGAGAGCTACCACCGGAGCTTTATCCCGCGCTGATGGAGTACAACCGTATTCTTTCGCATCCTTCGATGCGTACCGTTATTTATGCCAAGTCAAAATAACCCTGAACAATCGGCTTTGATGATGACCACTCGCAATAAACGAATTGACCTTGCATTAGTCAGGATAATCCGTCGCACCGTAATTTGGTCGGCGGGTTTTGCCGGCTTGAGCACGGCGTTGGCGTTTTCCCCGGCCATGCACAAGACCATATCGCCGCAATGCAATTACGTCTATCCTTCCGGCGGCGAGCCCGGGAGCGAGTTCGAGGTCCGGGTGGGCGGTGTGAATCTGGAAACGGTGAATTCCGCTATTGTCAGCGGCGATGGGGTGCGCGCGGTTTATATCGGGAGAACATCCGAAACCAATCTTGCCCGGGCGCGTTTGCCGGTCCATCGGTTCAAAGTGGTCATTGAGCCAGACGCGAAACCGGGAATCAGGGAGTTGCGTATTTGCAATCCGGTCCGGATTTGCGAGCCGCTGATGTTCGATGTCCGGGCGATGCGCGAATTGACAGAGCCGATTACCGCAAGAGACCGGTCCAGTGTCAGGGACGCTGGGCCGTTGCCGGTGTGCCTGAACGGTAGCGCCGGATTGACCCGTAAAAGTGCGGATTTTTACAGATTCCAAGCCACTGCCGGCGAGCAGATTGTGGCTTATCCGGTCTGGCAAACGCGGCCGTTTACGAGTTCATCGGCCACTCCCAAACTGAATTTCTACGGGGCGGATGACAGTCTTTGCAAATCGGAGAAATTCGAGTTGGGCCGCGGTCTTTCCGCCAAGGTGCTGACCATCCCCGAAACTGGGGTTTATAAACTCCGGGTTGGCACTTCCGTCACCAACAATATCAATTCGGCGGTTTACCGGGTGCTGCTCGGAAAGCTGCCGCTGATCACCGGCATCTCGCCGGCGGAGGCGAAAAAGGGTTCCAGTACCAACGTGTCGCTGGACGGGTTCAATCTGCCGCAAAACCGGATCCGGCTGTTTACCGGCGGCAAGGACGAAGCTCTGTGCCGCGAGGCGATTTTCGGCGATTCGCTGGCTTTACCGGGACTAGATTTCAAGCTGATCTCCGATTTGCCGCCAGCCCCGGATTTCCGGGTTTGGATGTCGCCGGCGTCGGTCAGCATTCCCGCCGGCGGCAGCGGGTTGGTGTGGTTGCAAGCGGAACGGCAGAATGGTTATACCGGACCGATACAGGTTTCTCTGAGCTACCCGCCGTTGGGAATTTGTTTTGAGGGCGGTTGCATTCCCGCCGGTAAGAGCAAGGGCGTGATGACTGTTTCCACCGATAGCCACCGCTATCCGAAAACTTCTTTCTCGCTGGATATGGCGGCATCCGCCAATGTGAATGGCGAGACCATTGTCCGTCCGGTGGAGCCGGTGCGGCAGGAGCATGACGGCCAATCGCTGCCCAAGGCGATGGGGCTTGACTATGCCTTAGGCAGGGTGGCAAAGTTCCGCGTTTTGAATGTGGCTTCAAACTTTACGGCAAGAATCTCCGCCAAGGCCGGCGGGGCGCTGGATGTTTCTTCGCTGTATATGACCAAATCGTGGGAGGAGATTTACGAGCCTTACGTGGTGTGGCCGGAATCTGGGTTGCAGGTAACGGTAAATATTCCGGACGAGAACGGTCGGCGGGGTTTCTTGCTTAAAGCCGATCCGAAACTTTTCCCGGTCGGTAGCGTCGGCGACGCGGTGGTAGGGCTCCGGGTGATTAAAACCGGAATTTCGGTAGCAACCTCACGCTGCTTCAAGTTCAGAGTTACGGAGTAGTCCAGATGAACTACGTTTTGCTTGGGAGTACGGGATCGATTGGCGAGAACGCGCTGCGGGTACTGTCGGCACTGGGACCGGAACACCGTGTGGCGGGTTTGGCCGCCCGTTCAAAAGTGGAACGGTTAATCGAGCAGGCGGTTGAATTCCGGGTGCCGACCGTGGCGGTGGGCGATCCTGCCGCCGCCCGCCGGGCCGAGGAGCTGGCCCGTCCCCATGGGATTCGGGTTCTGGCCGGGGAGTCCGGGGTTTGCGAACTTGCGGCATTGGACGGAGTGGATATCGTGCTTTCGGCGATGGTCGGGATGTCCGGTCTGAAACCGACCATGGCGGCGGTGCGTCTTGGTCGCCGGATCGCACTGGCCAACAAGGAGGTGTTGGTCGCGGCGGGTGGGCTGGTTACCGCCGCTTGCCGGGAGACCGGCAGTCTGCTGGTGCCGGTGGACAGTGAACACAGCGCGATTTTCCAAGCGTTGCAGGATTCCCGGGCCGTACCGTCATGCGTGCGCAACGGAGTTTTCGCCGGGGCGGAGGTATCCGAGAAATCCGTGCGCTCGTTGGTGCTTACCGCGTCCGGGGGGCCTTTTGCGTTGCGGCAGGATGTTGATTTCGAGCGAGTCAAGGTGTCCGAGGCGCTCAACCATCCGCGCTGGGCTATGGGGCCGAAGGTGACCGTGGATTCCGCCACGATGATGAACAAGGGCTTGGAAATCATGGAGGCGGGATGGCTGTTCAATGTGCCAGTGCGCGACATTGAAGTTGTGGTGCATCCGCAAAGCATCATCCATTCGATGGTGACCTTTATCGACGGGTCAACCGTGGCGCAGCTGGCGCCGCCAGATATGCGCTACCCGATCCAGTACGCCTTCACCTGGCCGCAGCGGTGCGCGAGCCCTATGCCCGCCGTTGATCTTCCTGCGCTGGGCGGGCTTACCTTCGGCAAGCCCGACGAGAAGCGTTTCCCTTGTCTGCGGTTAGCCCGGGAGGCGATGGTCGCCGGCGGAACGATGCCGGCGGTGCTGAACGCGGCCGACGAGGTGGCGGTTGCCGCCTTTTTGGCGGGGCGGATTACTTTCGCCGGAATTTGGCGGCTGGTCGAGGAGGTGATGTCTGATCACCGCGTACTGCCCGGCGATACGCTGGAGCAGATTTTCGCCGCGTCAGAATGGGCAAAGTCTGCGGCGGAAGAAAAATTGGCCAAGGTGTAAGGCGAAGTGGATTCGGTTTTTTGTGGTTAAACGGTAAAAAGGAGAACGGATATGGCAAACGAGTTGGATGAGTTGACTGGACCGGTGAACGGAGCGGGGCGCGATATTAACGTCATTGAACGGCAGATTCCGGTCAAGGTGGGCTTTGGCTCCGTGTTGTTTGAGATTATGCTTTGGGTGCTCGGGATTATTCCGGGGCTGATTTTCCTTTTTATGAAAATCGGGGCGCACAATTACCTGCGCAAGCTTCAGCAGAAGATTCAGGCCGACGCTTCCCAGATTGACAATTACCTTGAGCAGCGGGTGCAGATTTTGCAGAACGTCGCTCCGCTGGTGACCAAGGCAATTGATCTGGACAAGGACGTGATGACGGCGGTGGCAGCCTATCGCGGCGGCGGACGCGCGGCGAACGATGCCCAGCGCAACGTAGTGTCGCAGCAGCTCGACACCGCGTTCGGGCGCTTGTTCCCGCAGGTTGAGGCTTATCCGGAGCTTAAAGCCCATCAGGCGATAGCGGACGCGATGCAGCAGAACAGCTATCTTCAGAAAGAGATCACCGCCGCTCGCGCGCTTTACAACGACACGGTAACCCAATGGAACAGCGATATCTTCTCTTGGCCGACCAAGATGATCGTCGCCGCGCGCCAAGGTTACACCACACGCATTCCGTTTACGGCCTCGGCTGAAACCAAGGCCAAAGCCAGAGGCACCTTCTTTTGATTGAAGCTGATGTCTATGAGCCGCTGGGGCGGTTCGATGGCGAGTTTCGCGATGCCTTCGCAAAAAATGCGGAGGCAATGTTTGACGGGCTGGTTCGCGAGTCCGGAATCGATGTTCGCGAAAACCGTAAAACCTTAGCGGAATTGCGCCAATTAAATACCTCCGCCGAAAAGGTGCAGTCAAAGTTGGATTGTCTGCAATCCTTTCGAATGTTGTTGACGCTGGCGTGGGTGGCGGCGGCGGGGGTATTGTTTTGGAATTTTCTTGCCGATAGCGATTTGTTCAGTTTCCCGTTCGATTCGTTGTTTGACGATTCCGGCATTACCATAATTGTATTGCTTGTCGGCGCAGCAGCGGCAGCGCTTTGCATTTTCTGCCTTTCCCCGTCGATCAAGTCGCGCCGTTCCGCGCTTGCCTCGCTGCAAGAAAAGATCAAGACCGTAAAAACAAAAGCGTGGGATCAGATGGCTCCGCTGAACGCGCTTTTCGATTGGGATCATACCGCACGGTTGGTGGAGCAAACCGTGCCGCGCATCAAGCTCGACCCCTATTTCAACGAGAGCCGTATGACGGAGTTGGTCGAAGATTTTGGATGGGACTGCTTTGAAGATCCGAACCGGTCTGTCTTGTGTTCGCAGAGCGGCGAAATCAACGGCAACCCGTTCGTGGTGGCGCAGACGCTGCGCAAGTCGACCGGAACCAAAACCTACCACGGCAGTTTGCATATTTCCTGGCGGGAAACCGTGTCCGACTCCGAGGGCCGTCCGCGTACCGTAACCCGTTCGCAAACGCTGTACGCTTCGGTGGACAAACCCATCCCGGTTTACTCCGAGGAAAAGTTCCTGCTGTTTGGAAACGATGCCACGCCGGAATTGAATTTTTCCAGAAGACCGTCCGGACTGGCCAATGTCGGTGACGGTTTTTGGGACCGTTGCAAAAAGGAGCGTGCGGTTAAAAAACTGGAGAGTTTCTCAAGGAATCTTGACGATGACAATAATTTCACCATGATGGCGAACAAGGAGTTCGAGGTGCTCTTCAACTGCACCAACCGGAGCAGCGAGGTGCATTTCAGGATGCTTTTTACTCCGTTGGCGCAACAGCAGATGATACTGCTGCTTAAAGATCCCAAGCGAATCGGATACGGCGATGATTTCCTGATGGAGAAGCGCCGGAAAATCAGCAAGGTGGTACCAAAGCATTTGGCCAACACCCGTATCGATACCGATCCCAGCCAGTTTTATGATTATGACTACGACCAGATCCGGCGAAAGTTTTTGGATTTCAACAATGATTTCTTCAAGTCGGTATATTTTTCACTGGCTCCGTTGTTGGCGGTTCCGCTTTTCCAGCAAACCCGCACGCACAAATCGATTTACGGTCTCGGCCCGTCTTTCCCGTCGTATTGGGAGCATGAGTCGCAGGCCAACTACCACGGCGAAGAAAAATTTAAGCATGCGCAATCGGTAACCAGAAATATCCTGAAGGCGAAAATAACCGACACTTGCAGCGACACGCAGAGCGTGGCGGTTACCGCCTACGGCTACCGCGGCGAACCGCGGACCGATTACGTCTCCAAGCTTGGCGGCGACGGAAGGTTTCACGATGTCCCGGTGCCGTGGACGGAATACTTGCCGGTGTCGCGTACCACTACGATGGTGGCATCGCCCCGGAAAGAGCTTTCCCTGCCCAAATACCGTGAACTTCGTGACGCCGGCGAATGGCAGAAAGTTTTCCGCAACTGGGGTAATGTCAATCCGAATTTCCGCCGCGCAATAGTCTCCTTTGTCCAGTCGCCGCAATGATTTCCCGCTTCTTTTATTTGAAGCGGATCAGATAGGCGGCGTGGTCGGCGTGACAACTAATGCTTAGGCAGTCCCCGTCTTGGGACCACTGCGTTTCAACCTTTTCCTCCCCGTTAGGTGTCAACTGGTTAACCGGCGAAATGTTTTCCACTTCCGCACCTTTAACGCCTAACGCCGCCATATCAATATCGGCTGAGAAGGGGCGCGATCCGGGTAGCGGGACCAACAACCATTCCCGGCTGAAGCCGAATATTTTCTTGAGAACGTTGCGAGGCTTGTACACAATCCGGAACGCGCCGTCGGTGACGATCCCATGGTAAGCCACCGACTTGCCGTCCATATTGGTGTCTGGCGGGAAAGTGTTGCGCCATCCGGTTTCTTTGCTGAACTCCATCAATCCCTTGTCGCGGTCAATCAGCAAAGTGCCTGCCAGGACGCGGGCTTGTAAGTCGGTTTGGCTGCGGCCGGGCTGGGCGCGGTGGCCGTGCGTGGGAAGGAAAAACCCGTAACGGACCAAGTACTTGCCGCTGGGCAGATCGTCCGGTACGGCGAAAGAAATCGTGGCGTCAAACTTTCCGGTTTTGGTTAACGCGTCATTCGGAAACGACATTCTGCCTTGGAAGAAGATGATGTCTTCTTTGCGGTCGCCCAGCGTCGGGGTGATATGCACGAATGGCGCATAGCCTTTGATTGCTTTGTCAAGCGTCACCTCGCAGTCGATTTTGAATTTCCCGCCGCCAAGGTGGCTGCCGCCTTTTACGGCGGTTGAATAATCCTTGTCGCCGATTGCGTTGTAAGCGGGCCTGGCATCGATGAAGATTGCGTTGGGCGAACTGGCGAATCCGAAGCGCTGACCGTGGGCGGTAACCACGCCCGCCTCGCAGTTTTTGGTTTTGGCGTAAAATCCGTAAGGGGGCAGGTCGCGGTTTCCAACGGTTACCGTGGTGTTGGTGTCGCGGTTAATCCACACTTCCGCACCGTTGCTGAAAGTGGTATGCTGCTGATGGACGGTATTTCCGAACTGGTGAGCCTCCAAACTCTCTCGCGCCAGTTCGGCGCAGACATCGTGCAACAGCCAGTAGGTGGCAACCGCCCGGCGGTTGAACGGTCCGTCGCACATGGGATTCCGTCCGCCGATAACGGTGTTGGAAAGATAGTCGTCGGAACCGTAACCGTGGATTAGCGGGTCGCCGTTGGTTTTCCAGTCTTGTGCCGCGTAGCGCCCGCCCAGTCCGCCGGCGAACAGCACGAATTTGCCGTGCGTTACCATGTCATGCCACGGCACCCGTTCGCTGTCGGAAAACTGGTTTTTGGGCATCCAGCGTTCCGCGCCAAAATGGTCGGATTGTCCGGCATCGAGCGAACCGATCAGAGCGTCGGTGCCGGCTTCGCTGATCATCGGGCCTTGCGCTTTCAGCATCTTGCGGCAGGTGTTGAAGGCGTCTCCCCATTCGCGGGCGGTGCGCTCCTTGGAGTAGAAATTGTGGTCGCGGTCGTAATAGTCCATCGGACTGATCGCGGAGAACACGTCGATGAATAGCGAGTCCGGCGCAAAATTTTCCCTCATCAGCCGCATATTGTTTTCCATCCACGGGCGGAACGCATGTGGCATCCAGCGGTAGCTCAACGCGCGGCGGCCTTCGTTGTACCACGCCTCTTGCGGAGTGCCGTTGGGGTTGAAAATGATTTGGTCATAGGAAAAACCCTCTGCGTCGGGATAGAAGTCGATGTAGTTGTCGTGCGGGCAAAAGAGAATCCCGGAATCTTTGGCCGCTTTGCGCATCGCCATGAAATCCTCGTTCTTGCCGCGGGGCGGGTAAATCTCCGGGAGGCGGTAGTCGTAACCCCAGTGTTGCCAATCGTGTTTTACGAATACCGCGTCTTCGATGCCGTACATCGCGGCGGATTCCAGATCTTTCGCGGCGCGGAGATAATCGCCGCCCCATTGGTCGAGACACATCGTGCCGAGCATCCGTTTGACTCCGGGAGCGGCGCGGTAGCCGCTTTGGTCGCGGAAAGCGCGAGCGGCGTCGAACGCGCCTTTGACTGAGGGTACGAACGAGAAGGTGTTGTCATGGTGCGCCACCAGAGCGTAGCGTTTCTTTTCCGCGTTGCAGATCAGTTGGTCCGGAAAAACTGCGGAGTACTGTAGCAGACTGATCGTTTTACCGTTGTCGTCGATAAGGTAGTCGCCCCCGATATGTCGGGTGCTAAGCCCGAAGCCGCCAGCACTGAGGTTGAAGTTGTCGGGCCGCTCAATGACGTTGCCGAAGCCGGCGTATGCCCGCCACACCGGTAACGTGGAGGGACCGAGTGCGAGTCTGGTGAAACGAGGGTTGCCGGTTTGGTCGCGTTTTACGCCCGGCATATCCCAGGCGAATTCTAGCGCGGCACGGTCGGCGCAGATCGTAAGCCGCGCCGGTACCGGTTGGTCATACCGGTTGACGGTCAGCCAGTGGGTGATGATCAGCCGATCGCCGTCAACGGCGGTCTCGTAGCGCTTGACCGGCATTTCGAAATCTGGACTGTCGATCGGGATGCCGTCCACCTCGCATTCGAACCCGTAGAATGCGATATTGAGGTTTGGGTCGCCGGCGGCAAAAGCGATCGCTCCGTCAAAAATACCGTGGGGGCCGCATGCCACCGCCGCGCCGAATTCCGTGCCGTTCACCGTCAGTCGGAAACTCCCTTTTGCCGTATCGGTCTCGCCGTTAACGGCACTTGCCGCCTGTTTCAATGCTGCGGCAATGGCGATTTCAGCGTTATGCTGCCCTGCCGTCGGCGAATTTTCTTTCATTTTCAGATCGCCGATTAATATGGCCGGATTGCCCCAATAGCATTGGTCGCAGGTGGTGTCGTTGCGCGGGCCGGGTCCGGTGAAAAGTTCCAGCATAACCGACTGACCAGCAAATTCAGAAAGATCGACCTCGGCGGATTGCCAGGATTTGCTTTTTGAAAATCTGGAAAAAAGGTCATTAACCGCTCCGTTGGCGGTGTGCACCAACACCTTGTGTTCGGTGCCGTCGCTGGGCGGTTCGTTTTCATGGTTCTCGCGGATTGCGGTGGCGAATACGAGCTTCGCTTTCTCTCCGGCGGGCAGGGCGATCGGGAATTTTGCCGATACGTCTCCGGCGCCTTTGCGCCAAGGCGGGTGTACGGTGAATACCGATTTCTCTTGACCGTCGATGGTGTGCCGTTCTTTTGCGAGCAGCGTTCCGCTTGTATGGTCGTTGCCGGAAAAATTTTGTCCGAGCGGATGCGTTTCGCCTTTAAACCGGTAAGACGCGAAATAATCGGTGTCGGAGGTCAACCGGGTGATGCCAGGTTTCAGGACGGTGGGCGGTATTCCCTGTTCCGTGACGTTGGCGCCGGGACGGGCGGGCGGGATGGCGCGGAAGATCGCGATCGGATGCAACGTTACCGTACCGGCATCAGTGCGGAAAGAAAAGGTCGCGTGGACGGGGTACAAAGCGCGGAGCGTTCTAGACGATGCGGTGGCGATGAAGGTGAAGGTCTGATTTTCGGTTCCGGCAGGCAGCACGATTTTTCTGGTTGCGTCGGCAACTTCCCAGTCGTCATTCAGCCATACCCGCAGTTCGCCGGACACCGCCGCCTTGCTTTGGTTTTTTGCGGTGACATTGATTTCCAGCGGTTTTCCGCCGGTCAGCGCCATTTCCGCCACTTTCAGTTCTTTGGACGAGGAGTCCTCATCGAACCCCATAATTCGCAGTTCTAAGCCGGACTGGCGGTCAACCGGCGGGAGATATGCGAAGGCGCAGGCGGCGCAAAGAAGAGGGATCAGGCGGAAAAAACGTTTCATGGCGGACTCCCGGATTTAGGATTAAGGTAAGATAAAAATCAGGCACGGCGGTCAATGCAAGGATTACTTAAGCTTTTTGCCAACCGCCGTGCCTCTGATAGTCGTGATGCTATTTGACGTAGATGGTCAAGCGGCGGGTCTTGTAATCTGTGCCGTTGCCCATGAATGTCCAGTCGGGATTGCCGTTGAATTCGTTATTGCCGATACCGGCGTCAACGGTGTTCCCGCTGTTGAAGTTGTTCAACACCCAAACCACAATGCCGTCCTTCCAGTTGTGGACCTGCATGGCTCCGTAACCTATTTCCGGCGGGTTCGGAATGTCGTTGAAATCGTAAGTGTCCTTATCACCGCCGATTCCGGCTAAAGCTGTTCCGGTGCCGTAATTGTTGGGCCAAAATTCAATGTTACCGCCGTCGAAGTCGGTGACCGCCTTAACTCCGCCGATGTTGGAACGGACGGTGAGATTTGCGACTTTCGTTTGGAAGATGTTGCCAGCGCGGCAGGGAACCCCGAGTAGCTTGGCGTCCTTGGTGAATGCGTCCATCGAGGTCATCGCCCAATCCACCGAACCGTTGAAATTCTCCAGTTCGTAGAGGTACGCCACGCGGGAGAAATCGCCGGCCTCGGCGGATTTGTCCAGCGAGTATGCCGGAGCCTCGTTTTTGTAGCTCGGGTTGGTCGGCACGTCGAGCGTGTAGATCTTGCGGAATCCCGCGAGTTCCGGGATTTTCTCCGCTTCGCCGAGTTTCACCGGCGGGCCGACGCGCACGATATTGTTGGTGCGGGCATCGATGTCGAACGGACCGAGCGGGAGGCTGACGTCATTGTACAGGGTTCCGGTGTAGGGGGACTTGGCGAGGTAACGCAACCGTACCGGTTCCGCCACTTCATCGGCGGAAACCACCAGTTCGGTGCCAGTGATGTTGCCGTCGCCACGGACGTTGTGAAGCTTGGCGGGAACGAACTTGCCGTTTTTGCCGGCGATTTCGAAATTCGGGGTGATTGAACGGTCGTCGCTGTAAACGTACCAGCCGTTGGCATCGTTGAAGGTCATGACAAACTTGTTGCCGTCCAGCTTCCAGCTCTTGAGCGTCGGCGAATCGTCGCGGATGTTGTCGAACCCGTAATCGCGTTTAAGAGCGTGGAGGGCCAAGCGTTTGGCGACGATTTCCTTGTCGTTGGGGTGGATGTCGTGGATGTTTCCGGCATCGCAAGTCACGGCGATGGCGGCGTTTTTCTCTTCGGCGGTGAATTTCATCTGCGAACGCTGCAACTCAAACCACGAAGCGCTAAACGGAGCCAATTCCACGAAATAAAGTTTGAGGTCGGGATTCTGGAATTCCTTCGCCCAGCCGTCGTAGAGCGCGTGCATTTTGGAGCAATAGCGGCGGGCCTCGCCGTTGTTGTGGCAACCCTGGTACCAGATAAAGCCGCGGATTGCGAAGGGAGTCCAGGCGGCCACCATGCCGTTCCAAAGCGCGGAAGGCTGCTGGTTGCCGCCGCTGATAACGCCGCGGCGCATCTTGTTGTCCCACTTGCCCGTGACAGGGAAATCCGCCACATCCTTGAGCTCGGGGTGGTTCTCCCAGCCGCTGCGGGGAGTCCAGGCGTCGATGTTGGTTCCGCCCCAGCTGGAGTCGATGATGCCGATCGGGATTTCCAGCGCGCTGTATAATTCCAGCGCGTAGTAGTACGCCACGGCGGAGAGGAACATCCCGTTCTTGGGGTCGAACGACTCCGGCGAATAATCGCGCCACACCACGTCGATGGCAGGTTTCGGGGCGGCTTTCCAATCTTTCGGGTTCTTGGCCCAGCGGATGAGCGGCCGACGGGTGGCCTGGATCATCATCGCGCCTTTGCCGTCACGGTAGCGCGGGCCGCCGCCCCAGATCGGGCACTCCATGTTTGACTGGCCGCTGGCGAACCAAACTTCGCCGACCAGCACGTTCTTGATCTCCCGTTCGTTCGTGGCGTTTTTTGATGCCCACAGCCCGAAACCGTTGTACCAGTGCGCCGAGCTGGGTTTGGAGCCGGAAACCTTCATCACGCGGTTTTCTTTAGAAGCCGGCATCGCGTCAAGCATAACCTTCCATGCTCCGGTTGCGTCGGCAATCGCGGTTTTGGCCTGTCCGGCGAAGGCTACGGTAACCTTTTCGCCCGCGTCGGCGCGTCCCCAAACCGGAACGGCCCGGTCGCGTTGCAGAACCATGTTGTCGCTGAAAGGTGTCCCAAGTTCGACATTCGCCATCGCGCAGGCCGCGCCCAGCATTGCCGAAACCGCAAACATAACTTTTTTCATTTTTCCTCCTTAATAAACCAACGGGTAACCCACCTTTGAAAACCGATGCGAATTCTACCACAATGCGCATCGGTTTTGCAATCGTGAAATCCGGTTACAGACGTGTAATGACGCATCCGCGTTTTTCCCCGCCGCCACCTTATGATAAAAACAATGCGACCGGCGTGAGGGCGCATCTCTCTTTTTCACCAATCCTCCTTTGTCATAAAAACAACCTGAACAACTGCAAGAACAACCGATTTATGGCGCACGGGCTAACTCGCCCGTGTTCCATTGGCTAAAATCTAATGCGGGCGAGTTCGCCCGCATACCTTCCAAATGTTGTCCTTGCAGTTGTTTGTGTTGTTTTCAATCATAAAAACGCTCACGGGTGAATTACGCAGATGCGCCCCCGGCGTGATTTTCGCTCCATATCCCCTTGATTCCCAAATGCCAATATGATACACTATCACTCGTCTGGTTGAGCCGGAGGAGGACTTTTGTCGTCCGAAAATGCTCCCAGACTTTTTTCATCTTTTGCCATAAAAGAATCAACCAGTCTTCTTGTCGTTTTGGGATAAAAAGTTCATCACCCGCTTCGAAGGAATCTAGCCGGAGACGGTGGACGGGCTTAGGAGAATGAGATGATAGAGATTATGACGGCGGTTTCGGCAATTCTGGCATTCTGCGGCATTTCGAGTCTGCGGAACTTTACGCCGCTTTTTGCATTTGCGGCGTTGGCCAGATTCCTTCCGTTGTGGGAGAACTGTCCGGAGCAGTTTCTGCGACTGGCTGAGCGCACACCCGCCTGGATGGTCTCGGGAACAGGGTTGTCCATCCTCGGCGTATTGGCGGTAATCGAACTGGCCGCCAACTGGAACACGACGGCGCGGGAGTTTTTGGTGTCGTCGCGGCTGGACGAGTTGTTCAAACCGATCTTCTGCGCTCTGGCAGTGATGGGATTCCTCTCGACTGAGGCGGCAGAAGGGTTGAACGAGGTCTTGGCTCCGGCGGGGCAGGTGGCATGCGGGGGCGGCGGTCTTTTACTTGCGACGGCGGTTCCGGCAGGCCGTTACGCGCTCGTCCCGCTTTGCGCGTTCGCAACCTGGGGGTTCTACCGGTTCCGCCGTCTGGCGGTCGGGGCGTTGGAATTGCTCGATCCGGAAGGGGACTTGAGACTGGCCCCGATCGCCGAGGAGGTTACCGTCGCGTTGCTCTTTACATTGTTGCTGGTTTTGCCGATTCTCGCCTTGATTCTACTGCTGCTGGGCATTCTCGGCGCCTGGCTGACCGCCGGTCTGTTCAAACGGTTGGAGGAACAAAACCGAATTCCGCGTTGGCTGGGTCGGCGGTGGATGGAGGGTTTGTCGCGGCGCGAGATTGTTGCGGTTCTTGACCGGCGGTTCTTGATCCTGTTGGCAATCACGGTGGTCGGGCAGATGTTCCCGTTGCCGGTTGTGACGGCGTTTTGGTTCGTGCTTTTTGCCATAGGCAACAGCATTCTGGTTTCCGGCGTCCTGGCCCGGCAGCAACGCGGCTCCGGCGGATGCTTGCTTCGAATGCTATTCTCCTATTTTAAGTGGCTGGCCTTTTTGTTGGCATTCTGCTTCGCCTGCGTACCCTATATCGGTTTGGCGGTTTACCTTCCCTACCTGCTCATGTACCTTATCCGTCGGCAAAGGTTTCTAAACCATCCCGAAAGTTCCGGGAGGTAGCGTGTTTATGAGGCTCTTCAAAGTTTTTTGTGGAAACTTTTGCGCACGACGACGAAAAGTTTAGGAAATTAGAACCTCGCGTCAAGTAGGAGGAACGGCGCTAGTTTACTTTTAACCGGATTCCTATGGCAATGCTGGCAGTGTAGTCTTCCGCCCGCGCTTCGCGCGAGAATGACAGCCTTAACCGTGTAGAACATGCAGAGCGTGTAGATCTCTATGACTTTTTTGCCGGCTAATCTCTCCACGGTATAACAACGGTTTTTATCTCGCGCAGTGACGCAGAGGCGCGGAGATTTGCAGGTCATTTTGACTCACGCCAGGTTCGCGAAGTTCGCCAAACTATTCGATAATGGGAAACTTTGTGCACCTTGCGGACTTTGCGTGATATTGAAACCAAGGTTTTGCAATTACCTTTAGGACAATATTTTACATTATTTCGCATAATTATTTTCAAAAATCTGCGTATTAAAGTATAACGCGGAAGAGTGGAAGAGTGCCGTGAGGTTGACAGCACAAACCCGCCACGGAGGTTGTAAAGTGGGAAGAAAGCTTAAAAGCAGTGACGAATTAAAGAAGCAGGTGATAAACCTCTTGTCGTCACCGGACGTTGTCAGCGAGATCCGTAAAATTGTTTTGGGGATTTTGAGGGATACCCCTCTATCGCATTCGATTCCGGAACCAGCGAACGCCAGCGGAAAAAGTCAGATTACCGTCAATCTTGAAGAGACTTCCGTCACATTATCATCTGGGGACGCGAAGCCGCTTTCGATATCAGATGGTGTACAGTGCCTAATGGTGGTTTTGGCGTTGAACGGTTTTGGCTCCCAGCTGGAACCACGGTATTGGCAAGAAAGGATGAACCAGATATTCGCGAACAGCAAATCCTGCAAGTACCGGTGGATAACCTCAACGGTCGGGATCAGAAACATATCGGAGAAAATGCGGCAGGTACGGAACCGAATCGAGCCATGGTTGTCCAAAATTGCCGGAACGCGGTGCCGGATTGTCCCTTCCTGCCGAAAATCGGGCTATGAAAAAGCGGACTGGGACGACCATTTCCAAGTCCAATGGATGTTTTCCGGGCAAATAACGAAAGATTTCCCGTATGGGGAATTTCCTGACCACGTGTCTAAAAAACTAAAGCCAATCGTATAGGCGGAAAGAATGTTTAAGCCCGTTTTCACCATAATTTGTCCATAGCATGCCCATATACTTTGGATAAGAAATGTGCGATAATGTAAACATCAATTGAAGGGAGGTTCGCTTATGCCTTTTGATGTGCCGATTTCACACAAGAAATGCGCGACGTGCCGCTGGTGGCACGGCGAACGCGAACTGGTCTTCATTGGCCGCGACCCTAAGTTTGTGCGCTTACCGGTAATGGTGGCATCCGCCCCCTGCGAAGCCTGGCCCGTCAAGAAGTTCAGCGGCGCCATGACCTGCATGCGGTGGAGCAAGTGGGAGAAGCTGTGTTAGCTTGATGCTTTTGGAAACTTTTAACAACTCCATGAAAGGACCTGGATATGGCAACCAAAAAAACTGCAGCAGTCAAAACAGTGAAAACGAGATCTACAAAGATCGATAAAGACGCAAAAAAGCCGAATTCGCCAACGGATATGGAATTAGCGATTTTGAAAGTCGCATTTCTGCTCACCGCTCTTGACGGTCGTATCGACGAAACAGAACGTGCAGTGTATGATAGATTAGCTAGTCGGTGCAAAGAAGTGGATGCCGAGCAGGCTAAAAAGGTACTTGAAGAAGTGGATACAGCTGTGGCCAAATTAACAAGTGATAAAGAAGTATACTTCGATAAAACGATAACATCATCAATGTTGTTTGGATCAATGATTGGTAAAGAAATTGGTAAAGAAGCAACTTTCCTGACTAAAATTGACATATTCATGGCTGAAGTTAAAAAGTTTTGCGATTGGCGGGAATTTGTGCGGGATTCATCCAGAGTTCGTAGGGCATTCATTATGTGGACAGCTATGGCCCTCGCCGATGGGGATTATAAATCGATTGAACGAGAGGCGATTAATAAGCTGAAAGAGATGGTGAATTCGTTTGAATTGATCAGTTCAAAATTTTTATCCGACGCGGAAAGCGAAATTAAAGAAATTTTTAAACTGTCTGGGATGATCGGAATGGCAAAAGACATAAATGAAAGTGCAACTCTTAATGACCGCCGTGATGCGAAGTATTCTGTGTTACGCGAAATGGCTAGATAATAAGGGAGATAATCGACCATGAAAAATAGTAAATCTAATACACCGATGACAGGAGAAGCGATTGCCGAAATCATTCATAAGGCAATTGTGGAAGTTAGGAAATCAAAAGAGCTTCGCAAATTTTTCGCTCACGACCTAAAACGGTTGGAAGAACTCTACGAAAGGGTTGGCAATGTAGAGACGCGCATAGCCATTATCGGCATAACCTCCAGCGGAAAGTCCACGCTAATGAATGCGGTTTTGGGCAAACCGCTCCTGCCAACGCGCGTTGGGCCAAGTTCCAGCAAACAAGTGTTGTGCGGATGGGATGAAAAATGCGAGGCAGAGATAATCTTTGACCCCGAAACAGGGAAAAAGACACGTACTATAATTGGCGAAACGGAAATTCCTGCGGAATTGGAAAAATACGGGGACGAAAAGTTCAATCCACGCAACCGAGAAGGCGTGGATGAAATCCGAGTTCATGCGCCAGGATTCAAGTTCGACAAAAACCTTGTCATCATAGACACCCCAGGGCTAGACGCATACGGATTAGACCAGCACAAAGAAGTCACGATGAAACTTGTGCTTCCCACGGTGGACATGGTGATGTTTCTAACCAATGTCAAATGCGATTCAGACGGGGCAAATCTGGAATTCATCGACAATGTAACCACTGACGACAAACCGCTGATTGTTGTTCAGAACAAAATTGATTCCATTGAAGCGAAAATCAGCCGCTCCGGAATTCAAAAAACCGTGGAAGAGGTTAGGCTCGACCACTTGCACAGAATAAAACGATTGCTGGCTGGGGCGAAAAAAGCATCCGTCCGCAATGCTCCGGTTGTACAGGTTTCAGCAAAAGCCAAGAGTTGGAAGGCTTCCAACCTTGGAGAGCTGAGCGATGTTCTAGACCAGCAAATCAAGTTGAATTCAAAATTCCGCGTAATGCGCCGGGCAAAGCAGTTCGTGAAGATAGTTGCCGAGATGATTGATGTGTTGCATTCAAAGCTCGCAGATGTGGAAAAAGCAAAGGAAATTCAGCACCGTGAACGCGGCAAATATGAAACATGGAAGAACCATCTTCTAAAGTTGGAAAAACATTGGTCTGACACTACAGTCAAAATACAATGTAGTTTGACCAGCATCAATGAACTTCAGCGCAACCTGCTGGAGACAATAAATGATCGATACGGAACGGGAGGACGCTTATCAAATGTAAGATCGATTTTGGGCGATCGCAAGGTGAAGAATATCGCTACAGATATCAAAAGAATGAAAGAGTCTTTTGAGACACAGACCCGCGAACTTAACCATTTCTTCAGTGAAGCCATCACCGAAACACAGCAGTTGACGAAGAACTGCTGTACAGACTTGAATCTTGACTTCACGCAGGTGTTCCGCTCGAAACCATTTAGAAGTGCAAATGTGTCGATCGCTGATTTTCAAACGACCAGAATAGAACGGCGCACAGAAAAAGTTAAGAAAAGCGGTATCTTGGGCGGTCTGATGAGATTCTTTACTCTTGGCTTTTGCGGTTATGAAAAAGTGACGTACTCGGAAACCATCACTGAATACAATGTTGGGAAACTTTTCGATGAGATAAAGAAAGTCTCTAAAGCATTCTTTGAAGCATTGAATCAGCATCTTCCAATTTACAACCAGAGCACAGAACGGGCGGTTGGTATTTTGCGGTCGGAACTTGATAAGCGAGTGGCAACGTTTGAGGAACAATCAAAAACGGATATCCCGCTGGAAGTCGGCAAAGCGTTACTCAAATCCTTGGAGCAATTCGCGGCGATTGACATTGGGGCTGAAAGCGGTGGAGAGATTATAAACGTCGAATTGAAAAACATCCAATGCGTTTCCGCTTTGAGCCATACCGATGTCCCACGCCATGTAGCCGTAGCCGCAGAGTTCGCCCACGAACATTCGTTTGCGGTTGCCAATATGCTTGTGAAAAATATCGTAAAGCGTTCTGAGGCAAACCGAATGGTGATTTGCGGCTGGGATAGAGAAAAACTTGCATCATTGAAAGATTGGTTTTTCACTAGAGATGACAAAATTGAAATCATAGACTTTTCGAAAGATGCCGTATCGAACGCACCTAACATCCCGGTTTGCGCGTTCTGTCTAGTAAACGCGGAACAAACCGGAAGTTTCAAAGGTAAACTAATGGCTGAAAGCAACGCGAAGAAGTATCTCGATGCAGTCAAAAAGAACGGAAAGATTGTGTGGGTGATGGATTCCGTACGCGAGCACACTTCGACCGGTTCAGACACTTTTGTCGAGGCATTCACTGAAATGATGAAAGTCGTTGAAGAATCTATGAATGGGGTAAATGTGTTCGAGGTTATGGCATGTAACCGTGACCTTTATTGGACAGTGTTGATTCACGAGATCTACTTCAACCATCGAATTTTTGAATCTGAAACCGCACGTCAGAAATTTGTCAACGATATGGCGGAATTGTTCCGCCTTTCAAACGAACGCCGCCACGCCACCGGCAATTATGTGGCACAATTCGCAAGCCTCAGAAAGGAACTGAAGAAATGATCAATGAAGTAAAGATGATTATGGACGACCAGACCAAACGCACGGTAGAGTCATTGCGTGATGCCTTCGATGAGCTACTCAGACCGCTCGGCAAATTGCCCGGGATTGAGAACGCTTTGTCCAGTTACGCAACGAAAACCGCATCTTCCATTCGCACCGCCACCGAAGACCTTCGGGAAGCTGTGGAGGGTTTGTCAGGGAAAATCCAGCAGATTTCCGAGAAGCAGGATGCCATACTGGCAGGAATTGAAGAGATTAAATCTACAATGGTATTCCGCACGACCTCTAAAATTAAAAAAGCAATCCCCAAAACAAGAACAACCAGAAAAAACAAAAATGACATTAAGGATTGATTCCTTAACGTAATAGAGGTAGCCGCATGAACGTGAAATCATTTTATGAAAACGGTGCGACGGCAGAAGCCATTTCCCGTTATCTCCACATTGACGGACTTCCCGAACAGTTCTCAAAAAGTGTTGCCAACCTTGAAGCCGATGAATGCCTGATCCCGGTATTGGGAACGCAAGGTTCGGGGAAAAGCTCATTTCTGGATGCGGTACTTTTCAATGACGTGATTCTGCCGGTGGATGCGGACGAGACGACCTGTATCCCGACCGAGGTCCGATACGGAGACAAACGGGAATTGGAAGCCAGTGTTGTGTTTAATTCCGGTGTAAAAGAGACGGTGGAATGCACGGAGGCGGGGTTGGGCGAGTACGTCCATCAGGCTAAAAATCCGGCCAACCGAAAAGATGTGGCCTACATTGAGATTCGTCTCGCCAACGAGCTACTGAAAGACGGGATAGCGCTCGTTGATCTTCCGGGTGTCGGGAGTGTCACGGAGGAAAATCAAAAAACCACATTGGACTACATCAGCAATTGTCCTGCCGCGATTTTCATGTTGCGCACTGTCCCCCCGATTACAAACAGCGAGAGTGTGTTCATACAGGGAGCGTTGCCGCTCGTCCACGGGCCGGTGTTCTGGGTGCAAAACCAATGGACTGACGAATCCCAAGACGAAGTGGCCGAGGGGCTTGAACACAATTACACGGTCCTGAAAGGGATTGCGTCGCGCATATTTCTTCCCGAAAGCGCGATTAAACGGCCCACCATCGTATGCGTGAAACAAGCACTTGACGGCAGGATTAAAGATGACGGGCAAGCCCTTGAGAAATCTGGCCTTAACGCATTTATGGATTCGGTTGTTTCTTTTGCCAAAACATGGCGCAAAGATGTAATATCCAATGCCCGTGAACAAGCACTGGCTTTATTGGCGGAGACCCAGGTCGCCGCTGAGAAAAAGTTGGAACGGCTGATGGGTGATACCAGTGAACAGCGTTCCAAACTCTCCGAAGAGCGTTCCCGCATGGAGAAAAAATTAAAAGAAAACGAGCAGCTGTGCCGTGAGGCGCGAGACTATCTTGACCATCAATACAGTGAAATTGAGCAGTTAATTTTCTCCGAATGCCAGAAATCCACAGAAGATTTGCGAAATAACGTTCGGTCAACTATTAATGGTGGTGTTGTCGGCGGTCAACAGTTACAACGGGCATTCGATGACCATAAGAAACGGGCGGGCGAAACTATGTTCCAGAACATCCAGCCCGCCTTGCTGGATTTGAATGCCGGGATCGCTCAGATTCTATCCGGCATTGAAGATTGCCGATTCTCGCTGGACGATGCCCGCATAAGCATTTCCGACAATAACTTTTCAGAAAAAAGCCAGTCGCATGAAAACTACGGGGTAATAGGCGGTTCGCTTGGGGGACTGACCGCCGCCATTGGTATCTCATTGGCTGCCGCTACCGGCCCAGTAGGTTGGGTAGTGGGAGGCATTACTATGCTTTTAGGCAGTTTGATTGGTGGCGGCATCGGTAACAAGATGCGGGAAATCGAGCGTGAGAAACAGAAAAAGACGGCTCGTGCGGAACTGTTCTCAGCGGCTGAGGATTTTGGTTCTGCGGCAAAAAAACGGTTTATTGAAGCACTCGAGAAATACCGCAACGACACCGACAGCTCAATCCGTTCGTGGCTGAAAGTGCAAAAGAAGAGCGTGGAGGAATATTTCGCGAAGGCAGCGGCGGAACTGTCGGCTTCGGCTGAATCAAAAGAGCGGCAGGCGGCTGAAGTAGGTGCGGACATAAAGCGATTCAAAGCTTGGCGTTCAGAATTGGCAGAGGATGGCTATAGATGACCGTTCAGAAATTGCTTGAGCTCCTAGATGCTAATTTCGAGCTGATGTCAGGCGCGGACGACGATAATCTGATGCCGGCGCTGAAAATGCTTGGGATGCATCTTGAAAATCCCCGCAGTTACGTCATGCTTGCGGGGGAAACCTCCAGCGGCAAATCGACACTTGTAAATTCCTTCCTTGGCAGAAAATTTCTGCCGGCCGGTGCCAAGCCGACAACCGGCGCGGTGACGTGGATGGAATACGGACTCGTCGAAAAAGAACGATTCTTGGCGATTAACCGTGACGCGACCTACGAGGAAATCACCTATGAACAATTCCGCAGCTTATCTGAAAAACCCGATAAGAATTTGTTGCGTTTGAAGGCGGAGATCCCGGAGACCAAAAAAGGATTCAAAGGACTAAACCTTTTCGACACGCCAGGATTCAACGCTATCATTTCAGAACACACGGAGGTGTTGAAATCTTTCCTTCCAGAATGTGATGCTGTGGTTTTCCCGGTAGTGTACAAGGTCGGTTTTGGGGAAAGCGACCAGAAACTTATGGAATTGATTGGGGATGTCCGCCAACAGTTTGGCCGCTTCCCCGTTATTCTGGTAGTCAATCGTGTTCCAGATGGACTTGACGAGAAGGATAAGCGTATTAAAGAAATCCGTCTCAATGCCGAGGACACGCTGCATGAGAAAATTAAGCTGGTATTGGTGCGGTCGTCGGCTTTGGACTCTTTTGGAGCGAGCACCATGCCGGACACCGACCATCTCTGGCGCGAGGTCTATTCTGTAATCGACACACCTGAGCACCGGAAAGAAATGGAGGAACACTTCCGGGCGGCATTTCTTTCGCTGGTGGAACGGCGTATCAATGAAATCAACGGTAAGATTTCCGCAGCTAACGTCGGCAGAGCAGAAATAGCGCAGTTGGAAAAACAGAAAAAGGATATTGCCGACAGCCAGAAAAAAGCTTTTGCCGTTATAGATAGATATGTTGAACAGATTACCCACGATTTGCCCAAATTAGTGGCACGCGGCGCGAAAGAGCTGAATCGACGCATCGCAAACGAGACGGATGCCGCTAACAAATGGAATGGTGCATCGTCATGCCAAGCTTACATATATGGTCATGTACTCCCATTTGGAACGTTAGACATCACGAAAGACATGGAGACCTATCTATGTGATATCAACGGAAAGATGGACGAAGAGTTAAACGAAATGACTAATTTGGCAGTCCGCCATTTCGAATCTGAAGCACATACGGTTAAGAATCCAGAATTTGGTAAATTACTGTTAAACATTGGGACAAGAATCGCGACGCGACTCGGAAGAGATGGGGCGAAGAACTTTGTCGCAAGCAGTCTTGGCGGCGTAGGAGGTGTCGCCTCCGGGTTTGGGAATCTGGCAAAAATGACGGTTAGCAAAACTGGCAAGCTTTTCGGCAAGACATTCAGTAGGCAGATTTACAACAACATCGGCAAGATTTTTACCAAACGATTTGTTCAGACAATGGGTGTCGTCTTGCAAGTTGCCGTGGACGTGGCATCCTTTATCGCTGAATCCAATCGGTGGCAGGGCAAGCTCAAAAATGCGGCGGAAGAAACGGTGTCGAAATGGGAGACAGAGGTTCAGGGAGAAGTGAAAAACAGTATGATCCCTGAATTTGTTGAGACCAACAGAAAGAGCGTAAAAGAGTGTTACGCCGCTATGCAGGATGAAATAGATCATTCTATTTCGGACATGGCGCGGAACTACAACCTTGAGACGCTGTCCGCATTCAACGATGACTTGGAGAAACTGAGAAAACTTTCAGTAGCGTTGAAAGGATAAACCATGGGGAAGTTTGATCTTGAAAGAACCAAAGCACTGCGTCCGACAAACAATAATTCGGAGGCCGACGAAGAGCGTGGCGAATGGATGGAGTGTGTGGAAAAAATCCCTCAGGAAGCAATTCCGGCGGCGTTGGAAATTGCGAAAGAAATTATAGCCGGACAACGCGAAATCGCGGTAATCAGAGCCAACGCAGATGCTAAAGAACAAGAAACTGAACAGGAAATACGGAGAATCGTCGCGGAAACTGAAAACTATGTAAAACGGCTTGAGGCAGAAAATAAGGACTGGCATTCCAGATTTGACAAACGCAGTGCAGTTATTGAGAAAATGATTGCTGATCTTGGCCGGCACCCCGAATGGTCTGACCAAGTGAAAGAAAAAATCATTAATCTTGCCGCGACCGTATTGGGGGTATAATGGCGGATTCCTATTTAGATCAAGGTTCTACGCTGGCGGTTATTATAGATGCGGTGCATGAGTTGCTTGCTTTTTCCCGTGATAAAGCCGAGTATGATGCCGATTGCCGTATTAAGGAAATGGCTAAAAAAGTTAGGAACCAGTTATTTCTATCGGAAAGTGATCGCTCTATTGTTACTAATAAAGAACTGGCCAGATGCAAAACAAAATTACATATAATCACTCAAGAATACGAGCATCTTTCTGACGCACATAAATTTTTATTTGAACCGCTAATAAAAGAACTACAAACTCGTATCTTTGAGATTAGGAGAAATAGAAAAAGGTAATGTTGAATTATTCAACTTCTAAGTGAAAAGCGGAGGTCTTAACATGTTTGTGCTGTTAGCCATAGTTACAACCTTATTGAACTGGATTTTCCCAATTCCAATTTGGGGGAAAGTGATTGTTGCTGTTTTGAAATTTATAGTACCGGACCCCATCCCCTTTATTGATGAAATCGTTGCCGTACTTGGAATATTCAGAAAAATGTCGAAAGACTAATTGATAACGCAAGGGTTTTGTCTGTAAACTTACCTATAACAACAACGGTTAGGGTTATCGAGATGAACGTTCCCGCGCGGGGCGGGGGCGGCCGGCTTACCTATAACAACAACGGTTTTTAGCCGCAAAGATCGCAAAGGGCGCAAAGATTTACACGATTCTACACGTTCTTGCCTATAACTTCCTTTAATTTCCCCTTACTTGCTTTCGCTGACTGGGAGTTTTGGAGTATTGGAGAATGAGTAAATTGATGAATTTTCTCCTTAACTCCGAGACTCCCAATAGCGAAAGCAAATATCAAAGTTATCCTCATTTACATTCCCGTGCGAAGCGCGGGCGGCGGGCTACACTCAGCAAAAAAAAATTCACATTTTTAATTTTCGCCGTTGACAAACCGGGCGGAATTTTGATAAAGTTTGCGCTCGTTATGGGACAGCAACTTAGAAAACGTGTTAAGCGCCAGCGTCGTTTGGCCCGAGAGAAGCGGCTGAAAGAGCGTGCGCGCGCAAATATGAAGAAGTAGCGCTTCTTCTGGTGTTTTTTTCGGGTGCGATGGCCGAGTGGTTAGGCAGAGGTCTGCAAAACCTCGTACAGCGGTCCAATTCCGCTTCGCACCTCCATTTGTAGGCGTCTGCAATCCGCAGACGCCTTTTTAGTTAGTTGGTGGCGGTTATGGCGTTGATAGCTTTGCATGGCGTATCCATCCAATACGGCGGGCCGTTGGTGCTCGACCAGGTAAGCCTGAACATCGCGGCGGGCGACCGCGCCTGCGTGACCGGAAGGAACGGCGAGGGAAAATCCACGCTGCTGAAGGTCATCGCGGGAGTGATCGAACCGGACGCCGGAGAGGTGTTGCGCGAAGCGGGGCTGCGGGTGGCGTACCTCTCGCAGGATGTGCCGGGCGACCAGCCCGGCTCGGTGCTGGAGGTGGCGGAACGCGGACTCGACACGTCCGACGGGGCACACCGCAGCGCCAAGCCTTTTCTTACCCGGCTGGGATTGGATCCGGCGGCGGTGTTCAACACCCTCTCCGGCGGGTTGCGACGCCGCGCCCTGCTGGCGGGGGCATTGGCTTCTGAACCGCAATTGCTGCTGTTGGACGAGCCGACCAACCATCTCGACATCTCGACCATCGAGTGGCTGGAGGGGTTTCTCGCCAAAAGCACCTGCGCTTGCCTTTTCGTCACTCACGACCGGACTTTTCTGAAACACGTTGCGAAAAAAGTGCTCGATCTCGACCGCGGCCACCTGGCGGGCTGGGATTGCGACTATCCCACTTTCCTGCGCCGGAAGGCGGATTTAATCAGCGACGAGCAGGTTTACTGGGAAAAGAAGACCAAAAAACTCAACCAGGAAGAGGCTTGGCTGGTGCGCGGGGTCAAGGCCCGTACCACCCGGAACGAAGGCCGGGTCGCGGCGCTGATGAAGCTCCGGGAAGAGTTCCGCCAGCGGCGGACTGCGGTCGGGACCAGCAAGATGCAGCTCGACGCGGCGGCTCCGTCTGGCGACCGGGTGTTGAAAATCGACAATTTGACTTTCGCTTATCCCGGCGCCGCCCCGCTGGTTCGCGACTTTTCCGCGACCGTGCTGCGTGGCGAACGCATCGGGATCATCGGGCCGAACGGCTCCGGCAAAACCACGCTGCTGCGGTTGCTCACCGGGCAACTGCGGCCGGTCTCCGGTTCCGTTACTCCCGGAGCGCGGGTAGAGGTGGCTTTCTTTGACCAATTAAGGGCGACGCTCGACACCGAAGCGACGGTGGTGGAAAATCTCTCCGCCGGGCACGACGAAGTGACGGTTGGCGGGGCCCGCCGCCATGTTTACGGGTATCTGAACGATTTCCTTTTCACCTCCGACCGGGCCAGAACCCCGGTGAAGGCGCTTTCCGGCGGTGAACGCGCCCGGCTGTTGCTGGCCAAATTGTTTCTCCAACCCGGCAATCTGCTGGTGATGGACGAGCCGACCAACGATTTGGACGTGGAAACGCTGGAGCTGCTGGAGGAGCAACTGCTCGGTTACGCCGGCACCCTGCTTTTGGTCAGCCACGACCGTACCTTCCTTGACCGGGTGGTTACCGCGTCGTTTGTGCTGGAGGGCGACGGACGGGTCGGGATGTACCCCGGCGGTTACGAAGACTGGCAGCGGCAGGCCCGCCCCCAGTCGGCGATTGCGCCAAAAGTAAGCGAAAAAACCGTTGCAAAGGCTGAGGTTACCGCCCCGCGCAAAGCGCGGCTTGGGTTCAACGAGCAGCGTGAATTGGAACGGTTGCCGGGCGAGATCGAAAATCTGGAGCAGGAGGTTGCGGGTTTGCAAGCCAAGCTTTGTGATGCCGCCATTTACCGAACCGCGCCCGGGGAGGCCGCGCAAGCGCAGCAACGGCTTGCCGAAGCCGAACGGGAACTGGAAGAAAAATTTGACCGCTGGGCGGAGCTGGAAGCGCTTCGATAAGCCGGTGCCGGCCTAGAAATGCGCGTTCAGGATGGGAAACGCCGGAAGCGGGCTTTCTGAAATGATGTTGATCAGACCGATCTGCATACCCGTCATTTCGCTCGATATGTTGAGCAGCCCCAGTTGAAAACCGCGCATATCGGTGCAATGGTTGATCACGCCCAGCTGCATCCCGCGGCCGACATCGCGGCAACTGGTGTACGAGGCGCATTGAAAGCCGCGCATTTCCCGAAGCGTGATAGAGGCGCAAAGGTTTATTTGAACACCGCTGGTATTTCCGGTCACCATACTAAACCCGCCCAACTCGAATCCGGCAAGCCGTCCACGGCAGTGGTTGGCGATACCCAAATCAATTCCGGAAAGATTCCGGCAGCGTCCATAAATGAACGAAAGCCGCAATCCCCTGATATCCGTGTCCGGCGAGGGCAATTCGGCGGGGCTGAACAGCGCGACCTGAATCGGCGACACCGCTGCCGCCTGTTCGGTCGTCGCCAAGTTATCCGCCTTAACCGCAAACGCCATAACCAAAACCGCGGCCGCAAACGCAAACGTTTTTTTCATGATAACCTTCCTTTCTCGTGACCTGATCTTTAGAGGGAATCCATTCTCCGAACAAAGCTGCACAATCCAAACCTGGATAAAACTAGCGTAACACAATACCATTCCCATGTCAACGGCTTGCTTAACGCCGTCTCTCGCCCGTCAGTATGGCAAATTGTGTTCCTTGATTTTGCGCTGGATGGTGCGGCGGGAAATGCCGAGCTGCTCGGCGGTGACACTGCGGTTACCGTGGTTTTCCTGCAGCTTCTGCACCAGAATCTGGCGTTCTGCCTCCTCCAGAGTCATGCCTTCGGGCAGCCCCACCGCGCCGGCGGGGGTGGCCGGGCGCATCTTGCCGGGAATGTTTACTGAGTCGGCGTTGAGTTCGCCGTTTGGCGAGAGCAGTACCGCAGACTCCACCACATTCCGCAACTGCCGCACGTTGCCCGGCCAGTCGTAGCCTTCCAGCGCCAGATAAAAATCCTTCGCCACCGAAGTCACCGTCTTGCCGTTTTCTGAAGCGGCGCGGGAGATAAACCGGTCGGCCAGCGGGCGGATATCGGCGCGGCGTTCGCGCAGCGGCGGAATCTGGATGGTGACCACATTCAAGCGGTACAGCAGATCCTCGCGAAAAGAGCCGTCGCGTACCAATGCGTCCAGATCGCGGTTGGTGGCGGAGACCAGCCGCACATTCACCTTGAACGTGTCCCGTCCGCCGACGCGCCGCACCTCTTTCTCCTCCAACGCCCGAAGCAGTTTCACCTGGACGGCGGCGGGGGCGTCGCCGATTTCGTCCAAAAAAAGCGTGCCGCCGTCGGCGCGTTCAAACGCGCCTTTGTAAGTGTTCACCGCGCCGGTAAAAGCACCCTTTTCATGGCCGAACAGTTCGGATTCCAGCAGGTTTTCGGCAAAGGCGCCGCAGTTGACCGCCACGTAAGGCCCGTCGCGGCGTTTGGAATCGACGTGCAGTGCTTTCGCGACCAACTCTTTGCCGGTGCCGCTTTCCCCGCGGATGAGAACGGTGGCGGCGGTGTCGGCGAGTGCCTCGATTTGCGAGACCACCCTTTTCATGCCGACGGATTCGGCAATCATCGCGGTGGAGGTGAAGCGCTCGTGCACGGTCCGGGACAGCGCGTTCACCTGGCGGCGCAAGCGGGAAGCTTCGGCGGCGCGGCGGAGTTTGGACTGTATGTCGTCCAAATCCAGCGGCTTGGTGACGTAATCGTATGCCCCGTCGCGCATGGCCCGAACTCCGGATTCGACCGAACCGTAGGCGGTCATGATCAGCACCGGAACGGCGGGGTCGATCTTTTTCAGTTGCCCCATAACCTGTATGCCGTCGATATCCGGCAGCACCAGATCGCTCAGCACCACGTCCGGGACATCGGATTGAAAAACCTTTATCCCTTCCGCTCCGGTGTGTACGGTGGCGGTTTCAAAACCCGCGTCTTCCGCCACTTCGGTAACACTGCGGGCGTTGTCCAAATCATCTTCGATTATCAGTATTTTCATATCGGCATCCTGCTGTTTAGACGGCGGACGAAGAATCGTCCCCGGCCTTTGCGAGAGGCATGGTAATGCGGAAAGTGGTTCCGTGCGGAACATCGGCGACCCGGATTGTCCCGCCGGCGCGTTCTATTGCGGTACGGGCGAGGAACAACCCCAGACCCGTGCCTTCGGGCCGGGTGGTGGCGAACATCTCAAAGATTTTTTCGCGTCTGGCGGGCGGGATGCCGGGACCGTCGTCATGCACTTCAATGATTGCGTCGGAAGCCTCGGCAGCCAACGTCACGCGGACCGCGCTGCCGCGGGGCGCGAACTGGGTGGCGTTGACCAACACGTTCATTAAGGCGCGGTGGAAGGTGGCACTGAACCCGCGCATCACTATCGGATTCTCCGGCGCGTTGAACTCCGCAGTAAGCCCGGACTGTTCCAGCCGCGGGCCGAGCGTGTCCAGGCACTCCCGGATCGCGGTGGCGGCCACGATGTTTTCCGTCTGCTCGTCGGCGGGTTTTGCGAGGTAAAGGAACTCGCGGAAAATCTTGTTCATGCGCTCGGTGGTGCGCACAATCCGTTCGGACAGGTCGGAGACGCGGTCCGGACGAAAACCTTCGTCGCGTCGAAATTCCCTTGAAAGCATTTGCGCGTCCAGCTGGATCGCCGACATCGGGTTGCGGAAATCATGCAGGATGCCGTTGGCCAGAACGCCGGAAAAGGCGAGGTGTTCCTCCTGCCGGGCCAACGCCTCGCGGCGGCGTTCGCGGATCACGGCGAGGACCAGCACATACGCGCAGGCGAGAATCGAGCCGCCCAAAATCGCCAGCGAAAACGCGAATAGCGAGCGGGTGATGCGGCGGGCGGTTTTTTCCGCGGAATTGACCGCTTCGCGGCGTACCGCCGCTTCGATGGTCACGGTTCCGCCGCCGGGCAGGTCGGCGGTCCGCGAAAGGACGAACACCGGGCGGGTGCGTCCTCCAATCTCCAGCGTGCGCCGGCTCAACTCGGTCTCTCCGGCCAGAGGTTTGGCTTGCGAATCGGCGGTGCCCAGCAACCGGTCAGCTTGCTGGTTGAATAACGTAACGCCGTCGCGGGAAATGGAAACCGACTGCACGTCCTTGCGAACCGCGAAGATGCTGTCGATGCGGTCGGACAGCGCCTTCCAGTCTTGCGGCGAAAGGTTTTTTGCGGCCACGGCGTTATCGGCGCAGATCACGTCAAGCAACGCCTCTCCGTCCTCCAGCACGGTGGCGGTAGCCGCCACGCGGGTTTGGAAATCGTGGCGGATTTTCAGAAAAATCAGCGCGGCGGCGGAGATGGCCGCGATGCCCAGCAACGCCGACAGCACAATCCATTCCGGGCGCCATTTTTTGGCGAAGCTGGCGGGAGTTGCGCGGGAAGTGTTCATGGGCGATAATTCCGTTATTCGTTAATGGTTTCGATGCGAACCGTGTCTGCGGGGCATGGGGCGGGGGATCCGGTCACGGCGCCGGCCTCGCCGACCCGGATGGCGGTGCGCAGGGCTTCGTAAACGTATGCTTTGGCCTCCGCGACCGCGTCCAACAGCGGTCTTCCGCAGGCTGCCGCAGCGGCGATGGCCGCGCTTAGCAGACCGCCGGCACCGGTAACCGAAACCGGGGAATCCACCGCCGGGGTTGACACACGGTAGACGCTTTCGCCGTCGCAGAGAAAATCGTCCGCCGGGTGGTCCAGATTCTGTCCTCCCTTAAGCAGCACCGCGCACGAAAACCGGTCGGCAAGCCGCCGGGCTAGAGTCGGCATATCCCGCTCCGAATCGCAAGCCGAGCCGTCGAGCAATTCCGCCTCGGAAAGGTTGGGGGTTGCCAGAAACGCCAACGGCAGGATCCGGGTACGGAACGCCGACAGGGCCGTTTCGGAAAGTCTCGGAATCCCGTCCGGCGCGATCAGTTCAGGGTCGATGATTTTTGCGATCCGGCCGACCAATCCCAGCCGGTCGGCGACCAGGTCAATCGCCGGTTCGCTTGGCAACATCCCGGTTTTAATCGCCATCACGCCGTAAGGCTCGATAACGGCGTCGAGCTGGGCCCCGATAAGTTCCGGTTCGACCGGGGCGACGGATTGCGCACCGAAAACGTTTTGAGCGGCAATGGCGGTAACGGCGGTGCAGGCGTGGACGCCAAAACTCTGGAACGCCCGCCAATCGGCCTGGACGCCGGAGTTGCCGCCGCTGTCGCTCATGCCGATGGTCAACACCGCGGATTTTCGCATATTAAACAGTTCCGACTCGTATTCCATTCGTAATCTCCGATCATTTCAACCGCATAAGCGGCAACAGGCTGCCGCGGTCGTCGGTGGGCAGTGGAAAAGGCTTAATGCGGGACCAGTCGATGACCACCGCGTTGTCCGGTTTAATGTAACGGTGGATGTCGCGGGTGAAATAAACCCATACCGCCCCGGCGATCAGGTTGTCGTTTTGCCGGCTGATGGTGCCGTAGGGGTAGAGGGAGAACTCCTCGTAGAACGACTTGCAGATCGGCAGCAGGTCGATGTGCCAGTTGCTGACGTGCAGCGCCAGAATGCCGTCCGGCTCCAGCCGGTCGAGATACAGCCGGAACGCTTCACGGGTGATCAGGTGGTAGGGTATGGAGTCGCCGCTGTAGGCGTCAATGTACAGCACGTCATACTTGGGATCTTTCGCCTTGCTTTCCATCTCCATCATGGTCCGCGCGTCGCCCTGCACCAGATCGACGCGGGCGTAGGAATCGTTGAGAAAGGTGAAGAGCCGGGGATTACGGGCGATCTCCACCACTTGGGGGTTGATTTCGTAAAAACGGTAAATATCGCCTTTGCGCCCGTAACAAGCCAGCACTCCGGCGCCCAGACCGACCACGCCGACCTTCATCCCTTCGTCTAACTTTTCGTAACGCGGGTGGGAAAGCACACCCGCCCCGCCGCCGTTGTGCGTATAATAGGAATAAGGATAATGCTGGGTTAGGGGGGTGTTCACCTGCAGACCGTGAGTGGTTTGCCCATACCACAGAAACGTCACCGGAAGCCGCGATTTGCCGGAGATTTCCAGAGTTCGGGTCACGGAGAGCGTGCCGTAGAAATTGCGGCGGCGGGTGATGACATTGGAATTGGTTTTGCGGGCGGTGGCGCCGACCAGCCCCAGAAACGCCAGGGCCGCTATGAGGCAGATCGCCAAACGCTGGCTGCGGGTGACCGGAACGCGATACCGCTTAAAAAGCCGCATCACGATCAGCAGGCAGCATGCCGCCAAAGCCAGCGGGTACTCCGTAACCCGCTTGAACACCAGCGGGGCCGCGAAAGACGCCAGTAAACCTCCCACCGCACCGCCCACCGCGATTGCCAGATAGTAGCGGGTGAGTCGGGCCGGTTCCGGGCGTTCCGCGTACAGCCATCCGTGCAGCACCGTTCCGGACAGCACCAGCACCCCCAGCCCGGCGAACGCGTTTGGCCAAAAGCTTCCCGTGCCCCACAGGCCGTTGGCGTACGCCGCCGCCACCAGCGCCAGCAGTGCGCCGGCGGACCAGGCGGGAATCCAGCGTTGCGCCAAATCGGAAAAGCCGAGCGAGTAGCTGAGCAGGAACGCCGCCAGCGCAATCGCCCAAACCATCGGCAGCGGCGTTACATCCATGAACAGATGCGCCACCACCGCGTTGAGCGCGAACGCCGTAACCGCCGGAAGCGCGTACCAAGTCCAGACCTCCGCTTTGGGTTGCAACGGTTCGGGTGGCGGTTCCGAGGCGGCCGAAAGGGCGGTTGAGCGCAGTTCGGAGCGTCCCAGCAGGAAAAGCAGCGCGGCGTAAACCAAAATTCCACCCGCGAAAATCAGCCATTGCGCGGTAAGTCCCAAAAACGGTTCAAAGACCAGCGGGTATGCGAGCAGCCCGATGAACGATCCGGCGTTAGACCAAGCGTAAAGCCGGTAAACCCCGGTATGGCGCCGGGCGGCCCAGGTTTGCACCAGCGTGCTGCCGGCGGAAAGCAGCAGATACGGGATGCCGATAAAAAACGGGACGCACAACCCCGCCTTGAGCCAAGGGGCCGACGCGTCCGCCGAAATCCATCCGGCAAGGCGGTGGCGGAAAAAGGCGAATGCCGCCACCCAAACTGCGGCGGCGGCCAGTCCCGGCAAATGGGTCGAACACTGTACGGCGAGCTTTTGGCGCGACATGAAGTGCGCGTATAGATACCCGCCGAGCAGCAGCACCTGATAAGCCGCCAGGCACACCCCCCAGACCGCCGCGCTGCCGCCGAACATCGGCAACATCGTGCGCCCCAGCATGGGTTGCACCAAAAACAAGAGCAGCGAGCCAATAAACGCCGCCGCCGTATACCTAGCCAGACATGAAACTTTCAAAGCTACCCCTTCATTAATCTCCTTATATTATAGCATCATAAAACCGCGCCGTCAATTCGAGGTTCGGCCTTAGCCGTGTTTTTCCGCGACACCCCGGTAATCCCGTCCCCGTCGAACACTGATTTTTGGCGGTTTTTTTGCGGATTTTGCCGTTTTTCCCGCTAAAACCGCCAAAAAACAATTTTTTTTCACGTTTCTAGTTGACTTTCCGTATGGGATTTAGTACTCTTCTTCACGTTTTCGCATTCCTGCAGGTTTGGTTTGCGAAATCGCGACTTTTGCAAAGCGTCTTTTAGCGAGGGCGTAGAGCTGAGGGCCACTGTAGCTCAGTAGGTAGAGCGCATCCTTGGTAAGGATGAGGTCGGCAGTCCGATTCTGCTCGGTGGCTCCATTTTTTTGCGAATGTCATGTAGTCACATCCTCTCACAGGAAGGAATAAGGAAATGGCAAAAGAAACCTTTAATCGCGGCGATAAACCGCATGTGAACGTTGGCACGATTGGCCACGTTGACCATGGCAAGACCACCCTCACGGCTGCAATCACCAATGTCCAGTCGCTCAAGGGCCTCGCGAACCTCGTCTCCTACGACCAGGTTGCAAAGGCTTCCGAGTCCGCTGGCCGCCGTGACCCCACGAAAATTTTGACGATTGCGACCTCGCACGTCGAGTACAGCACCGAGACCCGCCACTATGCGCACGTTGACTGCCCCGGTCAC